>CAZLWA010000016.1:0-68695 GCA_964563165.1 uncultured Bacteroidota bacterium | reverse complement strand
GTTATCCGGCGGCGAGAAACAGCGCCTCGCTTTAGCGCGCATGATCCTGCGCCATCCGAAAATTCTGATTTTTGACGAAGCCACATCCGCATTGGATCTGCAAACCGAGCATTTGATTCACCGGATGATATTGGACCTGTTCTCCGGACAAACGATCATTTTTGTTTCCCACCGGCCGACGATCTTCCCTTATGTGACTCGTATTCTTGAAATTACGGGCACGCGTATATTCGAGAATGCCGCGGTACGTTCTAATTAAAATGCGTATTCCATATTAATACCCCAAACGACATCGATGAATTGCTCCAGGAGCTCATCCATCGGAACACGGAGATACAGTCCCGGTTTAATGTTGTCAAACACGCCATGGACGACTAAATCGAGCTGATGAATAGAACGATCGTCAAAAGAGCCGCCGCTTCCGGTGACTACCACACGGCCGCCAAATCCTAATCCAAAGCCGAATTTATCCGTCTCATATCCGCCGTGTATGCTGTATAAGAGATACAGATCGGTCGATCTCGAAACATTGGAGTCCGTATAATACAAAAAATTCACTCCGCCTCTCAGCAGTGTGACAAACCGAGAAGGGTACTTCCGATAGTGGTTTATCATCAACGTGGCCGGCACTGTTTTGGGCATGAATGCATCTACACGATCAAAGTCTGTAGAAAAACCGTTAAGGAAAGCCCCCAGTTTCTTATCCGAAGCCAACGGCAAACGTAATCCAAATTCGTAAGACACGTCTGAATCTTTGTTCCTGTAGTCAACGCCCACAAACGGATTGCCGATCGAACTTTCCGATCCGCTGAAAGCTCCGGTCGCCCCAAAATGAGAATACGGAACCTCGCCGATGAATCGGAGATGGTCATTGATGGGAATGTGCGTGGATAGATAAATAACCGACGTCGTAAACGTTACATCGTTTCCGTTGACATAACTGGGCTTTAAGATTTCCAGCGAAACGGATCTGTCGGCGCTGCGGTTCATCCAGGTGGATTGTGCCCACGCTTGCATGAAAATAAACAGCATCAGTGCCGCCAAAAATAAAATTTTTTTCATGGCATCTCCTCCTCTTGTTAAATCATTCTTGAATGAGAATAGCTGGATAGTGTAATGTGATAACGAGGGCTGCTTTGGTGTATCAGCCCGATTTAATTTTCTTCCGGAAGCGCGCGAATTGGCCGATATACTCAATCAGCGGCTCCAGGGCCGGCGGTATCGTCGAACGGCCCAGGCGGATTTCCCGTGTCCGCTCCGCGGTCGCTATAGTAATAGTATACTGTTCTTCATCAGGCAGGGCGGACCGCTCGAAGTCGGGCGTGTCAAAAAACTTTGATTCCTCTACCAGAGATCGGAAACGTTTTCCCTGGTCGGCAGAAAGCTTGTCGAAATCGATTTCTGCAGATTTTGTTAATCCGGCAAAACCGCCGGATTGCAGGAAAGAAATTTTCATATTTGCTGTCCTTCAGTGGTCTGCAATGCCGCAAGAGTTTTCAGACCTGTCCATCGCGTAGGCGTACGTTTGTCATAATTTACTCGGAACAAAGTACGGTTAAAATGTTCGAATGTCAACCTGCCGGGATGCCGATGTGCAGGGAAAAATTAAAAAGATTGGACTTGCTCTGAAAAGTTTTGTTTAATACCTTGCTTTTTTTAACAACGAAGGATTCGGGGCATGCCGCGAACGGTTCAGTGTATCAAGCTGGGCAAGGAACTGGAAGGGCTCGATCGGCCTCCGATTCCGGGCGAATTGGGGAAAAGAGTCTTTGAAAGCGTCTCCAGGCAGGCGTGGAAGATGTTCGAAGATCATTTTAAGATGGTCATGAACGAGTACCGGCTCAATCTAATGGATCCGAGAACGGATGAAATTTTCAAACAGCAGTTGAGCACATTTTTGTTCGGCGGCGGCGTATCCAAACCGGAAGGCTACGTCGAACCAGAATGATCAGGGATTGGTTTTCTTCGCTTCAATGCCCCTAAACATCATGACCGTTCCGGTTAAGGCCGAAGCCATGCCCAGGAAGAATAACAAAATGTCAATGGTCCGATAGGTGCTGACGTAATTAAACGCCGTGAGAATGCCGACAAATACCATGATGAGACCGACGCCAAATCTTTTAGTGAATGTCATGGACGCGTGCCTTTGCAATGATTTCTTTCAATGTAACTGATTTTTTATTCATTTAAAATCCTTATTTTATTGGCATGTTTTTTCCACGTGATTCCGGGAATTCCCGGTTAGTTCAAGCCGCGCCATACAGAATCTCGTGATTGCTCTTAACGGGGAAAGGTATTCATGATTATCGCTGTTTTTTTTACCGTACACTGGTTCGCTTCGCTGTTCAGTCAGACTTTTTTTCTGCACCGGTACTCCGCTCACAAAATGTTTACCATGCCCGTATTTTGGGAGCGTTTTTTTTATTTCACGACATTCATCAGCCAAGGGTCTTCCTTTCTGAACCCGCGGGCCTATGCCGTGATGCACCGCATGCACCATGCGTTCAGCGACACCGAACAAGATCCGCACTCGCCTCATTTTTTTAAGGACGTGTTCCGCATGATGATGCAAACGAAAACGATTTACATGGATCTGTTACACGGCAGAAATTTGCCGGACCAGCAATTTCTCGGCAATTATCCGGAATGGCATTGGCTGGACCAACTCTCGAATTCCTGGATCGTCCGGGTTTTGTGGGGAGTGCTCTATACCGTTTTCTATTATATTTTTGTTCCGGCCGGATTCGAATGGCTGTATCTCCTTCTTCCGGTTCATTTCTTAATGGGCCCGATTCACGGCGCGATCGTCAATTGGTGCGGGCACAAATACGGTTATTCGAATTACGACAACCACGACTATTCCCGTAATACGTTGTTCTGGGATGTCTTACTCATGGGCGAATTGTTTCAGAACAATCATCATAAAGACCCTAACCGGCCCAATTTTGCGTTCAAATGGTTCGAACTCGATCCGACGTATCCGATCATGAAAGGCCTTGAACTTCTAAGGATCATCCGGCTGCGGCGTTCAAACATTTTGAGTTAAATGCGGAACTTAATCAAAGGTAAAATGCCATGATCGCTTTTCTGAAAATTCTGTTTGCCGTCATCTTCGTATATATGATTTACACCGTGATCGATACAAGCTACCAAAGCAATTTATTCACGGAATGGTCTTATTTGGGTTCGATACCGTGGATGACAGCCACCCTGAAAGACTTTTATTCGAATGTCGTTTTTATTTTTGTTTGGATCGCTTACAAGGAAAATCACTGGCTGAAAAGTTTGGTATGGCTCGTGCTCCTCGTGTGCCTCGGCAGTATTGCGACCGCCGCCTACGTCCTGATCCAACTATTCAAATTGGGGCCGGGAGATCGGCTCGATCAATTGTTCACGCGCAACGTCACGACGGCTTAACCCGTTCCTTTATGATCGAAATAATGTTGCCGATGGTTGTGATCGGATTGAGTATGACCATGGTGCTGATGTTCATCGTGTGGCTGATTCATCGCGCGATAAAAAATGCGGGTATTGTGGATATTGCCTGGGCTTTTGCGTTGGTGCTTCTCGCCCTGCTGTATGCGCACATGGGCATCGGATACCCGCCGCGGAAATGGTTTTTTGCGACCATGGTCGCGTTTTGGGGATTGCGGCTGGCGATGCATTTGTTTACGCGCGTGGTCGGGCATGAGGAAGACGGGCGTTATCAGCAAATGCGCAAGGATTGGGGCGGCCGCATTGAATTGAAATTTTTTCTGTTCTTCGAATTTCAGGCAGTACTCGCCGTGATTTTAGCCATTCCTTTTTTGTTAATTTGCATCAACCCGGGGCCGACACGGATATCCGTTCTGGAGTGGGCCGGGTTCGTTATCTGGATCGTGGCCCTTTTTGGCGAATCGCTGGCCGACCAGCAATTAAAGAAATTCAAAAGCGATCCTGCCCATAAAGGCAAAACCTGCCGCGCGGGATTGTGGAATTACTCGCGCCACCCGAATTATTTTTTCGAATGGCTGATCTGGGTCTCTTATTTCGTATTTGCATTGGCGGCGCCTTACGGCTGGGTGTCCATCATTTGTCCGCTACTGATGTTGTATTTCCTGTTCAAGGTTACCGGTATTCCCGCCACGGAAGCTCAGGCACTGCGTTCACGGGGAGATGATTACCGGGAATATCAGCGAACGACGAGCGCGTTCGTTCCCTGGATCAGGAAGTCCCAACCTCCAAAGAACCAAACTTAATCCCTGATGATTGATCGGATCCTCGAAAAAAACTTGCTGCCGGATTTTGTGATTCGGTTCGGCATCCGCCGCTTGCTGCGTCGGCGGCTGAACGAAGAAACACACGGCGACCTGGAATCCCGGCAGCGGCATTTGATGAATTTCATCGAGAAGCTGAAGCAGAGCCCTATTGCCGTTCAAACCGAAGCGGCGAATCAACAGCATTACGAAATTCCAAGCCGATTTTTTCAGTTCGTTCTGGGCAGTCACCTCAAATACAGTTCCGGCCTCTGGAACGGCGGCGTCACACAAATTGATCAATCCGAAGAAGACATGCTGAACCTGACGTGCGAGCGCGCCGACCTCGCCGACGGGCAGAATATCCTGGAACTCGGCTGCGGATGGGGCTCGCTGTCGCTTTTCATCGCCGAAAAATTTCCGGCAAGCTCCGTTACCGCAGTGTCTAATTCAAAAACGCAAAAAGAGTATGTGGATGCGCAAGCCCGGCAGCGCGGATTGAAAAATCTCTCGGTCAAGACATCGGACATGAATGATTTTCAGACCGACGAGACCTTTGACCGCGCGGTCTCGGTTGAAATGTTTGAACACATGAGGAATTATCAAAAACTATTGGAGAAGATTTCAACGTTTCTCACAACGAAAGGAAAATTGTTCGTTCATATATTTACGCATCGCGAGCTGGCTTATCTGTTTGAGGTTCGCGGCCCGTCCGATTGGATGTCCAAGTACTTTTTCAGCGGCGGCATGATGCCGAGCGATTCTCTGCTTCTTTATTTTCAGGACCATTTCAGAATTGTGAACCATTGGCGCGTGCAGGGAACGCATTATTCCAAAACATCCGAAGCGTGGCTTCAAAACATGGACCATCATATATCGGATATCAAGCTGCTATTCGCGGACCTCTACGGAAAAGATCAAGCCGGTAAATGGCTTGTGTATTGGCGCGTATTTTTCATGGCATGTGCGGAGCTATGGCGCTACGATGGCGGTAATGAATGGTTCGTAAGTCACTATTTATTTGAAAGGCGATGAGGTTATGCGGCCGATCATTTTCATGGTCCTATTAGCGTTATTGGGTTTCACGTTCAGCCAGAATCCCTCCGTCACGTATTTGACAACGTCGGCCTTGGATCAGAAGACCGGCAGGCTGATATATACCGAAGAGCGGGAGCAATTTGATCAGCCGGACCGGCCGGGCACATGGAATTTCACGTACAAGAATGCCGAAGGAAAGACCATCGTCCGGCGAAACGTCAATTTTGAAAACAATACGTTGAAACCGAGTTTTCGCCTCGACGATCTCAGAAACGGATATTCAGAGGGAGCGGAGCCCGTAGGAAACAAAATAAAGGTCTTTACGGGCGGATCGGCAGATGACCCTTATGAAGAAAAATTGCTCCTTGTGCCGGAACCGGCCGTTGTTGATGCCGGCTTTAATTATTTTGTCGAGCAGAACTGGAATTCGTTGATGAAAGGAGACGTGCTGGTTTTTAATTTTGTGGCACCCAGCCACCTGGGTTATTATAAATTCCGCGTCTATAAAGAACGTGAAACAACATACCGGCAACAGCAAGCCGTTGTTCTGAAAATGGGTATTGATAATTTTTTTCTTCGTATATTTGTGGACGCGATCCATCTGACGTATGACAAAACAACAAAGAAACTCGTCGTCTACAATGGAATTTCTAACATATACGACGACAAAGGCAAGAGCCACAAAGTTCGGATGGAATTCAGTTACTGATAAAAAAGAAGTGCGCGGAAATGAAGTCATTGGCTATTATCGGGACGGGTATCGCCGGGATGGGGTGCGGATATTTTTTGCATAAAGAATACGACCTCACCGTCTTTGAACAAAATTCACATATCGGCGGTCATACGCATACCGTCACCATTGATGAAAACGGAAAGTCAATTTATATTGACACCGGTTTTATGGTGTACAACGATGTCACCTATCCCCATCTGGTCCGTTTATTCAACGAGATAGACGCTGAAGTGAAACCTACGTCGATGTCCTTCAGTGTGCAGCACGTTCCGTCAGGCCTTGAGTACTGCGGATCCGGGCTGAGCGGATTGTTTGCCCAGAGGAAGAACATTTTCAACGTCCGCTTCATAAAAATGCTCAGGCAAATTGACCGTTTCAATCACGCGTGTTTGGAAGTCATTGACAACGAGAAATACAATTCTTACACCCTCGCCGAATATGTGGAGGAAAGGAATTACGGAAGCGATTTTTTATACAAGTATTTAACCCCGATGAGTTCGGCCGTGTGGTCCACGTCCCCGGAAGTCATGCTGCAATTCCCGGTGACAGTTCTGGTTCGGTTCTTTCACAACCATGGTTTTCTCGGTTTGGATACACAACATCCATGGAAGACCCTGGTCAACGGCAGTCAGCAATACCGTGAGAAACTGATTGCCCCGTTCAAAACCCGCATTCATTGCAACCGCTCTGTCGTGAAAGTTATGCGTGAAAACGGGAAAGCGGTTCTGTTGGATTCCGGCGGCGTACGCACCGTTTACGATAAGGCCATATTAGCCTGCCACGGCGACCAGGCGTTGAAGCTCCTGGATCATCCCAGTGAATTAGAAATTCGTTTGCTGAATAAATTCCATTACCAAAAGAACACCGCCACATTGCACACGGATGCGTCGGTGATGCCGAAAACGCGCCGCGCGTGGTCGTCATGGAATTACCGGGTCGAAACGAAAGACGGAGCGCCGGCGCCGTCAACGATCTACTGGATGAACAGTCTGCAGAACGTTTCTGAACGGAAGGATTATTTCGTCTCCATCAATGATCCGGGGCGTGTCGATCCGAAAACCATTCTCCAACAGATAGAATATTCGCATCCGCTGTTTTCCATACCGGCGATCGCCGCGCAAAAAGAACTGCCGAAACTCAATGAAACCGGGCCGATCTATTTTTGCGGAAGCTATTTCAAATACGGGTTTCACGAAGACGCGTTCACTTCCGCGCTCGACGCGTGCCGGACGATAACGGGAGCAAGAATCTGGTCATGAACTCCTGCTTGTACGAATGCGCCGTCATGCATCATCGCCTCGAACCGCTGAAGAACCGGTTCGTCTATCGCATGTTCATGTTCTATCTGGACCTCGACGAATTGGATTCGTTGGCAGGAACTCTGCGGTTACTAAGCCGCAACCAATTTAATGTTTTTAATTTTCGCGACGATGATCATCTGCAGTTTTCCGGAACGCATGTGAAAGAAAGTATTATTGAATATTTAGATTCGAAAGGCGTTGCGCTCAAAAATGGACGTGTGATGCTGCTCACGCATCTGTGCACGTTAGGTTATACGTTCAATCCGGTTTCTTTTTATTTTTGTTTTGATGAGAACGGGCAGCCGCTCTGCGTGGTGCCGGAAATCGGAAACACCTTCGGGGAACTAAAACTATTTTTTATCGGCCAAAACGAATTGGACGATGGGAGTTTCTGTCAGCGAACGGAAAAATATTTTTACGTTTCCCCTTTCACCGATCTGGATACTACTTTTGATTTTAATTTGAAAACTCCGGGGGAAACATTGAACCTTCGCATTGACGATTATCAGGAGGGACAAAAGTTTTTTATCAGCACGTTGACCGGTTCCCGAAAAGAATTGACGGATGGCCGGTTGTGCTGGTACACGCTGCGCTTTCCGTTCATCACGCTCAAAGTTATTTTTCTCATCCATTGGCAGGCGCTTAAATTAATTTTAAGAAAATTGCCCTATCACAAGAAAACCGATCACCCGGAACTCCAACGCGAGGTTTATTATGGAAGAAATGCTTAATCAGCCGCTTCCCATCAGTCGGGCTGAATATAAAAAATATAGCTTGTATCAATCCGTCGTGGTCAAGGCGCTCATGCCCATGACCGAGGGAAGGATGCGCCTTACCCTGCCCGACGGTGAAACCATTTCGCTGGGGAGCGGCAGTATCGATATAAAGGCGAACATCCGGATCGTACGATCGATTTTCTTTAAGAAGTGCGTTTTATACGGCGACATCGGATTCGGCGAATCGTACGTGGACGGCGATTGGGAAACGGACGACATCGCCCGGGTCATTGCCTGGTTTTTGCTGAATGTTGAAAACAGCCCGACTCTTTCGGGCACAACGCAGAAATTTTCCGCGACGAATATCCTGAAAATTCTCAATCGGTGGATTCACCGTTCACGCGAGAATACGATGAAGCGCGCGAGAAAAAACATTGCGGAACACTACGATTTGAGTAATGATTTCTTTAAAACATTCCTCGATCCCGGCATGACCTATTCATCTGCGTATTTCAGATCTTCCGATCTGAGTTTGCAGGAAGCCCAATTTGAAAAATACGACCGTTTGTGCAGGCAATTGAAGATCAAGCCGACCGATCGCGTACTGGAAATCGGCAGCGGCTGGGGCGGCTTTGCCGTTCATGCGGCACGGCACTACGGCTGTCATGTTACGACGATCACCATTTCGGAGGAACAGCATGCATTTGCCCGCGCACGGTTTGAAAAAGAGAATTTGGCGGACAAAATCACAGTGCTGCTGAGTGATTACCGCCATGTCACCGGCCAATTCGACAAAATCATTTCGATCGAAATGCTCGAAGCGGTCGGCCACAAATATTTAAGGACCTATTTCAAAAAATGTCATGCATTACTCAAAAAAGACGGCCTGCTTGGATTGCAGGTCATCTTATGCCCCGATGCGCGGTATGACGGTTTACGTAAAAGTGTGGATTGGATTCAAAAATATATTTTTCCGGGTTCCCTGCTGCCGTCGGTCGGCGCGATCAACCGTGCCGTAAATGAAACCGGGGACCTGTATCTTCTCGATCTGAAGAACATGGGATCTGATTACGCGCGCACGCTGTCGGTATGGCGTGAGAATTTCAATCGCCATTTAGCCGACGTGACCGATTTGGGGTTTGATGCGCCGTTCATACGCAAATGGAACTACTATCTCGGATACTGCGAAGCCGCCTTTCGCATGCGCAACATCAGCGTCGCGCAAATGGTATTTTCGAGGCCCAACAACCTTAACGTGTGAACCTGCGATACCGTTCAGGTTTTAGAGTCCACGGATGCAACTAACTATCCGGATGAATATCATCAAACAATTTCTTCATAAACGGCTCTTAGCTCCGCTGCTCCTGCTGTTGAAACAAGGTATTACTCCGGAGAAACTGGCACTGAGCGTGGGGTTGGGCGTGAGCCTCGGCATCTTTCCGATGATCGGCTCGACTACGCTTTTGTGTGTGATTTTCGGATTTCTTTTCCGCGTCAACCAGCCGGCCATTCAGCTGATAAATTATTTTACCGCACCGCTTCAACTTATTTTGTTCATCCCTTTTTTCCAAATGGGAGCGTTTATTTTTCACAGCGACCCGTTTCCTTTCTCCGTTCAGGAAATTTTTTCCATGCTTTCGACGGACGCGTGGAGTGCCATCCGGTCCTTATGGAGCGCTAATTTACAGGCCGTTGCCGCCTGGATTCTGGTTGGTCCCCTGCTCTCCTTTACGATCTATAGAATCTCAGTGCGCATTTTTACGCGGATCGCCTCCCGGGAAATATCGCCATAGTTCGCCGGAAACCATTTTGCCGAAAGGGCGCGCCGGAGACGCGCTGCTCGCTTGACTTTTCGTGCCGCAAACCCTATATTCCAGTAGGTCATTCACGTCTTAAGCAATAAAACCTGAATTTCACCCTTCTATTCTCTTCTCCCTTTTGAAAGGATTTGTTATGCACCGACGACAAATTCTTTTTGCTTTTATTTTTTCCCGCCATGTGGTGTGTGTTTTTCTTATGACCGGATCGTTATCCGCAAGTCCATCGGGCTCATCCACGATTGATTCACTCAAGGGGATCTCGGAAGACTCTCCTCATTTTTCGGAAGCTCAGCAGCGTTTGGCGGAGATCTATCTCGAAGAAAACACAGTGCTCTCCCGACGGGCCGCGGTAACCTGCATCGGTAAAGCGCTCGCACAGAATCCGGATAATTTGGATTATAACCTGACGCACGTCAAGATCTTGTACGAGCAGGGATTTTATATCGCGACGGCAGATGCTTGCGATCGCATCCTGGCCGCGCAAATCCATTCAGGTCGGGAATATAACCGCTATTTTGCCGAGGCTTATTATTACAAAGGACTCATTGCCGAGCGCGACGCGCTCAAGTATAAAGACATGATCAGTTTTGTGGAATCGCTGTCCTCCAACACCTATGTCTCCCTGTCGAATTACGGCATTGACGATATGAAATCGGCGGCCGCCTGTTACGAGAAGTGTTTGCAGTATCAGATGAAACACCGCGATGCGCTGTTCCATCTCGCCCTGCTGTATATGGAAATCCAAAGCTATGAGCGCATGGCGAAATTGTTTGACCTGACGATCGAAAGCGACCGCGGCGACAAAGACGCCTTCGTGTATGGGGCGCTGGCCTACTACCATCTGGGGCAAACGGAGCGCGCCGGGGCGTATTATCAAAAAGCGTTCGGTCTCATGACCAAAGAAGAACGGGACATGTACCATGCCATTGAGTATGTCGTGCCGCCCGGCGAACTGGACACCTTCAAGAAGAAAAAGAAAGCACAGGAATCGGGCTCCTACGAAGACCATTTCTGGAGGAAAAAAGATCCGCTCTACCTCACGACGACCAACGAAAGGCAGATCGAGCATTACAATCGCGTGGCGTATGCCAATCTGCGTTACAGCGTACCGAAACAACATTTGCCGGGCTGGAAAACCGAGCGTGGAAAAATCTACATACGCTACGGCAAGCCGCCGGTATTTTATTCCGTACAGCCGGATATCGGATTGCTCGGCGGCGCACAAATGTGGCAATATCCCGATTTCGGATTCTATTTCAGGGACGAAAACAGCAACGGTAATTTCTTAATGGATGACGCTTCGCTGCTGGAGGCCCGATCGGCCTACCACACGGCGGAAGAGCTTTTTGAATTACCGAGAGCGTTCCCCATGCAGGCGCAAGTCTATCAGTTCAAAGGCCGGGACGGTCAAACGAAACTGCGGGCGTATTTCGCCGCCGGTCTGGACGACAAAGAATATGAAACATTCGGCATGGACGTACGCGCCGACGAGGGATTGTTTCTGCTTAATGCGGACGGAGCTATCGTGAGCGAATCGCGCGTGCCGGTGAAACTGAACCGTGAGGACCGCTACGGGGATCAATTTATTCGCTCACTGGAATTGGACGGATTGTCCGCGCGCAGCTCGGTTGCAAGTTACTCGCTCGAGCTGAGAACCTTGGGGGAATGGCGCACCGCCGTGTCAAGAGACCAAATTCAAATCAAAGACTTCTCTCATGACACGCTGCAATTGAGCGACGTCATTGTCGCGTCGGATCATCGCGGCGAGAATATCATTCCTTATTTCACGCGTGAGATTTCCAGGACCCATGACATTTATTTGTATTTCGAAATCTATAATTTATCAACGGATGATGCATTGAAATCGCACTATACGATCTCAACCGGCATTCAGCCGCAGATCCGCCGTGGCGTTTCAAAGCTTTTGCACACCATTTTTGGAAATGAAAATAAAATTACTTCGACGTTTGAGGCGGCGGGCAACGGCCGCGACGACCGGTATTCATTCGCAATTAATATGACGGATGTTCCGAAAGGAAAAGTCGACCTGGTCATTCAAGTGACCGATACGGGCACCGGTAAATCCGTTACGCAAACGATACCTCTCACGATAACGGATTAAATATGTTCTCAAAAACTCCTGCAAAACCGATCCTGATTGAACTTTATTATAAAACGAATTGCCCCTTGTGCGTCGAGGTAAAAGAAGAAATAGCAAAAGCGAAAACCGTGTTCGCTCTGGAAGTGGTCGAAATTAATATTGAGGAAAACCCCGAATTCTATGAAAAATATAAATTCGAAATTCCTGTCATACATATCAACGGGCGTAAGGCATTTAAGTACCGGTTAGAGTACGACCGCTTGATAAAAAGACTGGAAAAAGAATCATAATCCCGGAAATAACTCTCCGTTTTTTTATGCAGGTTGAGGGTTCCTCGACTTCACTTCCCGGGCGAGCCTTTTCTTGACCGGGGAAATAGAAACTATCTGCTTCGTTTTAAATTCTCCTTGCGCCTCAGAGCCAAATCGGCTAAATTCCTCAGTCTTTTTTACAACCCACGATCAAATTTCATGAAACGTATCTTGATGCTTACGCACGAATTTCCTCCGCTGCGCAGCGGAATCGCTACGTATGCGCACGAGCTCGCCCGGGCCGCCCACGCCATCGGACACGAGGTTACCGTGGTGGCTCCAAACTACGGCCAGCAGCTTTCAAGGCAAGATCATCAGAATTATGATTTCAAGATTGTACGTTTCAACGGCCGCGATTTTGAAAACCGGCATTTCTTTGCGCTGCTGAAAAGAATTCGCTTCTGGACCCGAAAAAATGAATTCGACGTCATGCATGCGCTGGATTGGCCGCATTTGCTCGGGCTGGCGTTCTTAAATAAGTTCTCACCTATTTCGTTTACGGCGACCTTGTATGGAACAGAAATCCGGGGCTGGAAGCACTACAGTCTTCCGAAGATCTTCTTCGCCAAAGATGCCTTCGAAAAACCGTCGCGTATTACGATTCAAAGCGCATTCGTCCGAAACCTGCTGTTGGAGAATTATCCGAGCGTAAATCCAGAAAAAATTATCCTCGCCTGTCCGGGCGTCGCATCGCATTGGTTTGACAAACAAACGGAAAACAAAAATGTCAGGCAAATTTATCGTATTCCGGAGGATCACAAAATCCTATTGACCGTATCGCGGCTCGAGTCGCGCAAAGGGCACCGCATCGCACTGCAAGCGATGAATCTACTTCCGGAGGCCGTTAAGTCGCAGATGACCTATGTGCTCGTGGGTAAACCGCGCACCCAGGAATATCTTTTGGAACTGCGCGAATTAGCAAGCCGATATAAATTGAATGTGATTTTTACGGGAGAACTCTCTCACGAATTTCTCAGAGGATTTTACGAAACCGCATCGATCTTCTGCATGCCCGGAGAGCCCCATCGGACACGCGTCGAAGGATTTGCGCTGGTATATCTGGAGGCCGCTGCGCACGGACTGCCTTCTATTGCCAGCCATATCAACGCCGTTCCGGAAATTGTCTTGCATGAAAAAACCGGATTGCTCGTTCCCACGCACGATCCCGGGGCATTGGCTCAGAGCATTGAGCGCCTGATCGGCAATCCGGAACTGTGCCGTCAATTCAGTGAAAACGCCAAAGTATGGGCGCGAAGTTTTACGTGGAAGCGGTGTGCAGCGCAGACTTACGGGGAGTAGACAGGAAGGAATACTTTTTTCATTCCGATTTCTGAACCCGACTCTCCTCAACATGGATTACAACGCGGCCGGGACGGGTTTACCGGGGAATTTACTCAAACCTGAGCGCTTCAATGGGATTGAGTGAAGCCGCTTTCCGGGCGGGATAAAAACCGAAAAATATTCCTACGCCGCCGGCAAAACTCATCGAGATAAAAACCGACGTGAGTGAAATACTTACCGCCCAGGTCGTAAAGGTTTGCACTAAGTATCCTGTAGAAACTCCCAGTATCAAACCGATGACGCCTCCAAGCAAACTAAGCACAACGGCTTCAACCAGAAATTGAAACAGAATATCTTTTTCCGTTGCACCAATGGCCATCCGGATGCCGATTTCGCGGGTTCGCTCGGTGACCGATACCAGCATGATATTCATAATCCCGATACCCCCGACCACCAATGAAATTGAAGCCACAATGATCATCAGCGTGGAGACGATTCTTGAAATGCCTTTCGCCAATTCATTGACTTGATCCTGGGTACGAATCGTAAAGTCGTCATCCCCGTAAGCCGGAATGCGATGCAGGGAGCGCAAAATTTCTCGAATTTGTTTGATCGCTTCCGGCATATCTTCGCTGGTTCGTACCGATACGAACAAATTATCCATTGCCTTGTCGCCTTCCATCCGCTTGAGAAAAGTCGTGAATGGGATAATGACCATGTCGTCTTGATCCTGACCGGACGCCAATTGTCCTTTGGGTTCCAATACTCCCGAAACGCGAAAAGGAACACGCTGAATGCGTATCGTTTCGCCCGTCGGATCCGTCTTCCCGAATAAGTTAGATGCGACCGTCCTTCCCAACACACAGACTTTATTTCCGGAACGATAATCCTGATCCGTGAACATGGATCCGTATTGCACGCTCCAACCGCGTATCTTTGTGAAGCTTGTATTCACGCCGTAGACGCGGCTCGCCCAATTGCGGTCCATGGAAACAATGCTCGCAACTACGCTGATGACGGGAGTCTGGGCCGTGACTAAGTCACATCCTTTTAACAGGATATCGCCGTCTCCTGATTGGAGTTCCTGCGCGGTTTTGAATCGAATGCCGCCGCCGGTCACGCCGCCGGATCGTACGGTGATCACATTCGTGCCGAACGCTTTCGTTTGATTGTCAATTTCCTGCTGAGCACCCGACCCCACGCCGGTCATCGCAATAATAGAACCCACGCCAATCACGATACCGAGCATCGTCAGCACCGAACGCATTTTGTTACGCCGCAGCGCATGATAAGCCACTTTGAGAATGTTAAGATAATTCATACCGAAGACCTTAAAGAGAACACCAGTCCCTATTGAATATTTTTGTTTCCCGTTTACGCATTATCCACAATGGACGTGGCAAGCAGTAATTTCATTTCTTCCTCGGGATTAAGGCGTGTCTCGATCATGTAATCTCTGATGATGCGCCCGTCGCGAAAAACGACGTTGCGTTTGGCATAGTGCGCGATATCGGTCTCATGCGTGACCAAAACGACCGTAATGCCCTCGTTATTCAGTTTTTGAAAAATGGCCATGATCTCGATACTGGTTTTGCTGTCAAGGTTGCCCGTCGGTTCGTCCGCCAAGATCATAGAAGGATTGGTTGCCAGGGCACGCGCGATCGCCACGCGCTGCTGCTGCCCGCCCGATAATTCGTTCGGCTTGTGGTCAAACCGTTTTTCCAGTCCAACTGCCTTTAGCGCCTCCATGGCCTGCCGGTGCCGGATCTCGGAAGGCAAGCCTTGGTATAACATGGGCAATTCAACGTTCTCCAGTGCGCTTGTGCGCGAAAGCAAATTGAATCCCTGGAATACAAATCCGATCTTGCGGCTGCGAATCCGGGCTTGTTCCGTCTTGGTCATGCGCGCAACCGAAATACCGCCGAGAAGGTAGTCGCCCGAGGTCGGCACATCCAGGCAGCCGACAATATTCATGAACGTCGATTTGCCCGAACCCGACGCGCCCATAATAGCGACAAACTCGCCTTCGCGGATTTCCAAAGACACGTTTCGCAGGGCCTGCACGTCAATCTCGCCCATGCGATACGTTTTTTTCAAATTCTTAACGGAGATCAGCGGCGGCGAATCCGTGTGTGGCGCCGGGTAAATCCGGGTTTCTAAATCCATAGACATATTCTATTATCCATTCCTGTAATTACGCATGCCTACTTGGAAGTTCCAAAACGCTTCGCGGCACTGGATGTGGAAATGGAGCTCACAATGCCCGTGATGACTTTCAGACCTTCAGAAATTTTTTCGCTTTTAATTTCTGTATATGCGCCGTCCGTGATTCCGGTTTCGACAATGACGGGTACGATCTCTTCAGCCCCATCCAAGGTCCACATCATCGAATTATTTTTCAGATCAAATTTCTCACCCCATTGATCGGCAAATTTCTTAAACTGTTCCTGGGTCAGGGTAGGCTGATACCGCAGCGCAATGTTCGGGGCTTTGAGGATATTCTTTTTGGTATCTACGATAATTGTGAGGTTCGCCGTCATACCCGGTAATAATTTCTTTTCCTCGTTGGTGACATCAATGATCACTTCATATCCGACAAGATTTTGCGTTGTGATCGGCTGTAACCGCACCTGGGAAACAACGCCTTGAAACCGATCGTCCGGATACGCATCGACATAAAACGAAACTTCCTGCCCGATTTTGACTTTACCGATATCCACTTCATCAATCGTCGCCTCGACTTGAATTTTCGACAAATCGTTGGCGATGGTAAACAAGATCGGGGCTTGCAGGCTTGCCGCCACCGTCTGCCCCACGTCCACATTACGTGAAATCACAACGCCATCGATCGGCGAAACGATCGTCGTGTAGCGCAGTGAAACTTCCGCCCGGTGGTACGCCGCCGCCGTTTGCTTTTGCTGAGCAAGTGCCAGATCAAAATTGGTTGCGGCTTCCTCTTTATCCGCCTGCGAAATTAATTTACGATCAAGCAGCTCCGTCGCACGATCCAGCGTGCGCTTCATCTGCTTGACTTGCGCGCTGGCTCTTTCTTCATTCGCTTCGGCTTCGAGCAATTGTGCCTTCAAAAACGTCGGATCAATTTCCGCAATGACCTCGCCTTTTCTTACTTTTTGATTGAAGTCCGCATAAATTTTCGAGATCGTTCCGGTCACCTGGGTACCCACTTGCACACGTGTTACCGGGTTGATTTTTCCCGTCGCCGTGATCACGACCGAAATATCTCCTTTCTGAACCGGTTCAAGTTTATAGCTCACGCCCAACCGGCCGTTCCCGAAGAAGACAGCCGCGATCAAAAGGATCACGACGGCCAATGCCGCCAAAACCATAATTCGTTTATTCATGAATCACTCCTAAAAGTTTTTACTTGTCTTTCCGTATCGCACCGGTCGCTTTCGAGAACCGCGACAATTCAATCTGGTAATTATACAGCGCCGTCGTGCGTTCGATCTTTGCGTTAGCCAACGAATAGTTGGCATCGGTAATTTCAATCGCCGATCCGACGCCCGTAATAAAACGCCCTTCCGCCAGCGCCAAGTTTCTATCGCCCTGGATGACCAGTTTTTCGCTTGCCTTGTATCGTTCTTCGGCAAACTTCACGCTGAAATAGCGCTCCTGCACTTCTTGTATCGTCCGTTGTTTGATAATATTCGCTTGTGAAGTAGCGGTGCGAATGCCTCCCTGCGCTTCGGCTATTTCCGCGCGCACACTGAGCCCTTGAAAAATCGGAAAAGCAAAGTTTATCCCGAAGTTGTATCCGAATCGGACCTCCTGCGGTGACAGCGGATCTTTTTGGATGGTGTACGGTCCTAAGCTTGCAGAGGCTGCGATAATCGGATGGTAAAATGATTGATTTTTCGCCGCGCTCAAGGCCGAACGCCATGCAAAAATACGCATTTCCGAGGCGGTGATTTCCTTCCGCGATTGCAGCGCCTGATTAATGGATTCTTTCAAATTCGCCGAGAACGGCGTGAACGTGACCTCCGTCGCTAAAACATAATCGCTCGGATCGTCGCTGATCTCGGTAATGCCCATCGCGCTGTTCAGCGTGACCTTGGCTAAGCGCGCTTTGCCTCTGGCATCGACCAGATCCAACTCTGAATTGGCCACTTCTAATTCCGCTTTCGACACTTCCGACTCAGGGAATTTACCTACCTCAAAAAAACCTTTGGCCCGGTCCAAATGCTTTTGCGATTGCTCCACCCGTTCCTGGTTGATGCGAAGAATATGCTGAGCCAGGGCATAATTATAATAGGCGATTTTAACATTCAGGCTCACATCGTCCTTGTTTGATTCCGAATATAATTCGGCAACCTTAATGAGTTTGTTTTTTGATTCCAATGATTTCTGTGTGCGCCCGAAATCATAGATCGGTTGTTTGACCGTCATGCGTATCGAAGGGACAAAATTCAACCCCTTTTGCGGTGCGATGGTCGACGTTGGCGCGATGGAACCGGATGACTGAATGGTCGTATTGGTAAAATACGCGCCGGCTTCCAATTGGACCTGCGGAAAGCGCGAACCCAGCACTTGAGTGTATTCCGATTCCGCCGTAAGGATCGCTCCCTGGGAAGCACCGATGCTCGGCTGATTTTCCAATGCCACGCGGATGCATTGCTCCAGCGTCAGGCTGTCGGAAAGGATAATTTTGTATTCCTGATCCTTTTCCTGACCTAAAAGACCGAAACCGGGGATGAGAATCCCGATTATCAAAATAAATAATTTCATTGTGTAAAATCCTTTTTATTTGCTTTTGCAAGGGGCGCTTTAATATAGCACTTCCTGTACCAATTATGCAATCCTTGCTTACCGCATAAACTCCTTATTTTCAGTCACAACATTGCCGTTAAAATTCCCCAAATTGGCCGGGTGTTCTGTTTTTTCACACTCCATGTTTCACACCACGGGCAACCGGAAAATCTCATGCGCGTTGGCGGATGTTCGTGCGCCGACCCACACACAGTCTTTCATCAATATCTCAGCCAATTTTTGAGCGGTATGTTTGATGTAGGACGTTTCGTTTCGCTCGCCCCGGTGCGGAACGGGCGTCAGAAACGGCGCATCGGTTTCGATTAATATTTTATCTTCCGGTGCCTTTGGAATCAGCGAAGGAAGATGCGATTTCTTGTACGTAATATTCCCGGCAAACGAGATATAAAAGCCGAGCGCCAGCGACGCGGCGAGCATGCGTTCATTGCCTGAAAAACAGTGCATGATGCCCCGTAAATTGCGTAAGGCATTCTTTTCTTTTTCATCCCGCAAAACCTCAATCACATCATCGTCCGCTTCGCGGTTATGAATCACGATCGGCAGATCCAATTCGCACCCCAGGCGAATCAGTTTTCGAAACACCTCATGCTGAATGTCTCTCGCCGAATCGGGCCAATGATAATCCAATCCGGTTTCACCGATGCCGACGACCTTTCGGTATTGCGCCATGGTGCGAAATTCATCCAGCATCGAATCCTGAAAGGTTTTCGCATCGGTCGGATGCAGGCCGATGACGGCATAGACGCCATCGTACTTTTCAGCCAATGCCATCGCGCGACGGCTTGAGGCAATATCGGTTCCGATCGTCACGATCGAATCCACGCCTTCATCCAAAGCGCGCTGGATCATCAATTCCCGGTCGCCGTCGAATAAATCGTAATCGAGATGCGCATGCGTATCAATGAACACCTAATAATCCTTCCTGAAATAGAGGATCACGTTGATGATATCCTGCTGGGTCGTAGTCGAGGTTTGTGCCGGTTTCTTGTATTCAAATTCGATTGTTTTCTTCCACGACTTTCCCAACCACTGTCTGAGTCCCGGAAAATCGTCCGCAACAATCTCCAGCGTGAGTGTCTGGTTCGCTGTCGGGTCGTTGCCCCCCGCGAAAGTCACGGAAACAGTTTCGTTGATACGTTTTCCGACTTCGATGGTCGCACCCTGTCCCGTTGCCGAAGGAACGTATTCCAATTTGGACAACCCGGCTTTATTGGCTACAATGTTCAACACCTGATTGATCGCCACCTGCATCGCGAAATCCGTCGCCTGTGATCCGCCGACTTTTGCAATATCTTTCGTCTTGACGCCGAGCAGAAGATACGACAGGATATCAGCCGGCTCGGTCAAATCCTGCAAGGGACTGTCCGTGCCGCGCTCCACGGCCGTGATGGCGATTTCGGGCTTCAGCAGTTTTCCGGTCACCTTGATCTGCGCTTCCGCCGGGATGTCGCTGGCGCCGGCCTCCGCTTTATACTGAAACCGTTTCACGGCAACGATGTCAATATTCGGATTCACGCCGGGTACCCCGGTAAAATTAATTTCCCCTTTTTCGATACTGAACGAAATGCTCAGATAGGCGTATTTTCCGCCTTTCTTCGTACTCACATTGCCGTTAATGAAAAAATCTTCCGACCCCGGCGGCTTCGTCAGGCCAATCTCCCCATACAGACCCAAAAGCATTTCCGCGCTGCGGATCGCATTATCGGAATTTTCAGGCAAACTTACCACTAAATCCAAATCCAGATTTTTGTAATAATCGTTCGCCGCGGTGGTCCGGCCCGCGGAAGTTTTCGAGACCGCCGCTACCGTCTTCGCTTTCGAAGGATCGACTACCCAGATTTCGGAATTTCTGATTTGAAGATCGCCTTTCACAACCGTGCTGTTGAGCGTCTGCGCGGATACGGTCATGACGCCGGTGATTTTGGCGGTATGCAGATACGAAGTTTCCGATTTTGTATTCACGGGAACGAAATCATTAAACTCCATTTCCATGTTGTAGCCGATTTTATCCAGATTGTTAAATTCAAAATTTTTCATGACGTCCGCAAGGTCCACCGCTCCGCTGGCAAACAAAAAAGACTCGTTACCTCTTTTGTCTTTGCCCGATTGAACGAAAAGCGTGTCCAGAAAGATCTTCTCCGGCGTCAGCCGAATGAACGTACGCATATTTCGAAATGTTTGCCCGAGTGAATTGCGCGGAAAAGTTACCGTGGCACCTTCAATTTTCATTTCACCTTCGAGACTCGGTTTTTCTTTATTACCGCTGATTTTCAAATCTACTTTGAGCTCCCCGCGGTTGAGCGTGAGTTGCTTGCCGAAAAAGGCCTGCAAAAACCGCAGATCGATCCCTTCCGAATGAATTCTGAAATTGATCGGGCGATTGGTGAGTCGCTTGTCAACGTTCTTGAACGTCAAATCAATCGGCAGATAGCCGCCGACCGTCATGGTCTTGTCCTTATTTTGATTCAGCGTCATATTGACTTGAATTTTCTTGTTCAAGTACTGCATATTGCCCAAAAAATTATCGTAGACGAATTCTGAAGCTTTGCCGTTGGTGATACCCCAGTCCGCAAGCATGATCGGCCTTTCAAAGCTCCCTTTGAGACTCGCATTCAAATTAAGTAAACCCTCGAGCACCGATTGATCCGAACCGATCAGCGCATTGGCCCTGGACAGATCCAAGTCCTTGATTTTCACGTCGAGATTCTGATCGCCATTGATGTCTAATAAGCCGAAGACGGAAATAAATCCACGCCCGTTGTCAATATTAAACGAGCGGAAATCATAAACGCTTTTTTCGAGATCGAATAGGACGTCCATCCGTTTACTGCTCTCCCAGTTTTCCGTCCATTGGTCGTAGGTCGAATCCATGATCGGATCCTCACCTAATTTGACCACCATTTCCTTTGTCTTGAGGTTTTTTCCCGACAATCGCAGGGACAGATTATCGATGAAAACTTCTCCTTTTTTCTCGTTCTGTAAAACTAAACTGCCTTTAATGTGGGTGAATGCATTAAGACTGTCAACAGCCCCGGAGACTTCAAAAAGTGTCCTGTGTTTTTCTTTGGTAATCGACGCCGATAAATTCGACAAGAGCGTGCCCCCCGCATTCACATGACCCGCATATAAAGATAACTTGCCCAGAACGGTGCTGTCCGCCTTTTGAAAATCCAACCCCTTCTGAAAATCGTTAGGCGTAAAGTCATTGACGGAAAAATCAAACTGAAGCGAATCAATGCGTATATTCGAATAAATAAAATTTTTCAGCCTCAGGCTCCCGTTCGTATTGACATGGTTCACATTTCCGTTCAAGCTGCCTTCAAAAAATAACTTCAAATTCAGCGTGTCTTTGATGGCGGAATCGGAGCCAATGTATTTCCGGAGTAGTGAAAAATCTTTGGTCTCCACAGAATACTTCAAATCCACCGTCGAATCCAGGCCCACGGTACCTTTGATATTCACATTGGCCAACGGCGTGTTCAGCTGCACATTGTCGAACCTGATCTTACCGTTCGTCTGGGAACCGCTGAAAGACAGATTCTGCAGGTCTCGGCCCATGACTTTGGAAGAATCACAATGAATGCGCCACGCGCTGTTGGAACTCTTCGGATTGAGTCCTTTACCGTCCACCGTGATCGCTAAATTGATCGAACTTTGGAACGCGGTGTCGGCAATGACACCGGCTATGTTAATGCCGCGGAATTTGGTCTCGAGGTGATACGTTTCATCCAGCAGATTAAAATACCCTTCGCAATTAAAATTGCCGGCGCTCGTTTGGCCTTTGAATTTCGTTAGTTTCGCCATGCCGTTACGCACATCGGCTTGAATGTCAAACGTGTCCATATCCACTCCGAAAAATTTGGACTTGACCAGACTCAGCTGCAGGGTGCTGCGCAGGGTTTCCGGCTTCGTGCCAACTCCGTCCGCATGCACGCGGCCGTTGAGATTGGCGTATAGATCTTTTCTGCTTAGGATCCCGCCGATATTAATGCCGTTGAAACTTAAATCGGTTTGATACGCCAGTTCGTCGCCGAAATCCAGACCGGCAAAGCCCCGCAAACTGCCCGACGGCGTAGCAATGGTCAGATCGGTCAGGCGCGCGCTTCGACCGGTACCTTTCACGTGCGTTTCCATTTCGATCCGGCCGATATTCGGCAAACCGCCGGCAAACAGCCGCACATCGTCCAGATGCAGCGGCATCGCGCGGACCTCCGCGTCGTAGGCCAAACCGACCTGAAACGTACTGTCCGGAAGAATGAGACTGCCTTTCACAAAAAAATCCGTCCGGTCCGTGAGTAAACGCAATTCATCGATCCTGATCCATGATGAATCTTTTTCCTCCGGATGTTCGGCTTGAAAACGCAGTGATCGCTTGAATAGGTGCGCTCCGGCAATTAGAGACAAATTTTTTAGCCGCAGCGTATCCTGCTTTTCCAGGTCGCTTGCCGAACGGACCGCGAAAAATCCGAGCCGGTTGAGATTGACATTTTGATGCAGCGCGTTCGCCTGCAGTTGAATATTTACATTGAGATCGGTAATGCGGGTGCGGACGGTACCGTTTTCATACCGTACCTGCCCGTTTTCAATGGATAATTGATCGACGTTGATTTGCAGTCCGCCTAGAGCCTCTGCGTTCGAATCCGCCGGCGCCGGTGGTTCCGGCTCGCCGGGTTTGGAGATCCGGCTGAAATTCAAAACGCCGGAAGAATCTTTCTGTAAAAAAACAACGGGTTTGACGATATGAAGCTCATGAACTTCCACGCGGTGTCCGAGAAAAGCAAGCGCGTCATACGATAAATCAACTTCGTCAAACTCTATTATCGCGGTGTCCCCCAACGCCAGCTTTCCCTTGATCAATGTCAAATGCGTGAAAAAATTGCCGCCGATTTCGTCCAGGCTCAGGGTGGCATTGAGTTCTTTATTGACGATGCCGACGACCTTATTTTTCAAAATGCTTTTGAATACCGGCGTTTGCATGAAGATCAGGACGCATGCCAACAACGTCAGGACGGAAACCGAAAGATATAGGAGAATTTTGCCGGACCACTTCGCTATTTTTTTCATATGCAACGTCACGATTTTTCTTACATGTGCAGTGAATCAAATAGTAAGCATTTTTACCTAAAATTTCAATAAAATTCATGGCCGGCATGCCCATTTCTGAAGCGGAATCGCTTCGTCGGAACGGCAGATATCGGCAAAGGGACCCCGGAAAATACTTCTTGCAAATTTGCTCTTATTCTCTATTTTGGGTGAGTCAAAAAAAACGTTAAAATGATCTACAAAAAAATCCTCCGCCCCGTTTTATTCCGATGGGATTCCGAAACCATTCATGATTTTCTTCTTCACCAGCTCTCATTAAATTACGCCTGGCTTGACCGTTTTCAATTTGCTTTTCAAGAGGCTCATCCTGCCCTCGCCCAAATGATTCTCAATCTGAAATTTGCCAATCCCGTCGGACTGGCTGCAGGATTCGATAAATATGCGAAGGCGGTTCCCGCGTGGCACACCCTCGGATTCGGCTTTGCCGAAATCGGAACGATCACGGCGCAGGCACAGACGGGCAACGATAAGCCGCGGGTTTTCCGGCTGAAAAAAGACGAAGCGCTCATCAATCGATTTGGATCCAACAATGACGGCGCGCGCCGTACCGCTGAAACTCTGCAGGCATGGGAACAAAAAAAGCTGTTGCGTGCCATCCCGCTCGGCGTGAATATCGGTAAAACAAAAGTCGTTGAGTTGATACGGGCGCACACGGATTATGAGTTTTCCTTTGAACAATTGTGGAAGCTTGCCGATTACTTCACCGTGAACGTCAGTTCTCCCAATACACCGAACCTGCGTGAATTACAGGACGAAAGTTTTCTCCAAGAAATCCTGCAAGCGCTCGCTCAAACCAACCGGCGGCTTTCTCTTAAGTACGATTCAACTCAAAAGCCCATTCTTGTGAAAATTGCTCCGGATCTGACTTTCCAACAAGTGGACAGCGTGCTGGGCGTCGTCGAAAAAACACAAACGAGCGGGATTCTGGCGACGAATACGACGATTCGCAGGGATCATCTGTGTTCGAACGAAGAATTGTATTCCGAATCCGGAGGATTGAGCGGAAAGCCCCTGAAAGACATTTCGACGGAGATGATATCGCATATTTATAAATCTACCGGCGGGAAATTTCTTATTGTTGGCGCCGGCGGCATTTTCAGCGGCGATGACGCTTATGAAAAGATCAAAGCCGGAGCGTCGCTTGTGCAAATCTACACGGGTTTCATTTACGAAGGCCCGTTGATATGTAAAAAGATCAACCGAAGATTGGTCCAATTGCTTGAGCGGGACGGCTTCAAAAATATTTCGGAGGCAGTCGGTACGGCCCATAACCTGGTAAGGAGTAACTGAGGCATGAATGAATTTCCGGACAATTCGATTGCACCGCGAACGCCCGATGAGACGCCGTTTACGCTCGCCGCTTCGGTGGTTCTGCTGATAGCAAGCATAACCTTCGGGTTTACATTGACGATGATCCTGACTGTAGCCGCCATGACGGGGATCTTTGGCGGGACCCCGGGCGACGGCGCATCCAAATTCATTTTGCTGATAGGAACGGTTGCGTTTATCGTACCGGCATATGTCTGGATGCGCCGTTCGGAAAAACAATTCATACCGGTGTTTCGTGTGCATGCGGTTTCATTGTCAACTATTTTGTATACCCTGGTGTTGGCGCTGGGGCTCGTCATCGTGACGGACGCGATCGATAAGGCGATCTCACCCGCCATCAATGATTTTCTTGATCACACGATCGGCGTCCTGTCGCCCGAGCTGCAATCCGAAAAAATTCTGGAGCGCCTGGCTCAGGAATTCAAGATCCATACCATTGCCGGCGGGCTTTTCTTGATTTTAGCGGCGGTAGGTGCGGCGGGGCTTTGCGAGGAAATGCTTTTGCGCGGTATGTTTCAGGGGGCGTTGGAAAAAAGGATGAACGCCGGAGGCGCTATCGCCATTTCCAGTTTTGTTTTTGCCTTGATTCATTTCAACCCGTGGGGCGGGATCCAAATTTTTATTCTCGCTGTTTTTCTCGGACTCGTTGCCTGGCGGACAAACAGCATTATTCCAACCGTGATCATGCACGGCATGAATAATTTCATAGTCATCTTGTTTAATAATATCAATCCGGAAAATCTCACGTGGTACGGCGACGAAAAACACATTCAATCTTACGTGATCTTTATTGGATTACTATTAACAGGTATCGGATTGACCGGGATTCTAAATTCAAACAGGTCTGACGAAAAAAAGCCCGGATGAGGGGTCAACCTGGCCACGGAATCATGTCTACTGAACTTTAGTATGACTTATATAAACAAGCCTAAAAATACCGACCCAACTGCAGCTTAGAGACAAGCGACGCCTGCAACCGAGCACGTTCACATTCTTATTCATGGTACGCCCAAACTCCACGGCCGGCCCGAGGCGCATCGACATACGCATGCCGCATTCTCCGTAGGGATCATTCACGGATTGGCAGGGAGTTCCCATCTTTTGGGAGTGCTGCCGGCTTTGCTGCTCCCCACACTTCTGGAGGCGCTGACGTATCTTCTATTTTTTGGCATTGGAACTATTAGCGCCATGATGATGTTCACGGGTTTTTTAGGCCTGGTTGTAAGCCGCTTTGCCGCTGCGGGGCTTACGATCGAATAGCACAGGCGGCGTGAATTTTTCTTATCCCGACGCCGCCCATTATGGACTATTCCGTGCGTCTTCGCCCCAACGCAATTTACTGCGTAAAACTTCAAAATACGTCCGTTCACCCAGCCGGATCAAATGCACCCGGTGTGAGGCCGCGCCGATCGTGACCTCGACGTCATGGGTCAACTCGGTTTCTTCCTGTCCGTCGGCGGTCAAAATGGCTTTGAATCCCGGCTCAACACGTAATTGAATTTTCTGATCGGAACTGATCACCAGCGGGCGCGCCATGAGGGTGTGCGGACAGATCGGATTAATAATGAACGCGTTCAGGGTCGGACTCAGGATCGGCCCGTTCGCAGAAAGCGAATACGCCGTGGATCCCGTCGGCGAAGCAATGATAAGCCCGTCCGCGGAATAGGTGTTCAAGAATCTTCCGTCAACGTGCGTCTTAATGCGAATCAGGCGCCCCGCCGTGCTTTTGGCGATCACAAAATCATTTAAGGCAAAAACGGCAGCCTCGCCCCAGTGCGCCTCCATCACCATCCGTTTTTCGATCTCGTATTTTCCATTCTGCAGTCGTTCGATAGCGCTTTGAATATCGCGCGTTTCGACTTCCGTCAGATAGCCCAATTTGCCGATATTCACACCGAGTATCGGTTTTTCGGTCTTGCCGGCCATCCGCGCCGTTTGCAGCAGCGTACCGTCGCCGCCGAATGAAATCAGGCAATCCACGTCGGCGACCATTTTTTCTTTTTCAACTAAACGGATCTTTTCCCGTAAGGAGCGGTCCGTGACGATCGTAGCGGCTTCACGATTGATCACAAAATCACACCGGCCGGCGATCAGGACGCCCAAAAAATCTTTGAGTATGGGAACGACCGTTTCTTTTTGAATGTTAACTACAATACCAAAACGCATAATCATCTTCCGGTTTTTTGTTTAATGCGAAATCGAGTTCATTTTCCAATTTGCAATCTAAAATCGCAGCACATGGGCTTCCTCGGCGTTTTTCACATACATGAATTTGACCAACCCGTATGCGTCATTCATAATTTGATGGCATTCGCGGCTCGACGGCCGATACTTGGCAAATTTCACCAAATCGCATACTTCCAAAAAACGCCGAAGCAGCGTGACGTAATTCTCCTCCGCCAATTTCTTTCGTTGAAACACGACCATCAGATCCGACGTCGTACATTCCAATGCCTGAATCAAGAATTTTTGTTCGACATACATCCGGATAATGTTTGACGCTTCGATATGAAATTCTTTAAATTCGCCGTTTTCGATCAACTGACGGTCCTTCAAAGCGTCCAATCGTTCCAAAGCCAATTCTTCCGGTGTTTTGACCGGTTCGATTTCCACGACGGGCTTGCGCATGCCTCCCTGTTTATATTTCCGGTATAACTTAATTCCGAAATAAACGAGCGCCGCCAGAACGAGTGCGCCGCCAAATACGTACAAGAACAGCAGCCACCAATTGATCTCCGCCTGGATCAGAGGTTTTTCCGGACGGATATCCTTGACCGTGCTGTCGATCGTACTCGCCACGATAATACTGCGTGTCGGGCCCTCGGCGACGAGTGAATCTTTTCCCGAGCGATACGGAACTCTCGGCGCACCGATGAAAAACGTATCCACCGTGAATGTCGTCAGCGAATAATCATACTGCTCGATCCGGAATCCGCCGTCTTCCGCCGGCTCGTATTTCTTGATCTGAGTCACTTCGAACTTACTAAAATCCGTGACCGGATCGCCCAATAATTTGACCTTATTCGGATACCTTATGATCAGAGAATAGACCAGCTCTTCACCGATCGCTATTTTATTCCGGTCGGTGGTCACTCTGACTTCAACTTTGTTCTGTGAAAATGCCGCCGAACAAAAAATGACAACATGGACACCAATAACAATCAATCGCCGCGATCGCATGAAATAGAATTCCTCACCGTTTTTTAAACCATTCAATTCAATCTAAACAAATTTTTAGTGCTGCGCAATAAATGAATCTCGCCGATGCGATTTTAATTGCAATTTTTAGTTCATTTTATGAAATTTTCAAGTAGCTTGGCAAGTAGCTCGAAATGCAATCAATACACCGGGAGACTTTCTATGAAACAACTTTCAGCATTCATTCTTCTATTCAGCGCTCAATTATTTTCTCAAAATACTTTCGTTACGGACAGTTTAGATACGTACCTCGCCCGCGGAATGAAACAGTGGCAAATTCCGGGTATGGCTGTCGCGATTGTGCGGGACGGAAAGATCATCAAAATGCAGGGATACGGTGTTCGCGACGCCCGTAAACCGGAAAAAGTGGATGAGAACACGCTGTTCCTGATCGGATCGTGCACGAAAGCTTTCACCGCTACAAGCATGTGTATATTGGAATCAGAAAAAAGGCTTTCGTTAGAAGATAAAGTCATCAAGTGGATCCCCGATTTCAGACTGTACGATACGCTGGCGACGCGTGAAGTCACGCTGCGCGATATGATCTGTCACCGAGTGGGTTTTCAGACCTTTCAAGGAGATTTTGTTAATTGGAATTCCAACTTCTCTCGCCAGGAAATTATTTACAACCTGCGAAATTATAAACCGGTTTACGGTTTTCGCACTCATTATGGATATTTTAATGCCGGTTTTGTTGTCGACGGCCATATTATTTCCCTGGCCTGCGATACCACGTGGGATGATTTCCTGAAGTATCGTTTATTCCTACCTTTGCAGATGAACCGCACGGTAACGACCAAAAACGCACTGGCGAAAGATCCTAATGCGTCGGTTTCCCACACGCTGGCCGGCGGAAAATTAGTAAAAATTCCTTACCCGGATATTGACGCCATGGCGCCGTGCGGCAGTATCGCTTCGTGCGCCAAAGACATGGCCAATTGGCTTCTCATGCAGCTCGACAGCGGGCGGTTTAACGGCCAGTCCGTCGTCAGTTTTGAAAACCTGCAAAAAACCCAAACGTCCAATACGATCGTCGGCGATTACAACGGCCGGCTTTTTCAGGGCAAAAAACATTTCAGCACGTACGGCCTCGGCTGGTTCCTGGAGGACTATGCCGGTAGAAAAATAATTTCGCACACCGGAGGGGTGGACGGTTTTCTCACACTGACGTGTTTAATTCCCGAGCTCAATGTGGGTTATGTGGTCGTATCCAACAGCGATCAGCAGGATCTGTATGTCGCACTCGGATATCAACTGCGCGACGCATTTCTTGGATTGCCGTATAAGAATTACAGCGATTTTTTCTATCCGCTGTTCCGGGCCGGTGAAAAAGAAATCGCGGACACTCTGGCGGCCAAGGAAAAGATCATTGCCGGCAAGCCAAAACCGTCTTTGGGTTTGGATAAATATGCCGGAAAATATGTAAACGGCGTTTACGGCTCGATTGAAATTAAACTCGAAAAAAATAAACTGAATATTTATTTTCAGCATCATCCCCGCACCGTCGGCCGTTTGGAGCCGCTCGGAGGAAATACTTTCTGGTGCACGTATTCCGATCCGGAATTCGGTATGAAAGATATTCCGTTCACGGTCGACAGCGGCCGCGTCAAATCCGTCACGATTCGCGTCAACGATTTTATTGATTACCTGCCGTATGAATTTGAGAAATTACAGTAATGTTCTTAAATTTTAATTTTTGAACCGGGAGAACAGCAATGGTCGAAGAAATAAAAGAACTTTACGAATACAATACGTGGGCAAATCGCAGAATTTTCGAGGCGGCGGCCAAACTTTCAGCCGACGCATTTACGAAAGACATGAAAAACAGTTTTTCATCCGTTCGCGACACCCTTCAACACCTCATTGCCGCCGAGTGGATCTGGCTGTCGCGGTGGAACGGCGTTTCTCCGACGGCTTTTCCGACAACATGGGACACCTCGTCGCACGCCGCGCTTCAAACGAAATGGAAGGAAGTCGAAGCCGATCAGAAAAAATTCATCTCCGGCCTGAATGACGAAACGCTCAAAAAGGATATTGCCTATAAGAACATGAAAGGCGATCCGTTCTCCGAGCCGCTGTGGCAATTGCTCCGGCATGTCGTGAATCATTCCACGTATCATCGCGGCCAAGTGACGACCCTGCTCCGCCAGCTCGGCGCGCAAGCCGTATCGACCGACCTCGTGCAGTTTTATAGGGAAAAACCTAAGCTATAGAAAACCGACTGCCGGAACGTGAGGTTTAAAAATTATCCAAAAAAATCTTGCATTCTTTGCCGCAATCTTATATATTGCCAACCTAATTTTTATAACCGGAGGAAATTGTGTACGCAGTAGTCGATATCAAAGGATTTCAGTATAAATGCGAACAAGGGAAAAAGGTCGTCATTCCCCGCGTAGCTGAAGCGGAAGTCGGTGACACGATCGTATTCGATCAGGTACTCCTGCTTTCCGAAGAGGGCGATGTCCGGATCGGCACGCCTACCGTCAAAGGTGCAAAAGTTGAAACGACCGTTGTGAGACACGGACTGAGCGACAAAGTGATCCATTTCCGTAAATACCGCCGTAAAGGCTTTCAGAAGAAAAAAGGCCACCGTCAGCCGTATACGGAAATTGAAGTCAATTCCATTTCGAAGTAAAAAATTTTAGGAGTCAATTATGGCACATAAAAAAGGTCTCGGCAGTACGCGCAACGGGCGCGATTCCCACGGACAGCGGCTCGGCGTCAAGCGTTACAGCGGCGAATTTATTCTCGCGGGCAACGTGATCGTGCGCCAGCGCGGAACGAAAGTCCATCTCGGCAAAAACGTCGGCATCGGCAGCGACGATACGATCTTTTCACTCATCGACGGCGTAGTTAAATTCGAGCAAAAAGACAAAAAGCGCAAACGCGTCAGCGTCTATCCCCTTCCCGAAGCGAAAGCATAAAAAAATCGCTCTTGAAATTTTTAACGGACTCACGTATCTTAGTGAGTCCGTTTTTTTATTTTAAAGACTATATAGCCATAAAGACACAAAGACACCAAGAAAATTTTTGTTAAATTCCCCTTGTGGAACTTCGTGTCTTAGTGTCTTGGTGGCGGAAATTCAAGGAGAAGGATTATGAAAATCACAGTAGTCGGCGGCGGCAACGTCGGCGCGACCGCCGCGCAGCGCATCGCCGAAAAAGAACTAGCCAATGAAGTCGTGCTGGTCGATATCGTGGCGGGCGTGCCGCAAGGCAAGTCGCTCGATATGTACGAATCCGCTCCGGTCGAAGGCTTTGACGTCCGTATGGTCGGCTCGCAAGGCTATGATGAGACCGCGGGATCGGATATTGTCCTGATCACGGCCGGGCTTGCACGCAAGCCGGGTATGAGCCGCGACGATCTGCTAATGAAAAATGCAGAAGTGGTTCAAGGGATTACCAAAGAAATTGCCAAGCGTTCGCCGAATTCCATCATCGTCATGGTCACGAACCCGCTCGACGTAATGACGTATGTGGCGTGGAAGGTCAGCGGTTTTCCGAAAGAGCGCGTCATCGGTATGGCGGGCGTTCTCGATTCGGCTCGGTTCCGTTCGTTTATTGCCATGGAGCTGGATGTATCGGTCGAAGACATCACGGCATTCGTTCTCGGCGGGCATGGCGATACGATGGTGCCGCTGCCGCGTTACACCACGGTGGCGGGTATTCCGCTTCCGGACTTGATGGACAAAGCCGCGATCGACCGTCTCGTGGACCGCACCCGCAACGGCGGCGCGGAAATCGTAAAATTGCTCGGAACGGGTTCCGCCTATTACGCGCCCTCTTCATCCGCGGTTCAAATGATCGAATCCATCGTCAAAGATAAAAAACGTATTCTTCCCAGCTCCGTATGGCTTCAGGGCGAATACGGACAGAAGGATGTATTTTGCGGTGTGCCGGTAAAATTAGGCAAGAAAGGCGTGGAGGAAATTATTCAGATCAAATTGACGGCAGAAGAGCAAAAGGAATTGGACAAATCCGCTCAGGACGTCAAAGACAATATGGCAAAATTGAAATGGTAAGCGCGGCCTCCGGAACATCTTGTTGGATGCACGGTTGCTGAATCTTGAACCGTTTCCCGGTCTGAATCTTTTTGCATGCGCCGCTAGCCCCGGTGCTTTTTATTTCGTTTTCAGTTTTGATTTTGATCGCTCTTAATGAAACGCTCGCTCCGGAATGCACATAAACCTTTTCTCTGCTTAAGCGTCTAACGATCGGCAAGGCGACTCATCTTGCCGGAATTGCTCTATGAAAAAGAAATTACTGCTCGGATTTTCAGGGCTCATCGCCGTGGTTTTGATCTATGTTTTTCTTTTCCAAAAGAAAGACAAGATCGAGGCGACGGAAAATATCGCCACCCGTGCGATCGTCGTGCGGCCCATGACGCTTAAACGCGGCGACCTGAATATTTCCGTATCCGCCACGGGAACAGTCACACCTATCAACGTCGTGGAAATAAAATGCAAGGCCGGAGGCCTCATCGAAACCCTCAATTTCGAGGAAAGCGACAGGGTCTATGTTGGAAAGATCATGGTTACCGTAGATTCCACGGATACGCGTAACGCCTTTCAGCAGGCGTTCGCGGATTCGGAAGTGGCGATCGCGCAGGTGGTACAGCAGGCCGACAATTTGAAACGTGCGAAAGACCTTCTGGACAAAAGCCTGATTTCTCAGCAGGATTTTGATCAAGCCAACGTCGCCTACGTCCAGGCCAAAGCTTCATTCACCAAGGCGACCGCGAACCTCGTATCGGCGCGGCAGAAGTTATCCGACACCGTGGTACGCTCTCCCATCAACGGACTCGTATTAACGCGCGGCGTATCGCAAGGCCAGATCATCGCTTCGGCCACGACCAATGTCGGCGGGGGCACCACGATCGCCCAGGTTGCCGATATGTCTAACGTCTACGTCACGGCCGCGGTGGATGAAGTGGATATCGGGAAAGTAGGGATCGGTGAGCGGGCTAAGATCGTAGCCGACGCGTATCCGATGGAATCGTTTTACGGCAAAGTCATTCGCGTCGCCTCGCAGGCCACCGTCGTTCAAAATGTGACGACGTTCAACGTTGTTATCGAAGTCGCGAATTTTGAAAACAAGTTGAAATCCGGTATGAATGCCACGATCACCATTCAGATCGCCAACAAGGAAAATGTGATGTTGATTCCCAACGACCTCTTAAGAAGTTTTTCTGAGGTGCGCGCCGACCTGAAAACTCTGACTTCTGCCGGCGTGGTTACGGATCGAGTTTCTGGATCCCCAGGCAGTGACTCTGCGAAAGCGCACAAGGGCAGAGGCGGAAGATCTTCAAAAATAAAGAAAGGTGATCTGGAAAATCGTTCATCCGATCACGGCTCCGATTCTACCCTGACCAAGTTCGTGGTCGCGTTACAAGACAATAAGAAAATCTTAATATCGGTCAAAATCGGATTAAGCGATGCCGATAACTCCGAGATCGTAGGCGGTTTGTCCGATACGACCACGGTTTATTATGTTAAATATTCCGACGCTAAAAAAGATGCCGATCAATTCAAGCAAATGCTAAAGGGGCGCTCCGGTTTCAGCACATCAAAATAAGGCGCTGTGAATACGTATGAGCCTTTTTGAAAATTTAATGACGGCCCTCAGCGCCTTGCGCGCGAATACCTTGCGCACGCTGCTGACGCTGCTCGGCATTGTCATCGGCATCGCCGCCGTCATTGCCATGGTTGCACTGGGCGAGGGCGCACGCCAGCGTGTCAATGAACAATTAAAGGGTTTGGGAACCAATCTCCTTTATGTTCGCGCCGGATCGTCTAACCAGGGCCGGGCATCGCTCGGCGCAGGAACGTCGGTGAAGTTGACCGTCTCCGATGCGGGTGCCGTCTCGACAGCCTCCGACCTGATCTCAAATTATTCATGTGAATTCAGCCGCAACGCACAGGCGAAATATCTCGAAAAAAATACGAATTCGACCATCGTGGGAACCACCCTCGCTTATCCGGAGGTCCGCAACTTTAATATCGAAAAAGGAAGATTTTTCAATGTCACCGAATTCCTTTCACGGGCAAAGGTTTGCGTTCTGGGGCCGGAGGTGGTGCGCAATTTATTCGATACGGAAGTTCCGCTCGGGAAAACCGTTAAGATCAGCGGGCAGAATTTTTTGGTGGTCGGTGTTTTCGAGGGCAAAGGGCAAACGGGATTCCAGAACCAGGATGACCAGATCGTGATTCCCCTTTCCACGGCGCAATTCAGGCTGTTCGGCGTGGATTTCATCAATAATATTTCCGTCAGTGTCGCCGACAATACTAAGATGGAGGACGCAACGATCGACATTGAGCGTACCCTGCGCCGCATGCATCGCCTGCGATCGGATCAACCTAATGATTTCAGCATTCGCAATCAGGCGGATGTCATTCTGACGGCGCAAGAGACCAATGAGACGCTGTCCGTCTTGTTAGCCTCCATTGCCGCGATTTCCCTGATGGTTGGCGGTATAGGAATTATGAATATCATGATCGTTTCCGTGACCGAACGAACCAAGGAAATCGGGATTCGAAAAGCGATCGGAGCCAAGAAAAAAGATATCTTGATTCAATTCATCATGGAAGCTCTCGTGGTCTGTATCTTAGGCGGCATCATCGGGATCGGAACCGGTATCGGCTCTTCGCTGTTATTGAAGATGTACGCCGGCTGGAATGTGGTCGTCACATTGAGTTCCGTGTTCCTGAGTTTCGGGCTGTCCGGGCTCGTTGGGCTCTTCTTCGGTTTTTATCCTGCCCTCAAAGCCGCCCGATCCAATGTGATCGATTCCCTGCGGTACGAATAGCCGTTCGTCAATTCCAAATTCAAAACTGCCTGCCTTGCAATATATTTTTCTCCTGAATTATTTTTTTGTTTCGGGCGTACGGCAAACAATTCATTGAAGGTGTTGAATTATTTCCCTACCTTTCTGCGCCTTTCTCCCCAAAAAACATTGTTCGGGCCGCTGGGCCCTTACGGGTTTTCGCCTTCGCGGAAAGGAAATTCAAAATATGTACGAACATCACAAATCCCCGCTTATTTCCAAAAAAGAATTCTACCTGCGCTTAGTCAGGAATTTTGGTTTTTCGTTCGGTATTTTGTTTTTTTCGCTCGGCATAGGCATTGTCGGCTATCATTTCATCGGCGGGCTGTCATGGATCGACTCGTTCTTGAATGCTTCCATGATTCTGACCGGCATGGGCCCCGTCAATCCGATGCAAACGGATGGCGGAAAAATATTCGCGTCATTGTATGCGCTCTTCAGCGGATTGGCTTTCCTTTCGGTGGCGGCGGTCCTCTTTGCTCCGGTTTTTCACCGCTTCCTCCACAAGTTTCATTTGGACATGGAAGAAGATGAAAAAAAATAGTTCCTGCTGTTTTTTCCTCTCCCGAATGTACTGCTGCTGAGATTTTCCGGAAAAAAGAATGAGCGTAAACTAACGATGGAATGCTGCGACGAGTCCGAAAAACTTTTATGGACGAATTCGGTCAATCAAAGCGATCTGAAAGTGAAATCCAGGTAATTTTTTTCCGCCAGCGCAAAAAATATTTTTTTGCGTGTTTCGCGGGCAACAAGATCAAATCTCCAACTGAAAAGGCGACCCATTGGCACAGCCGCTTGATTTCGACGTCATTATTGCCGGAGCCGGTCCCGCCGGAAGCAGCACCGCCGCGGTTTTAGGAAAAGCCGGTAAAAAAGTTCTGCTGCTCGACAAAGCCTCGTTTCCGCGTGACAAAACCTGCGGCGACGGCCTGACGTTCAAATGTTTTGAACCGCTGAAGCGTTTGGAATTGCTGGAAATTTTTCTCGAGAAAGTACAATTCTTTTCCAAAGGGTATTCTCTTTTTTTCAGCGATTACAGCGAGATCACGGTTCGCCGCCCGATAGGCGAATCGGAATTTTTCTTGTACGTCCTTCCCCGATTTGAATTTGATCACCTTGTTTTGCAGCAGGCCCGGCGTTATGAAGGCGTTGACTTTCGGCCCGAATCGAAAGTTCATCAGCTCATGATCGAGAGCGAAAAGATCGTCGGCGTAACCTTTGACCGGCGCGGGGACAGAATAGACTGCCGCGCACCGCTCGTGATCGACGCCTGCGGGGCGAATTCGGGCCTGGCCGTTCAGGTCGGCGCGGGTAATCAGGATCCGCACCGATGCGCGCTGGCCATTCGCGGATATTATGAGAACGTGGAAGGCCTGGGAGACACCGTTGAATTCTATTTTGACGACAAAATCTTGCCGGGTTATTACTGGATATTCCCGACTTCGTCCACGACTGCCAATATCGGCTGCGGCACGTTCCAGCATATCATCGAAGAGCGGCAAATTGATCTCCGGAAACTCATGGACGATTTTTTCCTCCATCATCCCCTGGCCCAAAAGAAGCTCAGACATGCTAAATTGTGCGGGTCATTGAGCGGCGGTAAGATCCCCCTCGCGGTTGACTACGAAAATTCAAGGATCCGCGACGGTTTTATCATGACCGGCGACGCAGCTTCGTTCACCGACCCGATTACGGCGGAAGGAATTTCCTACGCTCTTAATTCCGGCATTCTGGCAGGCGAAACGGCGATCGAAGCCAGTGACGGAAAGAATTATTCCAGGGAATTCCTCTATCGCTTCGATGAAAAATGGAAAAACATGTTCCACAGGCAGTTTTCCAAGGCGCCATTCTTAACTCAAGTGCTGGAAAAGGAGGTTTTCGGCAATTACCTCAAACATTCCTTCAGCGAAAATTCCAGAGCCCAGTCTGCGATCGGCAGTCTAGCCACTCAATATGAACTAATGTTTAAACTTAAAGCATTAATGAAAGCGGTTTAACCCACTTTTTCGTAAAAACCTGTTTACACATACGTTTATAACTTGTTAATAACTGTTAAAAACCCTTGACTTTGTATCCAATCCTTTTTACGTTATACCCTTGTAAAAGCTGTATCTAGTCGCCTTTTTCAAATGTTATCCGGAGATAAAATGCCGTCAGCGAATAATGTTAAGACATTTGACATAAAGAACACTAAACTTTTTATAAACAATAATTTTTTGGAAAGTGCCTCGGGAAAATATTTTGACACGTTAAATCCCGCAACCGGAAAAACGATTACGAAGATCTCCGAAGGCGACAGTAAGGACATTGATTTGGCGGTTGCGGCGGCTCGAAAGGCGTTCGAAGAGGGCAAATGGCCGAAAACGAGCGGCGGCAGGCGAGGGAAGTACCTTTGGAAGGTCAGCGAACTCATTTCCAGAAACGCCGAAGAGCTTGCATACCTCGAAACCATTGACTGCGGGAAGCCGATTTCAGAAACGATGAATATTGAAGTGCCTATCACAGCCGATATTTTCGCCTACTACGCCGGCGCTGCCTCAAAAATCGAAGGCGAGACGATCCCGGTGAACGGAAACTACTTTAATTACACATTGCGGGAACCGCTTGGCGTTTTGGGGCTGATTATTCCTTGGAATTTTCCGTTGATTACTGCTGCAAGGAAAATTGCAGCGGCATTGGCGGCAGGAAATACGGTCGTTGTCAAACCTTCGGAATTCACACCGCTCAGTACGTTGAAGTTAGCCGAACTATTTGCCGAATCCGGATTACCCGAAGGCGTTTTCAACGTCGTTCCGGGTTTTGGAAAGACGGCCGGGGCGGCGTTGGTCGCCCATACGGATGTGGACGGTATTGCATTTACAGGTTCGACGTCCGTCGGTCAGGATATCATGAAAATTGCCTCGTTGACCATGAAACGCATTTCTCTCGAACTGGGCGGCAAATCGCCGAATATCGTTTTCGCCGATTCCGATATCGACACCACCGTCAAAATGGCGGCGGCGGCCGTATTTTACAACAAAGGCGAAATTTGCACGGCGGGCTCGCGCCTGCTCGTCGAAGAAAAAATTCATGATGAATTTATGGAAAAATTATCGGCGCGCGCTTCAAAGATGATACCGGGTGATCCTCTGAATCCGGAGACGAAGCTTGGCCCTTTGACATCGGAACAGCAATTGAAGAAAGTCATGAGCTATGTGGAATCCGGAAAATCCGAAGGCGCGAAACTTCTCGTCGGCGGCAATCGTATCGGGACCGAAGGATATTTTTTTCAGCCGACGGTTTTTGACCACGTTGACCATTCCATGAAAATTGCTACGGATGAAATCTTCGGCCCCGTCCTTGCAGCGATGAGTTTCAAGGATTTTGATGACGCCGTCACCAAAGCCAATCAGTCGTTTTACGGTTTGGCCGCAGGCATCTGGACGCGCGATATCAAAAAGGCTCACACCCTCGCAAAAAAGATCAAAGCGGGCACGGTATGGATCAATACGTACAATATGTACGACGCGGCGATGCCGTACGGAGGATACCGGATGTCCGGCTTCACGAGGGAATGCGGGATGGAAGCCATTTATGAATTCTACACGCAAGTGAAATCGGTGTGGGTGGATCTGAATTAATTTTGAATTCAAGAGAAACACGGGAGCCACGGAGGCCGCAGAGACTATGATATATCTAAATCAATACCCGCCAATCGCCAACAGCTAAAGGCCAAAGCCAAGGAGTCGTTCATGCGAAATTTTTTCTTTCCGGCTCTCGTCATCACATTATTATTTTGTTCGGCCAACGTATTCGCCCAAAGGCAGCTCATTGAAAAAATTTCCGCCGTAGTGGACGACGAGGTCATCATGAGCGGAGAAGTGCAGCAATACGCGTATTTCGAGGCGGCGAATCAGCACATCAATCCGGAAACGGATATTGAGGCCTACGCGAAAATCGAAAAGAAGGTTCTTGACGCGCTCATCAATCAAAAGATCCTCCTCGCCCAGGCGAAACTGGACAGCATCACGATCGACGACGCGCAGGTCGAACAGTCGCTCGATCAGCAGATCCAGGAACGGGTGCGGCAAGCGGGCGGCGAAGCGGAACTGGAAAAATATCTGGGCAAGAGCATCAGAGAAATTCGGAAGCTCTATAAAAGCACCGTGCGCAAGCAAATGCTGGCGCAAAAGATCCAATCGTCAAAATTTCAGGATATGAAAGTTTCCCGTGCGGAGATCGAAAATTTTTTTAACACCCATAAAGACAGTTTACCGGAAGTCGGCGCGTCGGCAGATATCAGCCAGATTCTGATCGAAGTGAAGCCCGGCGACGAGGCGTTTGCGGAAGCGCGGAAAATCGCGGTGATCGTTCTTGACTCGATCCGCAAGGGCGCTGATTTCGGCAAACTCGCGCAGCGCTTTTCCAACGATCCCGGTTCCGCTAAAAAAGGCGGTGACCTCGGCTGGTTTAATCGCAACGATTTCGTCAAAGAATTTGCCGAAGCGTCCGCAAAGCTCGAGCCCGGAGAGATCTCCGAAGTAGTGACATCGGAATTCGGCTGCCACATCATTCAAATGATCGAGAAAACCGGCGAGAAAATTCATGTGCGTCATATTCTGATCGGCGTCGCGTCCACGGCGGACGATAAAACGGCCGCAAAAGCCAAAATTCAAAAAATTCGCGAAGACGTCGCGAACGCTAAGATCAGTTTTGAAAACGCCGCGCTGCAGTATTCCGACGACCCCGCGAAGAAAGGTAATTTGGGCAACCTCGGATGGGTGGAACTTTCGACGATTCAGGACAAGACCTTCCTCAAAGCCGTACAGGCGATGGAGGTTGGGAAAGTTTCCGATCCCTTCGAATCAAGCGTCGTCACGGGCTATCATATTGTCCGGCTCAACGGCAAACGCGATACCCGCAAGGCGAATCTGCGCGATGATTGGCAGGCGATCGAGAATTTTGCCCTGAGGCAGAAACAAAGCAAGGAAATGGACAAATGGCTGGAGCAAATCCGGTCGAAATTCTATATTGATATCCGGATGTGAGGATCTTTTTCCCGGGTGCCAACAAATACGTGTAATAAATTATGTTCGAATCCATGGTGAAATCTTTGCTGACAAGGTTTTTGGTCAGGTTTTCACGGTTTCGAAAACCGATGGACCTCATTGATTACCGGATCATGGTCGGTAATGCGCGGCGTATTCTTATTCACTTGCCCTCCGGCATCGAAAGCGAACGGGTACGATTCATTCAGGAAAACGTGAGCGCGTGTTTTCCGAAGGGGCAGGCGGAATTCTTGATTTTGGAATCGTTCCCCGTCGAGAGCCGCTTACAGCTGCAAGCCGATCAAAACGATTCGGTCAACCTCATTCAGAAAAAAGATATCCGGTTTTTTCGTATGCTCAAAAAAAGTATCATTCAGGCGCTGAAGAACAAACAATTCGACTTGATCCTGGATTTTAACAAAACTTTTGATATTACGTTTGCGCACGCATTTCGCGCGACCGGCGCACCCGTGATTGCAGGGTTGTTCGCGGACTCCCGGTCTGACATTTTTTATAATTTGCTTATCAAAGTCGCCGACGCGCGCTCATACGACGATTCGTTATTTCATTGCCTTTCGCAACTCAAGTAACGGTCTTTCTCCGCGTGTCATTTCACTTTTTTCGCGGGGTCTTCTGGAACCCCGGATGCTTCTTTCACATTCTCATCAACACGTAAGGCTTATGAAAGCGCTCAGCTACCGGCTGTTGTTTCTCCTCACTGCGTGCATCGTATTGTTCGTTTTTAATTTGCTCGTATGCCATCCGGTAGAATACGTACACACGGAATCCAAGCCAACCGAATGGACCACGTACTCCAATACGAAGTACGGCTTCAGCGTGGACATTCCCAGCCACTGGAATATACAGCAAACCGTCTTCGGCATCGAATTATTTGATCCGGCGTCCAATCGTTTCATTTCCGTCAAAGCGCTGCCGGAAGAATCCTTGTTCATGCTTCCTCCTGACGAGTATGCAATCGAACGCTATCCGCACTACCATCCGTATTTTTATGACGCCCTGCCGCCGCTGAATAAGATCATGGTACCGGGCGGCATCGGCGGTTATGAAATTCAGCCGAAATTGAATCCGAAGTACGACTACCGGACCGTGAAAGAAAATTGGATCGGCAAATGCGTGGATCCGCAGGCTACGATCACCTACTTCCCGGCGGAATTTCAAGGCGATCACTTTGTCTCGAATATCGAATTATTCACGATCGGAAATAAAGACACGACGTATAGCCGCATCGTTAGCTCGTTCCGCTACACATTTCCCGTCTTAACGCAGAAAGAGTTGTTGGAAATGCGTGTGATCAGCACGGCGGATACGCCGGATGCCCCTATTTGGTATGTCGGAGATACACGCGGATACCTGATCGACGTGGACGGGGACGGCATGGAGGAATTGCTCATTGCCGGCACACGGCGGAGTACGGCTGATGAGAAAGAAAAAGGATTTTTCCGGCTGCTAAAAAAACGCGGAGATAAATACGAATACGTCCTGGAAAAAACGTTCACGGAAAATTCTTTCCAGCCTACGGATATCAAAATTCTAAATCTGGACAACCGGCCCGGATACGAGGTATTTTTACGTTTTGTCGAATACGGCAATGAATGGGGCAAGAACAGTACGGTCGTCCTCTTCTATGATGAAACGAATATGCGCGCAACGGAATTCGGCGCATTTGCGGAAGCGAAAGACCTGGACGGCGACGGCGTGGATGAAATGATCACCAGTATCAATACCTATTTCAGTCTCGGAGCCGTGGCGGCGTGGTGCGACGTGTATACGTATGACCACGGCCATTTCGTCGAGAACAATGCGAAATACACGAAATATTTTCACGACACCGCCCTGCCCTATTATCAGCAGCAGCTCGAACTCCTGCGGAGCGAAGCGCTGGTATCGAAAGTTCCGGTTTTCCGCACCGCCGCATATCGTTTGATGTATCGCCTGCAGAAGTACATCCGCTGGTCGGAAATGCTGGCCGAAGGAAAATCGATCCCGCAAAGATAAGTCGCATTCAAAGTTATTTACGGCCTACCGAAAATAGATTTAAAAACACAATTGCCAGATTACAAGTAACTTTCAAAGTGACTTTTCAATTTGTTGGAATTTTTCTAGATGAGAAAAAATAGAAAAGGATCAATAATTAGCGACAACATTCCTCTGCGTAATCACTATTCGTTCTTGAAGTACGCCGTCGCACTTTATTTTTGAGAATCTGACTGGAACAGCATGAGAGAGAAAAATCGATGCAGAACTTTGAAGGTGAAAATGTATATGTGGCTCAGATGAGATACCTGAATTACCGCATTGACCAAGAACTTGACCTTTCGTAACTTTTTGCGATTCTTTGACACATATACTTCCCTTCTGAAAATGTGCTATGAAACTGAATTCTTTCTCCGAATGCTTAATAATAACGTGATTGCCTGCAAAATACGTAGTAAAGATGTCGATCCAACCGGTACCCGGTTTCCTGCCGTCTCTTGTACCATCTTTAACTTTGACAACTTCGCCATCACATGGCGCTAAAATTTTCCGTTCAAATGCATAGTAATCGATATTGTGTTTTCCATTTGGACGAGAGGATGAATTATTACTATCTACAATGACAAAATCATAAGCATACCGTTGTGTAAAGTCCCATGAGTGAAAATATTGTTGTATAAATCCGCCCTTCGCCACTGTCCATTCACCTTCAAATGGCAATGAGTATGCAGCATCATTATTATAGGATTCGTATGTAGGCAATTCTCCATTGATCTTAAAATATACAATTAATTGTGTCACTGATTGTAAGATTGATTGGAAAAAGAGAAATGGATTAACTATCGCTCCAATGTTAAGAGATAGATAGAATTTAATTTGCTCTAGCTTCATAAAATGTTTGACTACTCACTAAATCCTAATAAAGCTAATAAAGTTGCTAACAAAATCCAGAGAATCCACAGTCCGACTAATAACGCAGAAGATTTCTTAATTTCTAACCGGTCGCAATTTTAACGGCAAGAATCAATAAGACTAATCTCCAAATTACAAAAATATCGAACTGATCAAAAAAAGTAATCGTTAGATAATACAATTTTAGATTTGTGTGTTATTTGAAATTTGAGTATTGTATTGTACCAACTAGGAGTTGACCCATTCCAACCGATAATCAAAAATATTTAAACCCGGAAATCGCGGCAAAACTTTCGAACCTGGAGATCAAAGCGCGATTAGTGGTCGAGGGTTTTATCACCGGTCTGCACAAAAGCCCGTATCACGGTTTCAGCGTGGAATTTGCCGAACACCGGCCGTATATGCCGGGCGATGAGATCCGCACGATCGATTGGAAAGTGTACGGACGCACGGGGCGATATTATGTCAAACGCTATGAGGAAGAAACCAATCTCAAAGCACAGATCCTGCTCGACTCGAGCGGATCGATGACGTTCGGTTCAGGCGCTGTCACCAAACTGGAATACGGTTCCTGTCTCGCCGCCGCGCTGGCGTACCTGATGATTCGCCAAAAAGACGCGACGGGATTGACCCTCTTCGATAAGAAGATCCGTCGTCACATGCCGCCGCGCGCAACCATGAGTTATTTGAAGACCTTGCAGGAGTCCCTGCAGACGAATTCCGATCATGAAGAGACCGACCTGGCTCCGACCCTGCACGAAATTGCCGAGCGCATCAAACGCCGCGGGCTGATCATCCTCATCAGCGACCTGTTTGACGATCCCCAGAAGGTTATCGCCGGCCTCAAGCATTTTCGCCACAAACGCCATGAGGTCATTGTCTTTCACGTGCTCGATCCGCAGGAACGCGATTTCGCGTACGGCGGCGATGTGATCTTCGAGGATATGGAAACGAAGGCGCGCATGGCGACACAGCCGTGGCATATCCGTAAGAGCTATCAGGATCAGATGCGTTCGTTCATTGACTCGTACCGCAAGGAATGCCGCGAAAATAATATCGACTACGTGTTGCTGGACACGCGCACGCCATTCGATGTCGCTTTGACGGAATACATCACGAAACGTAAGAAAATGGGCGGGTAAAAATCGCACGAATAGGTGCTGCAGCCTGAACGATTCAAAATAAAAAACCGTCTCGAATAATCTCAAGACGGTTTTTTTACAAATCTTTTGAAGAATTATGCTGGTGTAATGATTTCAGTATCCAGATCAATATTGTAATTAAATCCGCCGATCGCGAGCTTCACAATGTGTGTGCCGTCAAACGTAAGCGTGCCGCCAACAAAATAATTCGTGAACCCTGGTGAGCTTGGCGTGAGCTCAAAGCGCAGTGTAAAGTCAATAGTGCCGCTTTGGAGCGGATAGGCTGCGGTTGGAGAAATCGCCAACGTGTTGAAAGTTACGCCGAAAACAAAGTCAAGCGAAAGGGTTTGCAGGCCTTGCATTTCGTCAATTCCGATCCCAAAATCAAAACTGCCATTTAACGCAGCATTTCCGGTCGCATTCCGATAAGCCGCAATGCCGGTCATATCTATGGCGGCATTGCCGTGAAATGTAAGAGGGCCGGTCTCTTCACTTTGTCTACCGCTTACATCCGCTGAATACGTCATATCTGTAGTGGCCGTGGTCGGAAGTCCGTTCGTGCCGCGCGGAGTGAACTTAATTTTGTAGTGGATCGATACAGAATCTCCGCTCGTGGAGTCGTAGCTCCAAAAACCGGTTGATGGGTCATATATTGTGGCTTTAGCGGTGCGCGTTTTTTGCAGGCGTTGTTTTGACTTAAAAAATAATATATCGTTAAACGAACCGTTAAAATCAGTGGCTTCCTCGGCGGTTGCGACCGATAAATCCACAAGTGAAATAATATAAAACTGATTGAGTGCAACCGCGTTATCCGCCTCGGCTTGTGACGAGAAATTGATCGGACCATCAGTGGTCGTGGCGCATCCTGCAAAAGCTATTACTGCCGCAAGCATCACCGATACTAAGATCCATTTGAATTTGGTTTTCATAAAATCCTCCTGATAGTTTGTAACTGACTAATAACCGTAATGTAAACAAATTCGTCCATCAAGTAAATCATTTTGTTTCTCTGAACAACTTGGCCGTGACAGCCTGCGATTGCTTTCACGGCACCTCCCGTTCTTCTCCGCCCCTGATATGGCCGGGTTGCTGCACATAACCTTACGAGCACCGATGACTCCTCTTCCCCGAATAAACGCAAAATAAAAAAACCGCCTTGAAGAGTTTTCAAGACGGTTTTTTGATGTTGATCTTTCTAATAGAATTATGCCGGCGTGATCTCATCCGTGTCCAGATCGATATAAAATGTAAACCCGCCGTAAACCAGTGTTGCAATATGAGTCCCATCAAAAGTAATACTGCCTCTCACATTATGGCTTTGGAATCCCGAATCAATGCCGTTGCCGGCCGTGACACTCCATTTGGAAGTGAATCCAATGTTGCCACTTAATGGATATTCGCTGATTGGCGACAAAACGATAGCATTTGCGCTCGTGCTGTAGTCGGCAGAGAGCGCTACATTCCCGTTTGGCGTGGTCAAACTCAAGTCGTAATTGAACGATTCGGAGCCGTTGATCGTAAGATTGCCCGTACTTCCCCGGTAGTTGGAAATACCGGTTACGGCGAAATCCTGACCGGCCGTCAGATCTAATTGCGAAGTGTCCGTCGACCCGTTCGCCGAAATGTCCACGGAAAATTCCATCATGTCGGTAGTCTCCGTCGGCAAACCGAAAATATTTCTGTTGGTGAAACGGACTTTGCCTGCTATGTGAATCGTGTTTCCGTCTTCAGTCACCGTTGTGTCCACCGACCAATAGTGCGTTACCGGGTCATAGCCAAAACTCTGCAAAGAAGACTTTTTATTCAGGTTCTTCGACCGGTTCAACCGTGATTTATTAAAGTTTATGGAGCCCGATCCGTTAAAACTCTTTGCAAGATCTTCTACGGTCGATAGATCGGCAATCTGACTAATATCTTCGCTTCCGCCTTGATTCAGGGATGCCTGGGCTTCGGCCTGAGAACTGAAATTTACGGGTTTGTCCTCATTATTCTTACAACCGGCAAACATGAAAAGCATGCCCGCCACAATTAAGACCAGAATATTTTTGTTCACAAAACCTCCTTGATGTTACAAGTTACAGAAGATGCAATATATCCCAAATACGTTACGAGGTAAACATGAAAAATGACCGTTATCGGAAATATTTTTCTCACAACGGTAGTGTTTTAATATTAACGGTGGCTGGCTTCCCGCTACCGCGATAAAAAAATATCATATATTTCGTGTAATCGATTTAAATAATTTCCCCGATAGCACGAATATGTTCCGGCGTCGTACCACAGCATCCGCCGGCGATTTTCACATGAAATGTATCGATCCAATGTCTCACATACCGGGCGTAATCTTCAGGGGAAATTTTTGTATTACCCTTCGACGGAACGACGTTCGCATACGCGCCGATCGCAATTTTCGTGAGGCTTTGCAGTATTTCCAAGTTCCTTTCGATGAGATCGACCGGGACGCAGTTGATCAGGATAGCCTGCGGATTCAGCAATGCAATTGCTTTTACGGCATCTTCCAGTTTTTCTCCGCTCAGGATATGCTCGGGGTCCTTGCAGACGAAACTCACCAGCACGGGCAATTCGGTTTGTCTTGCATAGTCCAATGCGATCACGGCTTCCCGAACCGTATTTATCGTTTCGATGAGGATCACGTCCACTTCTGCGGCATGCAGATGGTCAATGTGCCGGCGGTGCTCGTCGCGTAATGCCTGATCCGGCGGGACCAACTCCGGCGAATAACAATCTTCCACGGTCGCTACTGAACCGGCTATGAAGACGGATTCTTGTTTTTTTGATTCGTCAAAAGCCCGCCGCACTTCTTCCACCGCCGCGTACGTCAGGGATTTTGCCTGCGATTCCATGTTCTCTTTCTTCAACGCGCGGTAATTGGTTCGAAACGTATTCGCCGTGATGATCTCCGCTCCCGCATCGATATGATCCCGATGAACGCTGCGCAGCACCTTCCGGCCGTCGTCGTTCAAAAGCGCGACGGTTGACCATAATGGCAGAATGAGCCTGATACCGCGCGCTTCGAGTTCCGATCCGGTCGCACCGTCAAGAAGAATGGGTTTCGATTGTGATAACCGGTTTTGAAAGGTCATAAATCATGCCGCAAAGACACCAAGGCTCAAAGGTACACAAAGAAAGACTACTATTATAATTAACTTTGTGCAACTTCGTGTCTTAGTGCCTTCGTGGCTAATTCAAGAAACTTAGTCTGCTGCAATGGCATGAAGACGCTAGTTACAAAAGATAATTATTATCATAAATAAACATTTGTGTGCCTTTGTGTCTTGGTGTCTTCGTGGCTATTTTAACTGTTGTAAACTTAAACTGAGTTTTTCGATCGTTTGAATGAAATTTTCGCGTTTCGATCTTTCTTTTTCCAACACTTGAGCCGGCGCCTTGGCTATGAAATCACCGTTCATCAATTTTTGATCGATATTGTGCACTTGCAGTGTCAGGCGCGTAATTTCCTTTTGTAAACGTCCGCGTTCCGCCTCCGAATCGATCAATCCTTCGAGCGGAACATAGATCTCCACTCCGGAAACGACCGCGCTGGCTGAATTTTCAGGCTTTGCTGAACGGGCACCGATGGTCACCTCCTCCACACGCGCCAGGCTCTTAAAATGATTCTGATGCGCATGCAGCGCATCAATGATATTCTTATCATCAACCGCCAGGAATAAATTTGTTTTTTTCGCCGGAGGAATGTTCATTTCCGAACGGATATTACGGATGGCGACGATCATGTTTTTAATAAGCTCGATCTCTTGTTCAATCGGTTCATCGATCCACTGCGTATCCCCGGCCGGCCAGGCTTCGCGCATGATGCTGTCGCCGTCTTTCCGGTCATCCAGCTTCTGCCATATTTCTTCCGTCACAAAAGGAACGATCGGATGCATGAGTTTCACAATGCCGTCCATAATGAACAGAGCGACCGAAAGCGTTTGCGTTTTGATCTTTTCGTCGGCGTTGTACAGACGGTCTTTGATCAATTCCAGATACCAATCGCAGTAGTCATTCCAAAAGAATTGGTATACCGAATGCATCGCATCGTGCAGTTTATAGTTTTCCAGGCCTTCGGTGATCCCGGCAACGGCGCGGTGATATCGGCTCAGGATCCACAGATCGGTCATATCCGTGATGTCCGCCGGATCGGTCAGTAACGGTTTCGCCAGCGGCAACTTTTGTTTGTGCATCATGAGAAAGCGGAAGGCATTCCATACCTTGTTCGAAAAATTTCTGCCCGTCTCAAAATGCTTTTCACTGAGAAAAAGGTCCTGTCCTTCCGCGCTGGAATCGACCATCGTAAAGCGCAGCGCATCGGCGGAATATTTTTCGATGATCTCGATCGGGTCGATCCCGTTGCCGAGCGACTTGCTCATTTTGCGCCCTTGTTCGTCCCTCACGATGCCGTTGAAATAGACCTGAGAGAACGGAGGCCGTTTCGTGAATTCCAGTCCCGCCATGATCATGCGCGCAACCCAAAAGAAAATAATATCCGGGCCGGTCACCAATAGATTAGTCGGATAGAAATATTTTCCGTCTTCCGTTTCCTTAGGCCATCCAAATGACGAGAATGGCACCAGCCAGGAGGAAAACCATGTATCCAGTACATCTTCGTCCTGACGTATGTCTTCAGTTTTGAATTCTTCAGCCGGAGGCTGATGCGCCTTTGGCGCAGAGTTTTTCAGCCCGGGGCTGATGCGCCTTTGGCGCAGAATTTTGAATTTTTCAATGGCTTCATCTTTTGACCTGGCAACTACCATTTCACCGGTAGGCAAATAATAAGCAGGTATCCTGTGCCCCCACCAGAGTTGCCGTGAAATGCACCAGTCGCGGATATTTGTCAACCAGTTCTCGTAGGTTTTGATCCATTTTTCCGGATGCAGTTTAATAGTACCATTCCGAACCGCTTCCAGAGCGGGTTTGGCGAGTTCGTCCATTTTCAGGAACCATTGCTCCGAAATAAGAGGCTCGATGGGCACATTCCCGCGCTGGGAATAGCCGATGCGCGTCAGGTGGTCTTCGATCTTCACCAGTAATCCCAATCGATCCATTTCCGCGACAACTTTCTTCCGCGCGGCGTAACGCTCCATACCCTGGAATGCCGCGGGCACGTTGATATTCAAACTCGCGTCGGGATTCATGATGTTGATGAACTCGAGATCATGCCTTTTGCCCATCTGGAAATCGTTCGGATCGTGCGACGGCGTGACTTTTACAGCGCCGGTCCCGAATTCTTTGTCCACGTAGGCGTCCGCGAATATCGGCATCTCGCGCCCGACGATCGGCAGAATAACTTTTTTTCCGACCTGTTTTTTATAACGATCGTCTTCCGGATTTACTCCGACGCCGGTATCGCCGAGCATCGTCTCGGGCCGCGTGGTCGCCACAACAACAAATTCTTTGGAATCTTTGATCGGGTACTTGAAGTGCCAGAGTTTTCCGTTGATCTCTTTGTAATCCACCTCTTCATCGGAAATTGCCGTCTGAGAAGCGGGACACCAGTTCACGATATAATTACCTTTATAGATCCACCCTTTTTCATAGAAATGAACGAACACTTCTAGAACGGCTTTCGACAAGGTCTCGTCCATGGTGAACCATTCGCGCTTCCAGTCGCACGAACAGCCCATTCTTTGCAATTGGCCGATGATGCGGTCGCGGTAAATCTCTTTATGTTTCCAGACTTCCGCGACAAACGCTTCGCGCTCCATGTGCTTGCGCTCTTTGCCCTCGCTCTTCAACTGTTTTTCGACGACGGTCTGTGTGGTAATGCCGGCGTGGTCCGTTCCCGGCGACCACAGTGCTTCGAAGCCCTGCATGCGTTTGAAACGAATGTAAATATCCTGAACGGCATTATTATAGGCGTGGCCGATATGCAGAGCGCCGGTCACATTCGGCGGCGGAATGATGATCGTGAACGGTTTCTTATTTTTATTGATCTTCGCACGAAACAGGTCATGCTTCATCCAATATGCATACCATTTGTCTTCTACCGCCTTCGGATCGTACGCTTTTGCAATTTCTGGAAACAATAGTCTTTGCTCCTGTAAGTTGTCCTTCAGATGTCCCGATTCATCGGGGCACAAGAATCTCCCTGTTAAATGAAATTTAATGCCAACGAATATAAATAATAGAATCAAAAAATGAAAGAGGGGTTTTCGTTAATTTGTCATTCCCGTCCATCCATTGTCATTCCCGCGAAAGCGGGAATCCAGAACACATTCGACCGCAAAGAACGCTGATTAACTCACGCAGAGTTCGCAAAGATCTGTCTTTGCCTTCTTTTGCCGATTCGGGTCCTGGCTCCTGGCCATTTTTTCAGTTGACAAAGAAAGCCCCTTGCGGTAAGTTTCCATCAGTTATATGAGATAGACGAAAGATTCCAAATGATCTCCCCGCAATATATTTACAAGTTTTTAGTAATGAAACCGACATTTCTTATGCTCACTTTGACAATTTTCGCATTGTGCGGCTGCCAAAACAAATCACCTAACCCAATTAATAAAACTATGACAGACAAATCCAATAATCCGTATTACTCGAAAACCGATACGACCACACTGAATCTCCCCGACTCAGTTTGGAAAAAAGTTTTACCGGACAGTATTTATCAGGTAGCCCGCAGGAAAGCAACCGAAGAAGCATTCACCGGGAAGTACTGCAATTACACGGGCATTGGGACGTATTACTGCGCGGCTTGCGGAAATGCTTTGTTTCGTTCGGGAGCGAAATTTGCGAGCACATGCGGCTGGCCGAGTTTTTTCGAAACGATGCGAAAAAACAGCGTGATCTATGAACCGGACAGTTCACACGGCATGCAAAGGACAGAAGTTCTGTGCGGGCGCTGCGGCGGGCATCTCGGGCACCTGTTCGACGACGGGCCGCCGCCGACACGAAACCGCTATTGTATGAATTCGATAGTCCTCGACTTTACGCCGGACGATCCGACGAAAGTTGAGTGAGGAAGTTATTAGTTATCAGTTTTCAGTTCATAGCTTTCAGCTTTCAGCTTTCAGCATGAGGTTGCCTTTTGCCTTTTTCAGCCAGAGGCTGATGCGCCTTTGGCGCAGATTCTTGAGTATCTTAGTGCCTTGGGGCCTTTGTGGTGAAAATGTTTTTAATAAGAGAGGAATCTAAAAATGAAATCTAAAATACTAACGACGCTGGCGGTAACATGGAGATTGTAAAAAAACTGATCTTTTGTTTGACCATCGCGTTCTTAATCGTAACCGGTTGCAGTCTGCCTCCCAAGAATCCTTACGATGTTATGATCAGCGCCGACAGCGTGTCCATTTATCTTGACGGGCATGAAATGGAAGAGGTCGACGATATCAGGAAATATGAGCTTCGTATCGCTTCTATTGTTGACACTTTGCAAACGCTGATTGGGCAAGTCGATTCAATAAAAAAGGCCGGAAGGGATACTTTCGCGCGTGTAAAAATTGAATTACCGGATGATGCGCAATTCGCATTGGTTAAGAAATTATTTTACACGGCACGTTATGCCGGATTCCAGGACATACGTTTTGTTGGGCGCTCAAACAAAACTACGACGGAGGTTCCTGTATTCCGCGCTGCAGAAGGTGGGCCCGGATTGAATTACTCAATTTTTGTGCATTCCAGGGGTATCTCGCTTACGACGTTTCAGTCCCCTCTATTGAAACCCGTTGAAAGCCGGCTCTTACCTGCGCGTATGAGGAATCAAGATAATACAGTTCATGAGTCTCAATTGGATTTGGTACCGCCGGCCATCTTCATCCCAAATACTGAAGGTTCAGCGGTCACGGGTCTGAAAAAAGAACTGGACTGGATGTCCGGCGAATTGGCCAAAGTAAATTATCAGGGTGGCCGGCACTTCAGGATTGTATGCGAAGACAGCGTTCCCTATCACAAATTTTTCTCCGTCTGTACAACCCTAATGGAATCGGTGCTAAGCCCCAATAAGACACTTGACAAAATGAACTTCGAAAAGCCCGCACAGAAAGGCTGTTTTCGTTATGCTAACGGCCAAACACTATCTTTTGATGAATTTTCCATGTCCGTTAAACCCTATGATTTTAACGTGAACTATGATACGGCCCCCGATGTGCCCCGCCCATCGCGGCATGAACTTCTTGGTCTACCGGCGATTTTGTTTAACGCCATTGACTCAGGCAAAGTTGAACAAATTAAAACCATAGCCGAATATGGTTTCGATCTCAATAGTTACGCTTTTCTTCAATTTAGACATATCACGCGTGATTGGAGAAGTTTCACTCCGCTGCTGCTTGCAATCGATTTAGAAAGAAGAGAAGTTGTAAAGGTATTGCTTGAATCCGGTGCAGACAAGGACAAGCGTTCTACGGAGTTTAAGGTATTGACCGTTCATCATGATTATAGCGGTGGTAAAGTAAGGGACGTAGTTGAATACAAGACTCAGGGCCGCGTTGTTACACCGATTCAGTTAGCCAAAGAGAAAAAGAATGCTGAGATAATTAAATTACTGGAATAACGGATCTGCCATGGGATGTCCACCGCGAACTGGACTTTAAGCCCGACGATCCGACGAAAGTTGAGTGAGGAAGTTATTAGTTATCAGTTTTCAGTTCATAGCTTTCAGCTGTCAGCATGAGGTTGCCTTTTGCCTTTTGCCTTTTGCCTTTTGCCTTTTTCAGCCAGAGGCTGATGCGCCTTTGGCACAGGCTTCTTTGTGTCTCCGTGCCTCTGTGGTGAAAAAATATTTACTTATTCAATTTCGACTTCGATACAAACGGGTTCCCGTCAATAAAAAAACGCCACGGTTTATCCGCCGCTACTCGAATGCCGATACGCGGCGAGCGTTTGATCTTTGCCGGCTCGTCACCTTCGAGAATAGTTAACGTATCCCCCAGAAGATCTTCACCGTTCAATTTTTTGTCGATCGCCATTGCCAGACATAACTTCCCGGGCCCGTTGGTCAGGTCATGAAGGGAATTAATTCCCCGCCGTTTGTTCATATATTCGATCCCTTCAACAGGCTCCAAAGCTCTGATCAGGCACGCGCCGGCGACGCCGGGCATTTCCGTCACCACATTCACACAAAAATACATGCCGTAGATGAAATACACGTAGGCATGGCCGGCTTCACCGAACATCAGGTAATTCCTCGGCGTCACCCCGCGATGGGCGTGGGACGCGGCGTCCTCGGAATTCCGATAGGCTTCCACCTCGACAATTTTTCCGGCCGTAATTTGTTTATTTTTTACGCGAACAAGAATTTTGCCTAACAGATCGGGAGCGACATCCGGCGTGGGACGTTGGTAGAACGAGCGGGGAAGTTTAGCCATTCGCGGGGGATTTGAAAAGCCGGGCACGGAAGTGCGTGGCGTTCTTTATTTTTTAAGCTTGTCGAAATTATCCGTGATTTCATCCAACAGAAAATCAACTTGCAAAAGAAAACGTTCGGAGGCGCATCCGCGGCGTTTGCAGTCGCGGCATTGGATCTTCAATTTGCAGTCCACGGCGCCTTTGTGATGCACTTCGATCTCCGTGAATGCTTCCTGTAATTCTTCTTCGATCATTTCCGGATTTCTCGTTTTATCCACTTCCGGTACCAGTTTGATCCATTTTAACTTCAGCATCTCTTCAAAATCCTTGACGCGCCCCAGGAACTGGCTGATCGCGGTCCGCCAGATCATCACCGCTTTGTTCAGTATCATCTCGTCCATCTCTTCATCCGGGTCGTCCGATTCCTCATCGAATTTGAAATGCTTCAGATCCAGGATATGTTTGACCATGCCTTGAATTTCTTCCAATTCGCTGAAAACCTCTTTCTTGGTGTCGGTATAGAGTGAATTGATAGAGCTCTGAAAATGCGTCAACGCCTGATTGATCAGATCCGTTGCAGCACCCAGTGTTTTATCATCTGCGTTTTTCGTTTCCGCGCGAAATTGCTGCAAATAATTGATCGACGTTTTTAGGACTTGCACGGCGTCTTTCTGATCGTTAATACGCGCGTACCCCAGCGACTGAAAAATCACGTCGAAGTAGGCGTTTACGCTGACTTCGATCTCCTTCATTTTCTTATTGAGCCGTTCCGTTTCAAGAAGGCGTATCTCTTCCGCGCGGGATTTGATTTGCCGGTCGGAGTGTCTTTCGAGTAATTGCAGGATATCGGAAGCGATCCGGCGCGGCGTGGACTCGTCGCCGATCAGATCGAACAAATCCTCCAGCGACAAGATTTCAGAGGCCTTCCCACGCAGTTCAGGGTCGATATCCACATGCATGGTGGCCAGCACGCTCAAATTGAAAAAATCGGAGGGATCTTCTTCGCTGGCGGTCAGCAATTTCAATTTGCGGCTTTTCATAGCCTTCCGTAAATCTATTTCCAAATGACTCACATCGGCGCTGCCCGATTCCATCATTTGATTCGTAGCTTGCACGGACAAAACCAGCCGGGTAGCCGTTCGAAGCATCTCAAAATATTCAATGCCGGACATTTTCGGAAACCGCTCGCGAAGCCGCGTTACGGCCTCATCGTTCTTAATAACCGCGTCCACGGCTTCCAGGGAAACCATCGAAACCGCATTGGAAGCGGATTCCCGAATGTGCGGATCCTTATCGGTCAAAAATACCAGTAACGTCAGCACTTTTTCTTCGTCCATTTCACCCGAAAGAATCGTGCGAATTTCCTGAGCTCTGATAATGCGCCGGCTTCGCCGTTTGAGGATGGCCTGCGCCATGCGGACGATCTTATCGTCCTCGCGCTCAATATCCCGTTCCTTGATCAGGTTGATATAATCGAATAATACTTTGGTAGGCAGCCGCGGGTTGTTGAAAACCGCTTCCAGTACGGTCAGGTCCTTTTCAAAAAGCAAAAACAAAAGCAGTTTCTCGCATTCCGATTCCCGCGCAAACTTCAGGCGTTCTTTTTCACTGAAATCCAGCAGAGGGATAAAGCGCCCGATGCTCTGCCAGAAGGGATCATTTTGAATCTGGGTTCGCAGCTCCACCGGCTGCTCGGCAAAATGGCGGTAGACTTCCAGATCAAACGGGATCGGCTGACGATAATATTTGGTAATGATTTCTTTCAGAAACGCGCTTTCCGATTTGGAAAACTTCGCATCCGTTTCCATCAGAATTTCCGCCTCGGTCTTATTTAAGATCTCTTTTGCCATGAACGATCTCTCACGATCTATAAGTGTATCACTTCGCTGGGCCGATGTTGGTGAGTCATGAGCAGTGCCGGCGGAACGGAGACCGTCTCGGATAAATAATAGCCGACGCAGTCCAGCGCCATGGCCGGAGAATTATTTTCCTCGCTCAGATGCGCCAGAAAAATACATTGAAGGCCTTCATGTACGACCGCGCACAAAGCTTCCGCCGCCTGCCGGTTCGACAGATGCCCCACATGACTCGCGATGCGCTGTTTGAGCGGCCAGGGATATCGGCCGTTCATTAATTTGGCTTCATCGTGATTGGACTCCAGGATCACAACATCGCTGTTCTTTAATTCTTCTAAAACCAGTTTGGTTACATATCCCATATCGGTTGCAACACAAATCTTTTTATTTTGATAACGGAACGTGAAACCAACCGGGTCGGCGGCATCGTGAGAAATGGAAAAAGGATGTATGGTAATATCGTCAATTTCAAAAGTACTGTCAAACAGATTAACAGAAAAAGTTCTCGGCAGCAGCCCGCGGATCTGCAGATAGGTCGGCGCATTCATGTGTATATGCACGGAATGTTTTTTGGCAAATTTCCTGAGACCGGCCACATGATCGGAATGTTCGTGGGTAACAAACAGGTGCTGAATGCTTGCGGCGGAAACGGAAATTTCCGACAAACGCCGCTCGATCTCGCCGTATGGCAGTCCCGCATCGACCAGAATCGCCACATCGCCGGCTTTGATATACGTGCAATTACCTTTGCTGCCGCTGCCAAGAACACAGACTTGAAAATGAGAGGTCATTACCGATACCTGGCCGTTTCAGCGGTCAGTTTTTTATGAATTAACTTAAGAACGGCTCTCTTCATTTTGCCAGCGACCGGCTTCCGGGTTTAACCGCCGGTAATTTCCCTTCCCGGCATAAAGGACATTGTTCGGCATCGTACGCGGTGACATCCACGGAAAGAAGAGAAAATTTCGGCACACCGAATTCTACCGAGCCGCGGCTCCGGTCCACCACATACCCTGCGCCGATGACATTGGCGTCCGCCGCCCGGCAAAGCTGAATGACTTCCTTGATGGATCCGCCGGTGGTGACGACGTCCTCGACCACCAGAACATTCTCATCGCGGTGAAGTTCAAACCCGCGCCGAAAGCCCATCACACCGTTTTCTCTTTCCGCAAAAATGAACCTCGCATTGAGCGTACGGGCGACCTCGTGACCGACCAGGATACCGCCTACCGCCGGGGCTGCAACCGCATGGATTTTATGTTTGCTGAAATGCAAACCGATTTCGCTGCACAGAAGCTGCGCCCAATTGGGATACTGCAGCACTTTAGCGCACTGAAAATAATTGGGGCTGTGCTTGCCTGATGTCAGAATGAAATGGCCCTCCAGGAGCGCTCCGCTTTGCCTGAAGATTTCCAATACTTCTTCCGGTTTCATGATTCATTCAAAGGAATAGTTCTTGCTCTGATAAATTTTATCGGTATGATCCAGCATATTGAACGAATCGTAACGGCTGGAATACTGTGATCCTACAACTATGAGAATGATAACCACTAATCCGCCGAATATCGCGCCCATCTTTAGCCACGAAACGTCGTAAACGATTTTCAAAATTCTAAAAAGCCGCGTCACGTGCCACCCCATCATGCCCAGCGATAAGAACACGGCAACCAGTAAGAAGAAATCGATTTTTACCAATCGCTGCAGGATAATCACGCACGGAATAAGAAACAGATAGTGCGCTCCGCTCCAGAATCCGGCTATCAACGCTTGCTGAAACGATAAATACACTCTGAAAGCAAAACTGAATACTTTGATGAACACCGACAGCAGAAAGAACCCGGTAAAACAAATCAGCAGGAATGAAAATACAAATGATTCAGGACTCCACGCAAGCCTGTCCAGCCATGATTTCCAGCTGTCGGAAACGACCACGTTCGCCATGACTTCGTCGAAAATTTGGTTGCGCCGCAATTCAAAAAATACGATCGAAAGCAGGGTCGCCAGTGCGAGGCTGCTTGAAAAACCGACGACCAGCGCCGGCCATACCGAAATCACTCGGCTCTCCCGGATGTCTGTGAAAAAACTCAATATCTTCGTTGTCGAACGGAACACACTGTTCTTGAATTTGCCGCTTTGCCGGTAAAAACTTATGAAAACAACCACCGACAGGAGCCCGACGAGCGGATAGGTTTTTGGAAATGACGTTTCATAAAAACCGATGGAAATGGATTCATACTTATCATCGCTGTAAAGCGCCTTAGCGACGTCATACGCCAGTCGATCTTTGCGGTCATACGTCATGAGACCCGAGGTATAGATCGTCTGATTGGTATGCGGATTCGCATACATGTACGAGCGGTTCAGCGAAAAATCATTGTATGACCGAATAAAACCGCCGGCAACTTTCCACTCGGTCAATTTCTTAAAGATATCGGCGATCCATTTGGCCTGAAATTTGGCGGACATCGGATCGCTGTAGCCGTTTTGATTGTTGGAAAATATCTGGGCGCCGTACGTGCACAGCACGACGCGATTGGGCCACCGGGATAAACTCTTCGTCACAAAACTGTTGGCAGTGACAATATTGTTGCTGCGAACGTCCAGATTGATAATATCGACATAGTCCAAATGCACGTCCGTCGCGCCGAACACGGAAGTACAAAAAATCGGACGCGCGTCGAGATTTCGAATTTCCTGCGCGATGGCCGACAAATAGCTGCCGATGGTTTTGTCGCCGTAATCCAGTGCATACCCGACTCCCCACGCAGCCACACACGGGTTCGTCCGGCCGGCGGTCACCATCGTTTTGAAATAATTTTTTACATCCTCTCTATACACATGCTGGTCCATAACGTCCGGGGTTACGTACCACATCGGCGCTTCACAGAAAACCAAAAGGCCGTAGCGATTGCACAATTCTAAAAAGAACGGATGGGGAGGATGGTGCTTATAATAAATGACATTGGCGCCCATTTTCTTAATTTTTAGGATATCCTGTTCCATGACCGCATAGGATACCGTATTACCCGCGCCCGGATAATCTTCGTAATATTCCACCCCGCGGATCGTCAGAGGTTGAAAATTGAAAAGTAAATATTGTTCATGGACTTCCGTCTTGCACAAACCCAGCATCGCCGTGATCTGATCGATACGTTCGTCTCCCATCATCAACGAGATAACCAAACGGTAGCGGTAGGGATTGAGCGGCCCCCAAAAAATAGGTTTCTCAATCGAGAATCGCGTTTCCCGGTCCGCAAAATGATTGACGGTTATGACATTCTCTTCATTGAGTTCTCTGATTTTAGGCGTTTCCCAAACGTTACGGTACCGTTTGAACCGGTTGGTGTAAACCGGTTCCGCATCTTCTTCATTGAAGACTTCGATGAGGTAACGCAATTTTGAGTTTTTTTCTACGATACCGGATGTGCGCGAAGAATCTTTCTTACGAAATCCGAAATCATAATCGCGCAAATTAATACCGAGCGTGAAATCGCATTTCTTCAAATCGTTCGAAATGTCATACGCGACGGAATACTTATCGATCGCTGTTTTGGGCATGGCCAGCAAAAATAATTCACGGAATATTCCGCCGTACCATTTAGGCTGAAGCGTATTGGTATAGCGAGGGATCGTCAGCCGAGAATCCAGCTGGCTGTTGACCAGGATCTCGATCGTATTCGGCTCATCCGTTTTGATCAGACCCTCGGTGAGATCGGTTTCGGTATGCAGATAGGCGCTGTTGAGATTGGCCACGAATTCGCCGTTAATGCGAATTTCAGCATGAAAATTAATGCCGAAGCTGACCAGGCGGAAATGTTTATTTCTAAATTCCGCTCCCGCGGTGAACGTGCGTTTGTAGACGACTTTGCCCGCATAATCGTAATTGCTCGGCACCGTCAATTTTCTATTCACGCCGTCGATCGTAGCTGTCCATTCGCCCGCCAGATCCAGCAGCTGCCGCTCCGGTGACAGCATTAAATAATTTTGCAGCAGTTGATCGTCATAACCGTTCTTATCGCCGTAGATATGGGCATCCTCTGCGGCGCATGCCGAAAAGCCCAATGCGAATACGAAGACAGCTATGAGTCTGAATTTTTTTTCAACCAACTTCGATTCCTTGAAATAGCCGTATTTCTGTATTCCTGCGTTTAACATTATTCAGGCTGCACGCGGATGAGAAAATCAAATGATTCTTTTACCGAAAAACGATGCGATCAATTCGACGCCGATTTGCGCCGTCCGGTTTTGCACGTCTAAAATCGGATTGGTCTCAACCAGTTCCAGCGAAACAGATTTCTTGCTGTCACACAGGGATTCCATGACATAATGCGCTTCGCGGTAAGTCAGTCCGCCGTGTACCGGCGTCCCTACGCCCGGGGCGACGAGCGGATCAATGCTATCCGCATCAAAACTCACATGGATACCGGCCGTATCCTTCGATGCGATGGCGATGCTTTTTTCTATCACCCTGTGAATTCCCTGTTCATCGATATCTCGCATGGTGAAAATCGTGATGCCCATTTTACGAATATTTTCAATTTCCCCCGCATCCAACGTGCGGATGCCGACCAACACAGTATTCAGAGGATCCACCTTGGGATATTCGCCCCCAACGGACGTCAATTTCGGATGACCGATCCCCAGCGAGACGGCGAGCGGCATCCCGTGAATATTGCCCGACGGCGACGTTTCCGGCGTATTCATATCTCCGTGTGCATCGATCCAGATGACGCCTATTTTTTTTTGTTGTTTGCGAAAATACGATGACACGCCGGCGATGGTGCCGATCGCAATAGAATGATCGCCGCCCAGGACGACCGGGAATTCACCCGCATCCAAACTTTTTTCTACCGTCTCCGCCAGCGTCGTTACGCCTTTGGCAATTTCACTCAGGTATTTCAGGCGTTCGTCGCCGACCTTCAAGACTTCCGGATTTTTGGTGACGATATCGCCCGTATCCTTGATCGTATAGCCCAGCTCCTGCAAGCGCTCCGAGAGCGATGCAATACGCAGGGCCGAGGGGCCCATATCCGTTCCCCGGCGCCCGGAGCCGAGATCCAAAGGCACGCCGATTAATCGAACGACCGACATAAGACGCCTTATGAGAATAAAAAAATAAAATTCCTGAAAATATACCTTACGTGAGAGGAAAGAATATATTTGATTTGGGCCTAATAATCAAGTCTGTAACCGATAACAAATCGATTCTGAGTCACCGGGCGATTAAGCGTATTTTGATAACCGGGGAGGCCTATTGGCTTCTGACTTTTTTGTCAGTTAGGAGACAGGCTTTGAAGTACTATGATCGGGGAAAGAGGCGTCCCTTCTCCGGCGGCTCTTGTTCACTTGTTCCGCTTGACAAAAAAAACCGGAGAAATACCGAAGAAGAAAAAATATTTCTCACGTCACAAAAAGCATCTGGGTGCGCTACAGTCCTGCGTTTTTTCAATATGCTTTGGAATCCACTTTTAACATCTGCCAGATCGTCAAAAAAATGATCTGGATGTCCAGCCAAAACGACCAATTCTCGATGTACCAAATATCACGATCGACGCGTTTTTGCATCAAATCGGGATCTCGCGTCTCCCCGCGGTAGCCATTGACCTGTGCCCAGCCGGTAATACCGGGCTTGACGAGATGCCGCAGCATATAGTTTTCGATCACGTCTTTGGATTCCAGATTGAGTGGCGTCGGATGCGGACGCGGACCGACTACCGACATCTCTCCAATGAGGACGTTCCAAAATTGCGGAAGTTCATCCAAATTGGTTTTGCGCAAAATTCTTCCGATTTTCGTTACGCGCGAATCGTTCGGACACGCCTGCTGATAATGGCCATCCGCGTTCACATCCCTGCTCTCAGGAATCATCGAACGAAATTTATAACAGATGATCTTCTTATTATCCCGGCCCCAGCGCTCTTGTTTGAAAAAAATGGAACCGCGCGACGAAACTTTGACCGCGAGCGCGATCAACGGAATCAGCCATGACAAGACAAAAACAAACACCGCTAAGGAAAAGATCCCGTCAAATGCCCTTTTTAAAATGTACCAATGGATTTCATCGAGCCGGTCTTTTCGAACTGAAATGACCGGAAATCTCCCAAACATGCTCACTTCAAATTTGTCTGAAACGAATCGGAAATAATCGGGAATGATCTTGACGCGGGTCGTGTGATTCGCACACGCCTTGATAACTTCGTTCAAACGCTCCGTGGCGTAATTGGGAAGCGCAACAATCACATCGTCCACGCTGTTATGGGCCAAAACCCTGTCCAGTTCATCGATCGTGCCCAAATAGTGGCCGTTCAAAGACGCCTTGGCCTGATCATCCAAAAATCCCACCAGCCTATAACCGAAATGTGGATTGATCAGAATAGTATCATAAAAATTCTTTCCGACTTCCCCCGCGCCAACGATCAGAATATGCCGCAAATTTCGTCCGCGTACCCGCAGCCAATTCAGAGCGCGGCGCAGCAGAAATCTCTCTAACACGATGGTTGTCATGCTGGCCGCACCGTAAAGGACCACGAACGTCCTGGAAAGAATAAGATCTTTGATTAAAAACAGTATACATACCGCGGCAATAAACTGAATGAGAATGTTCTTGATCAGTAATATCAATTCAAAACTGAAATTACGGGAGCGGAACTCATCGTAGAGACCCGTGATACGTGCCGAAAACGACCACACCAGAACAAGCGACAAGAGTAAGAAATAAGTCCGGCTGTCCGGCTCCTGATTAAAGTTCTGAAGAACAAAATAGGCGGAGCAAAAAAAGGCAACGCATAGCGCTGCGACATCGGCGGAAAATCTGAGAATATAAAGCGACTGACGATAGGTATGCATAACTGTTTAATTCAAAAATGCACCGGATAATTCCAGGGCTCTGAGCTCCACTTTTTTACGTGGGCATTCAAAAATCATTTTTCGTCAAAATTCATAGAGAAGTCTAAGGTACGAATTTTTCGTTTTTAAGCCAAATAAATTAATGCGTGACGATACGGTCGAAGCGATCAAAACAATCTGTATTTCAACAAAGAGCGTGTGGCCGAAGCCCGAAATAATTTTTCATCAAAACGGCCTCCTCAAAATAAATTTATATTTTAAGAAGAGCAGGATAAAATACGTATTCGTGATTAAGTACCTCTTCCATAAGCGTCCGGGTTCCTGAAGAAAACGAAAGAACCATTCCAATCCTCGGTCTTGCATCCAAGGCGGCGCCTGTTTGACCGTTCCCGCATGAAAATCAAATGTAGCGCCAACCGCCATCATCACCGCATTGATTTTACCAAGGTGGTCGGATACCCAAGCTTCTTGTCTCGGACATCCCCGTCCTACCAGTACAATATGGGCTCCGGAAGCGTTAATTTTCTCAATGTCCTCGCTGTCTTCCTCGACAGTCGCATCACGAAAACGATCTTTGTGAACACCGCAAATCGCGACGGTTGGATACTTTCGCCGAATAAATTCGGATAACTTGTCCAGCGTCTTAGTGGTACTGCCGTATAAAAACACCTTGAGATTATTTCGACCGGCTTTTTCAAGTACCTGCAAAGTCAACGTAGGTCCGTAAACTCTGTCTTTGATGCCCAGATTATAAAAACTGTTTAATGCCCATCGTATGGGCTGTCCGTCGGGAGTCACCATGTCAAGCTTGGCTATATGTTCACCGATTTTCTTGTCGATGATAGCGGTTACGAGGCCGTGTACGGCCAATGACGTGACCCCATAGCTCTGATGCGCCAAAGCCTGCGCGATGATCAAATCGCTTGCGGAATCATAATCAACAATGGAGAGATCCACTCCAAACAGAGATTTACAGGGCGGCAAATGTGACCTCTCACGGACTGCAAAACCGAATGGCTGATCTTTCTGCACCGTAGTCATTCTTTAGTCTTAATTACTGAAACCTGATTCTCGCAGCCGCTTACTTCATATAACAATTCGGCATACTGGTCGGTAATTTTTTCCCATGTATAATTTTCGATAATTCGGGTCCGGGATTTTTCCCGTAATGATTTGACTTTTTCGAAATGCAATTCTAAATCCTCAATCGTCGAAGCCAATGAAAATTCGGTCTTGGTGAAGAAAACCCCATAGCTGCCGTCTTGCAGCATTTCTCTGTTGAAGACCGTGTCCAAAGCACAAATGGCGCACCCATAGGCCAACGCCTGCAGCATCGTTGGGTTGGTGCCGCCGAACTCATGACCGTGCAAATAAAGATAGCAGTTATGATACAATTCGGCAAGCTCGTCGGCATCCGTAACATAGCCGGTAAACACCAACCGGTCATCCTGAAGGGACTTGATCTGTTCAACGTAGGAATCGGCATAGGGAACGTCTCCTACGATCACGAGCTTCTTTTTTGACTTGGATTTCATGAACTCACGGGCGAGAAGGTCTGCATTATTATCCGGAACAAGCCTGCCGACGATCAGGCAATATTCGTCTTCTGAGAGATTCCACCGCCTAATAAGTTGAGGATTTTTGGATGTTCTCACGTTGGCCCCGTATGCGATCACCCTGGAGTCCGCTTGAAATTCTTTCTTATAAATTTTTTCCATTTCCGCAGAATCCGTTACGATCACATCGTATAACCGCGTGCTCATTTTGGACGCCCAATAAAAATACAAGGAACCAAGGCCTTTCCATTTCGGCCGAAGCCATTCAAGTCCATCCACATTAATGATAGTTCTTTGTCGAAATAATTTTGTGATTAATCCGAAAGGACCATTGGCAGAGTTAACCACGAAAATCACGTCAAAATCCATGGTGCACGCATGTATGATGGAAAAAAAAGAATGAGGCAGCTGACTCATTACTTTTGTTTCGATCGAAGGAATGTACTCCAATCTGATGCCGTTAACACTTTGCGGATATGCCGTGAAAAGATTTTTGTGGCAATAGACGGTTATTTTGAAACCTTTCGTGACCAGCCTTTCGCACAATTCCTTGACAAAAGTCTCATAGCCGCTGTAGACATAAGGGTAACCGCGGGATCCTATGATTGCAATTTTGATAAACGGCCTCTCTTCCAGCTGGTGGACATTGAAAATAGTTAATTGTGAGGTTCGACCATTTCACAGAGAATCAATAGTCGATCCGATAGCCGACAAGAATTTGATGCTTATCGATACTTTGACTTTTGACGTTTTGAAAGTTGGCGGCATGAACAAAATTATAATTGCAAGAAAAGTACTGATGTTGAAAAGTTTCGTATTGGAAATTAACGCCGATAATATGTTTGAGTTCCCGGGTACCCATTAGAAATTTCTTGGTATGTTTTCCGGATGTGCCATACACGTAACCGAGGGATTCCCCGGAAGTATAGATATCGCCGTCGCCGTGGCGCGTATACTCGTAATTGGCAGTGAGAACAATCTTGCGCAAAGGTTGATAACGAATCTCAAAGAAATAGTCGTCCGAATTAGGCTGTAAAAAACTCCCCAATCCTACATCGAAATGGGAATACGTCAGTAAAGAATACTTGTGGGCGTAAGTGAACGGTTCAACCCGTGAATATTCGAACCGGAAATCAACGTCCGAAAGATGAAACGGCTCCACATAATACAGCCCGAATTGGAACGCCCACGTTTGTTTCCAATAGGTGAACGGATTTCGGGTGAGAACGTAGTCATCAAGAAAAAGAGCCGAATAAATTTTTAATCGCGGAGCCGGAAATAACGTCGCGTCGAAACTGATTTGGTTATTATCCTTATCGCCTGCATACTGCTCGGCTATATGGTAAACCATAATGGGGTTAAGATACAGCGTCTCTAATCCGCGCCCTCCGTAGATCACACTTTCGTTTCCCGCAAGAAACAACCAGGGAAAGACTTTGAATTCCAATCGGTGCGCCACGATATATTTTTGACCGCTGACGCTGCTGTCGGGACCGAACCGTTTGGGCTCACTGCGAAGCCAGCCGTGCATGTGGGTAAATTTCAAACGCTCAAAGGCGACGTCCAGCCGTACGTTGCTGAACGACGGAGCATTGTCGGAGAGCAGCAGATTGCTGTGCTTTCCCGGACCCAGCACGAGACGGTCTTTACCAAACTGCAAACGAAACCATTTGGGCTGAATCACCAGATAGGCATCGGATCTCAGGGCGTAAAAATTTTTATTCGCTTCGTTAATAGTCCCCACGGGCGTAGCGGAAAAATTTCCTTTCGTGATAGTCTTGGACCCTTTGATCAGGGTGCTGGTAAAATCCGCATAAAATGCAATGTCATCCTTCAGGACACCGCGTGCGCTGCCATGCACCGTCGTGAGACTGGATTGCTCATTGAGGCTGTCTCTTCGAAAATCGGAGCGCCTGATGTCAAAAGCCTCATCTAGCAAGGCATCGCCGATAACATAGGTCAAAGTACTGTCGGCATTTGACTTGAAAGCAATAATATGTTTCTTGACTTCGTTCTTCGGAATTTCTGCGTGAACCCGCTCAAGTTCAACGTGAAACTCCCCTTCAAGTTTCAAGAGCAATGCTCTCTCCGTTCGGGTAAGTAAATCCGGTTTTTCTTTCAGCTTTTGCTCCAGCCGGAGAATGATCCCGGCTACAGCATTTCGCGTAAACGGCTTATTGCGCAATGCAAGGGACGGCTGAATGATTCCCTTGGTTTCTAGTTTTTCAATGAATCCGTAGGCGAAATGATCCAGAGGCAGATTAACGGAAGGATGTTGGCTAAAAAATTTCTCGAAGTGGTCCTGGGCAAGAGCAGAGCCTTCGAAATAGAATGAACACAAGAAGATGAAAAAAAAAAGTAAAAAAGGTCCACATGCTTTCTGATAACGTTCTCGGGAAATAAACATTGATGCGGGTCTCCGTCGGATCGTTAAAACCTTAGTGATCGCACAGTGCCGTTTGCCGGGTTGTCCGTCCCCGGCTCAATATTCTGATTCTATATCTAATTCAAAGTTTGTGCTATTTGCCCGAAGATAGCGATGGATAATAAGAATTTTTGCAGGAAAATGCCAGATATTTTAGCGCAATGGATTATTTCAGAAGTACGATTTTTCGTGTGGATGTGAACTTTTGACCGGGATCGGTAAGACTTTGAGCCCGAATGAGCACGATGTAAACACCGCTTGAAATAGACCCGGAATCCCATGTGAATTCCCGAAATCCGGCGTCCATCTCGCCCTTGATAAGCGTAGCAACTCTCTGTCCCAGGATATTATAGACATCCAATTGGACATCGCTCGGGTCGGGCAGGCGAAAACGAAAGGTCGTTGACGGATTAAAAGGATTTGGATAATTTCGATCGAGAGCATAACGGGTCGGTACCAGATTGGAATGATAGATGGAAATCCGTTGTGTCGTCTTGAAATTGAATGCGTGCAAGGATGAATTTTCCAAATGCCCTTCTGTTATTGAAACTTTCCATTCGTACCAGGTTTCTTCTCTAAGGCGGGTACCGGAAATCTGTACAAACGTATCCTGAATACCGCTGATGATCGTGTCCAGACCGCCGCCGTAAAGGCGAAATGAATAATAGACGCTATCACCCTCGTTGGAATTCAAGACTTTATTCCAGACAAATTTCCTCAGGATCGGAGCCTTGTACAGCGTCAGCGTATCGTTGTTTTTCGGGTGTACAGGATTCACTTCAAAAATCGGAGATCCCGTGTCAATTCCGAGACTAAATAAGTCGCTCCACGGTGAAACCAGGATCGGATCTGTGATCCGTGCACGCCAGAAATAAATTCCCGGCGACGTCAATCTCAACTGAATACTATCTGTCCGGATGTCTGAAAGAACATATTCCGGATCCTGAAAGTCAGATTCGTTGGAAATTTGAACTTCATAATTGCGCGGAGTAGATTGAGCGCACCACCACGACAGTGTTAACAAATCTGACGTCAGGCCCGTTTGATTATCGTGAAGCAGCGACGTTACCGCCGACTGAAAGGGAATGTGCAATAAGCCGCCGATTTGAACATGTCCGTCTCTTCGCACTTCGATGGTTTTTTCCAATGCATCATTGCCGAGCGACGACGGTACCATGTGACCCAATATGGAATTCACGTCCTTACCAATCCGGACAAAGTTTCCCCCGGTGCCCGGGAAAGTCACTTCGATGTCATAGGCGCCGTTTTCAGAAATTCCGAAATGCGTACTGTATTGATTTTGAGATAAATATCCTCCACCCAATCCGGCCCCGCGGGTCTGAAGCAGAGCATGTGTTGCCGCATCATAAATTCTGATGACGGCTCCGAATTGATTTTCACATCCGCGCTGATCCGTCGCTCTGACAAATAAGAAGTTCTGATTGTTAGTCTGATTCTTAAGAATCATAGGCGCGTCGGCAGCCGCAGAATCCAATTGGCCGATAACGAGGTCCATATCTCCATCGTTATCGAAGTCTCCCCAGGCAGGTACTGAGTAATTCACCCGCGGAAGACCTGCCGTGGGAGTCACATCGGTAAAACCGGTTCCGTTCTGATTTTCATAGAGCGAAAATAATGATTGCTCATTGTAATCTGAGCCTACCCAGATGTCGAGCCATCCGTCGTTGTCGTAATCAATAAATCCCGCGCCCCAATTGAGTGTGTGCGGAATGCCCTGCTGATCAGTGACTTCTTGAAAAGTTCCATTTCCGAGATTACGATAGAGACGCGTGTAGCGTTGTACCGGATGGTCCTGCTCGCAAATCAGTAAATCAATAAAACCGTCGTTATCAAAGTCTCCGGCAGAACATCCTTCATCGAATGCACCCGCCAACCCCGATCCTTGGGTGAAATCGGCGAATGTTCCGTCGCCGTTATTTCTGAATAGGGTGCCGGACAGATACACATCGAGATCGCCGTCGATATCGTAGTCAAAAACAACTGCGCCTTCGGCATTAAATTTCGTATAAATTCCGGATGACACGGTCACATCCGTAAAATTGCCGCTTCCGTCATTTCGAAACAGATGCGTACCTACGGGAGGATTTGTGGTGACATAATATGGCGTAATTAGATCCAAATCCCCGTCTCCGTCATAGTCAAGCCACTGCGCCGTCTCGCCATCCCCGGAAAGATCCATATTTGCTGCAGGAGCAATGTCTGTAAATTGATTGTTTCCTAGGTTTTTAAAAAGCTGAGTCCTGGCAGAGAGATGGGCGCCGTCCACTCTTCCCAAGACGGCCAGATCCGGCCATGTGTCGTTATTAAAATCACCCCATACGCCTGACACAATGGACAGCCCCGAATTCAGACCGGCCTGTTCCGCGATATCCGTAAAAGAGCCGTCACCATGATTCAGCATCAGGTGGTACTTGCCGGCTTCGCCGTCGCGAATAAAAAGATCCAGATGGCCGTCCTTGTTAAAATCGCACCATGCGCTATTAACCACTCTTTGGATTGCAGTTCGAAACCCCGCGATATCTGTGACGTCGGTGAACAACTGGGCCTGAAGCCTCTCACAGAAGTTCGTCGTGACAAGAACTACAAAATATAAACAAAACCTATAAGACTTTGCACGCATACGCCCTCTCCATAAGTCTGCCCACCTAAGAGCAATTACCAATTGTTCACTTAGCCGAGATGTTCGACTGTATGAAGTCATCAATTCTTATGCCAAGATCGCGGATCGGGATCAAAACATTCAAAAGCTTGAGTTTAACCCCTCATGATAATAATTATGATTGGTTTCATTGACGGAAAAACATTATTAGACGATTTTGCCGTCGGTGGTTGGTCAAG
>CAZLWA010000015.1:0-34200 GCA_964563165.1 uncultured Bacteroidota bacterium | reverse complement strand
CGCAGAGTTTTCAAATTAGAATACAATAACCGCAGAGGCGCTGAGACGCAGAGTTTTCAAATTAAATATAACCGCGGAGGCGGTGAGACGCAGAGGATAAAAAATCTCAATGATGAAAGAAGCATTAAATAAGATTTCCGGAAGCATATTAGATGCTTGCATAACCGTTCACAAAGAAATGGGACCCGGCTTACTAGAGTCAATTTATGAAATGTGTTTAATGAGAGAGTTGGAATTGAGAAACATTAATTTCGTTAATCAATTGCCCATCCCCCTCATCTATCGCGGTCATGAATTGTCCAAAGACTTCAAAATTGATATATTGGTCGAGAGCGAGGTCATAATTGAATTGAAAGCCGTGGAACAAATTCTTCCGGTACACGAGGCGCAAATCATTTCATATTTGAAATTGACAAATAAACGTCTTGGGTTGTTAATCAATTTCAACGTTCCGGTTTTAAAACAAGGATTCAAAAGATTCGTAAATAATTTTTAGTACGATCTAAAAACAAAAAATCTCTGCGCCTCTGCGGTTACATTAATTGAAATATTTCAGCGTCTTTGCGCCTTTGCGGTTACATTGATTGAATGAGTTAAATATTTCAGCGTCTCGGCGCCTCTGCGGTTGCATTGATTGAATGAGTTAAATATTTCAGCGTCTTTGCGCCTCTGCGGTTACATTATTAAAAAAAATTATGATCATTATGAAATTCGGAGGAACGTCGGTTCAGGATGCCGCTTCCATTCATTCCGTCATAGAAATCGTCAAAGATAAGATCTCAAAAAAACCGGTTCTGGTGGTTTCCGCCGTCGCAGGCACGACCAATCTGCTTTTGGAGTCCGCCCAACTCGCGGTGGCCGGGCGAAAACAAGAATCCGTTCATGTGCTGCAGGATCTGCGCAATCGTCATCTCGGCATCGCCGAAGATCTGATCCACACCGGGGAAGAACTGGCTGCCGTCACTAAAACCATTGACGACATCATCACAAGACTGGCGAATCTGGTCGAAGGCGTATCCTTGATCGGCGAATTGACCAGCCGTTCCTTGGATGTGTTTGCCGCTCAAGGAGAATTTCTTTCATCTTCCATAATTGCGCCGGCGCTGCGGGAAGCGGATGTCCGGGCCGTGTATTTCGACGTACGACAGGTCATGATCACAAATCAGCAGTATTCCAACGCGGTTCCCGATACCGCACTCTTGAAAAAAAACTGCGGGCGGTTCTTGAGGCCGCTGGTGGAGGGACAACAAATCGCCGTAACGCAGGGGTTCATCGGTTCAACTCCCGACGGCATCACGACGACGCTGGGCCGAGGGGGCTCGGACTATTCCGCGGCACTGCTCGGCGCTGCCATGGACGCGGAAGATATCGAGATTTGGACCGACGTCGACGGCGTACTGACGACCGACCCGCGTATCGTACATCATGCGCACCGCGTTAAACAAATGTCTTTCCAGGAGGCGTCGGAGCTCGCTTACTTCGGAGCGAAAGTCCTGCATCCGGCAACCCTGGTGCCAGCGGTGGAAAAAAATATCCCCGTGCATGTATACAATACGAGAAATCCTAATTCGAGCGGAACGCTTATCGCCAATCATTTGACGCTTTCCAAAGAAGCGCAGAATTCTTCCTGTGTGATCAAATCCATCGCGTACAAAAAGAATATCGCGGTTTTGAATATCGTTTCCAGCCGCATGCTTCTCGCACACGGTTTTTTGTTTTCAATATTTGAAATCTTTAAAAATAATAAAACCTCGGTAGATGTCGTGTCGACCACCGAGGTCAGTGTGTCCCTCACCGTGGATAACGTTCAAAACCTGGAAGCTATCGTTCGCGACCTTTCCGCATTCTCACAAGTCACCGTCGAGCGCGACCGCGCCATCGTTTGCCTGGTCGGCGAGCAAATGCGCAAGACGCCGGGCATTGCGGGCAGGACGTTTCATGCTATCAAGGATATCAATATTAACATGATCTCTCAAGGCGCATCGGAAATCAATTTAACGTTCGTCATTTCCAATGCCGACGTCGACACGGTGGTAAAGAAACTACACGACGAATTTTTCTCCGGCAATTTACCGGCTGATATTTTCGAGTAAGAAATTAACCGGGAGACGCCGGTCCAGTAACATTTAAAACCTCCGCGGCCTTTGCGCCCTTGCGGCGAGAAAGTATTATGAAAATAGCATTGATCGGTTACGGCCAGATGGGCAGGGAAATTGAACAGGTCAAAAAAAGTCATGAGATCTGCGCCGTGTTCAGCCGGAGCACTCCGGTGACCAAAGAAGCGCTGCACGCGGCGGACGTGTGCATTGATTTTTCCGTTTCTTCGGCAGTGATGACGAACGTCACGCGGTGCGCAGAAGCAGGGAAGAATATGGCCGTCGGCACGACCGGCTGGCTGAATCAGCTGGATCAGGTCAGGGAAATTGTTGACGCGCATCACATCGGCCTGATTTACGCATCCAATTTTTCGATCGGCGTCAATTTATTCTTGAAGATCGTTGCGTACGCTTCGTCGCTGGTGAACGAATTTCCCGATTACGATGCGTGCATCCAGGAAATACATCACAATCAGAAAATGGACAGCCCGAGCGGAACGGCGCTGAGCCTCGCAAAAATTCTCATGGAAAAAATTTCACGAAAGAAAAAGATCGCCACCGACAAATCGGAAGGGAAAATCTCACCCAATGCGCTTCATGTTTCTTCCACCCGCGTAGGATCAGTTCCCGGCACGCACATTGTCGGATTTGACTCTTCGGTAGACACGATCGAACTGAAACACACCGCACGAAACCGCGCCGGTTTTGCTTTAGGTGCGCTCTATGCCGCGGAATGGATCCAGGGAAAGAAAGGTGTTTTTACCATGCAGGACATTTTCAAATAAAAATGGACGGCGATAAATCGGACATCATGAACGGGAGAACCATTTTGAAAAAAGCTGTACTCGTCTTTTTTTTCATAACTTTTATAACGCATTCTCACATTGTTTCCCAAAAACCGGAACTTGTCGTTCAGCGAGGGCACAGTCTCTACGTAAGCGCCATCGCCTACAGCCCTGACGGCAGACTTCTGGCCAGCGGCGGGCTCGGTGAAATCAAACTCTGGGATGTGGCATCGGGAAAAGAGCTTCGTACGATGAAGACGTCCTCGGCCGTGCTATCGCTTTTGTTGACGGACAACGCCACGCTTGTGGCCGCGGGGGTCAGCAGCTACGGCGGGCAAACGGAGATTCTTCTGTATAATATATTCACCGGCAAAAGTATCAGGACGGTACCTTTGGAAATCCGTTCACAATCGGCCGCCTTGAGCTCCAGCGGTGAAGTCGCGGCGTTTGGGTGTGATGACGGGTCCATAAAACTGTATGAAGTCCAAACCGGGAATCCGATCCGTGAAATAAAACTGGAATTCGGCACTCCGTCGGCCATCGCCATCAGTCCCTTCGGTTCGCTGATCGCCACCGGCGACGACATCGGAAGCCTTCAATTATGGAATATTGCGTCAGGCAAGTCCGTCAGAAAATTCGAGGGTCATTCGAATTACACAAATGCGGTAGCATTCTCCGCGGACGGAAATTTCATTGCGAGCGCCGGCAAAGACAGTACGGTCCGCATATGGGATGTACCGGGAAAACATGAGGGCCTCCTCATTTCCGATTCGAATGCCGTGACCTGCATATCCTTTTCCGGAGATAATAATTTTCTTGCCCGCGGCACCCGTGACGGCATGCTGCGGATTTGGAACCGCCCTGGCGGGCGCGACGTGTATAGCGCCAAGGCGCACGGGTCGGGTGCGGTCGTTTCCAGTCTTGCGTGGAGCCCGGAAGGGACCACGTTGGCCAATGGCTCGTACGCAGAGATCAAACTCTGGGACATCGCCGGTAAACGGGAATTGGCAAAGCTTGGCGGGTCGTCGGGCTCTGTGGCTTCGGTCGCATTCAGCCCGAACGGCGAAATCCTGGCAGCTTCGGATTATCTCGGCAAAATTGCTTTTTGGGATTTGAATTTAGGCAGAATAAAGAATGTCATCAAAAAGCCAAATGCATTTATCCGTCCGGTTCATTTCAGTCCCGACGGGAAACTATTATTAAGCGGCGATCAATTCGAGCCGAGCGTCACGTTGTGGTATCACGGCATTGAAAAAGATATTATGACGCTGAGAGGACATTCCGACGACCTGACCGATGTCAAGATCAGTCCCGACGGATATGTCATTGCCACGGCCAGCCGCGATTCGACGATCATGCTGTGGGATGCGGTTTCATTCGAATTGCTTTCGATTCTCACCGGGCCGGCGCGCGAAATCAATTGCCTCGCGTTCAGTCCCGACGGTCAGTGGCTTGTCAGCGGAGGAGAAGATGCGAACCTCATTATATGGGATGTGAAATCCGGCAAAGAAAAAAAACAATTGAAAGGCCATACCGGACCCATCCGCTCGGTCAATTTCAGTCTGGACAATCAATCCATCATTAGTACGAGCGGCGATTCGACCCTGAAATTCTGGACCATCGAGACGGGCCTGCAAGTGAGATCCATCAAACAACCGTCACGGATCACGGCTTCCTCATTAAACAGCGAGGGCAGTACGTTGGCTACCGCTAACGAAAGTGTCGTCAAGCTCTGGGACGTGACGACAGGCAAGGAACTGCGCCGGCTGAACGGCGATGCCGACGATGATTTTTCTTCCCTGGATTTCAGCCCCAATGGGAAATGGGTGGCGGCAGGGAGCTACAACAGCAATGTCAAACTCTGGAATACGTCCACGGGTAAGCTCGCCGCGATGATGACGCTCATTGACAGTTCAGACTGGGTCGTAATTTCTCCCGACGGCACCTTCGACGGCACGCCGGACGGCATGAAGAGAATTCATTACGTGCAGGGCGTGACGCCGATCCCTCTCGATGCGTTTTTTGAAGAATTTTATTCACCGAATCTTCTGCAGAGTATCATTGCCGGGAAATACAAGCCGCGGAGAAAACACGGTATCGACTTGACCCGGGCGATCAACTTGCCGCCGAAAATCAAAATCGTTTCCCCGAAAAATAACTTCACCGCAAGTTCAGAAACGCAGGAAATGACTCTCGAAGCAACGGACCAGGGCGGCGGTATTGATGAAGTGCGGCTGTACCACAACGACAAATTAATCGGCGACGAACAGATCGTGAGTAAGAAAACGTCCAATGTTGGCAAAAAAATTACCGTAACGTATTCGGTACCCCTTCTCGCCGGGACTAACACGTTGCGCGCAACGGCCTTCAATAGTGACCGCACGGAATCCAATCCGCAGGAAATTAAGATCCTCTATACGGCGGCAGAAGCCAACGCCAATCTGTATTTACTGGTCGTCGGCATCAATGAATATAAGAACGGCAAATATACACTGAATTACGCACGGCCCGATGCGCACGCATTTGCACATCAGGTCGACTTTTTCGGAAAGAGTATTTTCAAACAAATTATCACGCAGGAGATTTACGATACCTCCGCGACGCGGCGTAACATGGAGTCCGCATTTCAAAAAATTGTGAAGGAAGCAAAACCCGCAGATTGTTTCGTATTCTACTATGCGGGACACGGCGTCATGAGCGAAGGCGACAGCATCCACCCGTCGGAATTCTATTTTATTCCGCATGATATTGTACAGTTATACGGGAATGACGAAACGCTGCTTACCAAAGCATTTCCGGCAAAAAAACTCCGCGAATACAGCACGAGAATCAAAGCGACAAAACAACTCGTGGTCATGGACGCCTGCCAGGCGGGCGGTGCGGTCGAAGCGTTTTCAACACGCGGTGCGGCGGAGGAAAAAGCGATTTTACAATTGGCACGCAGTGCGGGACTGGTCGTCATGTCGGCCACCGGGACTGAGCAATTCGCCGCCGAATTCAGCCAATTGGGTCATGGGGTCTTCACGTATGCGCTGCTCAAAGGCTTGTCCGGAGAAGCGGACAGCGGGACGAATCCCGATCGAAAAATTACAGTGAAAGAACTTGAAGCTTACGTCAACGATAAGGTGCCCGAGCTTACCAAGAAATACCGCGGCTCCGCACAATATCCGAACAGCTACGCACGAGGCCAGGATTTTCCGCTGGGGGTAGTCCGATAACAGCGGATTCCGCCCTCCTGCCTGGAATTAAATTTTCAAACCTTCGTTATACACACGAAGCTTTAAAATTAACCTTGAGGTTACGGTCATGAAAATTTTTCTATTGGTGTTATGGTTGTCATGCAATCCAAAAAATAATCAGAAAGCGGAGGTTATGAGCTCAGTGCAGGATAAGAACACGAAACTGGAAACGGCGACATTCGGTGAAGGATGTTTTTGGTGTACGGAGGCCGTGTTTCAGCGGCTGGACGGAGTTGAGTCGGTCGCTTCAGGGTATTCGGGCGGTACCGTGGAAAACCCCACGTATGACCAGGTGTGCAGCGGCAGGACCGGACATGCGGAAGTCTCCCAGATCGCATTCGATCCGGGCAAAATCTCTTACGAAGAATTGCTGGACGTATTTTTCAGCACGCACAATCCGACGACGCTCAATCGCCAGGGCAATGATGAAGGGACGCAATACCGTTCTGTTATTTATTATCATAGCAACGCGCAAAAATCAGAAGCCGAGGCGGCAAAGAAAAAATTCGGAGAACTAAAATTATGGGATGACCCGATCGTAACCGAAATTGCGCCGCTCGGAAAATTTTTCAAGGCCGAGGATTATCATCAGAATTATTTCAACCAAAACGGCAATCAGCCTTACTGCTCATTTATCATCAATCCAAAAGTTCAGAAATTTAAAAAGCAATTCAAGCATAAGTTGAAAAATGAGAAGGAGTAATCTGGCAATTCAATTTCCTGATTTCTGCAGGGCGAATTGTCAATTCGCCCGTATTTCATATAAGTTACATTTCTGCTGACAAAAATGAAAACATTCTATCGTCGCCACTTACCTCATTTACATTTTCCGAATGCGACCTATTTTATTACTTTTCGTTTGGCTAATTCCCTTCCGAAAGACATTTTATTAAAACTGAAGAGAGAGCACCAAGATGCTGACAAATTGATCGCAAAACAGTCCCATAAGAAAAATGAGCCGGAACAAATTCATATCCGTAAAGAATATTTTTCTAAATTTGACGCTTATTTGGATAATGCCAACTCAAACGAATGCTATTTGAAGAATCGTGCCATTGCTCAGGTCGTTTCGGATGCGTTACATTTCCGCGATCCGAACGAATACGACCTCGTGGCTTATTGCATCATGCCGAATCATGTACATATGATGTTCGCTGGGCGCGAAATGACATTTCACCTACCAAGATACTGCAATCACTAAAGCGGCACACCGCTCGCGAAGCAAACAAGATTCTCAATCGAACCGGCGCTTTTTGGCAGCATGAGAGTTATGATCAGGTCATCAGAGATGAAAAGCAGTCTGAAAACGTCATTCAATATATATTGAATAACTGAATCAAGGCTGGATTGGTGAAAAATTGGGAAGATTGGGAATGGAGTTACTATAAATTTCGTTAGGGCGAAATGACATTTCGCCCTACAATTAATGACTATTGCAAGCTGCGCGATTTCACAAATTGACCCACAAAAAAATGTTGCATTTATGTTTTTATTTATGATATTCAAGTGAATTGAGTTTAATTTCATTAAGGCCGAGTTTATGACTTCAGAAATATTCCGCGGAAGCGGCGTGGCGATCGTAACGCCGTTTTTAAAAGACCGGAGCATTGATGAAAAATCATTGCGCCGGCTCGTTGATTTTCAAATCGAGAACGGCACGAATTTCATTGTTCCGTGCGGCACGACCGGCGAGTCGGCCACGATGAATGACGACGAGCGCCAGCATGTGATCCGCATCGTCATGGAGCAAACCAGGAAACGCGTTCCGGTTCTCGCCGGAACCGGTACCAACGATACGGCGCTTTCCATAGCCTATTCCAAACGCGCGCAGGAACTTGGCGCAGACGGCGTGCTGCTCGTCGGGCCCTATTACAACAAACCCACACAAGAAGGCTATTATCAGCATTTCAAAGCGATCGCCGAAGCTATTTCTATTCCGGCGATCTTATATAATGTTCCCGGCCGTACGGGAGGCAACATCGAACCCAAAACGATCCTGCGTTTGTCGGAAATGAAGAATATCATTGCCATCAAAGAGGCCTCGGCGAATTTCGGGCAATTCATGGAAATCTTGAAACATCGACCGAAAGACTTTCTGGTGCTTTCCGGCGACGATGCTTTGACGCTGCCGATGATGCCGCTCGGCGCGGACGGCGTGATCTCGGTTGCGGCCAATCAAATTCCGCGCGCGATGAGCGATATCGTGAAATTTTCCTTACAGGGGAATTACGAAAAAGCCCGTGAGATTCATTACCGCTATCTGGATCTGATGAATATGAATTTCATAGAATCGAATCCGATCCCGGTGAAATGCGCGCTCGCCATGATGGGGATGTTGGAAGAGCATTACCGCCTGCCGCTCGTGCCCATGCAGGAAGTTAGCAGGCAAAAGATGCGAGATCTACTTACGAAGTTAAAGGTGATTTGACAACAAGTTTATTTTAAGCCCGACAGCGCAGTCTCAGAAAGGTCAACTTTCGTCCAGAGCTTAGAGATGCGTTGAATCAAATTAGTTTAGTCACTCGGGGGCTTTTCCCTGCGCCGGGCCGCTTTACTCTCACAGGCCTCGGCAAGAAAATTCTTGTATCTCTTTCTTAATTTTTGTAACATCACTGATTAAAGTAACTTTTATCAGGAGATGTGCATCATGGCCAAATTATCGTTTTTTCTATTCACGCTGATTCTTGTAACTTCTGCGCGGGCGCAAGAGGTTTCCAAGGAACTGGGCAAGTTGGATCCATTCACCTCCACGGCGGTATTAAATGACCTCGGGAAAAAACATGCCGATCAGTTGGTCAAAGAACACGAAATCAGACTAGCGGAGCTTGCCAAAACCGGTGTTGTTATCGTCCGGTCTGACACGTCGATCAATGCCGACAAACCCGTGAAGATCGCTTTCGGCTGGCCGGTTTCGTACGGCCAAAAGCTGTCCGACAAGTCAAATCTTAAACGCGATCCGAACGTCATGATATTATATCCGGCAAAAGACGCCGCAGGTAAAGATGCAACTCAGCGATGGCAGATCACTTATAGGGACGGCACAGCCAAAGCTATCGAGAGTAAATAATTAATTATGGAACTACCCAAACTCTACCGCGTCCTTTCTTTTGGATTGACGACCCTTTACCTGCTGCTGGCCGCATCTGCTCCCTACGCGGCTTTCCACCGACATGATGTAACATTTGATCCTTCCGCCGCGCGCGAGACTTCAGGCGATTTTGAATATCATGATGCGACCTGCGATGCCCATTCCAAAAACCATTATCATTTCTCGGAACACTGCCTCACGTGTAAACATCTATCCGGCAAATCCAACTTTCCGTCTTCCGGCAATTTCATTTTTATAAATGATGTTTCTTTGAGCCTGTTTTTCTTATATCCTCACATGCCGCTTTGCCCGGTATTTCATGCCGCATCGTCCGGCCGCGCCCCGCCCTCCTTTTTCTCCTGATCATTCATCGCCACTTGCATTCAATATGGGCCCGCAGCGTCTCTCCTTGATTCGTTGTGAATCCTTGATTTACGAAAATCGGAAATTAAAATTATGACGAAAATACTCAATGCGGCCCTCGCTTGTGCAATCCTGTGCGGCCAAAGCTTCAGCCAGTCGTCGATCAATCCCGACATCAGCATCATTCCGGACTTCCGCACATTCACGACAACGGAAAAGGGCGCTGCGGAAAGAAACAAATTAAATTTCACTTTGCAGGAAGTGGAGATGGCGGTGCAGGCCCCGCTCAATCCGTATGCGCGTGCTGACATTTTTATTGCCTTCAGCCCCGACAAAAACGCGCCGGTCGATATCGAGGAAGCCTATTTTCTGATTCAAAAAGGACTGCCGCTGAATCTGAATATCAAAGGCGGGAAATTCCTCGTAGATTTCAGCAAGCTCAATACGGTGCATGCGCACACATTTCCTTTCGTTCACCGGCCCCGCTATCAGCAAAATTTTTTCGGCGAGGAGGGGCTTACGGATATCGGCGTGGAAATCAATTCCATTCTGCCAACCGGCGACGTATTCACGAAGATCAGCGGAACGATCACGGCCGGAGATGATCTGGACGGGCGCCGCAAGAATCTGTTTTATGCAAGCCGTTTGAGTTCGTTTTTCCAATTGACCGATCTGGCCGCGCTCGAAACTGGAGTGGGTGCGGCGACCGGCTTCAGCGATACCACCGGAAAACACTTCCAGTGGTTCAACGCCGACGCCAAATACAAATGGCGCAAAGATCAATACACGTCTCTGACCCTCTGGACGGAAGGATTCCTCAGCTCAGCAAACCATGTGAGAACTTTCGGGTTTTATACGGCGGGAGCGTATCAATTTAAGAAGCGATTCGAGATCGGATCCAAATTTGACATGGCGCAAAGTATCGCAAATAAAAACAAAACCCGGATCCTTTCGTGTAATTTTAATTTCTTGCCGGCAGAAGAGACAATGGTATTCCGACTGGTCGTTTCAAATACAAAACGGGATCATCAATCATCATTTAACACGATCTTATTACAAACTATCTGGTCTTTAGGGCCCCATAAAGCCCATGCATTTTAATAATGAACAGTAATCAGTGAACAGTGATCAGTGATCAGTAAAACAATACCTGGTTCAAATTTTAAAAAAGTAATCATTAAAAGGATTTCTTTGAAAATTACAATATTTTCATTCGCGTTTTTGCTGATTTCTTTTACCGGCTCTTTCGCACAGATCAATGTAGTGACGAGTACGACGGATCTGCAGTCGATCACGGATGCGATCGGCGGAGAAAAAGTTAAAACCACAAGCATTGCGCGTGGCAATCAGAATATTCACTTCGTCGAGGTGCTGCCGAGCTACATGCTGAAAATAAAAAAGGCGCAAATGTACGTCAAGATCGGCATGGGATTGGACCAATGGGCGGACCCGCTGATCGACGGCTCGCGTAATAGCGATTTACTCATAGTTGATTGCTCGAAAGAAATCGACAAACTCGATGTGCCGACATTTAATGTGGATGCGAGCTACGGCGACGTGCATCCGTACGGCAATCCCCATTATTGGCTCGATCCGAATAACGGCTCTATTATCGCGCAGGAAATTTATGCCGGCTTGGTCAAACTCTCTCCCGGAGATAAACCGTATTTCGCCCGGCGTTTGGACGAATTCAAGAAATTGGTCGCTTTCAAAATGAGCGGATGGGCGAAAGAAATCGAATCCATCAAGGGGTCCAAAATCGTCGTGTATCATGACGATTGGCGCTATTTTGCAAAAGCGTTCGGCCTCGATATTGTCGGGTTCATCGAGCCCAAGCCGGGCTTGGAGCCCACGCCGTCGCATCTTTTTAAACTGGCCAACACGATCAGGGACGAAAAAGTCAATTTGATCGGCTATCAGCCGTATTTCAGCGATCAGGCGCCAAACTCACTCGCCGCCGAAACCGGCGCCAAGGCGCTCAAATTAGCCACGTCAGTCGGAGGCATCGAGGGCGTGTATAATTATTTTGATATTTTCGACTATAATTTAAAAATGATCATACCCATTCTGAAATCAGGAAGCTAATATGAATGAAAATAAAATACCGCTAATAGAATTTAAGAACGTCTCGCTGGGGTATGGCAAGCATGTTGTTCTTTCTGGAATCAATTGGAGTTTATTCGACAATGATTTTGTCGGATTGGTCGGACCAAACGGGTCCGGTAAGACGACCCTCCTGCGTGCGATTCTCGGCAATCTTAAACCGCTCAGGGGCGACGTGAGTTACAGTCAGGACGAACATACTTTGAATTTCGGCTACGTGCCTCAGCGCGAGCGTTTGGAAAGCATTTTTCCGTTTACCGCGCTGGAAGTCGTCTTGATGGGTACGTATAAAAAGATCGGACTTTTCGGCGGCCCGAAAAAGGAAGATACCGAATTCGCAAAAAAATGCTTGGATCACGTTGGCATTTTGGATTTGGAATCCCATTCGTTCAAGAATCTTTCCGGCGGACAAAAGCAGCGTACGTTGATTGCCCGCGCCCTCGTCACACGACCGCGCATACTTGTGCTCGATGAGCCGACGAACGGCATGGACATCCTGTCTCAGAAATCCATTCTTGACCTGATTCAGGAATTGCACGATCGGGACGGCCTTACCGTACTGATGGTAAGCCATTTGCTTACGGAAGTGGCGAATTATGTGAAGAAAATAGTACTGGTTCAAGATAATAATTTCCAGGCAGGTTCGCTTGAAGAGATTCTGACCAACACAAATTTGTCGAACATTTACAAGGTGCCGGTTTTTGTCGAACATTTTCACGGAAATCATGTCATCATCGTGGGAGAAAAATAATGGAACCGGTCGTCACCATATTTGAAATTGATTTCATGCGTCACGCGCTCATTACGGGCCTGCTCGTGGGTATCATGTGTTCCTTCATCGGCGTGTACATCGTTCTGCGGCGTATCGTCTTCGTAGGCGCTTCCCTGGCGCAGATCTCGTCTTCCGGCTTTGCCGTCGGCATTCTTTTCGGCATCGATCCGGTTTTGTCGGCATTGGGTTTGACGCTGATGGGCGTGCTTATATTTGGCTACAACCTGCAATCAAAAACCATTCCGCAGGACAGTACGCTGGCGCTGGGTTACACAATGGCATCCGCGGGCTCGATATTGCTATTGTCCAAGCATCCGCGCGGCGATGCGGATCTTATGGGGCTGCTGTTCGGAAATATCTTGACGATCACGCCGGATCAGATCTATGTACTGCTTGCTACCCTGATCATCCTGGGCGGTATTCATCTGATCTTCTACAAAGAATTCCTGTTCATTTCCTTCGATCCGGAAATGGCTGAAACACTCGGATACCGGCCTCAAGTCTGGAATATTGTCTTTTATATTACGGTCGGCATATTGATATCCCTGGCGGTAAAATCCGCAGGAATTTTGCTGGTGTTCGGATTGCTGGTGATCCCCCCGATCGTCGCCATCATGCTGACGGAAAAAATGAAGCGGATATTCATTCTTTCGGTATTGACGTCGGTGATATCCATTCCGACGGGACTTTACCTTTCATTTACTCAGGACTTTCCTTCGGGGCCGACCATCGTTGCGGTGATGTCCGTGATCCTTTTTATCAGTTTTATCTTTAATAAGTCGCGGCAATTGTTTACTTTCTGACAGATAAAAAATATGAAAATATCCTGCATGAAACATCTTTTGTTTTTTGTTGTGCTTTCCCTTGCCGGGAACACGCTCTTCGCCCAAACGGAGAAGAATTCCGTCGTTAAAATTGACGAGGCGCAGAAATCCGGAAAATTAAGCGAATCGGATGCGATCAAATTGAAATTGAAAATGCTTCGTGGTGAGCCGCTCCCGTCCGATTACGTCTCGTCAACGCCCGTTAAATGCGGATTTGGCGCAGCCGTGGAAATTCATAGCTATCAGAAAACTCACCCGAATGAAAATTTCCGAATAGCGAAGACCGTATCTCAAACTATTTACAATTATTCATTTGTATCCCATGCACAAACTAAGTTATTTAGGATCAACTATGATACGACCGGAGTAGACGCCGTTCCCGCTTTGGATACCAATGGCAACGGGATCCGGGATTGGGTCGAAGAAACCGGCAAGGCCTTCGAAAAAGCTTATCGAACCGAAGTAGACACGCTGGGCTATCGTGAGCCCATCGGATTTTCCATCAACGGCTATTTCGAAGTGTTTATCGAAACCATGCCCGACTACGGATACACCGTACCCTTGAACCCCAATCCATCCGATCCGAACGCCTATACCAGTGAGATCCATGTCAATTCAAATTACGGTTCGGGTTTTTACACACACGGATACGACGCTTTGCGCGTGACATGCGCGCATGAATTTCATCACGCCATTCAGCTTTCTTATGTTTATACGTATGGCACGGAAGGATGGTATTACGAGATAACTTCCACATGGATGGAAGACGTCGTGTATACCGAGGTCAATGACTATTACGCTTACCTGCCTGTTTTTTTTAATCAAGCCGATCAATCCCTCAATACCTTCAACGGCAGCCATGAGTACGGCGCCTGCGTGTGGAACCATTTTATCGCAAAACACTACGGAAACAATGTAATTCGGAAATCGTGGGAAAATATGCCGACACGCAATGCGGTCAATTCCATTAACGATGCGCTGCAGTCGGAAACCGGTTCCGATCTATCCGAAGCGTCCGGAGAATTTTCGGTATGGAATTATTTTACGCGGGCGCGTGCGGACAGCGTTAACTTCTATCCCGAAGCCCTCTACTATCCGGCAATCAAACTGGCTGTAAAAACCGGATTGACAGACACGGTGCTGTCGAAAACGCTTACGAATCTGGCGGCAAATTATTACAGCTTTATAACCGGCGGTTATGAAAACTATTCACTCAATTTCACATCCGATGTCTCTGCCAATTATTTCGATATCATAACCGTCGTGACCAATGCGGTTTCCGGCAAGAAAAATATTACGCATCATCCGGGCGGCGGGAGGATCAGCGTGAACAATTTAGTCCAGGGCGATACGTTGACCGCCATTGTCGCAAACGTCCAAATACCCGGTATAATCAACGGCACGTATCAATACTCATTAAACCTCAAGGCCAACAGCACGGTCGGTTTTTATCCGAATCCATTAGTTTTGAAAGAGGTACCGGAAATTAACTGGCGATTCCGCTTATTGACCGATTCTGAGGTTCGAATTGATGTGTATTCCATATCAGGAAAACTCGTTCGCCGTTTGGATTACGGAACCGTGTCTGCGGGATCGCACGATGGCGCCGTGGAATCAAGTCTGCGATGGAATGGAAGAGACGCAGGAGGAAACCCGCTTCCAAGCGGAGTTTATATTTACAAGTTCACTGCAGACGGATTTAAGGAGATGGGGAAAATTGCCATTGTGCGTTAGCGCAACCAAGATTCCGGAAAAAATAAATAATTGGAATACGAACGTGGCAGTTTTCCGATTCCGGCCTCAACTTTTAAGATAATCGGTTATAACACGGCGCGGTGAGTGCGGTGCGGCGTCGGCGCGTCCGATCCTGAAAAGCATCTGAGGAATCCGGTCATCCGAGCCAATCACTTCTTTAAAGTTTTTTTGAAGTTTCGACATCTCATCATATTCCTGTAAAATCTGACTCATCGGGTGCATCGCGAGGCCCAACTGCGTTGCCGTCAGATGAACTCTCGCATACCGGCGGCCAATTTCCACCTGATCGATCCTGCTATTTTCTTTTGAGAAGATGATCCCGAATGCTTTGGCCGAATGGGTCATGCCGCTCGTGGCACTCACAGATTTTTCTTTGAATGAATCCCCGAATGCCTTACTGCGTCCGGCGAAAGTTTCCGCGAAGAATTTTGTAATTCCGATCACGCCTATATTGGCATAGCCAAACCCGTCACGGTATTTTGCCACTTCCTCATCATTGAATCGTATCATGGCGACCGTTTCTGAATGGGTTCGATCCAGATAAGTTTCTATTTTCATCGCATCCGTCATCAGATCGGCGATCGCCTTAATCCGTTCCGTATCCGTGATAATTTGGAACGGATAAGCTGCTCCATCGTAGCTTTTATTGAGCGATTCGATCTCCCCGCTCGTCACCGGAACATCGTTATACTCTCGGCGATTTGTAGCGCGATTTCGTATTTCTCCAAAAAGGTAATCTTTAGATTCCCGCTCGTGTTTTTCTTCTGCCCTAACAAACCGGATGACGGCCACCGGCAGTTTGCCGGTTTTTTCCACAGCGTCGACTCCTTCCGGAAACAATTGAATCGCCGGATCGTAACCGAATTCTTTCGCCGCGATGTTCAATGTTTCAAGAAATGTCCCTTGTCCGATATAGATCTGCCTGTGTAACGGGTCGGTCATCGGGAGTAACCTTTCGGGATCGATATACAGCGTCATACTATTTTTTTCACGAAGGTCGATCCGCCATGGCTGCTTATTATGCGGATTCGGCGCCAGGATCGCATAAGACAACATCTTCAACCGGAAATCATCGTAAGACAACCCTTCCTTATCGGGTTCCCACGCTTCGTACGCCGTCTGCCTGCCCTTGCAGCTTGTATCCATTCCGGAAAATGTGACTGCAACTCCGGCCGTCGTCATGATTTTGATAAAATTTCTTCTATGCATATAAAGAACGTGTTGGGTAGAACGTTTTAATGAAAACTCAGTAAATTTCCAGAGTTTTGCAAGTTTTATCTTGGGTGTTTTTGACGCGGGGCGGCCGAATCCGTGCGCGGGCGCAAATAAGAAAACCCCGCAAAAACAATTGCAGGGTCTCTATTTCCGGCCGACAATAAAAAATAATCATGCGGTGTGATTTTTGAGACGCTTCTCCACAATCCGGAGGCGGTTGGTCGCGCGCTGCAGCGCCTGCGTCGCCTGCTCGGGATCAAAATTCGAGCGGTCCTCGAGGCGTTTCAGTGCCCGCTCATGCGCTTGTTTCGCCCGCGTGACGTCGATCTCCGAGCCCTTCTCGCACGACTCGGCAAGAAATATGACTTTATTATTATTCACTTCAACAAACCCGCCGCTGGTTGCATAGTATTCGTCATACCCATCGGTGTGGCGCAAACGAATTTCGCCGACACGGATCGAAGAAATGAAGGCCGTGTGATTTTTCAAAACTTCAAAGCTGCCGTCGGCGCCGGGTGCGGCAAAATCAATGACTTCGCCCTGATACACGATTTGCCGCGGTGTAATGATTTCAAGATGAAAATTTTTTTCCATGATTCTTTAAGCCCCGCCTTGGTAATTCGATACGGTTATCCGCGCATCTTCGCGGCTTTTTCCTCGGCTTCATCGATGGTGCCTACCATCCAGAACGCCTGCTCCGGCAGTTCGTCCATTTCACCGTTGACGATCGCATTGAAACCGGCAATGCTATCTTCTTTTTTTACGTAGCGTCCCGGTGTACCGGTGAATTCCTGCGCGACGAAGAAAGGCTGGGACAAGAAACGCTGAATCTTACGTGCACGCGATACGACGATCTTATCTTCGTCGGACAATTCATCCATACCAAGGATGGCAATAATATCCTGTAAATCTTTGTTCTTCTGCAAAATTTCCTGCACATGCTTTGCAGCGTCGTAATGTTCCTGGCCGACGATTTGTGGATCCAGGATACGCGAAGTGGAATCCAGCGGGTCCACTGCAGGGTAAATTCCCATTTCCGAAATGGCGCGCGAGAGCACCGTCGTGGCATCCAAGTGCGCGAAAGCCGTTGCCGGCGCGGGATCCGTGAGATCGTCCGCCGGAACGTAGATGGCCTGCACGGATGTAATAGATCCTTTCTTGGTCGAGGTGATGCGTTCCTGTAATTCACCCATTTCCGTTGCTAGGTTCGGCTGATACCCCACGGCGGAAGGCATACGTCCGAGAAGCGCGGATACTTCCGATCCGGCTTGCGTGAAACGGAAAATATTGTCAATGAATAAGAGTACATCACGCCCTTCTTCATCGCGAAAGTATTCCGCCATCGTGAGTGCCGTTAATCCCACACGCTGACGCGCTCCGGGCGGTTCATTCATCTGGCCGAATACGAGCGCCGTTTTGTCAATAACGCCCGATTCTATCATTTCGTAATAGAGATCATTACCTTCGCGGGTCCGTTCGCCGACGCCGGCAAACACGGAGTAGCCTCCGTGCTGTTTCGCGATATTATTAATGAGTTCCTGAATGATCACCGTTTTGCCCACGCCTGCGCCGCCGAACAGTCCCGTCTTGCCGCCGCGCATGTAAGGTTCGATCAGATCGATCACTTTGATTCCCGTTTCAAACATTTCACTCTTCGTGGTCAGTTCACTGAGCGGCGGGGCAGAACGGTGGATCGGATACCGCTTGCCGGTAGTGATAGGGCCTTTGTTGTCGATCGTCTCGCCGATAATATTGATCAAACGCCCGAGCACTTCGGTGCCGACGGGCACCATGATCGGCGCACCGGTATCGATCACTTCCATTCCCCGCACCAGACCGTCCGTCGAATCCATCGCCACGGTGCGTACCCGATTCTCGCCCAAATGCTGTTGTACTTCCACGACAAGATTAGAACCGTCCGGCCGTTTTACCGTATTCGCATTCAGAATTTTTGGCAGCGTGCCATCGGCATACTCCACGTCCACTACCGCTCCGATGATCTGGACAATTTTACCCTTATTCATGATTACAATTTCCTTGTTAATCTATTCTCATTTTCTAAAATTTTCCATTCCGGCACGTGTGCGCTTCAAGGTTCTACTTCTGCAGCGCCTCAGCGCCGCTGACCACTTCCAGAATTTCCTTCGTGATCGCCGCCTGCCGCGCACGGTTGTAGAACAACGTCAGCTTATTCGTCAATTCGCCCGCATTTTTAGTCGCCGCCTCCATGGCGGTCATGCGCGCCCCCATTTCCGCTGCAAACGATTCCAGTAAAATACGCCACATCTGCACGTTCAAATGTTTCGGAACGAGCGTATTGACGATTTCGTACTGCGACGGTTCGTACAGATAGTCGGTTGCGGTAAACCGGTGCTTTCCGCTTTCTACTTTTTCCGACTCGACCGGAAGCAATTTTTCCAAGACCAAATTCTGCTGCAGCGCCGATTTGAATTCATTGTAGATCACGTAGACCTCATCGGCGCGGAATTCGGTAAATTCCTTCACGCAAGCCGTGATAATATCCTGCGCATTCGCAAACGTCATGTGATTGAAAAAATTGTAGAATCGCCCGACGACGTCGAAATGACGTTTTACAAAAAACTCGTCGCCTTTCTTCCCGGCCGTGATGATCTTCAGGCAGCCTGCCTCATGAAACGGTTTGAATCCCTCGTCCAGAAGATGGTGGACCCGGCGCAGAATGTTGCTGTTAAACGCACCGCAGAGTGAACGGTCGGCGGTCACGACAATCAGTAATATATTCTTGACCGGTCTTGGACGGATGAGCGGATTTTCTTTGGCCGTTTCGTTGGCGGCCAGGTGTTTGATCAAAGCTCCCAGGCGGTACGCATACGGCCGGGCCGATATGATATTTTCCTGCGCGCGGCGCAGCTTGGCGGCCGCCACCATCTTCATGGCTTTCGTGATCTTTTGCGTATTTTTTACGCTGACAATCCGGCGCTTAATTTCGCGTAATGTGGCCATACCCTCTTACTGATAACTGATGACTGATGACTTTTTTACTTCTTAGCGCCCGCGGTATCTACCAACGACTTGTCGTCCAGGCTCTTCATAGCTTCTTCCAGCATGGCCTGCGTGGAAAGGTCGTTGAATTGTTTTTTCTTCTGCTCATCTTTATTGACTTGCGCCATCGTGAATTTGAAATCCGCGCCGCCGAAGCCGAACGCGTCCGTGAATTTCCTCAATTCTTCGTTGGGTGCGTCTTCGGGTTTTTGATACTTTTTGATGAAATTTTCATCGCCCGCCATTTTCAAAAATATCTTCACAAAGGACTCCATGGGGATTTCTTTCGGTTTCGGTTCGCAGCCCACCCACAGCAATGCGTGGAGAGCCAACAGGCCGCCCACTAACCATGTAATCTTTTTCATAGCAACCTCACTGGTTTATTTTTTTAGAAAAAAAGTGAACATTTTATTTCTTGTCGATTTTGACCGAGTCCATCATCATATCCGGCAGTTTATCGGATCCGCCCATCGTCTTCATCATTTCTTCCATCATCATTTTGCCGAACACTTCGCCGAACTCTTTTCCTTTTTTCTCATCTTTGTCGTAGAGCGATGCGGTATACTTGAAATCCGCTGCCGTAAAACCCTCGCTTTTTGCGTACGGTTCGACGATCTCATCTTTCATATCCTTGGGATCTGAATGGTCTTTTTCGATCTTACTTTCCATCATCATCTTCAAAAAGATCTTCGCCATTTTGTCGACGGGGATCTCTTTCGCGGCACTGCCGCATGCCGTAAACATTATGGCAGCGATCGTAAGGGCGCTCAAGGTTTTCATTGCAGGGTTCATAGGGGCTCCTTTTTTATTCACGCCCGGCTTGCGGAAGTGAAATGGATTATTGCTTATCCCGCTTTCACTTTGAAAGCGTTCTTAAATTCACCGATAACCGTATTCAGTTGGTTACGCAGATCGTCCGTCAATTCTTTTTTCGTCATGATGGCATCCATGAGGTCTTTATGCCTCAGTTCCATTTTTTCAAGCAATTCCGCCTCAAAGCGTCTGCACTCTTGCAGCGGAATTTCATCTAGAAATCCGTTCGTGGCCGCAAAAATGATCGCCACTTGTTTATCAAAGGAGTACGGCTGATATTGTCCTTGTTTTAAGATTTCAACCAATCGTGCGCCGCGGCGTAATTGCTGCTGCGTCGCTTTATCCAGGTCGGAACCGAATTTCGCAAACGCTTCCAGATTACGGTACTGAGCCAGATCCAGGCGCAGCCGCCCTGCGACTTGCTTCATCGCTTTGATTTGCGCATTGCCGCCGACGCGCGAAACCGAAATGCCCACGTTGATGGCCGGACGCACGCCGGAATAAAATAAGTTCGATTCCAAAAAGATCTGGCCGTCGGTAATGGAGATCACATTAGTCGGAATATACGCGGATACGTCCCCCGCCTGCGTTTCAATGATCGGCAGAGCGGTCAGCGAACCGCCGCCGAGTTCGTTGCTCAATTTGGCGGCGCGTTCCAGTAAGCGGGAATGCAGATAAAACACATCGCCCGGATACGCTTCGCGTCCCGGCGGACGGCGTAGCAGGAGCGAAACCTGACGGTAAGCGACGGCGTGTTTGGACAAATCATCGTATACGCAGAGCGCGTGCCGGCCGCTGTCGCGGAAGAATTCGCCCATCGCGGCGCCGGAATAGGGCGCGATGAATTGCAGCGGCGCGGGGTCGGAAGCCGCCGAAGAAACGACAATCGTAAACGCCATGGCGCCCGCTTCTTCCAAAATTCTTACCACTTTTGCAATCGTAGATTCTTTCTGACCGATACCTACGTAAATACAGTACACATCTTTACCTTTTTGGTTTATGATCGTATCCACCGCGACAGCGGTTTTTCCCGTTTGACGGTCGCCGATAATCAGTTCGCGCTGACCGCGGCCGATCGGGATCATCGCGTCAATTGCTTTGATACCCGTTGCCAAGGGCTCTTTCACGGATTGGCGCTCGATCACGCCGAGCGCTTTACGTTCGATCCGGGAAGTGGCCTTCGTCTTGGTCGGCCCTTTGCCGTCAATAGGCTGTCCCAGCGCATTGACGACACGCCCGAGCAATTCCTCTCCCACCGGCACTTCGGCAATTTTCCCCGTGCGTTTGACAATATCGCCCTCCTTGATCTTGTGCGTTTCGCCAAAAAGAATAACTCCGACGTTGTCTTCTTCGAGGTTCAGCACCATGCCGATGACGTCGTTAGGAAATTCGACGAGTTCGCTCGACATTGCATTGGTCAGCCCGTATACGCGGGCAATACCGTCGCCGACCTGAAGCACGACCCCGGTTTCGTACGTGTCAATTTCTCTTTCAAATTGCGAAAGCTGTTGTTTCAAAATGCTTGAAACCTCATCCGGTCTCACTGAAACTGGCATAACTTCATTCCTCTAATAGTGTTCTATGATTTATTTAAATAATTTTTGATTTTATTCACCACTGAGAACACCGAGTTCATAATGCTTGTAAATTTTTCTCCGCGTCTTCGTGCCTTCGTGGTAAAATTAATTCATTCCTCGATCTGCAAATTGCTCCCGCAATCTCTCCAATTGCCTTTTCACCGAACCATCTATGACCTTATCTCCGTATTTCACTAAAAACCCGCCGATCAAATTCGGATCTTTACGAAAACGCAATTCCGGCGTCTTACCGGTCAGTGTTTTCAATTTATCGGTGAGATCATCGATTTGTTTCGGATTCAAATCCATGACCGATACCACTTCCGCCTGGATCACACCCAGTCCGTCCCGGCGCATTTCCATGAACATCTCGATCATATCCGGCAAATAATTCTCGCGGCCTTTGCGGCACAGCATATTCAAAAATTCCAAAACTTCAGGGCTGATCTTATTTTTAAGCAACGCCTGAAACACACTTTGTTTTTCGGTTTCTTTGATGATCGGATTGGTCAGAAAGTTTCTGAATTCGGCCGATCGTTCTATCACGGCTTGGATCATGCTTAAATTTTCAAACACCTGTTCCACGCTGTTTTTTTCCGATGCCCGCATCAGCAAGGCTTTCGCGTAGCGGCGCGGTGTTTTCTTATCTCTCATATCGTTCCTTCACGTCGCACCGTTAATTCCGGCCGGGCATTTGTTTAATAAAATCGTCGACTATTTTTTTATGCCGGTCCGCATCGAGAGCGGCGCCGATAACCTTTCCGGCGGCCTGGACCGCCATCTCCGCGATTTCATTTTTCAACTGGCTCATCGCCGTATTTTTTTCGTTTTCAATCTCCTTCTTAGCGGCTGCGATCATTTTCGCGGCTTCCGTTTTACCCTGCTCGGTCAGCTCGCCTTTTAATTTTTCCGCCGTTTCTTTTGCGCGGCGAACCAATTCCTGCGATTCGCGTTCCGCCTGAGCCATCATATCCGAGTTTTTCGCGATCATCGTTTCCGCTTCTCTTCTCGCCTTTTCGGCTTCTTCAAGCGATTTTTTGATTTTTCCTTCGCGCTCCTGGAGCATTTTGATGATCGGTCCCCAGGCGATCATTCTCAAAATAACCAGCAAAATGGAAAAAGTAATAATAGTCCAGACAATCAGGCCCGGATCGATTTCAAGGAGCCCGCCTTTATGTTCACCTTCACCGAAAAGCAGCCACAACATCCACATTATCTTCATGCTAATTTCCTAATTAAACTTGAAACCAGTCTCCAAACGCTTCTCAAAAAGCGATGACAGGGATTATCCCCATCGCTTGGGACCAAAGACGTTAATAGGACCGGTTACTTAACAGCCATCAGAATACAAATAACTTCGGCAAAAAGCGCCACTCCTTCGACGAAGGCGGCGGCAATTAGCATGGTCGTTCTGAGATCCGCGGCCGATTCCGGTTGACGCGCGCTGCCTTCCAAAGCCGCCGCCGCTAATTTACCGATACCGATACCCGCGCCAATCGCGGCTAAACCTGCGCCAATGCCTGCCCCTAAATAACCTAAACCAATCGATTCCATTTGGAGTCCTCCGTTAATGTGTAAATGAGTTAAAGGTCAAATTAATTTTTCTATGCTTCCGCGTGATGCTCCGTGTGCCCGTGCTGCAGGCCCATCCCGATAAAAAGCGCGGATAGCAGCGTAAAAATATAAGCCTGTACAAACGCCACGAAGAGCTCGATCAAATAAATAAACAGCGAGAACGCGATCGACACCGGCGCCACGTAGTACGATTTAAAAACGAATATCAGTCCGATCATGGACAGAATAACGATGTGACCGGCGATCATATTCGCAAAAAGACGGATCGTAAGCGCAAAGGGTTTGGTGAATAAACCGACGACTTCCACGGGGATCATGATCGGCCACATCATCCAATGCACTCCCCCAGTGAGATGCTTGAGAAACCCGCCGATCCCCTGCGCCTTGATGGCCGTGTATTGCGTTATAAAAAAAGTGCACAGCGCCAGCGTTGCGGTGACAGCCAGATTACCGGTTGCCGATGCCGCGTAAGGAATGAGGCCGAACAGATTCATGAACAGGATGAAGAAAAATAACGTAAGGAAATAGTGGATATAGTTATCGGTTTTTTTACCGAAATTGGGGCGCACAATCTCTTCGCGAATGAAAACGACGATCATTTCGAAGAAGTTATAGAGGCCGCGGGGAATTAATTTCGGACGCGCAAGGACGGAAAAAAGAACGATCAGCATTAAAGCCACCAGCCAGATCATCACGACATGTTTCGACGGGGAAAGATCCAGGGTCATGCCGCCGATATGAATGGGATCAAAATGCGGAAGCTGAACCGTGCCGATAAACGGCAATTCAATTTCGCGGGCGTTGCTGACATGGTGAATAATAGATCCGCCGATGTCGACTTTATCGGGAGCGGTTTGCGCAGCCGTATGAGCCGTGTCCCGATGCGCTTCCTGAAAGACCAGATAGTGCAGCATGAAGTACGAATTCCTTAGGATTTGATCACCTTTTTTAATTGCAGTCCGCGATTGATAAAATAAATTTCAACCATTTGAAATAACAAATAATAGATCCCGAACGCCGCGACGAATAATTTCACATCCATCGTAAGGACGCGGATCAGAATGAACACCGCAGCCCCCATGACCGCCAGACGGATACCCATGCCGCCCATGACCACATTCAAAAAGATTTTCATGGGTTTGCCGAATGCCCACCGCGCCAAATAGTATCCCGACAGCACATTGACCAGGGCCAGCCCGCACGCGCTGAGTACGATGACAAATTCCTGACCGCTGGTCAGAAACGAGTTGAAAATCAGCAGCAAAACGACGGTAATTCCGCACACCGTCAGTAAGAAATATTTTTGACCCATCCGTTCCTCATCTTGCAGCGCCGCTCAAAGGGACTTCACGTCGCCGACGTCGAATTACTTTTTATTTTTTTTCGGGAGTTGGGAAACGATTCTATACAGATTATAAAACCCGCCGAACAGGCCCATAAAAATTCCTGCAAGAACAAATAAAAACTTCGTTTCTAATTTCTGATCCAGCCAGTGGCCGCCCCATGTCAAAAACCCAAGCGTCAGGGAAAATTGCCAACCCCACGTCAAAAACGGCATCAGTTGACTTCTTTCTTCTTCCCGTTGCTTCTCGAGGTCCTGCTGGTTCAAAACTACCCTTTGGCAACTTTCGATTCGCTTAAATCCTTATTCGGATTTTCCGTAATAATCAGCTGTTTGTCTTTGGGCTCTTTCATCGCGCACCGTCCTTCGAACAAGGCGCCTTCATCGATCACCAGGCGCCGTGCGCGCACATCGCCGTTGACGCTCGACCGGGTTTCCAAAACCAATTTATCCTGCGCCGAAAGATTGCCGATGACTTTTCCGCCCACGATAATATTTTTCGCATCGACATCCCCTTCAACCGTGCCTGACGACCCGATGGTCACCAGGTCATGACACACCACTTTGCCTTTGATCTCGCCTTCGATACGAATGCTCGACGACGCGGTGATGCCGCCTACGATTACCGTTCCCCGTCCAATCAAATTGAGATTCGTTCCCGACTGATTGTCCGACGCTGCGCGATCTTTATTCCCGAATGCCATATATTCTTTCCTTCTATTTTTCTTAATCCCTTAAACTGTCAGCGCGTGTGATGACCACCGCTTCCCGGAGCGACGGCATCAACTCCCCCGGATCCTGCGGCACGCCGTCTTTCCACACTTCAAAGTGCAGATGCGTACCCGTCGTCATAAGCCCCGTCTTGCCTACCGTAGCAATAATTTCGCCGCCCTTCACAAACGTATTTTCTTTGCAGGTCAAATATTGAACATGTTTATAAACAGTGAAGTATCCGAAACCGTGGTATACGATAACCGTGTTTCCAAAATTCGTGAGCCAATCCGCCAGCACCACCCATCCGTCGGCAGCCGCCTTTACCGGAGTACCTTCTTCGGCTACAATATCCACGCCGAAATGATCGTGTTTCAGAACCGCGCCGGCTTTCTTGTTCGATGAAAACCCGCGGGCAATGAAACGGCTGTTCACCGGCACGATCGACGGCACGATGCGCGCATACACGAGATAATCGGCCGTGATGAATTTAGTTTCCTGATCCATACCGGTCACGGCGCTTTTCGATAAAAAGGAACCGTCGTCCTCCGCCGGCAGCGGCAGTTCGGTTTCTTCTTTTTTGGAATTCATGGCCGATTTCTTTCCCGTATCGGAAGAGTCCCTTTGCACCACGCCGAGCATACCGAACACGAGGCGTATTTTCTCATTCTCCTGCTTCACCTGCCGGTACTGCCTTTCGATCTGCTTGATGCGCTTATTGTCCGCAGCCAGCTGATCGTATTTCTTATGCAGATCGTCGTAATAAAATATCTTATAAGCGGAAGCGTAGTAATAAATCAATATGCCAAAGAACAATAAAACGGATACAACAAAGGCTCCTATAAACAATTTCAACCGGCTCGTTTTGACCCGATAACTCTTCGGATCCGAGCTCGCATCGAACATCACCAGCAGTGTGATATATTTATTCGAAGTTTTTTTTCCGCTTTGCAAACCAGCCTCTCAACAGGCTTAAATTCAATTTTTAAGAGAACATAGCCCATTTTCAAAAAAGGCAACGAAATATATTGAAAAGAAAATGAATTGTCAAACTTTTTTTTGTGAAAAAAGGGACAAAATGAGGATTTTTTGCGCAGGATTGAAAAAAAATGAAGATATGGAGTAATCTCGGAAATACACCCGCCCGTCGCTCCCCTTGCAACGGGAGGGAGAAAGGGTGGCGTCTAGTAATGCGGTTTTGGGAATTTAATGTTTTCCTATCGTTCCTTCAATTGACACAATAATAGAAGACTCTCCTGTGGTCGTGGGTCCAAAATTATGAGTCCACGCCTGAACTTTGATGGTCTTTGAGCCATTTAAGGTGAGGATGTGCCAGGTAAAATTGGAGGTAGATGTTCCGGTCGTTTTTCCGATCACGACATGAATCATATTACGGAAACAATTTCATTGCATTCTCACGCACAATTTTCAACTTTGTTTCATCGCTCAGGGGCAGCGACAAAAATTCATCCGCATTTTTTCGCATATCGTCCACTTGCGGGCCCGGCCAGTCGGTCCCGAAATAAACTTTATCCGCGATCTCTTCCAGGCGCGGAAAATAATCTGTTAATAGCTTTTTCGGCGGGATGGAGGAAATATCCATACATACATTTTTATGCCGCCGCACAAGATAAAATGCCGTCTCCATCCACAGCGGCCTCCCGCCGTGCGCCATGATGATCTTCAGATCCGGAAAATCCACGGCGACATCGTCGACATGAATCGGATCGCCGTATTTGATGCGCGCCCCGGCAAAGAACGACGTGCCGGTGTGGATCATCACCGGGATCTTCCATTCTTCACAACGGCGGTAGATGATCTCCAAATTTTTCATGCCGTTCAGATAGTCGTTCGGATAATACAATTGGTGCGGCGGATGGATTTTGATCGCGCGAATGCCAAGATCCTGGATCAATCGGTGGATATCCGCGTCCGCATCTTTGGTAAATCGCGGATGGACCGAACCGTACGCGATGAACCGGTCCGGCGCATATTTTTGATAATTGGCCGAGAAATCATTCGAACTGTCGTCAAAGCCCATCAGATCGGGAGACACATAATTAATCAATCCGACTTTTTCGATGTCCGCTTGGTCCATCAGAGCAATGAGTTTCGCGGGATTTTTCATAATATCAAGCAGCGCATCGAAATCCTCTTTACCTTTCGCCATGCGCTCAAGAACGGCCGGCTTCAGCTGCCACCACGGCTGGATATGAATATGGATGTCGATGATTTTTATTCGGGGCATTGTTAGTTGTCAGTTATCAGTTGTCAGTTGTCAGTGAGCTTTCAGCTTTCAGCGATCAGCAATTAGCCTGTGGCTTTTGGCCCTTAGTTCTTGGCTTTGGCCTGTAGAATTAGCAATTTTCTTTCACGGTATGGCCTCTCATTCCCCCTTGAAAAGGGGGTTAGGGGGATTTCTACCAAAGCGTACAATTTCTATTTGTAATAGAGTTCAACTTATAATATTTCCCGACTGTGGAATTATTTTCAATTTGCGAAAGTTCTTGCTCTATCCTAGGGTCTTTTGTTGTTCAGAATCTTCAAGTAATCCCCCTGGCCCCCTTTTCAAGGGGGAACACTCCACGTCAAGTTGTCAGCCAGCTCTCAGCGATCAGCAATTCATTCGTCATTCGTCATTCGTCATTCGTCATTCGTCATTCGTCATTCGTCATTCGTCATTCGTCATTCGTCATTCGCTATTACGCCTTAAACCCGAACGGGTTCTTCGGTTCGCTGGCTTCTTCGATCTTGCCGAACTGCTCTTCATAATGATGCATGTTCTGAACGAGCGCGGCGATCACACGCTTGACATGTCCGGGGCTCATGATCACGCGTGAATTCACGACGCCGTTCGGCGGAGTGACGAGCATAAAATCGAGAATGAACTCTTCTTTCGAATGGGCGACGACCATATTATTGGCATACACGCCTCCTTGTTTTTCCGGCGGAAAATTGATTTGGATCTCCTGAATTTTTTTTTCTTCGGCCATATTGCGTTTCCTTTTTATTAATATTCACTTGTTAAGTTCTTGATCATGTTTCATTGCTGCCCGGCTGCACCAAACCGCCGTAAACATAAAAATTCAGTTTCCGCTTACCCTCCCTCAATGATACAATTATTGATGTAGTCGTCCGGCTCCATGCGCTTGCGAATCAGGAAAGCTTTTTTATCTTTTACCATTACTTCCGCTGGAACCGGGTGGCTCAAAAAAAACGGCATGGATTCCGTGAACCCGTACGCACCGGCATTGAAAAAGCCGATCGTGTCGCCGGGCTCCACTTCCGGCAAATGCACGTCCCGCGCAAGGCAGTCGAGACTCGTGCAGAGCGGCCCCTCGATACGGTATATTTTCACCGGAGGTACATTTAATTTATTGGCCACGCATACCGGATGATTCTGGCCGATCAGCGCCGGGCGAAGAAATTGATTGATCCCTGCATCCGTGATGACAAAATGGATGCCGCGTGATTCCTTCACATCCACGACTTTCGTTAAAAAAACTCCGCACTCGCCCGACACATACCTTCCCGGTTCCAGGATCCAGCGGATGTCCGGTAAACGCTTTTGCTTGGAAAATTCATGGTGGCAATTTAAGAATTCTTCGCCCAACGCCTGGATATCCAATTCCTTTTCATCTGCCGCATAAGGAATTCCGAGCCCGCCGCCGACATCTATATATTCCAGACGCAAACCGGCTTTTTCAGAAATGTGCGCCGCGAGTTCTAAAATATTTTTAGTATTCGCGGCAATTTCCCGATAATCCAGTACCTGAGTGGCGTTGAATACATGGATACCGGCGACATAGATATGCCGGAGACTTTTGATCCGCTCGAGTACGCCTAATACTTTATGCTCGTCGATTCCGAATTTTTTCGCCTGCGAGCCGCCGATGATGGGAGTCGTTTCCTGTATCGCATATTCCGTATTGATCCGCATTCCGATCCTTATTTTTCCGTCAACTTTCCCGGCGGCGGAGTCCAGCCGATGGATCTCGTTTTCCGATTCGCAATTAAAAGAATAAATGCCGTACCCGATGGCGTGTTCGATCTCCTCGTCGGATTTTCCGGGCCCGGTAAAAACGATCTTCGATCCGGGTATTTGCAATTTTTGAAGCGCCGCAAGCTCTCCGATGGAAGCCACGTCGAAACCGGCGCCGAGTTCCGAAATAAATTTAAGGACCGCTAAATTCGGATTACTCTTGACGGCGTAGAAAATGTCCACATGAGCGGGCATGGCGGAGCGAAGTGTTTCAAATTTCTTCCGGATGATGTCCGCATCGTAGACGTACAAAGGCGAGTGAAATTCATTCAGAATCTTTTCAAAATCGATCCCGCCAATGCTCAGCCGCGATGCAGTTGTATTAAAATATTCCAGCATAAGACCTTGCCACGAAGGCACAAAGACACAAAGTTTGAAACAATTAAGGCTCTTCTCTAGTTCGATTTATCGACAATAAAATTCTTGCCACAGAGGACACAGAGGTCTCAGACTTGGAGAATTAAAAACTTCGTGTTTTCGTGTCTTTGTGGCTAATTATTCTCACATATTTTCTTTAACCGTTCCAGATTCTCTTCATTCGATTTTCCCGAGCCGTATTTGGCAAGCAGCGCGTCCAGGCTTCCGAAGAAACTTTCAAATCGAAACTGCTCTTTTAATGTCACTCTGGTTCTTTTCTCGTCCATTTTGTCTACGAGAACTTCCGGCTCCACTCCGTTTTTCGGGCCGCCGTGGATCCGGAAAACGATCAACCCGGGCGGCTGCACTTTTACCGATTCGCAGGTAATGTTAAGAAATTTGGCCAGGCCGCTCACATTGGAGATCAGGCTGTCCACATTCAGGCCCGGAATATTATATTCCGCCAGATGAAAACCGTTGTACGCGATCCCGCCCGCCGCCGCCGCCGTATTCCATTCCGATAACTTTTGCGCGTGCGCAAAAACTTTTTCCTGCGGCGCATTGATCTCTATGCGGGTTTCACTGTCGTAGGTCTTAGATAAAACGAACAGGAGGCCTAAAAGGATAATGACAAAAAACAAAAGATGTTTGATGAATTTGAACATAATTCCCTTTGTCTCGTTTCCCGCCTGCCCTGCCAAGGCTGGTTTTTCCGAAAATTTTCAAAAAATAGGATTATCGCCGCCGAAACGCAAGCGGTTTTTCGCCTCCGCAGCCGATCAAACTGGATGCGATCCTTCATTTGACTTATGCAGCGGAGTTTCGTAAACTTCTTTTAATATCTCAGCGGTTGTCCTTTTCAAATTTACCCCATCAAAGAAAGGCATGACCATGAACATCCGCATTATCACGCGCTCTTTCTTTGTACTCGCTCATCCGGAAAAAACAGATCAATAAATAATTAAGGGGAAAGTCATGAAAGCTATTAGGTTTCTGTTGTTGCTGTTCGTGTTCTCAATGACCGGAAGAATATTTGCTCAGGACTTTGCCGGGCTCGAGCCTCCTAAGGGAGTCAAAGTTGACAAATACCGCTACATCTTTATCGGGACGGTCTTTGGCGGAGTGGACCGTAAAGTATCGGTTTTTATACCCAAGTCAGGATCCAAAGAAAGTGATTTACTGAGAACTAAAGACGGCAAGGATGTCGTTTTCGATAACCTGGTTGTTGCTTTCAATTATTTGGGCGAGCGTGGATGGGAGTACACAAGTGCATTTCAGTACGTCAGCGCGAACATCACTTCATTTATGTATGTTTTTCGCCAGAAGTCGGCGAATTAGATTTACCCGACCGTGAAATAAGTGCACCATGCTTGAAGTTAAGTTGAAGTTGCGAATTCAATACCGGAGAGTAATATGATTTTTATGAGTGCGATCTGCCTGCTGATTCAATCTTTTCTGCAGCCGGCCGGCACGGATGAAAAAAAACTAGAGGCGGCGTTGTTCGAACTGCCGAACGTCGCGTTCACAAGAATATCCGGCGCGGGTGAACCGCACCTGCGCTACATGCTGCGCATCAAACAGCTGCTGGATCACCGCGATGAGAGTAAAGGATATTTTTTTCAGAGGGTGGTGCTGACGCACCACGGTTTCGACCGGCCCGCGGTAATGAATACGCAGGGGTATGAACTTAATTTTGAAAAGAACGAATTGGAATCCGCATTGGACGCCAATTATCTTAATATCGAACACCGTTTTTTTGAAGAGTCCGCGCCCGATTCCTTGCAACGGAATTATCTCACGCTCGAACAGGTAACGGCGGATCTGCATTATATCCGGCAGCTGTTCAAGACGATATATAAAAGCAAGTGGATCAGTACGGGCATCAGCAAGGGCGGCCAGACGACGATCGCATACAAATATTTTTATCCTAATGATGTGGACGTGTCCGTGCCATACGTCGCCCCGTTCAATTATAGTATCGAAGACAAACGCATTTATGCCTTTTTGGATACCGTGGGCCCGGTCGAATGCAGAAAAAAGATCTTTAAATTGCAGGAATACTTACTGCAAAATGAGGACAAAGCGTTGGAAAAAATAACGTGGTATGCAAAAGGCGCCGGCGAAACATTCCGCTATTTGGATAATTCCATCGGCAAGGCTTATGAGATGGCGGTTTTGGAATTTTCATTTGCCTTCTGGCAGTCGGGAGCAGATTGCGGTGAGATTCCCGTAAATCAGTCTTTGGATTCCTGTCTCAATTATCTGCTGCGCATTTCAGGCATCAAGCTTTTCGGCGATAGTTCGCTGAAAAAATATGCGCCTCATTATTACCAGGCGGCAACGCAGATGGGTTATTACGGGTACAACATCGAGCCGTTCAAAAAATACATCAAACATTTTTCCGCCAATCCTCTCGCGTCTTTTCCGCCGAAAGAAGCAGGGGTAGTAACTTACAGCAACACCTACAATGAAAAAGCGGCAAAATGGCTGAGAGAAAAAGGTAATAACATGATCTACATTTACGGCGCAACCGATACGTGGAGCGCGGAGCGGGTCATTCCGTCGGCCCTGGTAAATTCGAGATCATTCATATTGCCAGGTAAAGGCCATGAGAAGGCGCGGATCAGGAATATGGATTCTTCGATGCAAAATGACGTGAAATTATTATTAGAGCAATGGCTCGGGATTGTGGTTGACTTTAGTACGTTGAAATAGATTGAATCCCCTCCTCCTGAGAGCTTGTCCTGAGCCTTGCGAAGGAAAGGGCGTCCTGCGCCAGACCTGTCAGCCTCTGGGTGCCCCGTCAGCCTCTGGGTGCCCCATCAGCCTGTGGCTGAAAGGCGCATCAGGCTCAGGCTGAAAAGGACGGGACGGTTGGCTGTTCGCGAATTTTTCTTGATTTAAAATATCCATGTCCTTAGCTTTGAATATCTATCACGAGTGTCGTAGTTTCCATCTTTTCTTAGAATCAAATCCCATGATGCTATGCCATCCGCGACGGATTGAAATTTACTCTATTATGTATACGCCAAGCGGATACCAATTAATTTTGGACGGATGTATGCAATGCGCGTACGTGGTGTTATGCGATATCCCCGTTGGTAAGTTCTAATTGACAAAGAAACAATATATGGCTATATTCTGGCCAGAATGAAACACTATATTATATTCGCGCCAGAGGCCGCCGACGATTTTAGGTCGCTTGATGCTCGTGATCGTTCAACAATCAAACAGGCTATTAAAACTCACCTTCGTTATCATCCTACTAAAACGAGCAAAAGCCGCATCAAGCGACTCCGCGGATTGTCGAAACCACAGTTTCGGCTTCGAGTAGATGACTTTCGAGTGTTTTATGACGTTGTTCAATCGACGGTTCACATTTTAGCAATCGTTTCAAAAAGAAAGGCTTTTCTATGGCTCGAAGAATTCGGCGAAACACAGTAGCGTTATCAGAGGTCAAAGATCATTTGTCTGAGTATCTACACGTTGCAGAAAAGGAGGAGGTAGTTATCTTGCGTCACGGAAAACCGGCTGGGATTCTTATTGGGTTTGAAAATGAAGACGAATGGTTTGACTATCGGATTGAAAATGATCCAAAGTTTCTCAAGAGAATTGCCTCGGCGCGAAAACATCTTCGCGATGGCAAAGGAGTGCTCTTAGAAGATATCGAAGCTACCAATTAACGCGGACATCGCATAACATTATTCACACGGGAGCCTGCCCCGACCTGTCGGGGCGGCTCAGCCGCTGTGTTTGGAAATACGAAGATAAAGAACGATGACGGCGGCTTTCGCCGCCGATCCCGCCGCGGCGGGACCGCGTGTGCACTGCTCCGTTATGCGTCACCTTTGAGCAACACCCAAATTAACTCACTAATATTTTAAAAAATGAAACTGAAATTTATCTCTTTGACAATCTTCTTGTTTGCTTTCTCTTATTGCAATGCACAATCTACCAAAGCCTCTCCCGACACAATTAACTCAAGTGAAAAAGACTTTGGACTGAAAGATGTGGATTATCCTTATCCGATGGCCTACTCTGCGAAATTTAAGTTCATTGACCCTGTGATGTCTGTTAAAAGTGCGGACAAAGGTGATGATTGGGTGCTAGTGTGGGCAGGTGACGAATATATGGACAAAGACAATGTTAAGCATAGAGTAAAATATCAACAAGTATGGTTACTAAACAAAGAAGGTAAGATTCGTTTTATGGAACAATTCGACCGGGATTTAGAATGATACGGACTATAAGGCGAACGCATAACAGCACCTACCCACAAGGCGGGTTTTCCTGTTCCAAAGACAGTTTTTTGGTTAATCAATCATTAGTTTTTCAAATCAAGTTTTGTGGTAAAAATCCCGCCCTTCGGGTAGCTGCAAAACGTTAGGTGCAACGCGGTTCGGACAAATTAATAAAGACCGGCCCACCCCTGACAAATTAGTATCGCGCGAGAAAATAATTAAATGAAGGATAGAAGTTTTTTCAGTTGGATTATATTAGCAATTGGAGTTCTGCTTATGAC
>CAZLWA010000014.1:0-53060 GCA_964563165.1 uncultured Bacteroidota bacterium | reverse complement strand
ATTCGACGTTAAACAAATATCAGTTTTTTCTGTCAGGTGTTGCAAAAATACTCATTAAATGGTTGAATACTTGCCACGAAGACACAAAGACTCAAAGGTTCACCAAGTTACATAATTGCCGGCCAAAACATAAAAAAATTTGTGCCTTGGTGCCTTTGTGGCTAAAAAGCGGATCATTCATTCTGCCACGAAGACACAAAGACTCAAAGCCCACCAAGTTCTGATTTCTTGTTAAGCCATAAAGAATTCTCCGTGAAACTTCGTGCCTTCGCGTCTTTGCGCCCCCGAAAAACAAATATTTTTTCATAAAACACTTGAAAGACAAACCTTCTTTGTTTAACTTCAAAGAGTTCAATTACATTCAAAAAGGAATCAAATATGAAAAGGAATCTGATCCTCATCGGTATGGCTATTCTATTGAGTGTCGGCAGTTGGGTATATGCCAACAACGTTAAAGCAGCAAACGCGGCTGCGCAGGAAAGCCAAGCTAAAAAATCCGAATGTTGTGCCACGAGCAAGACGACGGCAGATGCGGGAACCAGCTGCTGCGAGCAAAAAAAATAATTTTTCGAATACGCGATCGATTTTAAAAGGCGGAGCTATGAACTCTGCCTTTTCTATTTTTAGAGTAACGGTATGCTCTCCAAATTAAACACGCCGGATAAAGTCTTTCTAAGTTCGGCAGCGATCATGATTGCCGTGCTTTCTTATTTATCCTATCGTACGATTAATGTACTCGAATCTACGGACAGCGTGGATTCCGTTATGTACGATTACCATACGTTGGACTCGATCTTAGCGTTTGCCACTCCGTGTTTTTTTGCGGTATTATTGGTTTTGTCGAACATAGCGGATCTGAAACGCGCGCGAGGCATTTTCTTTTTGGCGGCATTCCTGATTTTTGCCGTGTTCACCGTTATCGACTATGCGTATATTGCGGAAGAATTTTTTCATTTTCGAAAGCGCAGCGGTATGTGGAAAGGTGAATTTTCCGTGACTTTCTTAATCGGATCGTTTTGGTGCCTCATTGCCGGCTCGGTGACGCTGATAAATTATTTAGCGCTGTTTACGTATAAAAAATATTTTAAAAAATAACCATGCCCACGACGCGCAGAAAATTTTTACAACTGGTCGGACTGGAAAGCGCTTCGCTCTTGCTGATGAAACGTTTTAGTTCCGCGGCGCCCGGCGGAGAAGAAAAAATCCAATATCTCAAAAACGCATCTTTAAATACCTTCAAAGAAAACTATGCCGGAAACAAGTTAGTCGACGACCAATTTGTCAATGAAGACCCTGAAGCGGCGCTCATTCCCTTTGGAACGGTTATCAAATGGTTTCTATCCGGGAATCCGCAGAAACGAGAAAAGAAGAACGACGGGTTCCGTCTCCTGACGGTGCCGGTTCAAGATCTGTCGGCCATTCGCGGCGACTGCATTATCTGGCTCGGTCATGCGGCATTTCTTTTTCATATTCAGAATAAATGGCTCTTAACCGATCCGTGTTTGACGGCCCCGCCTTTTCAACAACGGTATGCGTCTCTTCCCCTGGCGATTGGAGACCTAAGAATCGTCGACTATCTGCTGATTTCCCACGGCCACTTCGATCATCTGGATTCCGAAACGACCGGGCAGTGGTCGAATAAAAGGATGAAAGCACTGACGGGACTTAGAATGGGTAAGGTCATCGAAGACCTCAATAAATATGTGATGCCGCAAGAAGCCGGCTGGTACCAGGAATTTAATGTGGACGAATCGTTTCGAATTTATTTTTTACCGGCCCAGCATTGGAATCAGCGTTCGCTTTGGGATCGTAATAAAATGTTGTGGGGCAGTTTTTTGATCGAATGGAACGGCCGGCGAATTTTTTTCGCGGGAGATACCGGCTACGCGAACCATTTTGTTGAAATAGCCGGATTATTCTCACCCATCGATTATTGTCTCTTACCTATCGCCGCGTACAAGCCGCCGTACATGATGCAACAGAACCATTTGAATCCGGAAGAGGCGGTAAAAGCCTTTCACGATTTGAAGGGAAGAGTCTTAATTCCCATACATTACGGAACATTTGATTTGGCGGATGAACCACTCGGTGAGCCGTTGACCTGGCTGAAGCGGATCGAAGCGGAGAAGAAAATTAACGGCGAATTGAGGACACCGGACGTCGGCGAAGTTATCTATATTTGAAATTTCAAACCGGCAATTCAATTTCGTGATAACAAGGGCGATGGGTTTGGCACACTTCCGGAGCAGCCATATCATTATCGGGTCCGGCGGTCATCATCGTGCACAAGCACCAATATTGAGCCGTAGCCGATTCGCCGCTGCGCCGGGATTCCAGATGGTCGGCGTCCGGAGTATACGAAGTTTTTGTCCGTAAAAAACGGCACTGCGATTTTTTTTCCATAAATTTCTTTCCGCCACAACGGCACGAAGGTGCAAAGTTACACAAAGAATATTTTTTACGGCCTAATAAAGAACTATAAAGAACTTAGTGAAACTTAGAGCCTTTGTGTCTTGGTGGCAATGCGTTTTATTTGAACGGGTCAATTCCGGCCGCCCAGCAGATCGTCCTTGTAATGACCGCCATGAACACATCAACTTTATAACCATTTTGTGAAAGAGGCGCGGCGTCCTTCATGGCTTCTTCGGAGGCTTTGCGGGCAAGGTCTTTCGTGATCGTTTGGTTTTTCAACATATTTTCTGCTTTGGGAATACGCCACGGTACCGGCGCCGCGGCGCCGAGAACAATTCTCGCATCCGAACAATTTTTTCCGTCCAGGGTCAAATTCACCGCGACTTCAGCGATCGGCCAATCGAACGATTGCTTTTCCTTCTGCTTATAATAATAATTGACGGAGCCCTTGGCCGGCTTCGGAACGATGATTTCCGAAATCAACTCGTCATTTTTGAGAATATTTTCCTTCGTAATATCTTTCGCCGGAGCAATAAAAAAATCCTCGATGGAGATCTCGCGGGCAGATTTTTCCGAAACGATTTTCAGTTTTGCCCCGAGCGCCATCAGCGCCACGGCGGTTGCGGAGGGATGAACGATCACGCACCCGTCCTGATTTCCGAATATCGCGTGGTATTGATTTTCACCGTCCAAGGCAAAGCACTGGCTGCCGCCTTTGCGCGTACAGGGAAAATCATGGCTGCGAAAATACCAGCACCGCGGCCGCTGGCACAAATTTCCGCCGACGGTAGCGGCGTTTCGGATTTGCGGCGTCGCCGCTCCCACGGCTGCCTGAGCCAAAGCCCGGAATTGCCCGTTGATCCATTTGTTTTCAGCCAATTCGGCTAACGTCGTCGCTGCCCCGATCACCGCGCCGCCGGAATCTTCCCTAATGAAATTTAATTCCTTCAGGTCGCGGATAGTGACCAGCCGCGTCGGCTCGATCAGCGATTCTTTCATGAGATCGAGCACATCAATTCCGCCCGCTTTGATCATGGAATTATTTGCTTTTAACAGCGTGAAAACGTCCGCGACTTTCTGCGGCACCGCATATTCGAATTTATTCATATTACACCCTTTACTAAAATACTCGCCACAAAGGCACAAAGGAACAAAGTTTTAGATAACGAATCTTTTAATACCCTGTTTTATTAACGGTACGTTGAAATTAATCAGGTAGCCCAACCGTAATTTTGTCAATTTTAAGTGACTTAATATTTGTGCCTGCCACAGCGGATTCATTTGATCCACAGCTTTGATTTCACAAATTACTTTGTCCTCCACTAACAAATCCATTCTCAGGCCCTCTTCAAAAGAAATTCCATCATAGACAATCGGAATTTCAACTTGCCTAGATACTTCTCAATCCGATTTTGCTCAATTCATGAGTGAGGCAGACTTCATAGATCTTTTCTAATAATCCGGGTCCCAATTCACTATGTATCTTAAAAGCTGCATTGACTATATGCTTACCTAATAATTCCAGCTCAGGAGACAACCTGGTAAATGTTTTTTGCATTTGTAATCTTAGTGTCTTTGTGCCTTAGTGGCATCCTATCCTTTCAATGCTTTCAAGACAACCGCCGGGGTCATCGGTAATTCACGGATACGTACTCCGATCGCGTGGTAGACGGCGTTCGCGATCGCGGCCGCGGTCGGAACCGTCGCCGGTTCGCCGATGCCCATGGCTCCGGTGCTCGACACACCGCGGTTGACGTCAATAATGACCGATTCGATTTCAGGAATATCCATCGCTCCGGCAATTTTGTATTGTTCCAGATTTGCATTGACCATCACGCCGGTATTGCGGTCGAGCAAACGATTCTCGAATAAGGCGTAACTGAGTCCCTGAATAATTCCACCGTTGATCTGACTTTCCAGCGTCAGGCGGTTCATCGGCCGTCCGCAATCGTGAACGGCAACCACGCGGTCGACTCTGATCACGCCCGTTTCCGTATCGACTTCCACTTCGGCAAATTGAACACCGCGAATGAACGGCGGCGCGACGGACAAATGATCCTTGACACGCTCGCCGATGACTGTAAATTTATCGCCCGAAATCTTCGAAGCCACTTGTTTCCACGTGAGGTTTTTAGCCGGATCGCTTGTAACAAAAATTTTGCCATCGCCAAGACTCAATTCCTCTTCTTTGACTTTCAAAATCGGTGCGGCAATTCCAAACATTTTCAATTTGACCAAATACGCGGCATTTCGTACCGCCGGTGTGAGACCGCCGGTTGTTTGACTGCCGCCGCTGGCGGGACCGAGGCCGAAATTCGTATCGCCGATCTTAGTGGAAATATCCGACGGCTTGAGTCCGAGTTCTTCCGCCGCAACCATCGCGATCGCCGTTCGAATGCCTGTGCCGATATCCTGCACACCGTTCGTCAATTCGACGGATCCGTCGCTGTTGACTTGAATCGAAGCTTGAAATCCCGTTCCGTAAAAATAATACCAAAGCGCATTCGCCATACCCATACCGCGTTTGATCGGACCCTTGTCCCCGCCGGCTTTGGGGTTTCGTATTTCCCAGCCGATTTTTTTGGCGCCGATGGCGTATTCGGTCTGACGGATCTCATCGTTCTTCAGATTTATTTTGCGAAATTCCAACGGATCCATATTTAATTTATACGCAAGCTCGTCGACCGCCTGTTCTAGCGCGAACACGCCTTGCGGATGGCCGGGCGCGCGAAATGCCGCACCGGCACCTGCATTGATGAATACGTCGTATTCTTCCGTGTATGTTTTTTCGACGCCGTACATATTTTGCACAGGGCCTGCCGTGCCGGCGCCGGTACCGACGCCTGCCGAACCGTGCGAAATAAGTTTGATCGCCTTGATCGTTCCGCCTTTTCCCGCGCCGATTTTCAAGGTCTGTATTGAATTCGGGCGATTGCCGCCGGCGAGATGCTCTTCTTTGCGGTCGAGCATCATACTCACCGGCGCGTTCGTTTGCTTCGCCAGTTTCGCCGCCATGATGCCGAAAATGCCCGCGCCGAATTTTGCGCCGAACCCTCCGCCCATATGTTCCGTAAGCACACGCACGTGTGATTTGGAAATATTGAATACGCTGGCCAATTCATCCCGTACGCTGAACGTGCCTTGTGTCGAAGCCCACACGGTTAACTCGCTTTCGCTCTCCCATTTTGCCACCACGCCGTGCGTTTCCATCGCAGAATGCGTCTGCACCTGCGTTTTATAGGTTTGTTCGATCACGGCATCGCATTTCGCCAATTCCCCTTCGACTTCCGCTAATTTGCCTTTCACTTTCGGTCCGCGTAAGTTTCTTTTCTGAGAAGCGGACATATCTTCGTCAGGAATATCACCGGGATAGTTTTCTGCTGATTCCATCTTCGTGTCAAAGACGATCGGCGCGTTCGATCGCATGGCCTTTTCAACGTTGATGACAAAAGGCACTTTTTCATATTCCACATCGATCAGTTTCAGCGCTTCCTCCGCCTGGTGCCTCGTCTCAGCTGCAACAGCCGCAACTTCCTGTCCGGCAAACCGGACGCGCATCGGCAATTTTTCCTGAACGGGAATGACCGCTTTCACGCCGGGATATTTTTTGGCCTTCGACGTATCGATTTTCTTAACGATCGCCGCCGGGTGCGGAGAGCGCAAAAATTTTCCGTACAGCATGCCCGGCCATTGGATATCGAACGTATATTTTGCGCGGCCGGATGTTTTTTCTTTTCCGTCTACGCGCGCCGTTTTCCCGCCGATGAAATTCAGCTTATCCGCACCGTCCCACGGCTTGGGCGCATTGTCGGGGATCTCTACTGAAATTTCCTTGAGATTATCCTCAACGCCGACGTTCAGTTTTACATTTTTTGGCATAGGGGCTCCTTTTAACTTATCACTGCCGGTCCATTCGCTGTCATTTACAGAACGTCATTCACCGGCTCTTGAAATTTTTTTCAAATTCTTTATCGCGATCTCCTGCGTGGTGTATGCGTGTGCTTTTTGATTGAACGTATAGATCAAAACCGTTTCTGTGTAACCCGAGGAACGAAGGTAGCCTTTGACTTCCTGGATTCCCCCCGCTTCGTCTTGATAGCGAATATTCAGCACGTCCTGTCCGTCCAGGATACCGTTCCGCAGCAAGGTGTACGTGATAGGCGGGTCATCAGTCTCTTTCACCGTCTCTTTCGGCGAACATGCAAGTAAACAGAGGAAAACCAGAACGCACCACCTTGTAAGATTGATTTTTTCCATAGTTCGCTTCAATTCCTTTTTATTTCAGAATAACCTGTTTTTTTCATTGAATCGAAATAATCACAATAAAAGCCAATCCAAAGGCGATCGCTATCGTTTGTCCGATGGTCTTATTCTTTTGATAATTCGTTTCCAGCACGGAGATTTCATAAATATTTTGAACCGGAATTACAGCCTGCATTAATTGATGCGTTTCACTGTTAAAGTACTCGAACAAAAGGCCGTCCTTCTGGTTAGCGGATTTGATAACGCCTTCCACTTCGTGTATTTCATTCTTGTTTACATAAAACACCAGATGAACCGTTTTCTGCGTCGCAACGTATCGTTCCTGTATGATGCGCAAATCCAAATAGGGAGCGCGATAAACCATTTCCCGCGACCGGCAGGCGAAACCGAAACAACATAACAAAGCGATCCTGATCGCGCGGCTCATGTTTTTGTAATTTTCATTACAGCCTCGAATACTTTCGGATAGGTTCCGCAGCGGCAGAGATTTCCGCTCGTCGCTAATTTCACGTCGTCAAGGGTCGGATCCGGATTGTGATCCAAAAGATGTTTGCAGCTCATCAGCATGCCGGAAGTGCAGAAACCGCATTGCAGCGCATCATGCTCAATGAATGATTCCTGGATCGCATGCAGTTTTCCGTTCATTTCCAACCCTTCGACGGTTTGAATTTCCTTACCCATCGCATCTACGGCTAAAGTCAAACACGAATTAATTGCGCGTCCGTCCATGATCACCGTGCAGGAGCCGCAGGCACCGCGATCGCACCCGGTTTTAGTTCCGGTAAGCTGCAGTCGGTCATGAAGGGCTTCTACCAGAGTGGTCCGGGGTTCGACGCTGACTTGAAGTTGTTTTCCGTTAATGCGCAGCGTAATTTCCGCGGCATGGGGTCCCAAAATCTGCGGTTCGCCCGCCGCGGCGCACGAATTCTGCAGCGCACCCAGCAATCCTCCGCTGCCCGCCGCGATGCCGATGGAGGTCATACCAAAACCTTTGATAAATCCGCGGCGCGTAATAGCGTGTTTATCTTTTTTTGATTTTTGATTTTTCATGTGAAGACCCTTCTGAAAAAATCAATGATTGAAATTATGACTTTTGACAAATAGCATGGAAGGAAGAAAAACCAAGGTCAGCGTCTGACGTCGGAAGACGCTTAATCTAAAGGAATTTTTTTTATAAAGTCAACAACCACCCGCTGACATTTTTCAAAGATTCTTATATTTTAAAAGGATTTGCTTATCAATACATGAATCTTTAGATTTTCATGGTCTAAATATGAATAGCCAATCAATCTAAATTGAGGAGGAAGTTATGAAAGCTTCTGTCAGGATTTTCGTTGCGGTATTGGCATTGTTTGTCTGTGCGTCTTTCGGCTACGGCCAAATGAATAAAGCCGATGCAAACAAAGCCACAGTGAAAAAATTTTTCGAGGAAGTGGTCAATAAGCACAATGCGGATGCGGCGGATCAATTCATTGCGAAGGACGCAATGAATCACCAGGCAATGCCTGGATCGAAACCCGGGGTCGAGGGGATCAAAGAAGAGTTCCGGCAGTTTTTCAAATCTTTCCCTGACCTGAGTGTTACCGTGGACGACCTCATGGCCGACGGGGATAAGATCATTGCCCGCGTAACCTATAAAGGCACGAATAAAGGCATGATGGGTGCCGTGGCTGCGACGAACAAAACTGCGCAGTGGGGCTTAATTGATATCATCCTTTTTAAGGATGGAAAGATGCAAGAGAGATGGGGCTATGGTGACAATATTGGAATGATGATACAACTGGGGCTGATGCCGGCTCCGCAAGGCGGAATGGATAAGAAGTAGTTTTTCTAAGAAGGATGCGATTTCCAAACCTGTAAGGTTTCAAAAACCTTACAGGTTTTTTCATTTCCGCAAGAATCGGGTGGTTTTTGCTTTATTACTGAAATAAATTCTGTTAAGAATTGGTCTGCCTGTCTTTTCTCATAAAGCGGTGCTTGACTATCAAACAAGTTTGAGGTACTATCGTAGGTTTTAAAAAACGAAAGACGGCAATGAGTCATTCACCCGCTCAGCCTGGTTCACGAAGATTCAAAATTACGCTTGCGTTCGCGTCCATTTATCTTTTATGGGGCTCGACGTTTTTGTTCATTAAATTTGCGATCGAAACGATCCCGCCGTTTTTCATGGCGGGCCTTCGGCATCTGATAGCCGGTGCGATCTTATACGTTTTCGTGCGCGCGCGCGGCGAAGCGAAGCCGAACTGGAAAGACTGGAAGCCGGCGATCATTATCGGAGGACTGCTGCTGCTCGGAGGCAACGGCGGCGTGACGTGGGCTGAACAGCACGTGCCGTCGGGCCTCGCAGCGCTTATCGTCGCTTCCATCCCGATATGGATGGTCGTAATGAATTGGATTTCCGGCGACCGCATTCGTCCGGACAAGCGCGAAACGGTCAGTCTGATTTTAGGTTTCATAGGCCTCGGCATCCTGGTCGGACCGGAAAAGATCATCGGCGGCGGAAAAATTGACACATTAGGTTTACTTGTTTTGATCTTCGCCGCCATCGCGTGGTCGGCAGGATCGCTGTATGCGCGCATGCATAAACTTTCCACGTCACAACTTCTCGCCACCGGCATGCAAAGCCTGGGCGGAGGGGGTTTACTGATCATACTCGGGTTATTCTTCGGCGAGTTGAAGCAATGGAACACGGATGCCATATCGCTCCACTCTTTGTTGGCGTTTGGATACTTGGTTATTTTCGGATCGCTGATCGGTTTTACGTGTTATATCTGGCTTCTAAAAGAGGTCTCGCCATCGAAGGTTTCCACGTACGCGTATGTGAATCCGGTTATCGCCGTTTTCCTGGGCTGGTTCATGGGCGGCGAGGAGCTGACACTGAGAACTTTTCTGTGTGCCGCGGTCATTATCAGCGCGGTTATGATAGCCACGCTCAAAAAACCGCAGAAACAAGTTCCTGAAGTGAGCGGCTCGCCAAGGCAAATTCAACCGGAAGCCGTTCAGGAAGCCCGCTAAAAAAGTCATTCAGTCATACCATTCAAATTTAAATGGAGAACCGCCATGCGTTCCTTGCTCACTATGATTTTGTTCTTTGGTTTTTCTTCCCGTGCATTTTCTCAATCTATCGGCTACGATTCGCTGGCAAAAAAAATAATGATCGCGGGCCTCAGTTCCGGTAAGGCCTATGGTATGCTGTCGGAACTTTCCGACGGCATCGGGTCGCGTCTCAGCGGCTCGGACAATGCGGCGAAAGCCGTTCAATGGGCCAAGAAAAAAATGGAGGACCTGGGTTTGGACAACGTGCACCTCGAACCGGTGACCGTGCCGCATTGGGTGCGCGGCGATATTGAGGAAGCTGCCATTATCAGATCCGCTTCGCTCGGAAACCGGTCTCTCAAGATATGTGCGCTCGGCGGGACCATCGGTACTCCAAAAGACGGCATCACCGCCGAAGTGCTGGAAGTGAGATCCTTCGATCAGTTGAGAGCGCTCGGTGAAAAAGTGAAAGGGAAAATTGTTTTCTTCAACCGCCCGATGGATCGCAGTTTATTTTCAACCGGGGCGGCCTACATGGGTGCCGTAGATCAGCGCACCAAAGGCGGCGCCGAAGCGTCAAAATACGGCGCTGTCGCGGTGCTCGTCCGGTCGATGACGACCCAGATCGATGATTATCCGCATACCGGCGCTATGATTTACGTAGATTCCATTCTGAAAATTCCGGCGGCCGCCGTGAGCACGGTCGGGGCGGAATTGCTCAGCGGGTTAATTGCCAAAGAAAATAATGTGACGGTGAATTTAAAATTGAATTCACAAATTCTTCCGAATGTCGAATCTGCGAACGTGGTCGGGGAATTACGCGGAACCGAAAAACCGAATGAAGTGATCACCATCGGCGGGCATCTCGACAGTTGGGACAAAGGCCGCGGAGCCCATGACGACGGCGCCGGCAGTATCCATTGTGTCGAAGCCTTGAGACTTTTGAGATCACTGGGTTTCAAACCAAAACGTACGATCCGGGTGGTGCTGTTTATGAATGAAGAAAACGGGCTGGCCGGCGGGAAAGCCTATGCGGAAAAAGATCGTCCGGGTGAAAAACATATCGCGGCGATCGAATCGGATCACGGCGCATTCCCTCCTCGCGGATTCAGTGTGGAAGCGGATTCCATGACCGTCGAAAAAATCGCACGCTGGGCGTACGCCCTGAAACCCCTGGAAGCCGACCGCGTGACGAAAGGCCAAAGCGGCCCGGACCTCGGCGAGCTTGTAAAAAAAGGCGTGCCGTGCCTGGGATTGCATACGGAAGGGCAAAAATATTTCGATTATCATCACTCCGATCACGATACGATGGACAAAGTCAATGAACGTGAACTCGAACTCGGCGCGGTCGCTATGGCCGTCATGGCTCTTGTGCTGGCGGAGGAGGGGTTGTAAGTCTGGGCGAAAATTCCGGTTTATAGACTTTTTTACGTTATCGGCCAGTTTCAGCCCAACCGGCTGCGTTTATTGAACTAATTGAGCGAAGCGGATATCGTATCATCCGCGCCCGTGCTGTCCACATCCTGTCTGAAATATCCCCCCACGAAAGATCCGTTTTACGCCAAACTGCCAAAAAATTCCTTGATATATCAATGTATAAAGTCTATATTTTTACTTAAGTACCCGAGTATTACTATGAAATTTTGGCAGTAATAATAGTATGTCTAAACTGAAATCCAAGCACGGCAAATTGATAGTTTTCAGTGCGCCGTCGGGCACGGGAAAGACCGCGATCAAAAATGCATTGCTCAAATTAGACCCGAGAATAGCATTTTCCATTTCTGCGACCACACGAACGCAGCGTGACGACGAGCGCAACGGTAAAGATTATTATTTTATTTCGGACGAGGAGTTCAAGGCGCACATTCAATACCATGATTTTATCGAATACGATCACCATTTTGACCATTATTACGGTACGTTGAAAATGGCCGTTGAACCTGACCTTAAACTCGGCTGCAACGTCATCATGGATATTGACGTCAACGGCGCTCTGAGTGTGAAGAAACAATATCCTGATCAGTCGGTGCTGATATTCATCAAACCGCCTTCAATGGAAGAATTGAAAAAACGCCTGTTGGCGCGGGGCACGGAAACCGAGGAGTCCCTCAAAGTCCGGTTGGCTCGTGTGGCACAGGAGATGGAAAAAGCGAAAGAGTTTGATCATATCGTCGTCAACGATTCCATAGACCGCGCCGCGAACGAAATTTTGGAAATTATTCGAAAATAAATCGGATGAACGGAATTCACGACACACAATTTGTTCTGACCAATGAGGAGATAGAAGAGAATTTAGACTCTATTGCCGAATCCAGCGGCATCATTGGTGCGTCGCCGACGATCAAGAATATTGTGCGCGATATTTGTAAGATCGCGCCGTCGGATGTGGCCGTGCTCATCATCGGGGAGAGCGGCACCGGCAAAGACCTTGCCGCGAAAGCCATTCACCGGCTCAGTCCGCGAAAAAACCGTCCGCTGATCATTGTCAACAGCGGAGCGATCGCGGAAGGCATTTTAGAAAGCGAATTATTCGGGCATGAACGCGGTGCCTTTACCGGTGCAGTTTCGGAGCGCAAAGGTTATTTTGAATCGGCCAACGGCGGCACGATTTTTTTAGACGAGATCGGCGATATGCCGCCCGCAACGCAAGTGAAACTGTTGCGCGTTCTGGAAACGGGCGAATTCATGAAGGTGGGCGGGTCAGCCGCAAGAAAGACGGATGTGCGCATCATTGCAGCGACGAATCGCAACTTGGACCAGATGGTGCGCCGCGGAGAATTTCGAAAAGATTTGTATTACCGGCTGCGTGCCATTCAACTCACGCTGCCTCCGCTCCGCGCACGGAAAGACGATATTCCGGTTTTGATCGATAAGTTTACAAGGGATTTCAGTGAGCAGACACACGGAGTCTTCAAGGGATTTTCCGACGACGCGATGGAAAAGCTCGTCAATTACCGTTGGCCCGGCAACGTGCGTGAACTGAAAAACCTGGTCGAAAGCCTGATCACCCTGAAACGGGGCGACATGATCACGGCGGAAGACGTAACGCTGCATCTTCAAAACTTCAAAGATGTGGACGATGCAGACGACCTCGAGTCCGTTCATCTGCCCGTGACGACGCATGTCACGCCTGAACAAGCCGAGCGCGAACTTTTGTATCGGACTTTGTTGTCGCTGAAACAGGATGTGACGGACATCAAGCATTTTTTGGCCGCGAAATTCGGCCTTAGTGGATTAACAGGGCACTCCCCGTCGGTGCTGTATGACAAGAAAATAAGCGACCGCAAAGTCGTTGAGACCGAAGTATACAATGTGGACGAGTCTTCCGGCGACAAAGACATGATGACCCTGGATGAGGTGGAAAAAGGATTGATCATTAAGGCGCTTAAGAAATTCGAAGGTAAACGCAGTATAGCGGCAAAATCACTGGGATTATCCGAACGCACGCTGTACAGGAAAATTAAAGAATATGACTTGGATTTGTAATGCTTTGCCAAGAAGTCACAAAGGCTCAAAGGGTACTAATCAATTAGTAAAAAGCTTCGTGTCTCCGTGCCTTTGTGGTGAGAAGACAGCAATTTTATTTTTAGTCTTGATGAACTTTGGCTGCTCCTATTCCTTTACGGGAGCGAATTTAGGAGGCCTGAAAACGGTGGCGGTGCCCGTGTTTGATAATTTGACTTCCGAACCGGGTATCCGGGAAAAAGTAAGCAGCGAATTGACGAAAGCCATTATCGAAGATAATAACCTGAAAGTGGCGGATCTGAAATCCGCAGACGCCGTGATCAACGGCAAGATCACACAGTTGCAGGACGTACCGTTCACGTTCGCGGGCAGCGGAAGTAATTTTTCAACGACGGATTACAAGATTACGATTACAACTACGATCCGTTTTGAAAATCGAAAAGAAAAAAAAACCGTGTGGGAAGAATCGATTTCAGGATGGGGGCGTTATTCCCTGCAAGGCCAGAGGCGCCGCACCGACGGTATTGATGACGCGATCAAAATGATCACACAGAATATTCTAAACAAAATGGTATCGAATTGGTAGAACGTCCATTACGAAAATCGGTTTAACGCCATTTTTTCGGAGTCCTTTATGACAAAAGAAAACAAAACGCCGGTCGCCGGTATCAGTAATCAGGAAGTGCTCGCCGAAATCAATCTCATCGCGCAGATTCAGCAGATTGAGGGCCGGCTGGCTTTTCAGCCGGACACCGTTCGTTTTGCTCAGCTTGCCGACGCGTACCTCAACATCGGCGAATTTGAACACGCCATTCTCGCATGCCAGGAAGGCCTGAAGATCTATCCTCATTACGATACGGCCACGTTCGTTTTGGCGAAAGCGTATTACCGTATGGGGGATAAGAAAAAAGCCCGTGCGATTTTAGAGGAACTGTTGACGTCGCATCCGGCCCATCTCACCGTGCATAAGCTCCTGGGCGATCTGGCGCTGGAAGAAGACGACATTGTCCAATCCGTTTCGCATTACCGCATAGCGCTCCGCATGGATCCGATCAATCGCCCGATCATCCAATCGCTTGTGGATTTGAAAGAACCTTACCAGAAAATTAAAGCGGCCAAACCCGCGGACGAAGAAGAGGAACAGGATATTCGCCCGACCATCCTCAAGAAAGAAATTCCAAAACCGGCCAGTGAAAAAGCTCCGGTTAAAATGGAAACGCGGGATGCGTTTGCCGGAGAAATTACAGACAGCCAGGAATTCAAGATAGAAGAAACGAAACCCGTTGAATCCAAACCCGTCGAGAAAAAAACAACGCAGACCGAAGGGACGGCGGACGTCAAGCCCGTGCACAAGCCTGCCTACACGGATGAAAAAGGTCTCATGTACTTCTACGACGACGATGAAGTTTCTTTTGAAGAATACAAGCAGCGTCAGGAATGGCAGAAGGCCGGTAAAGCGCTGATTCTGAGCCGCGAAACACTGGACGCGAAGCTGACACTCGTGGGCGCGAAAACAGCCGAAATTACAAAAACAGCCGAGAAAAAACCGGAAATTAAGAAACCGCCCGCCGAGCAAAAAACTCCGACGACTTTTGAAGAGCATCTGGAAGACGCAATGTTGAAAGAAGAAGAAGAGCTTCTTTCGGAGGCCGAACAAGATGACGGATTAGCGCGAATTGATATTTCTTATAAAGATTATTTGGATCTGCTGACGGAAGAGGCCGATCTGATCGAAGCGCTTTTCCAGGACGAGGAAGATTCCGATGAGAAAGAAATCACCGCCAAGCCCGAACCTGCGACGGAACCCGAAGCGGGGGATAATGAGCGGTCTATGCCGTATCAGGACTATGTGGAAAATTTGACCGATGAAAGCGAAATCAACGAAGCTAATTTTATTGCGGATTTTGACGAGCGTGTCTTGAGCTTGACAGAATTTTCGGAATACCTCGAGCACAGCGACGATGTGATGGATGTGGGAGCCTACGCACTCCTTTCCCGTAACGGGGATCTGGGCGATCTTATGAAAGACGTTGTTCCGTCCGACGAGGGTCCGCCGATGACTTACCGAGATTATTTTTCTGCGCTAACATCCGATGCGGAACGGCGTGAAGCTGCGCTGGAAAAAGCCGTTGAGAAATCTGAAAAGACAGAATCCCGAATAACCGCCAAGGAACCGGCCGCGGAAAAAATTGAAGTAAAGAAGATTCCAGAAAAGACAGACGTAAAGCAGGAAGAAACGGCAAGCCCGGCTTTCGTTGAAAAAAAGAAATCCGTAGAAAGAACTTCCGCTGTGAGGGAGGAGCCGATCGAAAAAGAAGTAGCCTTCCTGGAAGTGGATGAAATCAATCCGCAGGATGCAACGCCGGAAATGGTTGATGAGTTGGCCGCGCGCGGTCAATACGGTTCTGCGTATAAAGTTTGCAAAATGTTGAAAGCGAAAAACCCTACCGACGCAAAAATTGACCGGAAAATCCTGGAATTGAAGCGGCTGTACTTGTGGAGCAGCCAATTGGTCGGGTGATCCTGCTTTTGCACAGACGTGTAGATGAAATAGATTTTTACTGTCATTCTAACCCAGGAGATGTTCGCATGAATTTTCCCGATGAGGTACTGTACAACTCGAGCCACGAGTGGGTCAAAATTAACGGGAACGAAGCCGTGATCGGCATCAGCGATTACGCACAATCGGAATTGGGAGACATTATTTTTGTCGAATTGCCCGCGGTTGGGAAAAAGATCCAGGCGGGGCAGCCGTTCGGATCCATTGAAGCGGTCAAAACCGTCAGCGACCTCTATGCCCCGCTGTCCGGAGAGATCACCGCAATCAACGAAACGTTGCAGAACGCTCCCGAGACCATTAATACCGACGCGTACGGCGAAGGTTGGATTATCAAAATGAAAATCACGGATGCGGCCAACAAAAATAATTTATTGTCCGCACAAAAATACCGTGAATCGATCGCGCAGTCTTAACAGCGATGAATGGGTTTCTTACAGCATGGGTAAAAAAAAACTAACCGGGAAAAAGCCGTCGGTTTCCGCAAAGAAAGCTTTTTCTAAAAAATCTACCGCCAAAAATAAGTCAGCGCACCCGCCGGCGTCCCGGCCGACTTCCCTCGATCTTTTTTTTGAATGCATACCGGATGCCTTGGTGTTCGTCGGCCAAACCGGGAAAATTGAAAAAATTAATCCCCGGTTTTGTCAGGTTTTTGCGATCGAAAAGCAGCAGGCCCTCGCAATGAACGAACAGGGACTTATCGATCTCCTCAAAAATATTTTCAAGGAGCCGGAAGCCTTTTTACGGAATGTTCCCGCTCCGGACGACCATCACTTTCAGCGCGTCGAAGAGATGGAAACGAATCATCCGAAGATCCAATTCGCTCAACTGCAGATTTTTTCTTTGCTGGATGACTCCGGCCGCTACGTAGGACGGCGCTGGGGCCTGCGCGATATTTCCATTCAGCTCGAGAATCAGCGCTCCTTAGCCGAAGCGTTCCGGGATATTGAAAAAAGAAAGTTCGAATTTGAGAAAAAAAATCAGGAATTGGAAAAGGCGTACCGCAATCTGGAGGCCGTGAAAAAAAGCGTCGTGGAGGCCAACCGCCTGAAGTCCGAGTTTCTTTCCAATATGAGCCACGAACTGCGAACACCGCTGAATTCGATTCTGGCGCTCTCCAGCATATTGCTCGCGCGCATGGATGGCGATGTTACCGAAGAGCAGGAAAAACAAATAAAGATAATCGAAAAAAGCGGAAAAAATCTGTTACGCCTGATCAACGATATCCTGGACCTTTCAAAGATCGATGCGGGTCGTATGGATCTGTTTTTTGCCGAATACGTCGTCTCCGAATTTGCCAATAATATTAAAACCACCCTGGCATCGATGCTTCGCGAAACCAATTTGGAATTCATCGTGGATATTGAGAGCGGCATCGACCTGCACAGCACGGATGAAAACAAGCTCAAGCAGATCATGCTGAATCTGCTGTCGAATGCGATCAAATTTACGCACGTGGGAAAAATAACGCTTCAAGTTCGGCGAACGAAATTTGATGGCGTGCTGGAATTTGCGGTCATGGATACCGGTATCGGTATTCAAGAAGACGATTTCATTACTATCTTCGACCCCTTCCGGCAGATCGACGGTTCGACGACGCGCAAATACGGAGGAACGGGACTGGGCCTTTCGGTGACACGGAAGTTGGTCGAGTTGCTTGGAGGAAAGATCTGGGTCGAAAGCGAGCTTGGCAAAGGCTCCGCATTCAGGTTCATTCTGCCGGCTAAACACCGCGGCGATGCGAAAACGATGATGTCGGAAAAAGAAATCGCCGATTTGTTTACGAAACCCGCGCCTACTCCGTCTGCGCCATCGACGGACGACTCCGTGGAAATCCAGCGGGATCCGGGCAGGAAAACTATTCTGATGGTAGAAGATGATGACGAATCGGTATATATCATGAAAAAATATTTAGGCGAGGACCATTATCAGATCATCGTGGCTAAAGACGGAGATGCGGCGTCAGAAAAAGCCTTGAAATACTTACCCGATGTGATCACACTAGATATCATGCTGCCGAGAAAAGACGGCTGGGAGGTCCTGCAGGAGCTCAAACGCAATCCCGCTACGAAGCATATACCCGTTGCCATCGTTTCGATGATCGATAATAAAAAATTGGGCTACAGTTTAGGTACTTCAGATTATCTGGTCAAACCGATTGTCAAAGAGATGTTCATAAAGCGGATTCATAAGTTAAGCGAAGAACGCGGGTTGAAAAAGATCCTGATCGTGGATGACGATCTTTCGCAGGCAGAACTCGTGGAAGAAATTCTGGAGAGCGACGATTTTATTTCCGAAGTTGTGACAAGCGGAGAAATGGCCGTGCAGCTTCTTCGGCGGAAATACTACGATCTGGTGATATTGGACCTCCTGATGCCGCAAATTGACGGATTTGCAGTTTTGAAGAACCTGCAGAGTGACCCCGCAACGGAAAAAATACCGGTGCTGTTTTTGACGGGTAAAGTACTCACCGAGGAGGATCAGAAAAAGCTATCCGGGGACAACTATCATATCTTTCAAAAAACCATGTTTTCACGCGAAAAATTACTGGCCGAAATTCACCGCATACTCAAAACCTCCGTTCGTACCGTCGGCGTTACCTAACCAAGAAGTTTTTGCCCATTCAACCCGATGAACAAGCAATATAAAATCCTCATCATTGACGACAACGAAGCGCAGCGCTACACGCTCAGGAAAACGCTGCAAAAGCCGGAGTATGAATTTTTTGAAGTGCACGAGAGCTCGGCGGCCGTGGAAATGGCGAAAAACCTGAAGCCCGATCTGATTCTGCTGGACGTCCGTATGCCGGGCATTGACGGTTTTCAGGTTTGCGAAGCCGTCCGGCTTTTCGATAAACACGTTCCGATCGTTTTCGTGACCGCCAATTTGAAAGAATTTGTGGACCAGGTGCACGGTTTTGACAAGGGCGCGGACGAATATATTATTCAACCGTATGATCAGAAAGAATTGAGCATTAAAGTCAAAGCGCTGTTGCGCAATAAAAAATTGTACGACGAATTACTCGCAGAAGTACAGAAACTCGATCAGATGAAAGCGGAATTGATCAATTCCAACGAGGAGCTGAAAAAAGTCACAGCCAAGCTGGCGGAAAAAAATGAATATTTACAAACGGTGACGATCACCGATCCGCTGACCTCGCTGTATAACCGAAAATATTTTCACGAACGCATCGCGAAGGAAATCAGCGCGGTCAAGCGTTACAAAAATCATTCCAGCGTGGCCATCGTAGATATTCATCATTATAAAAAGATCAACGACACGTATAGCGCCCAACAGGGCGATGTAGTGCTCAAGGAATTGGCGAGTATTCTCGTCAACTCGGTGAGAAATTCCGACGTTGTCACGCGCTTTGACGGCGGCAAATTCGCGATCATATTTACGCACACGCCGGAGGAGAACGCGATGATCAAATGCAAACTGATCCTGGAATCCATTCAGCAGTATCCGTTTCCGGTATACGAAGATCTCGTGCCGGCTGAAAAATTATCCGGCGCGGGAAAAACCATTACCCTGACGGTTTCCATCAGCTTGACCGGTTTGTCTCACGAATGGATCCAAAATGAATCGGATCTGATCCAAACGCTGGATGTTTCCCTGCAGCAAGCGAAACAGCAGGGAATTCATCATGTATTGTTGGCGCGAAAATAATTGATATCAAGAAATAAACAGATTGAAATAACCAGGAAACAATTGCCGCTATGAACGAGCACAATGATTCTTTTCAAAAAAGACACATCGGTCCCGACGCTCAAGATACCGAGTCAATGCTGGATACCATCGGCGCGGATTCTTTGGAACAACTGATCGGCGAAACGATCCCGGATTCCATCGGGTTAAGTAAAAAAATGAAACTGCCTCCGGCGGCGGGCGAAAATCAGTTATTGAAAGAACTCAAAAGGATCGCCGCCAAAAATAAGATTAATAAATCCTACATCGGGCTTGGGTATTACGACTGCATCACGCCCGGTGTGATCCAAAGGAATATATTTGAGAATCCGAGCTGGTATACGCAATACACGCCGTACCAGGCGGAGATAGCACAAGGCCGTCTCGAAGCGCTGCTCAATTACCAGACGATGGTGATCGATCTGACCGGGTTGGAAATTGCCAACGCGTCGCTCCTCGACGAAGGAACCGCTGCCGCAGAAGCCATGCACATGTTCTTCGCTTCCAGAGCCGGCAGCGGCGTCAAGTTTTTTGTTTCCAAAGACTGTTTTCCGCAATCGATCGACATTCTGAAGACCCGGGCGGAGCCGTTGGCTATCCAAATAGTCGTCGGCGACCATCAGACTTTTCAATTGACGAATGAATTTTTCGGCGCGCTCGTTCAATACCCTGCGTCCAACGGGGAAGTTTACGATTACACTGAATTCTGCTCCAAAGCCCATGGATCGGGCATTTACGTCATTGTGGCGGCCGACCTGCTGAGTCTTACATTATTGACGCCTCCGGGCGAATGGGGTGCGGATGCTGTGGTCGGTTCGTCGCAGCGATTCGGCGTTCCGATGGGATACGGCGGCCCGCATGCGGCGTTTTTAACGACGAAAGAGGAATTCAAACGGAAAATGCCCGGGCGTATCATCGGCGTGACCATTGACGCGCAGAACAAGCGCGCTTTGCGCATGTCTCTGCAAACGCGCGAACAACATATCCGGCGCGAAAAAGCCACGAGCAATATCTGCACGGCGCAAGTGCTCTTAGCCAATATGGCGGGAATGTATGCGGTCTATCACGGGCCGGAAGGCTTGAAAAAGATCGCGATGGACATCCATCTGCTTGCGGATGCACTTTCCCATGCGCTTCAAAACCTTGGGTACAAACAATTAAATCAAAATTATTTTGATACGCTCGTTATCGATGCCGGCGAAGATCTGCAAAAAATAAAATCTGCCGCACTCCAAGCGGGAATTAATTTACGTTACATCGATCAAAAAACGATCGGCATTGCTTCAGACGAAACGACGACGCGCGAAGATATCCAAGTACTCGCGGATGTTTTTTCCAAAGCTAAAAATCAGAAAAATACCTCTGTTACTATCGAAACAAAACATCAGGCTCACTGGCCTCAGAAATTAATTCGCACGAGCGCCTATCTGCAGCATCCGGTTTTTAATACACACCATTCGGAAACCCAGATGCTGCGCTATATTAAATCGCTCGAATTGAAAGATCTTTCCCTGGCTAATTCGATGATCCCGCTCGGTTCGTGCACGATGAAGTTGAATGCGACAACGGAAATGATCCCGGTCAGCTGGCCGGAGTTCGGCGCGCTGCATCCGTTTGCGCCGGTGGAACAAGCGGCCGGGTATCAGCAGATTTTTGAGGAACTGGAAAATTATTTGAACGAAATTACGGGATTTAACGCAACGTCACTGCAACCCAATGCGGGCGCGCAGGGCGAATATACGGGGCTGCTCGTCATTCGCGAATATTTTAAGAGTAAAAATCAATCGAATCGGAATGTGGTTCTCATTCCTTCATCGGCCCACGGTACGAATCCCGCGAGCGCGGTGATGGCGGGCATGAATGTCATCGTCACGAAGTGCGACGACAACGGCAACATCGACGTGCCCGATCTGAAGGCGAATGCTGAGAAACACAAAACCAATTTGGCGGCGTTGATGGTTACGTATCCGTCGACGCACGGCGTATTCGAAGAGAGCATCAAAGAAATGTGCGCGATCGTTCACCAAAACGGCGGACAGGTTTATATGGACGGCGCCAATATGAATGCGCAGGTCGGATTGACCAGTCCGGCGATGATCGGTGCAGACGTATGCCATTTGAATCTGCACAAGACCTTTTGTATTCCGCACGGCGGCGGCGGGCCGGGCATGGGCCCTATCTGCGTTGCCGCACATCTCGCGCCGTTCCTTCCCGGGCATGCGGTCGTCAAGACCGGCGGTGAAAAAGCGATGGGCGCGGTCGCAGCAACCCCATGGGGCAGCGCGAGTATATTGCTTATTTCCTATGCCTACATTCGATTGATGGGCGAAGAAGGATTGACCAACGCCACGAAGGTTGCGATACTCAACGCCAATTACATCAAAGAAAAATTAAAAGATCATTACGATGCGCTCTATTCCGGAAAGAACGGGCGTGTTGCACATGAAATGATACTGGATACACGAAAATTCAAGGCCAGCGCCGGCATCGAAGTGACCGATATTGCGAAGAGGCTCATGGATTACGGATTTCACGCGCCGACGGTCTCGTTTCCCGTCCCGGGCACGCTGATGATCGAACCGCCGGAGAGCGAATCGAAAACAGAATTGGACCGTTTCTGCGAGGCGCTGATCTCCATTCGAAAAGAAATTCAGGAAATTGAAATAGGACTCGCGGACCGGGAAGACAATGTTCTGAAAAACGCGCCGCATACGGTCGAGGCGGTTTCGAGCGACACATGGGACCACAAGTACTCACGAGAGAAAGCCGCGTTTCCGGCGCCGTTCGTGCGGCACAATAAATTCTGGCCGTCGGTCGGCCGCGTCAACGACGCCTACGGCGACCGCAATCTGGTCTGCAGCTGCCCGCCGATCGAGGATTATGAAATGAGCGTGTCGTAGCATTATAAAAGAATAGGGGGTAAACCGTCATGAAAACATATCAAGTCTCACTTACAAAAAGTTTTATCGTCACAGTAACTGCTGAAACACATGAAAAGGCAAGGCGAGCGTGTGAATATTATACCGGCAACATTCAAGACATTTCAACTTCGCTGAACAGAAAAAAAGACAACTTTCAGATTGAAACTATTGAGTGTACTGTAAATGAAGCTTTTGATTGCATAGAAACATAATGAATTTATTACATGGCCAATAAAGAGTTATCAAATACCGATAAGCTTTTGCAGGCTTTTCTCGAAAAGGCGTGCCCTGCTGTGTGGTGCCTTTGGTTTTAGTTTCACACCTGGCTGCGATCAGGCAATTACTGAGTAGAAAACTGATTTGAAATATTTCGTACGATAAAAACAAGCCGCTCCTACGGAGCTAAAATATCTTTGTTCCTGATACGGCTACAAACAGGCCGCTCCTACGGAGCTAAAATATCTTTGTTCCTGATACGGCTACAAACAGGCCGCTCCTACGGAGCTAAATGTCCTTGTTCTTGACACTACGACAAACAGGTCGCTCCTAACGGAGCTAAATGCACTTGTTCATGATACAGCTACAAACAGATCGCTCCTACGGAGCTAAATATCATTTATTCTTACTGTGGCTATAAACCGGCCGCTCCTAACGGAGCTAAACATCTTTATTCTTATTGCGTCTACAGACAGGTCGCTCCTACGGAGCTAGATATCTTATGGTTAGAACTTTAAAGTTTTCTAACCGAAACAGGTTCGTTGACGAGAATTTGACAAACACTGAAAACAAATAAGAAATCACGAACTGATTTTTGAATGAAAAATCTCAACGGCAGGTTTTGAGCTCCGTAGGAGCGTCCCGTTTGTAGAAACAGAAAAGGGAAAAATAATTAAGCTCCGTAGGAGCGACCTGTTTAATATCCTAACACGTTACACAAATTTACGTTCAGATTGTCTTCGCGGTAAAATAATACTCTATGTATAAAGGCGAAAAAATAAATAGCATCACTCATTTGGTGGGATCGGCTCTGGCATTGCCGGCGGTGATCATCCTGGTCGTCATGGCGTATTCGCTCGGGGATACACTGAAAATCGTCAGTATCAGCATATACGGATTCACTTTATTTATTCTGTATTTGTTTTCAACTTTGTACCACAGTTTCCGGGGTACGGCGAAAAATGTATTTCAGCGCTTCGACCACATCGGGATCTTTCTTTTGATCGCAGGAACATATACGCCTTTTACGCTGATCTCATTGCACGGCGCGTGGGGCTGGTCCATTTTCGGATTTGTGTGGGGACTTGCGGTTTTGGGAATTACGATGGTCGCTATATTCGGCGAGCGCGTCGGTTGGCTCCGGCTCATACTCTATGTCGTCATGGGCTGGTGCATCGTGGTCGCGATGAAACCGCTCACGGCTTCGATGGATCCGTCAGGACTCGCATGGCTCATGGCGGGAGGACTTTTTTACACGGTCGGAATTATATTCTACGCATGGAAAAAGATCCCGCGGGGCCATGAGATCTGGCATTTTTTTGTTCTGGCAGGCAGTATTTGTCATTTTATTACGATAGCACTGTACGTGCTGTAGGTAATTATCTAAGAAATGTGACACCAATTGGACTTTCAGAAATCCCGGGAAATGTAAAACAACAATGAGTAACGATCAAGATCAGGAAATTAGGTTAAGAGATAGAGAATCGTCCGGATACGATCATTTTTATTTCAGCTCGAGAGGGCCGTTTTGGTCAAAAGCCCAAATTCAAAGCGTACTCTTGCACTTACATCCAAAGACACGCGATAGAATTCTGGATGCCGGTTGCGGTACCGGGATCTACAGTTTAGAAATCGCTAAAACGCCCACGGAACTGTTCTCGATCGATTTTTCAAGTGAAAGTATTAAAATACTGACTGAGAAGATTAAGAAATCAAATGTAACCAATATTCAGTGCGTCGTCGGGGATATTGCCGAATATGAATTCTCCAAATCTTATTTTGACAAAGCCGTTTCCATTGAAGTCATTCAGCACATTCCAACTCATGAAAAAAGAGTTCAAGCGCTTAAGAACATTTTTGCCGCTCTTAAGCCCGGCGGCAAACTGGTTACGGTTCTATATCGCTATGGCGGATGGATAAAACCTCCTCATCCGAAAGAAGAATTTAACCACGCAGGTTACGGACTTTACCGCTATGCATTTACCGCGGGCGATGCCGCGGAAATTTTCACAGAATCCGGATTTGAAGTGGAGCACATTGGAGGGGTCCTCAACGTTCCTAAAAAAATAAAAAAACGATTACCTGCTTCATTGGCCTTTATTGATTACGGACTATCTGTATTTAGTTTTTCAAAGCACCTTGGACGATACCTGATAATCGTTGGCCGAAAGCCTGTTGAAACTGCCAAGGGCTAAAGCCGCATCAATTAAAGAAAATGCAATTTAACTATTGCTTACGGCATGCAAATATTCTATATTTCACGTCCATTTTGAAAACATTAGTTTTTTAAATAAAGGAGTAGGATCCATGCCGGTCAAAGCATTTCCCTTTGAAAACTTAGACAGTAAGGTTGAAAATGTGTATGAAGCGATCATTGTCACGGCGCGGCGCGCGCGTCAGATCAATGATGAGCAGATGATCCAGGTGCGCACGCTCATGGAAGGGGAAGACACCGAAGAGGAAGAAGGACGCATCAATCGCGAAGATATCCTGGATATTGAAAAATTACCCAAGCCCGTTGCGACAGCGCTCCAGGAAATGCTTGATCACAAAATCGCGTACGAATATTTGGATAAAGAAGTAAAATAATTTATCTTCTCTGCTTATTTTATAGTTCCAAATTACAAATTTTAGAATTCAGAAAACCGGAACATCGGCTTTAGAATTCAGGTGTGTGATTTGGAATTTGTTATTTGTAACTTACAGGGATATGAAATACGAAGGTAAGAAAATTCTGGTCGGTATCACCGGCGGTATCGGAGCCTATAAAGTCTGCGAGCTCATCCGGCATTTCGTGAAGAACGGGGCGGAAGTTCGCGTCATCATGACACGCCACGCGATGGAATTCATCGCACCGCTGACCGTCGAAACGCTTTCCAACAACCGCGTGACCACGGACATGTATCCGAATTCCGAGAATCCCGAAATCACAGGCACGCATCATATTACGCTGGCACAATGGCCCGATATTTTGTTGATCGCTCCCGCGGGCGCCAACTGTGTCGGTAAGATCGCCAACGGTATCGCGGATGACGTATTATCCACGGTCGTGATGGCGTGTCCGAAGCCGGTCCTGCTGGCATTGGCGATGAATGACAACATGGTTAACAATCCGATCGTTAAGAAAAACATTCAAACCCTGAAGAGCTGCGATTATGATATTATCGATCCTGAAACCGGGTTTCTGGCCGAAGGCTATGAAGGCGTTGGACGTTTAGCGGAACTCGAAACGATCATCTGGCATGTAGAGAAAAAACTGACCGGCGACGTTTCGTTCCTGGACAAGAAGATCCTCGTGACCGCCGGACCGACGCATGAAGCTCTGGATCCCGTGCGGATTCTGACGAATCACTCGTCGGGAAAAATGGGTTACGCGGTTGCTAAACAAGCCGTGCTGATGGGCGCAGAAGTGACGCTGATCAGCGGGCCGACGCATCTGACCGCACCCCTGGAAACAAAATTTATTTCCGTAACTTCAGCCGATGAGATGGCGAAGGCCGTTACAGAGCACTTTTCTAAAAACGACATTGTCATCATGGCCGCCGCCGTCGCCGATTTTAAGCCCCTCCGAAAAGAATCAAAAAAAATGAAGAAATCCAAAGGAGCCGGTACGATGCAAATGGATTTCACCAAAACAATCGATATTCTGTCTGCGATCTCTCAAAAGAAAAAGAATCAGACGATCGTCGGCTTTGCCTTGGAAACGGATAATGAACTTACGAATGCGAAGAAAAAACTAAAAGAAAAGAAATTGGATCTCATCGTCTTGAATAGCCTCAATGACGACGGCGCGGGGTTTAATACCGATACGAATGTCGTCACGCTGATCGATCACACCGGAACAGAAAAACTGCCGCTCCTTTCTAAGAGTGAGGTGGCGATAAAAGTTTTAGAAAAAATTAAGAATATTTACCACGGAGACACAAAGGCACAGAGGAAAAAAAATAGAACTTAGTGTCTCCGTGTCTCAGTGGTGAAAGAACAAGAGGATCTGAATGTCTGAAGTGAGAGTACGCTATGCGCCCAGCCCGACCGGCTTTTTGCATATCGGCGGATTGCGTACGGCGTTATACAATTATTTGTTTGCCAGGCATCACGGCGGTAACTTTATTTTGCGCGTGGAAGATACAGACCGTGCACGGTTCGTCGAAGGCGCGGTGGAAGATTTTATCCACATGCTCAATTGGGCTGGGATCGAGATCGACGAAGGGCCCGGAAAAGACGGCGGCTACGGACCGTACTTCCAATCGCAGCGATTGGATATTTACAGGAAATATGCGGACCAACTCCTGAATGAAGGCAAAGCCTATCGCTGTTTTTGCAGTTCGGACCGGCTCGATCAAATGCGGAAATTCCAGGAAAAGTCCAAATTGCCTCCCAAGTACGACCGCACGTGCCTCCGCTTATCGCCGGAAGAAATTCAAAAGAACCTGGACGCGAAATCACCTTTTACCATGCGGATGAAAGTTCCGGATGATACGACGATCCGTTTTACGGACCTCATTCGCGGAGACGTCGAATTCGCAAGCTTCAATGTGGATGATCAGGTGCTTGTAAAATCGGACGGCTACCCGACGTATCATTTGGCGAATATCGTCGACGATCACTTGATGGCCATTTCCCACGTCATTCGCGGCGAGGAATGGGTGTCGAGCACGCCGAAACATATTCTGCTATATCAATACCTGGGCTGGGAGCCTCCGAAATTTGCCCACCTTCCGCTACTGCTCAATGCCGACCGGAGTAAAATGAGCAAGCGCCAGGGCGACGTGGAAGCTCGCGCGTACCCGCCCAAAGGCTACTTAAAAGAAGCGGTCGTGAATTTTATTGCGCTGCTCGGGTGGAATCCGGGCGACGAACGCGAGATCTTCTCGATGGATCAGCTGATCAAGGAATTTTCCATTGAACGCATACACAAAGCAGGCGCGATCTTTAATCCGGAAAAATTAAATTGGATCAATACCCAGCATATCCGGCTAAAATCGAATGAAGAGATCTATACGACCCTCAAACCCGACCTGGAAAAATCAGGCTATTCTGACTTTCCAAAATCCTACGTGCTGCGGGCGATCGAACTGATGAAAGAGCGCATTAATTTTATTTCAGAATTGCTCACGTTCTCCGTCTATTTTTTCAAGGATCCGGAAACGTATGATCCGGAGGGTGTTAAGAAACGCTGGACGGCTGCCGCCAAGGGTCATTTGGCGGAACTGGCCGGGAGGCTGGAAAAATTGGAAGTATTTAACCACGACGATATTGAAAAAATTTTCCGCGCCTACTCCGAAGAGATCGGCATCAAAGCCAGCGAACTTATTCACCCGACGCGTCTTGCGATCTCAGGCATGACGCTCGGCCCGGGATTATTTGATCTGATCGATGTGCTCGGAAAAGAAACGGTGGTAAGAAGAATGCATAAAGCGGTCGAAAACTTTGATGCGATAGTCACCGCATCCATTTAGACTTTTGTTCGTCCATCCATTATTCACGGCTCGATTTGAGTGTGAAGCCCTATTTCTTCCAGCACACCGCTTACCCGCAGGCACTCTCCCAATGAACCTTGATAACACATGGCTTTGCCGGCCGTATGTACTTCCCACGCCAGCGCTTTCGCGCGCGTCGAAGAACACCCCGTCGCTTTGATCAATTGAGCAATTACTTCATCAAACGTGTGAATCTCATCGTTGAATAGGATCACTTTGAGCGGCGTCTCCAGCGTCGTAGCGCCGGATACCTCTTTATCCGATTCGGTTTGCGTGGCCGAAAGTATGTCATTCCATTTCTTCATGCCGTGTGCGAAACAGGAGCATCATTTCGATCTGCAGCTTTATTACAAATTATAATCGGCGCGGAAATCCTGAATTTCCGATTTTTTCTTGATACCGTCGATCCAATCTCGGTACGCGCGTTGTTGTTTGGCGTTGAGCAACTGCTGCCTGAGACCGCCTCGCGCCTCCTGATACTTTGTTTCATTGAATACATCGCGGTACAAGATCTGCACCAGATACGCGCCGCGGCTGCCAGCAATCGGATCGCTCAGAACGGATAAAGGAACTTGAAACAATGCGGCCGACAGCCGTGCGTCGCGGCCGACGCCCGGGATAGAACCGGACATAGCCACATTATTCAAATCGCGGATCACGATCGTCGTATCTATTCTTTTAACATCAGAAAGCACCGCCATTTTCGCGCGGTATTCCTGAGCTTTTTTGAGCGCCAGTTCCTTTCGTTTCTCGTCCAGGACGGAGTTCGTGATGCGGCCGCGCACGGATTCCATGGATTTTGTTTCCGCGGCGGCATGCGCGATCAATTTAAAGACCGTAAACCCTAAGCTCGTCTTATACGGCTTCGAGACCGATCCGACTTCATCATGAAAAGCAAAGTGCACGACTTGATGCAGCCGGTCGGGAAATCCGGCAACCATCCCCATCTCGTTACGTACCAGCTCCGCGGTCGTATCCGCAGCCAGAGAGTGTTTCGAACGGTATTTTTCAAGCGCGTTATCAAAACCAGATTCTTTCGCAGATTCGTAAAACAAAGCGGCATTCTCTCTTGCCGTTTCGATCGTTGTTTGGCTGGCTTCCATTTTGATCAAAACATGGCGCGCCAGGACGCTGTCCTGAATCGGCGGAGATTTTTTATCTTTGGATTTCGCCAATTTCTTTTTATCGTCTTTCACAAACCGTGTGCTGTCAATCTTAATGATATGATAACCGAATTGCGTCTTGATCGGGCCGATGACGTCGCCTTTCTTACCGTTGAAACACGCTTCTTCAAATTCATGCACCATCCGGCCGCGCGTGAACCATCCTAACGAGCCGCCGTCTTTTGCGGATCCTTTATCCGCGGAATACGTCTTGGCTAATTCCGCAATATCTTTTCCGTCGACGGCCTGCCTGTGGACATCCTTAATACGTTCCCAAACTTCCGCCGAGTCTTCTTTCGTAGCGCTCGGGTCGAAATGGACATAGACGAGCTTGGCTTTTTCCGGCTCCTTGAAATCTTCCGTATGCTTGTCATAATAAACTTTGATTTCGTCGTCCGAAACGGTGAGCGTATTCGTGGAGAATTCAGCAGGGCTGAAATAGATCAATTGCCCCGTTAATTTCAAATTGCGTTTTGCATATTCCTGACGCAATTCGCTTTCCGTCACGCGTACGGAAGCGGTGATCATGTTTTGCACTTTCGTAAACGGCAATTGGGCGCGAAGGATATTTTCAATATTAACCCATTCCTTGGCGAATTGGGGATTGTGAAGCGCTTGAATATATTTGTTCGCATCAAATTTCCCGTCCGTTTGAAACGAAGGGCTTTGTCTCAGGAAATCCGGCGGGTTGTTGTTCAAATCAAAGACAATTTCCGAATCGCTCACCACAATCCCGTTCTGTTTGATGAACGCATTCACGATGGATTCCTCGATGATCTGGTTCCAGATCTGCTCGCTAAGCGCCTCCAGTTCGGATTCGGAGAGCGCTTCGCCGTCGCGCTGCTGCTGTGCCTGCTTCATTTGGTTGAAGTAGATCGATTGAAAATCCGCGTAACGAATATCGTTGCCGTCAATTTTTCCGATGATGCCGCGTGTTTTGTGCGCGACGTCCGAATATTGTGCGCCCCATTCGATCACGATCAACCCTACAAAGCAACCCACCAATATGTACAGGAGAATGTGTGTCTTCTCCCTGATTGTCCTCATCATAAAAATATTTCTCCCAGAGGTGTATGAATAGTATTTTGAAAATTTGAAACAAGTACCCGCATGAAGTATTCCCGCAAGATGGCAAAGATATAATAATTCAAATAAAAATGCAACGTTTTAAAGATATTTTTGAGCGCCCGGCTTGCGGAGGGAATGACGGTCTCATACTTTCGCTGCGAAAGGATTCACTTCCAGGACGCTGTTCATTCCGTTGTAATGATCGTTTTCCTTTCGCTGGTTCAACGGGTCTTCTTTCCACAGCCGGTCGTTCACCAGAAATTTATATTGATAACTTCCTTCTGAGATCAGCGGAATATCCGCGCGCCATATCCCGTCCTCAATTTCCCTGAACACGATCATATCCTTTTGCCAGGCCGTAAAATCGCCTACGAGACAAACTCTTTTCGCTTCGTGATCGTGGTAATAGAAAACGATACGGTCCCGCAGGATTATCGGCGATTCTTCCATCCGGAATACATGCGTTTCTTCCAAAGCCCTTTGCACGCAGGCCCGCGAGGTGATCAGCCCGTAGCCTTGTTTTTCGGGAGCGATATCCCACAGGCGCCGTGCCGTCGTTTCCAGGATCATTTTGATGAGCGTGGGCGTGAGTTTTGGGTTGGCTTCGAGCATTTGAGCAACGACCGATGATACGATCGGCGCCGCAAAGGACGTTCCGTCCACATGCTGGTAATACGGCGCGAAAAATTTTTCCGAATCCAATCGCGCCCGGATCGCCTTTCTCATTTCCTTCGGCGGCCGGTTGAGAATACCTTTATCCAGTTTCGTCCGGCGCAGTGCCGGTTTTAATCTTGCTTTCAGTTTATTCAGCGAGGTTCTCATCAGGCCGTGCAGGATCAGCGACTCTTCAAAGATTTCATTGTCTAAAACCATCGGCGCCGGCAGGAACTTGCTCGGCGCGACGATCTCCGGCTTCATTAAACCGTCGAGCGTGTTCCCGTAGGACGACCCGTATTCCGAATACGTCCTTTCATCAAGCGAATTTTTGTCGTCGATGCCGCCGACCGTGATGGCGTCGGGGCAGCTGGCGGGCGGGATGATCGGCTTTGAAGGGTTATTGCCTGCCGCCGCCACGACCGTGATGCCGAGTTTTTTCAGTTCGCGCACGGCGCGGCAGAGCTTGCTTTTTTTAAACGGCTCATTGCGGTTGCCGCCCAGCGAAATATTGACGACCCGGATATCATATTTCTTGTGGTGTTCGACGATCCATACCAGCGCGCGGTGGATCGCGGAAGAGCTGACTGTTTTTCCGTCGAACGCCTTGATCAAAACGACCTGAGCGCCCGTCGCGATACCGCGGTAATACCCTTTGGAAAAATGTCCGTCTCCGGCCGCCGCGCAGGCGACCATCGTGCCGTGCCAGCTGGACGCCCGAACGGTTTCAAAGTCTTCTTCGGTAAATTTTTCCTGTGTTACGTCGAGCATTTTCAGGATACGGTTTCCCAGTTCCGGATGCGGATAGAATCCGCTGTCGATGAACGCGATGGTCACACCCTTGCCCGTAAAATCCGGATCGGAATTGATGCGCTGATAGAGCGGCTTGATGAGGTATTCCTTCTTCGGAGGTTTTGGAGAGGGCATGCAAATCCGGTGTTGATCGGGGAAACCAATAACTGAAAAGGCATAAAAAAACCATCCCGAAAACTCAGGATGGTTTTTACAATTTTAGGGAAGAAATCGGATTAATACCCTTCTTCCAACTGGATCATCTTTTGTTTACGGATGGCTCTCAAACGATCGGCTTTTTTTCTTTCACTCGGCTTGGTATAATGCGCCGTGTCGCGAAGCGTGCGCATCAACCCGGATTGCAAACATTTTCTTTTGAAGCGTTTCATGGCTTTATCAAACGATTCATTTTCTCCCACTTGCACCGTGATCATGAAATTCTCCTTGAATTAGGTCTTTTTATGAATAAAAATATTCTTGAATATCCTTTAGACTACATATTCTGTATAACAGCAAATATCGTGGTAAATGTAACATTTTATTCCGTAAAATCAAGGAAAATCTGGGTCAACGGCAAGGTGTAAAATAAAAACCCCGAGACGGTTTTCTCGGGGTTAATGACAGAACTTATGTAACGCAGGAATTAGATCGCGAAATTCACTCCGGCTTTGAGGCCGATGTAATTGGTCGCACTTCCGCTGGTCAGAACCGAATTGTATTTCACGGAGACATCGAACATACCCGACTCAAATCCTAATCCTAAATTATAGCCGAATTTGCTTTCCGTAGCATCTCCAAAACCGCTTATTTTAATCTTAAATGAGGTATAGCTGACTCCCACGGTGCCGTAGGGCTTAAAGTCTCCATCAGAGAAATAATAATTACCGCTGATACCGATAGGTATCATCGAACTCTTGACACCCGAAATCTTTTCGCCAAACGATAATAAGCCTACGTTCAACCCGAGTTTGAACTCCGGGCTCATCATATAACCAAAACTCACTCCGCCGCCAAAGCCCATTTTAGCCACGTCTCCGAAGTCACCCATCGGCAGAGCCAAAGCGCCGTTAATACCAACGCTCATCTTGTCGTCTTGTGCAGAACTGCTTGCAGCGAAAAATAACACTGCCGCCAATGATAGCATAATTACTTTCTTCATTTTCCATTCTCCTTTATTTGGTTCATTAATGGACTCTTCCACAACCGTTATGGAAGGGCCAAATCAGTCAGTCCAGAATTCAACAAAACTCGATTCAACAATTCCTGAACCCGCAATAGGTTCCCCACTGAATGCTGTTTAAATTTAAACAATCTATTTGGAAAATCAAAGCTAATTTTTCTAAAATTAATCGCACTTTTTGATTTAAGTAAACGGGTTATTTTACTATATTAGAAGAATTGACATTTCAAGGGCCCGATTTCCCTGAGTTTCGATTTTACCTTTTGAAGGTGTAGTGTATGCATTATGAAAAGTTCTTTTTCGGCCTTATCGCCGTCGTTTTCTTGACAGCCTCAGCAGGGGCGCAATCATCCCGGCGCGATTCGGTGACCATGGTGTATACGAATAATACCAACGGTTACATCGCTGAATGCGACTGCGATGAGATTCTAGGCGGCCTGGATAAACGCAAGACGGTTTTTGATAAGATCCGAAGTGAAAATATTCACGTGATCGCCGTGGACGCAGGCGATTTCCTGAATCAATTCGGTAACGATGAAGTGCAGGATGAACAAGTCATCGGGCTTTACGAGAAATTACAGTACGATGCGGTAACGCTCGGCGATAATGAACTGGCCAACGGACCGGATTTCGTCAATACCCATCTGCTGAAATCCAGGTTGCCGCTGGTTTCAGCAACACTGCGCAAAAACGCTTCGGATCCGGCCGCGCCGCCGTTTATGATCAAAACGCTTGGCAGGATCCGGTTCGGTATCATCGGATATACGCCGCAAAGCAGCTTCCGCTATTTTCCAAAAGAAAAACGCCTTGAAATTAAAGCGGAACATGAAAAAGAAAAATTGAGATCCGCGCTCGATGAAATTTCCGCAAAAGCCGACGCTATTATTGTCTTGTCGCACGCTGGGTTAGACGAGGATATCCAGCTCGCCCGGGATTTTCCGATGATTACCATCATTGCCGGCGCTCATTCTCAGTCCGAATTGCAAGAGCCGAAACAAATCGGAAAAACTCTGATCCTGCAGGCCGGCGGCAACGGGAATTACGTCGGCCGATTGGATTTGGTTTTTTCCGGGCTCAAGATCCAATCGTTCAAAAACAGTTTGATCAAGCTGGATAACAGTGTGCGTGAGGATTCGGCCTTCAAGAGCAGCATCGACCGGTGGCTGAAAAGAAGAAAATAGAACCCGATTTCCCCGCGCAAGTCCATTTCAAATTGACTTTGAATGAAGATTTAAGTACTATTGCGTTCAACTTTTGAATTAAGACTAAACGACGAAGCTCAAAGACACAAGCCGAAAGCTGACCGCTGAAAGCTGATTACTGATTACTGATAACTGATAACTAGTTATGCCTGCAACAAAAATAAAAAATCTAACTCTCCCGATCTTGAACCAGGGGTCTGAAATCTCTGATGCACATAAGCATTCCGGTAAAAAAATCGCGCTGATCTCACTCGGATGCCCGAAAAACCAGGTAGATTCGGAAGTATTACTCGGGAATTTGAAACATGTGCAGCGGGTTGACGACGCGGAATCCGCGGATACGATCATCATCAACACGTGCGGCTTCATCGAGAGCGCGAAGCAGGAATCTATTGCAACTATTTTCAGCGCGCTGCGTCTAAAAGCAGAAGCGGCGAAAAAGGGGATCCAAAAGGAAATTATCGTTGCGGGCTGTCTTTCCGAACGCTACCGCGACGAACTCATCGCCGAAATGTCTGAAGTGGATGCATTTTTCGGCGTCCAGGAATTTGCTAAAATTGCCGAACGTGTCGAAGGGCATTACCAACAGATTGTTTTTACGGATCGCGTTCTGCTCAATCAGAAGCATTTCGCGTATCTGAAGATCTCGGAGGGCTGCAATCAGCGCTGCGGATTTTGTTACATCCCGATGATCCGGGGAAATTTGGTCAGTAAAACCATCGAGGAGAATTATCAGGAAGCGGTTATACTCGCCGGGCAAGGCGTTAAAGAACTGATCTGCGTTTCACAGGACACCTCGTCCTACGGGTATGACCTCGATCGCAGCGCGAACAATCTGAAACAGAATTTCAATTTATTACGGTTACTTGAAAAATTATCTTCGATCGACGGCATCGAATGGATTCGTGTGATGTATTTATATCCCTCGATCTTCTCGGATGCGTTGATCGAATTTATTGCAGAGAATCCGAAAATGTGCAAGTACGTGGACGTGCCGGTTCAGCACATTTCCGATACGATGCTCAAAACCATGCGGCGCAATACGACCAAAGCGCAGACAACCGAACTGTTGCATAAAATAAAGAAACGCATACCGGGCGTGGCTTTGCGGACTTCGATGATCGTGGGCTACCCGGGGGAGACGGAGCAGGACTTCAAAGAACTGTGCGATTTTGTTTCCGAATTCCGGTTCGACCGCCTGGGCGTTTTCATGTATTCCAAAGAAGAAGGAACTTTCGCTTTTGATTTAGACCATCAGGTCCCGAAACAGGTCAAGACCGAACGGTACAACCGCCTCATGGAATTGCAAAGGGATATTTCTTTGATGAATAATTCGGAAAAAATCGGGAAAGTGTATCGTGTGCTCGTAGACGTTCACGAAGACGGCCGGTACATCGGACGCACACAATCCGACGCGCCGGAAATTGACAACGAAGTTATTATTCAAACCGATCGCCGGCTGAATGTGGGGGATTTTGCGGATGTGAAAATTACGGATGCGGCGGAATACGATCTGTACGCCGAGCCCATTTAAAAGGAGTTGACCGCAGTGAAAAATCTGACATGGTTTCTCATTCCCGTTTTATGGTGCTGCCTGCCGGCTTCAGGTTTCGCGCAAAACCGGATCGGCAAAGCCGGCAGCGGACCGTTCTTCTTTGTCGATGCCGCTAACGTAGCCTCGAAAGATACGACCAAAGGCCGTGTGGAGGTATTTGTAAAAATAGCTTACAGCGAGCTGCTCTTCTCAAAATTTCAGTCCACACTTTTTCGCGCACAATACGAGATCACTTATTCGCTCAACGATCCAAGCAACAACCTGATCCAGCGCGAAATTCAAGACCGGGAAGTCGTGACGGATAAGTACGGCGAGACGGAATCGGATCTGCGGTTCCATTTCAGCAGGTTGACGCTCAATCTGAATCCCGGAGAATATTCGCTCGTCGTGAACGTGAAGGACAAGGAAACCGGGAAGCTCGGCGAACGGAATTTATCTTTTCCCGTAAGAACGTTTCGCGACAAACCCATCGGTATCAGTGATCTGATCTTCGCGGACAAGATCCAAAAAGACAGCCTGTTGGATATTGTGAATATCATTCCGAACGTATTCAAGAGTTTTGACAACGATTATAAACGGTATTCCGTTTATTTTGAAATTTACGACGGCCGGTTCGCCTTCAAGAACACCGACAGCCTCCGCGAAATGCCGAAGGACAGCGATATCGTCAAGGTGCGTTACCGGGTCCTGGACAAGAATCAGAAGCTCATCGTGGAAGATTCATCCGACCGCGCGGTTCATAAATTTCAAACGTTCAGTTCGATCGACATTGACAAGAAGAACATCGTATTCGGAAAATATATTTTGGATGTCACCGTGGTGTTCGGCGGGCACCGCGTTTCGAGCAAGACTTTATTTGACGTTCGATTGTCCACGTTCACCGCGCCGTCGTTGTCAGCCACCAATTTCGATCTGGATGAAGCCATCCGGCAGATGCGCCACGCCGCGCGCGGAGAGAATTTGGGCAAAGTTCTCAAAATGAGCCAGGAAGAAAAAGCCAAATGGTTTAACGGCTTTTGGAAATCGAAAGACCCCACGCCGCAGACGGAACGGAATGAATTGATGGAAGAATATTACCGGCGCATTGATTATGCCAACCGGTACTTCTCATCCGGTTTCCGACAAGGCTGGGACACCGATCGCGGCATGGCTTTCGTAATTGTTAACACACCGGATAATATCGAACGGCATCCATACGAAAGCGATACCAAGCCGTACGAGATCTGGTATTACTACCAGCTCAACCTGAAACTCATTTTCGTGGATTATACAAGCATCGGCGATTACGAGCTGTATAACCGGCAAGAATTTGAAAGCTGGCTTTATCTGCATCGTTAAATGGAAAAACACTTTTTTCTCACGGGTTTACCCTCCATAGGAAAAACCACCGCTCTGTTTCGAATCGTTCAATCGCTTAATAAAAAAGCCGCCGGATTTCATACCGAAGAAATCCGGCACGACCATCGCCGCATCGGCCTTAACTTGATCGTTTCCCATGGTCCGGCATTTTGCGTGGCGCAACGCCGGGCAGGAAAAAGTGTTCGTTCGGAGAACTACGTGCTCAATGCCGACCTGCTGGAAGCCGCTGTACGTCAGACGTTTGCCGGACTGCACCCTTCGACCATTATTTATGCGGATCCTATCGGAACGCTGTATTGTCAATCACCTTATTTTGTCGAGACGGTGCGAAAGCTCCTTGAATCGCATACTGTGATCGGTACGATCGCACGCCGCGGGCATGCGTTGGTGGAAGAGATTCACCGGCGGAGCGACTGTGAGATCTTGGAAATTACCGCGGATAACCGCGATAGCATTCCGAAAGTTGTTTTAGACAAACTTAACTCTTAATGAAAGTAGTTCATTGAAAAAACCATCAACGCCCGGCTATCGCAGCGGCTATGTTGCCATCATCGGCCAGCCTAACGTCGGTAAGTCCACGCTTCTCAACCAATTGCTCGACTTCAAATTGTCGATCGTGTCGCCGAAGCCCCAGACCACCCGGCGCCGCGTGTTGGGCATCTTAAATCAGGACGGGGCGCAAATCATCTTTTTGGATACGCCCGGATTGATCGAACCGAAATACGAATTACAATCGGCGATGATGAAAATCGCCGATCATGCGATACAGTCCGCAGACATTCTTTTGCTCATGGCCGACGTGACGTTGAAAAGCGATTTTGAATTTGTGAGACACCTGGTGACGGCCACGCTTCACGATGTGCCGCTGCCGAAAATTCTATTGCTGAATAAGATTGACCGTGTGTCCAAGAGCGATTTATTGCCGATGATGGAGAAGTATCATCGCGTGAATGCGTTTAAAGAAATTATTCCGGTTTCGGCGCTGGAAAATGACGGCACCGGCCTCGTCACCGCCGCACTGATCCGCTATTTGCCCGAGGGCGAGCCGTTCTATCCCGCCGACGCCCTGACGGAACAGCCGGAACGGTTTTTTGTGAGCGAGATTATCCGGGAAAAAATTTTTCTAAATTACGGAAAGGAGATCCCGTATTCGACGGACGTGCAGATCGAAGAATTCAAGACACGCGCGGATTCCAAGGATTTTATTCGGGCGGTTATTTTTGTGGAACGGGATTCACAGAAAAAGATTCTGATCGGGAAAAAAGGCGAGGCGTTGAAACGTATCGGCGAAACGGCGCGCAAGGACATCGAGACGTTCCTCGACAGGAAAGTGTTTTTGGAGTTATGGGTGAAAGTCAAAACTGAATGGCGGCGAGACAAAAAAATGCTGAAACATCTGGGTTATTTATGAAAGAAAAGCAGATGCTTTCCGTTGACGAGGCGCTGCAGTCCGTTTTGGAAGCGACTCGCCGGTTGGACGGAGTGTCCGTGCCGACGCTGGATTCCGCAGGTCTTGTGCTGGATGAGGATGTGGCGGCACGCGAGGCCATTCCTCCGTTTGATCAATCCGCCATGGACGGTTATGCGGTACGCGCAGCCGATCTGGCTATGGTTTCAAAAGACCAGCCGGTTATTCTGAATGTTACAGATCGTATTCGGGCCGGCGTGATTTCGCGGAAGGTATTGAGCGGCGGCGAGGCCATTCAAGTCATGACCGGCGCGGCCATGCCAGGCGGCGCTGATGCGGTCGTGATGGTCGAGCAAACCGAAAGAATCGGGGAAGACAGAGTGAAAATTCATTCGTCCGTCGCCCCGCACGAAAACGTTCGCTTTGCTGGCGAAGATATTCAAAAAGGACAAACGGTTTTCGAAACAGGACGCGTGCTCAAACCTTACGACATCGGGGTTCTCGCATCCATCGGTACCACGGCCGTACGCGCCATTCCAAGACCAACCGTCGCCATCCTTTCTACCGGCGACGAATTGCTTGGCGTGCATGAGAGCCTGACCCCGGGGAAAATCCGCACGAGTAATAATTTCACCCTGCACGCACTCCTCCGTCAATACGGCGCCGATCCGATAGATTTAGGCATTGCGCGCGACACGCCCGAAGACACCGAAGAAAAATTGCGCGCGGCGTTATCCGCCGACATTATTTTGACGTCCGGCGGTGTTTCCATGGGCACCTATGACTACGTGCGCAATGTTTTGGAAAAACTCGGCGTCGAAATTAAATTTTGGAAAGTTAAACAAAAACCCGGAAAGCCTATGGTGTTTGGCGTGAAAGACCATAAATTATTCTTTGGCCTGCCCGGGAATCCCGTGAGCACCGGCGTGTGTTTTGAATTGTACGTCGTTCCGGCTATCTACAAAATGTCCGGACGGCCGTATCGCCCGGTGCGTGCGGCAGCCCAGACCGAACATGCGATACCAAAGAAGCCCGGACTCCGGCATTTCTTACGCGGTATTTTAAAAAAAACAGCAAAGGGATATTCTGTGAGAAGCACCGGCAATCAAAGTTCCGGGGTGATGACGTCGCTGGCGTACGCGCACGGTCTTATAGATATTCCGGAAGAAAAGGAAAATGTACAAAGCGGAGAGACGGTTGACGTGATCGTTCTTGACAAAGATATTCTGTTTTAAACCTATGACCCATGCTTTTGATTTACATCCGCTCGAATTTGATAAGATCAAGGAATACCTTGCCCGTCATGCGCTGACGGACATGGCGCTGGAACGGATCCAACTCCTCGCACCCGCCGACGAACTGTCCGTCATTGAGAGATCGTTGAACACGCTCGTCGAGATGGCGGACTTGCTGCGTTATGACGACGCCTTCCCGATCGAGACCCTCAAAGATATCCGCGCACTCCTGAAAAAACTGAGTACGCAGGGCACGTTTCTGAGTCCCGATCAGCTGAAATTGATTTTACTTTCGCTCGAAACCGGACGCAAGATAAAATCTTATATCAAAAATCGAATTGAAAAATATCCTTTGCTGGAACAGCTCACGCATCCGATGCACGCCTTTCCGGACGTTGAAAAATCTATTGCATCGGCGGTCGACGAGCACGGCGGCATCCGGGACAGCGCCAGCCCTCGTCTGCGGCAGATCCGCAGGGATAAGGACGCGAAGTCCGCAGAGATTCGAAAAAAACTGGAATCGCTGGCAAAAAATTTCGCTCAGGAAGGGTATGCGAATGACGCCATTGTCACCGTGCGAGAAGGCCGCATGGTGATTCCCGTCAAGGAAGCATACAAGAATGCCGTCAAAGGATTCATTCACGATACCTCCGCCAGCGGTCAGACCGTTTTCATCGAACCGGCGGAAGCTCTGGATCTCAACAACGACCTCCGCAAACTCCTTTTGGATGAAGCTCATGAGGTTGAGCGTATTTTGATGGACATCGCCGAAGGGATCCGCGCTCACCTGGATGAGTTTATTCTTGATAATGATATTCTCAGTTCGGTCGAATTTCTTTATGCCAAAGGAAGATTCGCGAATCAGTTGAACGCCATCAAACCGCATCTCAATACCGACGGATATATTAATATTAAGAACGGCTATCACCCGCTGATGTGGCTGAAAGAATCAAATAAACTCCCCGCGGAGCGCCGCACGATCGTAGCGTTGAATTTGGAAATCGGAAAAGAAATCCGAACGATCATTATTTCCGGCCCGAACGCAGGCGGTAAGACGGTGGCGCTGAAAACGGTCGGCGTGTTGGTGACGATGGTCCAATCCGGGCTGCTCATTCCGGCGGAAGCCGGTACGCATCTGAGTCTTTTCCGCCAGGTTTTTGCTGACATCGGCGACGATCAATCCATCGAGAATGACCTGTCGACTTTTTCTTCGCACGTGCGTCATCTCTCCGAAATGGCACACCTCATCACCGATCAAACGCTCATCCTCATTGATGAAATAGGGAGCGGCACCGATCCGAAAGAAGGCGCTTCGCTGGCAATTGCCCTCCTCGATTTTTTCAATCGTCACCGTGCCGTATCGGTCGTGACCACGCATCACGGCGCCCTGAAAGCCTTTGCCCACGACACACCGGGCATCGAGAACGCGTCGATGGAGTTCGACCAGGAGACACTCACGCCGACGTATGTCTTTCGTCAGGGCATTCCGGGGAGCAGTTATGCGTTCGAAATCTCCGGGCGTATCGGCTTGCGCGAAGAGATCATTCTCCGCGCGAAAGAAATCTCCGGCACCGAAGCTCAGCGACTGGAAAATTTGATCCAAAATTTACAGGCTCGGACCAAGCAGTACGACGTCCTTCTGGCTGACCTCAACCGTAATCAAGCGGGCGTTGACGGGCTGACGAAATTCTACAATGACCGCATTCGCGATCTGAAGAGCAAAGAGAAAGCGCTTAAGCAGAAATTTCTTGAAGAAAGGGATCGTGCGTTGTCGGAGGCGAATAAGAAGATCGAAACGCTGATACAGGAAATTAAGCAATCGCAGGCCGAAAAGGAGGCCGTCAAAAACACAAAAAAATTCATTCAGGAAGAGCGGGGAAAAATTCAAACGGAGCTTGCCGGATTAAAAGAAATCGAAAGTGCGACTTTCGAACCGGCTGAAATGAAAGAAGGCGAAAGGGTGCATATCAAAAATATGGATTTGGAAGGAACGATCATTTCCGGTTCAGGTGACCGCGTATTAGTGAGTGTGGGCGCGATCAAAATCCAGGTTGACGCGAACCAGCTTGTCAAAGCAACGCCGAAAACCGAGAAGAAAACGATTCCCAGGCCGACGATCGAGTGGAACACGGAGGATATCAAAAGTGAAATCGATCTGCGCGGACTCACGGCGGAAGAAGCATTGTACGAAGTGGATAAATATCTTACCGATGCACATCTGCTGGGATTTCGCGAGGTTACGCTGGTGCACGGTAAAGGCGACGGTATCCTCCGGAAAAAAATCGGTGAATTTTTAAAACGCGATCAGCGCATTCAGCACTTTCGTTTGGGTCAATGGGGCGAAGGCGATACGGGCGTTACGGTAGTGGAATTGAAGAGTGAGTAGGGGCACAACAAAAGCGCAGCCGAGAGGAGTTCAGGCCACAGCCTACTTATCCCAAAGGCCTTTGTAATAGGAATTGTAAAAAGCCAACGCCGTATCAAAAATCGTCTCGGCAGACGTATCTGAAGAAACGGCATCGGACGTGCCGTCCGAGTACGTTGTGACAACCTGAATTTTCTCAAAAAAACTCCGGATCTCTTTCTCGGCGTTCATTTCCGCGTCGTAATCAAACATCATTTCATACAGCATTGTAATAAAATATCCGGATTCGATCTCTTCGAACAGAAAGCGTTCGATAAGCTTGCGGAGCGCGTGTTTGAAGATTTTCGAGCGGTCTTTTTCGGACGTGATAACGTCGCCGATGATCGTTTCGCGGAGCCGGTAGACGTAATTGCGTGTCAGGTCTTTTTCGGATTTACCGGCGATTTCCATTAAATATATTTCGATATAACTCTTTCGGCTGTGTTTGCTGGCGGAAAGCGTCAACATCGGCACCGACGCTTTGATGAGGTCATTCGCAGAAATATAGCCGAGCAGATATTGATCTAACAGCTGCAGCATCTGTTTCTTCAGGCTTTTCCGGCTGTCGTGGGGAGCGGCTCGCATAAGGTCTCCCTTATTAGAATAATTTCAAGATCATGGATCCGTATTACGGATTATCCGTACGCCAGATCGGATACGTAGCTTTCTTATCGCTGATAAATGCGTGTTCATTCTGTCCGGTGCGATCGATCATATAAATACGGCCGTTGGAAGGGGTTCGCCTGGAATAAATAATATGATTGCCGTCGGGGGACCACGCCGGCTCGATGTTGTTTCCGGACGTCGTGATTTGTTGAGGATTGGATCCGTTCGGGTCCATGATATAAACTTGAAGCGAGTCGCCGCCGCTCGCAGTTGAACTGGAATAGAAAGCAATTTTATCGCCGCTCGGTGAATAGCGGGGTCTGCCGGCAATGGAGGCGTTCAGATCGGTCAGTTGTACTTTACCGCTGCCGTCCGCATTCATAGCCCAGATTTCCTCGTTGCCGGATTTCTTCGAAGTGTAGACGATCTTCGATCCGTCCGGTGAAAATGACGGATAACAAAACATATCTATGAGGTCGCTCCCGAGAGAATCGGTCAGCCGCAGGGGGATCGAATCGCCGGTCAAAGAATCGGAAACATTGCTGACAAAAATATTAAACGCCGCGTCCAGGTCGCTTTTGGAAATGAAAACGATCTTGTTAGTCGTCAAGCTCCAATCGGGGCGGAGGTTGACCGTTCCGTGAGGTATTCCGAGCGAATCTATAGTATAACGACTGTATGTGATCAGCGTGAGAAATTTTGCGGCGCTGTCCAGGTTTCGCACCAAAATGTCGCAGTGAAAAGGAAGTCCGTTGGTGGTACGAACCTCTAAATTCGAAAATGCATATTGACGCCCGTTCTTACCCCACGTCGGATCCAATGCCCCATACCCGGTGAAGCCGCCCATGACGAGCAGGCGGTCGGGCACGCTGTCTTTGACACCGAGAATTTCCTGAAATCCTTCCGTGACCGAGACGAAAAGGATGTCAATATCCTCTGTGGACAGATTGACGAATTCAAGATTTGAACCTGAATCTTTTTCGCAAGAGGAAGCCCAAAACACAAGGCCGAAAAAAACAATTCCACAAACAACTAGTCGGGACATTTTCGCTCCTTAAGGTTTTAAACGATGGATCATGCGCGCAAACGGAATTGTTTCACGCAAGTGCTGAAGGCCGCAAATCCATGCCACAGTGCGTTCCACACCCAATCCGAATCCCGCATGAGGCACGCTTCCGTATTTTCGTAAATCCAAATACCAATCGAACGCCTCCACGGGCAGATCGTGTTCTTTGATCCTGGCGATCAACGTGTCGTAATTATCTTCGCGCTGACTGCCTCCGACTATTTCTCCATACCCCTCCGGCGCCAGAATGTCCATGGCCAGGGCCTTATCCGGTTCGTTCGGATCGCGTTTCATGTAGAACGCTTTAATGGCGGCGGGGTAATGATGAACGATCACCGGCCGGTCAAATTTTTCAGACACCACGGTCTCATCCGGCGCGCCGAAATCGCCGCCGTATTCAAAGGGCAGGCCCGCTTCGCGGATTATTTTCACTGCTTCGTCGTAATGAATTCTCGGGAACGGTGCTTTGACCTTTTCCAGTTTAGACGTATCCCGCTCCAAAGAGTTTAATTCATCGGGGCGGTTCCTTAAGACCGTTTGAACGATATATTCCAAAAAATCTTCCGCCAATTCCATATTATCATTCAGATCGTTGAATGCCACTTCCGGCTCCACCATCCAGAATTCCGTAAGGTGGCGGCGTGTTTTGGATTTTTCCGCCCGGAAGGTGGGCCCGAAACAATATACTTTACCGTGCGCCATGGCGCCCGCCTCGGAATACAGCTGGCCGCTCTGCGTGAGATACGCCTTGGTATCGAAGTAGTCCGTTTCAAACAGCGTCGTGGTTCCTTCGCATGCCGCAGGAGTGAATATCGGCGCATCCATCAACGTAAACCCTCTTCCATCAAAAAAATCGCGGATAGCTTTAATGATGGTGTGACGAATGCGCAGGATCGCGTGCTGATTCTTGGAACGCAGCCAAAGGTGGCGGTAATCCATCAGGAATTCCGGTCCGTGTTCTTTCGGCGTAATGGGATAATCCACCGACGCACCGATCAGGTGTACCGCCGAAACCTGCAGCTCATAGCCGCCCGGCGCGCGGTCGTCCTTCTTGACTTTTCCCGTGACGGCGAGGGAGGATTCCTGCGCTATCTTTTCTGCCTGTTCAAACGATTCCGCGCTCACCCCGGGTTTGTAAACGGTCGCTTGAATGACACCCGTTCCGTCACGCAGCAGAAGAAATTGGAGTTTTCCGCTGGATCGCTTGTTATACAGCCAGCCTTGCAGGGTAACTTCCGTTCCGTCGGCTACTTCATGACGAAAAATATTTTCAATATATATGCGATTCCTCATTCCGTCTCTCCTTAAACCTTAATTCGTTTTCTTTATACGATTCTGCCATCCAAGGTCGTTAAATTCTCCGCGGACATCGGAATGAACCAGCCGCTGGAGTCCGGAATCATCCATATCCGCAAACACAAACATCGTTTGCGTCTTCTGATTCTTCATTTGAAAATAATACCAAATTTGGTAAGGTTTCTTATCCGTCTCGAATTCATGTTTTTCGATTTGTGCCGGCGGTCCATATACAATATAGACGCGCCCCATGTCCATTTTCCAGCCCTCCACGTTAGGCGTCGTAAATTTCTGATTCGCCTCGGAATACCGCTTGTAGTATTCGATCAGCAGCTCATTGGATTTCGTGCCCGGCGACGGGTCGCGTTCTTTCCAAAAGCGATCCAGAAATTTCCGTTTTCCCTCCAGATCCAGCTGTTTATAAACTTTCCGCTCGTCGTCTTTACCTACGTAGGATATAATATTGCCCGCACGGACGGAGCCCGGTTCGTCCAGGTCTTTGAAAAAAGAATTGTCGGCCTGAGTTTCCACGAGGGATTCGCCCTCACGGAAAACGAGAAACTCTTTCTGCGACTGCGTGATTTTCTTATCGTCCGTCACCCGTACGATGAGACGATACCGTCCGCTCTGCAGGGAGATCACGTTCAATGAGTGAATAATCACGGCCGTCGTACCGGCCTTGGTAAATGTTTTCGTCGGATATTCTTTGACCACCGTTCCCGCTTCATCCGTCACGATGAAGTCCGCGCTATAGACATTCGCGCCGCTGCCTCCATCGTATTGCAAATTGTAGATTTCCGTATAAAACGACAACCGCGGCAAATTGGTACCGTAATACTTCGACGGATTCGGATAAACAGAGAATCCGTTTTTCACGAACATCTCCTCCGCGTGCCCGCCTTTGAGCACCTGCGTTGCCAATTCGATGTCGCTGAGAGTTAACTCACCGGTGTCAAAACCCGGTATTTCAATTTCTTCCGAGTATTTGCCGGCACGCGCTTTATTGTTCTCGTCGGTGATTTCCACCGTCATCTTGTATTTGCCGGGCCTGACGACAAAGCTGTTTTCGAACATGACCGGAACTTCCTTTGCCGTATCCTGAGCCGAAATGTGATCGTCTAAATTCATCGGCCAAGTTTTGTCGAGAATGTTATTCTTGTCGTTAATATCCGCCCACTGCACATGCACCGAAACGTTCGCTATGAACAGCGTGTCCAATTTGACGAACGTCAACTGATTGCGTTCCATGAAAAAATGCAATTGGGCGTAGCTCACGGATTTTTGATTGATCATTTTGAAACACGAATGATCCGTGTAAAATACGATCGCCCCTTCGCTCTGGTTATTGCCTCCGGCCTGTGCGCCGGCCAGCCACAGGAACTGCAGCAGCCAAAGTCCGGCAACGTTTCGTACGAATGTGTTCATGGGGTCTCCTGGGTTAATTCTTTGCCGCGTCCATAATTATTTTTAAGATCTCATTTTTGCCTTCGCCCGTCAAAGCCGACACCGGGAGGACGGACGGCAACGGATAGGCGATTTCGATCTGCCTGAACTTTTTATCGCGCTCGCTGCGTTTGAGCTGATCCGCCTTATTCGCTGCGATGATCAAAGGAACGTGATGGTGCGTCAGCCATTCCGTCATCCGCAGATCCGATTTTTGCGGTTCCAATCGCGCATCGATGATCACTACGGCTAATTGCAGCCGCTCATTCCCGATCAGCCAATCCTCGATCGCTTTTTTCCATGATTCGCGCAGTTTCGACGAGACTTTGGCGAATCCGTATCCGGGCGCATCGACCAAATAGAATCGATTATTGACCAGATAATAGTTCAGACACTGCGTTTTGCCGGGCGTCGAACTCGTCCGCGCAATGCTCTCGCCAAGCAAACAATTAATCAACGTGGATTTGCCTACATTGGAGCGGCCAAAAAAGACAATTTCGGAAAGCTCGCGTTTGGGAACTTGTTCTTTGCGGTAAACGCTGGCAATAAATTCAACGGATTCAATTTTCACTGGAACTCATTATTTAGATATGGATCGCTTCGCCATAAGCCGCTAAAGCGGCTTCCATCATGGATTCCGACAAGGTCGGATGGGCATGTATCAGGTGGCCTATCTCTTTGTAAGTAGCTTCCAGGGATTTCGCCATGCCGAATTCGGCGATCATTTCCGTCGCTTCGGATCCCAAAATATGCGCGCCGAGCAGTTCGCCGTACTTCGCGTCAAAGATCACCTTCACAAATCCGTCGCGCTCCTGGATGGCGCGCGCTTTGCCGCTCGCCGTAAACGGAAATTTTCCGACTTTGATTTGATATCCTTTTTCTTTTGCGGTTTTCTCCGTAAGGCCGATACTTGCCACTTGCGGCTGGCAGTAGGTGCATCCCGGTATGGAATTGTAATCCACGGGATGAGTCTCTTTGCCCGCGATCTTTTCTACGCAAACAATGCCTTCATGTTCCGCAACGTGGGCGAGCCACGGCGCGCCGATTATGTCACCGACCGCATATACTCCCGGTACGTTCGTTCGATAGTACTCATCGACTTTGATCCAGCCTTTTTCCAGAGTGACGCCGATCTTCTCCAAACCGATATCTTCCGTATTGCCCTGCACGCCTATGGCCACGAGGCACTGATCGGCTTTGATGTCCTTTTTACCGTCTTTGCCGGCTACGCTTATTGTGACCCCGTTGGTTCCGGCATCGACCTTATCCACTTTCGTATCGGTCAGGATATCCATTCCTTTTTTGATGAAGATCTTCGACAAGGCCTGCGAAACTTCCTCGTCTTCTACCGGCAAGATCGCGGGCAGCATTTCGACGACCGTGACTTTTGAGCCGAACGCATTGAAAAAATAAGCGAATTCAATTCCGATGGCGCCCGCGCCGATGATGATGATGGATTTCGGCACTTCCTGAACCATCATCGCTTCCGTGCTGGTTAAGATCCGTTTTCCGTCGGCTTTCAGGTTCGGCAGCAGGCGTGCGCGAGCGCCGGTGGCCACGATGATATGTTTCGCTTTCGTCTGGCAAATTTCCTTTCCGGCGGCATCCGTAACGCTCAGCGTGCTTTTATCCAAAAACTTGCCCGTGCCTCTGAGGACCTCGATTTTATTTTTCTTCATCAAAAAATCCCCGCCTTTGGAATTGGCGTCCGCCACATCGCGGCTGCGTTTGATGATCTGCTTGAAATCGACTTTCAGATTATCCAGGGAATATCCCCATTCATCCGCATGTTTGAAAATTTCGTAAATTTCCGCATTCTTGAGAAGCGCTTTGGTCGGAATACATCCGATATTTACGCACACACCGCCGATCTTATCGCGCTCGATCACTGCGGTTTTCAGTCCCAGCTGCGCCGCGCGGATCGCAGCCACGTAACCGCCGGGGCCGCCGCCCAAAATAACCACATCAAAATTCTTTGTTTCCATTTCAATACCTCTTGATTAGAACCTCGTTTTATTCTAAATTGTTTTGCACCCATTTGAAATTTTGGAATGCTAAACTATTAAAATACGCCTTAATAATCAATTTCTTTTTGAGATCCTTGGATTGCCGCGATGGCTGCTCCTGCGGTGATCTCTTAATGGAATCCTATGAAAGATAATTTTATAAGGCTCGCTATTCACCAAACCGATAAACCCTATGCCTATCTATGAATTTCGCTGTAAAAAATGCAGCGGGGAATTTCAGGAATTATTTTACTCTTCGCAGGTCGAAATAGACCGGGTCGTTTGCCCGAAATGCGGCGAGAGGCAGGCGGAAAAATTGTTGTCAGTATTCGCTTCCGATACCAAGAACACCGCAGAATTTTCCGGCGGCAATGGCGGTTCTTGCGGACCGGGCTGCGGCTGTCATCACTGAAATAATTCCGCAATAATCAACCGTCAGCGAGGGCGATACAGCGGACCATCGGATGGAACTTTCTTTCTGAAAAGAACGCTTGCTTTTCCTAAGCCCCTTCCTTAAGTTAATTGTGCGATTATGAAGATAAAAAACCTGACATGGTTCTTGGTTCTTTTGGTGCTGTCAAGCTTTTCTTTGACAGCCTCGCCACGGCATGAAAAGAATCCTGTATCCGGTCCGTCCAATTTAAGTTACTCCGTTTGGCATCATCATAGCGAACAGGAGCTCCTCAATTCTGAAAAAGAGAATCTCGGCAGTCAATATTCTCAGCAAAAGATAAAATTTGCCGGCATCGGATCATTTCAATCCGGTTTGCTGAATTACCGCGAATTTCGATTCTTCCATCAAACCCTCTCCGCACGCACATTTACATTGGGCCGCTCTACGGCTCTCCGAGCCCCTCCCTTCCCATTCTTTTCTTAAATTCATTAATTTCCAAAAATTTTTCTCTCTCTTGATGTGAAGCTTTATGCGTGCTTGTTCGTTACGTTATTTGTAATTGAATGAGCAGGTATTCCATAAACGCGGAAGCGATGTTCCTTCCGCATCGGCCATCATCAATTTGTTTTTTTGTTACTATGTTATAAAAAAAGAGATTTACGAATCCGTTAACATATATGCCACCAAGGGAGATTACAATGAATTCATCAATAGACTGGTTGGCCCAGGCCGTAGTGATTTTGATCAGTCTGGCCATCCTCGGCGCTTTTGTGCATTTATTTCTAAAAGCCAATAAGCAAGAACGAAACAAAGAAATAGACCATTAACCAATCCCATAACCAAACATCTGGAGAAAGTATGGCTATTATGCAGGAAGAAATGCGCAAGGATCTGATTTCCACGAAGGAGCTGTTCGAATCCCAGCCCGAGTGGATCGAGAAACGCGACAGAGCTGTCAAGAAACTCTTCAACGGCAACGGGAATGAATTCGCTCAATTTCTGGCGAAGATCGATCCTCTGCCGGAATGGAAAACCGCCATGGATGTGATTGAGGCGGAATTCACAAAACGAAAGATCAAGTCTGACAGCAAAGAGGCTGTAGGGCTAACCGACGTGATTTTTAAGCGTTATTTCCCTTCGTACTAAAACGCATAAACAGATTCTCAACAGCGTGCTTACCGGAAACGCGTCGCGGATCCCCCGTTCGCGATGCAAGTCCCTCCATTCAAGACCCGCCGGTAAGCGCGTTTGCTTTTTTTAAATTTCTTGCCGTTGCACTAAGAAATCATTAAGTTACATTGTTAGAAGTAAATTTCGATAAAATTTTCGCGCAGCCGGCGGAAAAAATTTCTTGACTATCGAAACGGGAATATTTAATTTAATTCGCCTGAGAAATTTTAACGGTATTTTGATAACTTCCAATCAGAGGAGCGGATATGGCCTATATTATTGCGGAACCGTGCGTCAACGTGAAAGATACCGCGTGTGTGAAAGTGTGTCCGGTGGATTGCATTTACGATTCCGAAGGCTGGGATCAACTCTATATACATCCCGATGAGTGTATCGACTGCGGCGCCTGCGAACCGGAATGTCCGGTCGAAGCGATCTTTGCCGCGGAGAACACGCCCGACAAGTGGAAAAGCTACATTCAAAAGAACGCGGACATGTTCAAGCAATAACCGGTATCACTTTCTTGATACAAAGGCTCAGATTCGTTTCAGAGCCTTTTTTTATTTCCGGATAATCGTTACAATCAAATTAAACACAGGAGGCACGAAGACACAGAGACGAAAATTTATCTCGGTGTCTTAGTGACTTCATGGCAAGAATTCTAAGGAGAAAAATTTATGGTCATTGCGGTCGGATGCGATCATGGCGGATTTCCGCTGAAACAAACGGTGATCGAGACGCTTCAAAAAATGGGCCACACGGCGCTGGATCTCGGAACCCATTCAACCGATGCGGTGGACTATCCGGATTTTTCTGCGGCCGTCGCGAAAGCGGTCGTGCAAAAAAAAGCCGACCGGGGGATCATCGTCTGTGGAAGCGGCGTCGGCGCGACCGTAGCGGCGAATAAATTCAAGGGCATCCGCGCGGGGCTCTGCCACGATACGTTTTCCGCGCGGCAAGGCGTCGAAGACGACGACATGAACGTCCTCACGCTCGGTGCGCGTATCATCGGGCCTTTGCTTGCGATCGAAGTCATCCAGGCGTTCTTAAAAGCGCAATTTTCCCATGCCGAACGCCATGAGCGGCGGTTGGGAAAAGTCAAGGGTTTCGAAGAAAATTTCGGGAAATGAGTTTTTAAAACACAGAGACACAGGGAGCACAGGGAAATAATCTTGGCTAAAACCCATCCGACTTTTCTTCCGTTTCCCCGCCCAAAGGGCGGGGCTAATAAATACATTTAATTGCCACGCACTTTAGCGCGTGGGACATGATCAGTACACAAAATCCGGGGCTTAGCCCAAGCTTTCGTTTCGTACGCAGGATAATATATGAAAAAGATCCTCTGTCTCATTTTTTTGTTCGCCGGCTGTTCACAGAAACAACCGCCGGCCATAGTGATCAGCAATTCCGATTCAGAGATTTTGTTCAATGGTGTGCCGGTCGCAGACATTGAGTATGCACTGCAGCAAAAGGGGTATACTATAAGAGCACTGACAGATACTTTGGAATTTGAATATGATAAACTCACCTCCTTGGAGGATAGCCTTAGCCATCAAGCGCCAAGAGACACTATAATTCGTCTGCCAAGAACGCTCACCATAGCATTAGACGGTCATTTGCCTCATAAATTGTTTTTGCAGATCGTCGTGACTTGCGGTAGAAGCCGCTTTAATAAACTTCTTATTCATGGTACTCCTTTAGGCGAAATTGCTCAGCGTGAAATTCCGTTGTACTTGCCGCTTATTGATTACGGACGGAAAGGCAGCCCCAAGTTAGTTTCTATTTCTTCTTTGCAACTACAGTATAAAATCGTTATTGACCAAACGGGTTTTTATCTTCTTGCAAACGATGTGAGTTATAAGAATAAGAGAGTCGACTATCAGAGACCCTCCGGAATATTAAGAATTTCAAAAATAAACGGACAGTATGATTTTGCCCGATTACAAAAAGAAGTGAGATGGCTTTGCGATACATTAGGTAAAATCGGTTTTAACGGGCACAAGAATTTTATTATTGCGGCCACTTCAGACAGTACTGATTTTCAGACGATTTTTACGGTAATGGATGCGGTATTACCCGACAATCAACTAAGAAAAACTCCACTGAATGCCTCCATGCTCGATGTAGCAAATGAAAGGCCTCGTCGACAACCAAAAGTATTGATTTACAGGGAAACATCTGCGGAAAGAGATTCTCAAGATATTTTGATCAGCATAGGCCGTCTAGTTGATTGGGAATCAGGAATACCTTCATCCGAATCCGAAGAGCAGACCCGGCACGCCCTGCTTTGCCTTGAGGACCTTCTGTGCTTTGGTGTCGAAACCGACAATCGTTCGTTAATTAAAAACACCATTAACCGCGGCGCTTCAGTTAATAATTATCTAAATGAAGCGCTGGCGATACGGCTGACGGGGCTAGGGGCGGTCCGATACGACATATACATTGATTCATTGATTGGCTTAACTCCGTTGATGTTGGCGATCCAATATAACCGCACGGAAATGGTTCAGACACTTGTTGAATTAGGTGCCGATGTAAATAAGCCTTCTTTGGAGCATACTGAACGCGAAGTTCCGCCATATCTCAGAAGCCAGGGTAATTTCAGAAGCCAGGGCTATTCGCCAGAAAAATTTTTAAGTAAATCGCCGCTCGCCCTTGCCCGTGAAAAGGGCAACCAGACCATCATTGATATTTTGAAAAAAGCCGGAGCGCGATGACCTCATTAGCCCCGCCCTTTAGGGCGGGGAAAAGGAAAACAAAACCAAATCGGGCTTTAGCCCAAATGAAAGCTAAATAACATGGAAAAACCTTATCCTCCGATCTACTACGCAGATTACTTGAAATTAGAACAGCTGCTTTCCAGCCAGACGCTGAAAAGCGACGAGTACGGAAAACCCGCGCACGACGAGATGCTGTTCGTCATCGTTCATCAGGCGTATGAATTATGGTTCAAACAAATTCTGCATGAACTCGATTCCGTAATTCAACTATTTGAAAAAAATCACGTGGACGAGAAAAATAT
>CAZLWA010000013.1:0-4739 GCA_964563165.1 uncultured Bacteroidota bacterium | reverse complement strand
ATCTTTGTCGTCTTTACAACCATCCACGATCTTATCCAGCTGGCGGTGCGAGGCTTGAAGCATCGAAACGACGTCCTGTAGCACGGGGTTTTTCGTATCCGACGCCTGCGGTTCGTATCCAAGCCGGTTCAGAAACCACATGTCCACGCGTACCAGGTGGCGCATGATCTCCGCAATGCTACGCGACTCCGGCGCCGGGCGCCAATTCAAATGTTCATTCGAAATGCGGTCCAAAACGGAATACAGCGGTTTCCGGCAAGCCTGATGAATTTGTAAGAGCATTTCAATGTTTCTTCTGGCCATAGTTCAATATCCGTTTCTTTTTGTTATTTCCATTGGCGATTCAAGCGCCGCGAGGAATCCCCTCAACGGTTCAGGGGATTCTTCACTACGCTTCGCTGCGTTCAGAATGACATGCCTCACTTAATTACCACCCTCTTGTTGCCAACAATTCACTTGCGTTCAACGTGTCCAAATTAATTCCGACCATCGCATCGCCCAGGCCCTTGGAAATTTGCGCGAGAATTTCAGGATCTCTGAAATGCGTGGCCGCTTTGACGATCGCTTCCGCTCGTTTTGCCGGATTGCCGGACTTAAAAATGCCCGATCCGACAAAGACCGCCTCAGCCCCCAATTGCATGACCAGCGCGGTATCCGCAGGTGTAGCAATGCCGCCGGCGGAAAAATTCGGCACCGGTAATTTCCCGTTCTTCGCGACCCAGCGAACGAGTTCATATGGCGCACCCAAATTTTTCGCTTCAGCCATCCATTCATCTTCGCCCATCACGGCCAATTTCTTAATATGCCCGACAATGGCGCGGATATGCCGGACGGCTTCAACGACATTGCCGGTTCCGGCTTCCCCTTTGGTGCGAATCATCGCGGCGCCTTCGCCGATGCGCCGCAGAGCCTCGCCCAAATTCGTCGCTCCGCAGACGAAGGGCACTTTAAAATCCTGCTTGTAAATGTGATGAGCTTCATCCGCCGGCGTGAGGACTTCGCTTTCGTCAATAAAATCCACGCCAAGCGCTTCCAGAATCTGTGCTTCGACAAAATGTCCTATGCGCGCTTTCGCCATGACGGGGATCGTCACCGTGTCCATAATTTTTATAATCATTTCCGGATCGCTCATCCGTGCAACTCCGCCATCCCGGCGAATATCCGCGGGCACACGTTCCAGCGCCATAACCGCGCACGCCCCGGCGTCTTCGGCAATTTTCGCCTGTTCGGCATTTACCACATCCATGATCACACCGCCTTTGAGCATCTCGGCGAGGCCCACTTTCACTTTGAAAGTTCCCGTCAGAACTCCATTCTCAGGATGTCCGTCAGATTTCATATATCCCTTTCTAAACTGTGCGCTTTTAGAGCGCGTATTGTAACAAGAAAAATATCCTTTTCAATTCTATTTCTCAATCAATGGCGTCATGGTTCTTTTCCAGGGGAGCTGCTCTTCCCGCAAAATATTCACCAAATAAATTCCTACCAGAATGAATCCGCATCCGATCAGCGCATTTAAACCTAATTTTTCGCCGCGAACCAGCCACCCCAAGAACACGGCAATGATCGGAGTGACGACGGGAATGATTGAAGCTTCAACGGCGGAAACTTTTTTAATGACCCACATATATAAAACAAAAGCAACGGCCGATCCGACAATGCTTAAATAAATTATCGCCAGGATACCGGATGTCGTGAAATTAACTTCTGTGGTTTTTTCCGAAACCAATCCGACCGTTGAAAGAAGGATTGCGCACATGACCATTTGAACGGTGGTATTTGTGACCGCATTAATCTCATTCGCATGTTTTTTAGCGTATACGCTGATGATCGCACCGCACACTGCGGCGAGAATGATTGAAATATCACCGAGAACAGAATTTTTTGAATCTAAAATATCTTTAATAAAAATAATCACGACTCCGATAAAACTCACGGTGAGCCCGATGATCTTTATGAGGGTAATATTATGTTCCTTTAACATGAAATAGCTGAGCAGTACTACGAAAAACGGCATCGTGGCAAAAAGAATCGCGCCGATCGCGGAATCAATAAACTGTTCGCCCCAAAACACGAACGCATAGTCTAACATTTGAAAAAAGCCCAGGAACAGCATTGTCTTCCATGCATACTTGTTGCGCGGGAAATTAATTTTTTGGATTCTCATAAATCCATATAGCAAAGCCGACGCTAAGATGAATCGCATGCCTGCAAACAAAAACGGCGGCAAGTGCTCGAGCCCGATCTTGATGGCGAGCCATGTCGAGCCCCAGATCACGGAACAAATCACAATGACCACCGTTGGCAGAAAACTTTTATTTTGCATGAAAACCCTTCTTTAAAAGAAATTTCTACATTTTATAAATTTCGTCGCCGGCTTTTACAGTTCCTTCTTTTAAAATCTCCGCGTAGAATCCGCTTATGCCCCATTTTTCCGATTCCGGCAAATGATCGCGTGCGGCGGCATCAAAAAGCGCCTTGTGAATTTCATTGCCGTAAACGGTGATCGTATTGCACGGTCCGCGGCGTTTGGTGATGCGAAACTCAAGGTTTTCCCCCGCGCGAAATATATCCCCGTAGCGAATGTTTTTATAGTCCAATCCTTCTGTGGTAAAATTTTCCCCCAGCGCGCCTTCGAATACCTGAAATCCCTTTGCTCTCAGCGCATCTATATTCTCTTTCGAGATGATCAGGATCACCTGCTGCGGTCCTCCATGCACGTCTTTGAACGTCCAATCATCTCCTTCCACGCGTTCAAAACTCACCAACGCGGAGGAAATGGGTTTTTTCGGAATGCCGCCCTGCGAAACATTTATTTGTAAAATTTTTCCGCGCATAGAACTGAAACCTTTTATTGACTTAATATTCCGATATAGGGCACCCACGGCCCCACCGCCTCTTTATATTGCTTTGCCATGACCCTTGCGATCTGTCCGATATGATTCAGATCGTGCGCGACCCAGGTGGCCAGGAGTTGAGACAACGTAACTTTTCCAAATTCCGGATGGATACCCGAGCGGCTCAATAATTTTTCCGAAATTCCGGCGGATTTCAATTCAGTGATATTGACTTCCCGTAAGCGGCGAAATTCCTGCAAAAGCTCTGCAAGTGGTTTTTCCTCATTTTGTAATTGAGCAAAACGGTCAAAAGGAACAAAGTTCTTATTTGGGCCGTCGCTTAATATGATATTCATCCGCGGGATCCAATCCGTTCTTTCACCGTGGATCAGGTGGCCTACGATATCGTAAGCGCTCCAGGTCGCGGGTCCTTCATTGTGATGGATCCAGTCGTCCGACAAACCGGATAAGAGCCGCTCCAAAGTTCCGGGCGTACGGGAGAGCACTTCAATTGATTTTTCCAGATCATATTTCATATTCTCGTATCGCTTTAGTAAAACAATTACTTGTTATACTCAAAAAATATGGTCGCTTTGATCTCAGGCCATTCGGACGCAAGGAAGCTGTAGTAGGCGCTGTCCCTGATGCGTCCGGTCGAAGTGATCTGATGGGCCCGCATGACGCCTTCAAATTTAGCCCCGATCTTTTCCATGGCTTTGCGCGATTGCTGATTGAGCGCATCGGTTTTGAGTTCGACGCGGTTGAATTTTAATTTTTCGAAGGCGAATTTAAGTAATTCAAATTTACACGCCGTATTCAATCCCGTTCCCTGAAATTCCTTTCCGATCCATGTCCAGCCTATTTCTACGCGTTTATTTTCGATCGAAATATTTCCGTAGCGGGTTGAGCCGGCGAAACGATTTTTCAGTTTGTCAAAAGTCACAAACGGATAGGATTGGCCGGCGGATCTTTCTTTAAGCGCTTTTTGAATATACGCTTCCAGGTCGCTCCTTTTTTGCAGTCTGCTCATGCCCCATTCCCACAAGGATTCGTCAAGCGCCACTTTAGAAAGCTCATCCAGGTATTCCATCGTAAGCGGTTTGAGCACTGCCCGCTTATTTTCGAGGACAATGTCGGTACTAAATAATTCCATATTATTCATTGTTCATTACTCATTATTCATTACCATGCTTCTCGTTTTCTCAATTCCGTAATATGCGCGACATGATGCTTACCGTGCCAGGCGTACAAACACAGCATGCGGTCGAGTGTCATCGGCCCGTTTTCCGGGTGAATTAATTTGCGCCCGAAATCTTTTTCCGTAAGATTGTTCAATAACGCAATCCAGCGAATGTGAACCGCTTCAAGCAAATGCAACGACATCTCAACCGGAGCCGTTTTCGCTTCGGTCAACTCCGCCCAGGCTTTCTCGTTATACGCTTTGATCGTCGGTTCATTTTCCGTCATAGTCCATTTGAAACGGATGTATGCGTTGAGATGGCTGTCGGGAATGTGATGCACGACCTGCCGGACGGTCCATCCCGCCGGCCGATACGGCGTATCTAATTGCATATCGTTCAATCCATTCACAGCCGCTCGCATGTTCCCCGACGCTTCGGCGATCTCGGCGATCAATTCTTTACGGCGCTTCATGGTCAGATTTTCTTCCGGCTTAAATTTTCCGATCGGGTAGCTCAGTTCATTCATAATTTCTCCTTTTATTTTTGCCACCAAGACACCAAGGCACGAAGTTTATATTATTCATTACTCATTAATCATTACTTTGCTTCCAACTTCCCGAATGTCCTTGATCAGTTGATCCACGTGTTCTTTATTTGTCCTGGGATTGATGATGGTCGTTCGCATAAGGCGCTTGCCTCCAAACACCGTCGTGGTGATCCA
>CAZLWA010000012.1:0-8090 GCA_964563165.1 uncultured Bacteroidota bacterium | reverse complement strand
AATGACGAATGACGAATGACGAATGACGAATGACGAATGACGAATGACGAATGACGAATGACGAATGACGAATGACGAATGACGAATGACGAATGACGAATCTCAGCTGATGACTGACAACTGATAACTGATAACTTAATCACTGGAGAATCCGTGCCTGACCAATTATGGGCGCCCTGGCGCATGCGATACATTAAAGCCGGAGACAAGAGCGAAGGAGAAGGATGTATTTTTTGTTTCAAACCGCAGGCGGATAAGGACAAAGAAAACCTGATTTTGTTCCGTTCGACCCACAATTTTGTCATTATGAATTTATATCCCTACAACAACGGCCACTTGATGGTCGTTCCGTATCAGCACGCGCCCGACCTGAATTCGTTACCGGCGGAGACCCTTCTCGATTTCATGCATACGACACAGAAATCCGTCACGGCGCTCCGGGAGTGCATGCGCCCGGATGGATTTAATCTGGGAATGAACTTAGGCCGAACGGCAGGCGCGGGTATTGACGATCACGTGCATCTGCACATTGTGCCGCGATGGAACGGCGATACGAATTTCATGCCCGTGATCTCCAACGTGAAAGTCATGCCGGAATACTTGTCGGAAACCTACGACCGCGTGTTTGCGGAATTTCAGAAATTGAAATGAACTTTATCTTTACTCACAGGAGCCTGAATGCCGGATTCGAATAATGACTGGTCGAAAAAATATTTGGACGAGCTCAACGAAAAATTGAAATCTTCAAATACTCAGAAAAATAATTCAACTCAAAATTCTGCTGCCCAAAATAAATCTTTTGTTCAGAAAACTCCTCCCGCTCAGAAAACGGTGCCCGTTCAGAAAACGGTGCCCGTTCAGAAATCTACCCCGGTTCAAAACCCGATTCCGGTCAAGAACGAAAATCAAAAGAGCTTTCATGATAAGAAGTTCAGGCAGAAATCGCACGACCGTAATCCTAAATTTGAAAATAAGAATCAAAAAAATGCCGAGAAAAAGAACTACAATCAAAACCAAAAAAGCCAGTCCAATCAGGGCCAGAAAAACCAATTCAATCAAAACCAAAAAGGCCAGTTAGCGCCTGCATCCACCGCCAAGCCGGTGAGACAAAAAACGGGATATGTGTCAAGCGTGGACGGAAAACAATATAGCGTGACCGCAGACGATAAAAATGTGGTATGTTCGGTTTTGGATGCGGTGATCCGTATGGGGCCGGTCTTTGTCGGTGATCGCGTACGCGTAACCCTGCAAAGCGACGATCGGGGAGTCATTGATAAATACGAGCCGCGGCAGAATGCCGTGGTTGCGCCTTCCGCAAAGGGTCAAAAGCAGGAAAACGTGCAGGCCGCCAACGTCAACCAGGTCATTCTGGTCGTCTCCGTAAAAGAGCCGGTGCTGCGAACGGACTGGCTGGACCGCCATCTCGTCGTGTGCGAACGTAAAGGTTTCAAGCCGGTCATCTGCTGCTCCAAGATCGATCTGGCGGACGATAACGGATTTCTGGAACAGATGGAAGTGTACAAGCGGCTGGGCTATCGTGTATTATTCACGTCGTCCGCATCCACGATGATTTCCGCGCTGAACGAATTTGAAATGACTTTGAAAAATAGAACCACGCTGATTACCGGCCATCTCGGCGTAGGGAAAACAACCTTGATTGAAATGCTCACGGAATCCGGCAGTATCGCGATCCCCGAAGAAACCGAGGATTACGAGCCCGTGATCGCGGAAGATTACGTCGCAACAAAAAAAACCGAGTGCATTCCGTTCAAGGGCAAAGGGGTACTGATCGATACGCCGGGTATTACGGAATATGAACTCACGGGCATTCAGCGGGCAGATTTGAAAAAATATTTCAGAGAATTCCGGAACGTCAACTATCAATGTGCTTCGGCCGCGTGCCTTCATACCGATGAGAAAGGCTGCAAGATCACCGAAGCCGTCAGGAATTCGGAAATTTCGGAAGACCGCTATCAAAATTATCTGCAAATGTTAGAAGGCCTGTAATTCCACGTGGATTATTTATCGTTAGCGCACGACGTCATCCGCCACGCTTTGCTGAAAGGCGCAAGCCAGGCCGAAATTTATCTGGAATACGGCGATACCTTTTCAGTTGACGTTCGTCGCGGCGCCGTGGAAACCTTAAGACAAGCGCATGCCAAAGGGCTCGGCTTGCGCGTCCTGGTCGGAAAGAAAATGGGACTTGCCGGTACGAACGATTTCAGCGCGCTCGAATCGTTAACGGATGAAGTTATTCGCGCAGCCCGTGCGTCGGATGACGACGATACGAATACATTCTCAGAAACGCCTATCGCGGCCCGGGACGGTTTGCGCATATACGATCCCAAAATTAAAAGTCTTTCAACCGACGAGAAAATTCAACTGGCAAGGACGCTGGAGCAAAAAACGTTTGAACAGGATCCGCGCATTCACGAAACCGAAGGCGCGGTTTTTTTTAGCAAGATCGGTTCAGTGGTGTTTGCAAATTCACACGGCCTGTCCGCTCAGTATGCATCCACGCTGACAGGCATGTCGGTGGCACCGGTCGCCGGGGACAACGGAAATAAAACGAGCGGCTATTGGCAGACCCGGCACCGGTTTTTCGATTCGCTGGATTCGATCGAGCAAGTCGCAAGCACGGCCGCAAATCGTACCGTGTGCATGCTTGGCGCAAGAAAAATCAAGACCACACGGGCACCGGTCGTATTCGACCCGACCGCGGCCTCCGATTTTCTCTCTGCATTCTTTTCCGCCGTCAACGGCGATAACATCAATCGCGGCCTGTCGTTCCTGACCGACCCGCCGCCGGCAAAGATCGCATCTGAAAAACTGACGATCGTAGACGACGGAAACCTGAGCGGTCTGACCGGCTCCAGGCCGTTCGACGGCGAAGGCATCGTGCCGGAAAAAACAGTGATCGTCGAGAACGGGATCCTGAGGAATTTCCTTTATGATATCAAAGCTGCGCGGAGAGCAGGGGCCCCTCCGACGGGCAATGCGGGCCGCCGGTACGACTGCGCACCGTGGATAGCTCCCAATAATTTTTATATCGCCCGCGGAGCCGACGCACCGGAAGAGATCATTCGGGCGATGCCGCGCGGGTTGGTTGTGATGAATATGATGGGATTTGGGTTTGATACGGCGTCCGGAACTTTTTCTTTCGGTGCGGAAGGCATGTGGGCAGAAAACGGCGAAGCGTGTTTCCCCGTGCATGAAATTACCATCGCGGCAAATATGAAAGCGATGTTGCATAATATCGAAGCGGTCGGGAATGATCTTGAATTTCGCGGAAGTTTCTCGAGCCCTACATTAAAAATTGCGGATATGACCATCAGTGGAAATTAAATCCATGCACCCAGCGATCCATTGCCCGCTGTGCCGGTCCGGGAAGTTATCGGCGCTTCCGATGTACTACAGCTTTCAAAACATCCGTTTCGATTTGAAAAGATGCGATGCCTGCCGGATCATCTTTGTCGATCCGCAGCCGGATGCGGCGGTCCTCATCCGCATGTACGACAGGAATTATTTTGAATCGGATTATCGTTGCGGCCACAACACAGCTACGGCGTTTGAAGTCCGGCAGGCGGAATTGCCGGACTGGTTTTCCCGCGTATCGATTCCGGAACGCGGGCGGATATTGGAGATCGGATGTGCGACGGGATATACGCTCAGCGCATTCAAAAATCACGGATACGACTGCCGGGGAATTGAAATTTCCGAAGATGCGGCACACCATGCGAGGCAGGAACTCGGCCTGAACGTCCTGACGACGGACGTCGCCGGCGCGGAATTTGAGGAAAAATGTTTTGACCTGATTTATTTACTGGATGTGTTCGAACATTTACCGGATCCGGCCGGGGCGCTGCGGCGTATCGCGCGGTGGCTCAAACCTGGAGGGTTTACGGTTTTTGTGATCCCGACCCAGACGAATACACTTTTTTCGAGGACGGGAATCTTCTTCTTTTCATTATTGAAAAAAAGAACGCAGATCAATTTACCGCCGTACCATCTTTTCGAATACCGTCCCGCATCGTTTCGCAAACTTCTGGAAACAAACGGATTTCCAAAAGTCCGCCTGACTCCCGCCGTGATGCGGCCGTCTGAGATCGGCCTGCGCAGCTCCGGATTTCAGAATCTCGCTAAAAAGGCATTTCATTATCCGAATTACGCTCTGACGAAGATGTTTGGAATCTGGGGGGACCGTTTGGAGGCGATTGCGCAGTTATAATTTTTCCACTTTACCGATAATGTCGTACGTCATCGTTTGAGAACGGATCTTTTTCTTTTCATTTTTTACCCGCACCGTCGTTCCGTCCGGCAGAAATTTCCTGGCTTTGAGATTATCGGACAATTGAGACTGAATAATATTCCACAACAACTGCTGGTATTTCGGTTCCGTGACCGGAAAGAGCACTTCGATACGCTGATCCAGGTTGCGCGGCATCCAGTCCGAACTCGCTAAAAAATATTCCGGCTGGTCGTTATTCTGAAAATAATAAATGCGCGCATGCTCCAAAAAGCGGTCCACGATGCTGATGACCTCGATCGTATCGCTCAATCCTTTCACGCCCGCTTTGAGGCAGCAGATGCCGCGGATGATACATTTGATCGTGACGCCGGCCTGGCTTGCGCGGTACAATTCCAGAATGATCTGTTTATCCACGATCGCATTCATTTTTCCGATGATCAAGGCAGGCTTGCCTTCACGGGCATTGGAGATTTCACGGCGAATCTTGCTGACAAAAGTTTCGCGCAATTCCGTCGGCGCGATTTTGATCCGGTGAAATTTCGGCGGGGCCGAATAGCCGGTAAGCAGATTGAATAAATTGGTCAGATCTTCGCCGAAGCGCGGCTGGCAGGTGAATAGGCCGAGGTCGCCGTAAATTTGCGCGGTGCGGTCATTATAATTTCCCGTTGCGAGGTGGCAGTACCTGCGGATCTTATTATTTTTTTCCTGCCGCACGATCAGGCATACCTTGCAGTGCGTTTTCAATCCAGCCATGCCATAGATCACATGCGCGCCGGCGTCTTCGAGCTTGCGCGCCCATTGGATATTCGCTTCCTCGTCGAACCGCGCCTTGAGTTCGACCAGCACTGCCACTTCTTTGCCGCGCTCGGCGGCGAGCTGCAGGGCCTGAGCGATCGCGGAATTCGCCGCGATGCGGTAGAGCGTCATTTTGATCGCCAGTACTTGCGGATCCTCTGCCGCTTCACGGAGATAGCGCGTGACATAATTAAAACTCTGATACGGATGATGAATGAGCACATCGCCGTCGCGGATCACACTGAACATGTCCGTGCCTTGCTCGAATTCCGGCACGACGTGCGGGTGGAACGGCGGATCTTTCAAATGCCCGATCTCCAACTGGCTGTACAAATTCATCAGATCCGAAAAGCTGATGAATCCCCGTGACGGGTAAAGATCTTCGGGCTCGATATCGTGCTCCTGAACGAGCGTTTTCAAAACGGAATCGGAAATGCCGCTCTCATACTGCAGGCGGACTGCCGCGCCTTTGCGGCGGTTGCGCAAAGATTCCCCGATGGTCTTGATCAGATCTTCCGAAGGATCCTCGTCGTATTGCAGATCGGAATCCCGTGTGACACGGACGGTGTAACAATTTTTGACTTCATAACCCGTGAATAATTCATTGATGCACACGCGGATCACGTCTTCGAGCGGCAAAAAGTGATGGGTGCCTTCCGGCGAAGGCAGCTTGATGAAACGTGAAATGACGTTCAGGGAGATCGGAACGATGGCCAAATTGGTTTTCGGCAGTTTACTTTGGACCGAAGGCGTCACATCCGCCACCAGGCATATCGCGCGATTGGCGAGATGCGGGAAAGGGTGGCTCGGATCGATGGCCATCGGCGTCAAAATCGAAATGATATTCTGCCTGAAATAGTCCTGAACGAACGTGAGCTGTTCCTCATTCAATTGCTCCGGTCTCAGGATAAAAACATTTTCCTTGTTCAATTGAGGCAGGAGCACGTCAAAAAAATAATCGTGCTGGACCGTGCACAATTCATGAATACGTTTGGACATGGCGTCCATGACTTCGGCCGGGCGCAGTCCGTCCGGGCCTTTGCTGAGCACATTCGCGTCGATCTGCCGGCGCACGCCCGATACGCGCACCATGAAAAATTCGTCGAGATTGGTGCTGAATATCGAGAGAAATTTGATCCGCTCGATCAGCGGCACGGTCGGGTCCTGCGCTTCTTCCAGCACACGGCGGTTGAATTCCAGCCAGCTCAATTCGCGGTTGACGAAATTTTCCGGCTTGTCGAAACTGCGCGTGGTCGGCAGTCCGCCGTCCGTTTTCTCGACTTCTTCCTTATCTTTTTGTAATGCCGCTTCGGCAGGAGACATGGTGATGACCTTAATTTTGGGAGGTCAATCTAAGCATTTGGAGGCTGGATTGCAAGCGAGTTATTATTGGTAGCGGAATGATAATGTGCTAAGACCATATTCTGCAAAGAGAAGCCCCGAAAGAGCCTGTCCTGAACGAAGTGAAGGATGTGTGGATGCCATTGTTGCATCCAAGTAGATAGAAATGGCAAACCGTCATTGGAACCGGAACAGATTTTCATATTGCATTCTCCCAGCCAGAGGCTGATGCGCCTTTGGCGCAAAAGAACAAAAATATCTTTTTTTTGTGCAGGGAGACCTATTTCTCTTGACTATTTACTTTTTAAAGGTGTTATCTGCGGTACGCCTACAGAAAGATGTGAAATTATTTTGATTCGAATAATTGACGAGATAATGCTGATTGCCGAATTATCGACCTTAAAGTACCAGTCCTTAATTCAGGATGATCTGGAACTGGAATTGTGATAGTTGAATTTTCAGTTCGTTTTTGCATTATTATGTGGCTACCTTTTTGACGTATTTGCGAGAAACCGTGTTCCGATAGATTTTACAAACCTCACGGCCAGAAAGCCTCAGCAGTTTAGCCAACTGCAACCTCCATACGGGTTACAAATACTTCTGAATGTAAACGATCTTTGATTTCGCTTGGAGACGCTTCTTCAAAAAATAACTCCAGAGCTTCCTGCAGCATTAATCGAGCTCCTTCAACAGAGTCATCTTGGCTTGCGATATCAAGCTCCGGACAGAGCGCGACGTACATGTCGCCTTCTTTTTCGATAACAGCAGTCAGCTGATATTTATTCTGCATAGAACTCCTTTTCCTTTTAACAATATAGTCCTAATTCATCAAAAGAACAAACCAATGTGATTTAGGCGTATCGCACATAACGTTTGTGTTTATGACGGCTTGGGGCTAGGAGCGTTTGTTAAATGAGGAACGAATGACAAACGCGACCAGTCCAAAGTGTCCACCGTTACGAAACTAAATAAAGAAAACGAGAACTTCATAACTACACTAAACCCCAAGCTGGCATAAACGCGTTGTTAGGTGCAGGGCGGTTCTGTCCGACCGTTATATAAGAACGAGTCTGAGTCGGCTAATGAGTCCAGGTCAGACGGTCCAGCGTCAACAACTCCTTATTGATTTGTCCACGGAGAAAAATTTTGTCGAGCATTGAGAATTTGTCTTCGTAACCCGAAAAATTTCTTTGATTTTTATTTCTCTAAATTTCTTTTGTCAAACCGAAAAAAAATTCGCGCTTCGCGCGATACTTAGTTTGTCAGCAGATGGTCGGTAACAACACCGACTATGAACATAAATCATACCCTTCGCTCAGAAAAAAGATAAAACATTACTATCGGAGCTCCAAAAATTATTGTTAACCCAAGCCAAACCCATTTGAGATTTGACTTATTACGATTGTTGCGTAAATCGGATATTAGCCAACAGATGCAAATAATAGTAAAGAATCCAGCATCAATAAATGTTATGAGGAGAAGCCAGTCTTGAGTCAATATTCTCACAGAATCAATTATGGAATGATCCGAGCTATACCAAAGTATAATTCCAATCTGGAAGAACGTCATAAGCAGAACTCCAATTGCTAATATAATCCAACTGAAAAAACTTCTATCCTTCATTTAATTATTTTCTCGCGCGATACTAATTTGTCAGGGGTGGGCCGGTCTTTATTAATTTGTCCGAACCGCGTTGCACCTAACG
>CAZLWA010000011.1:0-18757 GCA_964563165.1 uncultured Bacteroidota bacterium | reverse complement strand
GAGAAGCAAAAAGAATATTTCAAGAATACGACATGGAATTGTCAAACCCCGGAGAGGTTTAATGTTAAAAATTTTCGATGACATTTATGTACAAACATAGAGCGCCTGCGGTGTTCGACGCATTACCTTTTGGATTCATCGACCGCAAACCCGTAGCCGCAACCTTTAGGTTGCGCCATTCGGAACCCGCAGCCTAAAGGCTGCGCCTACCAGGCGCCTGCCGTCATCCGGATATGCGCAATAAATAAAAAACCCAATCTCAAAATTTGAGATTGGGTCTTAAAATAAAATCCCGGCAACGTCCTACTTTCCCATGCAGTTACCCACATAGTATCATTAGCGCTGATAAGCTTAACTTCTCTGTTCGGAATGGGAAGAGGTGTAACCTCATCGCTAAAGTCACCGGAAAAAAATAAATGACAATTGAGGGTAATGATTTTCGAGAATCAAATTCAATGCTCTATTAAAATAAAATAAATCAAGCCGCTCGACTTATTAGTATCACTCGACTGAACGCATTACTGCGCTTACATCTGTGACCTATCAACCACGTAGTCTCCGTGGAGTCTTTAGAGCCTTGCGGCTGTGATACCTAATCTCAGGGTGGGCTTCGTACTTAGATGCTTTCAGCACTTATCCCTTCCGAACATAGCTACTCTGCCATGCCTTTGGTAAAACAGCAGATGCACTAGAGGTTCGTCCATTCCGGTCCTCTCGTACTAAGAATAGATCCCTTCAAGTATCCTACGCCCACAGCAGATAGGGGCCGAACTGTCTCACGACGTTCTGAACCCAGTTCACGTACCGCTTTAATTGGCGAACAGCCAAACCCTTGGGACCTTCTCCAGCCCCAGGATGCGATGAACCGACATCGAGGTGCCAAACCGGGTCGTCGATGTGGACTCTTGGACCCGATCAGCCTGTTATCCCTAGAGTACCTTTTATCCTTTGAGCGATGGCCATTCCATGCAGAAACCACCGGATCACTAAGCCCGACTTTCGTCTCTGCTCGGCTTGTCTGCCTCACAGTCAAGCTCCCTTGTGCCTTTGCACTCTGCGCACGGTTACCAAGCGTGCTGAGGGAACCTTTGGAAGCCTCCGTTACTCTTTAGGAGGCGACCGCCCCAGTCAAACTACCCGCCTAGCAATGTCCTTACCCTCGATTCAGAAGGTTGAGTTAGAATTTCGATATCACAAGGGTGGTATTTCACATTGCGACTCCATCCAGGCCAGAACCCAGACTTCAAAGTCTCCCACCTATGCTACGCATGCAATGTCAAAACACAATGCTAAGTTATAGTAAAGGTTCATAGGGTCTTTCCGTCCCGCTGCGGGGAGCCGGCATCTTCACCGGCACTACAATTTCGCCGAGGCGCTTGTTGAGACGCAGGATCACTCGTTACACCATTCGTGCAGGTCGGAACTTACCCGACAAGGAATTTCGCTACCTTAGGACCGTTATAGTTACGGCCGCCGTTTACTGGGGCTTCGGTTCAAAGCTTTGCTTACGCTAACCTCTCTCCTTAACCTTCCAGCACCGGGCAGGTGTCAGACCCTATACGTCGTCTTTACGACTTTGCAGAGTCCTGTGTTTTTGGTAAACAGTCGGTAATCCCATTTCACTGCGGCCCCTTGCGGGGCACCCCTTATCCCGAAGTTACGGGGTCAATTTGCCTAGTTCCTTAACAAGCGCTATCTCGAGCACCTTTGGATATTATCCTCGCCCACCTGTGTCGGTTTACGGTACGGATACTTCACAATCTCGTATAGAAGTTTTTCTTGGCAGCATGATTAGGACGAATTGGCTTGCCCGAAGGCTCGTTTCTTATTCGTGTTTCACATCAGCGACCGCGCGGATTTGCCTACGCGATCTCGCTACACACTTAAACCTGGAAACCAATCCAGGCTCGTCTTTCACTTCTGCGTCACTCCTTAACTGATAACGATTGTAAAATAGTTCAGGAATATTAACCTGATTACCATCGGCTACGCCGCTTGGCCTCGCCTTAGGATCCGACTAACCCCAAGAAGATTAACTTTACTCAGGAAACCTTGGGCTTTCGGTGATAATGTTTTTCACATTATTTGTCGCTACTTATGCCAGCATAATCTCTTCCATGTCCTCCAGCTTGGCTTACGCCAAACCTTCGACGGTTAATGGAATGCTCCTCTACCACTTTACTCCGATAAATCGGAATAAAATCCACAGCTTCAGTGAGAGGCTTAGTCCCGTGTATTATCGGCGCGGAACTGCTTGACTAGTGAGCTATTACGCACTCTTTAAATGATGGCTGCTTCTAAGCAAACATCCTAGTTGTCAGTGCGGTTCCACATCCTTTATCACTTAGCCTCTACTTTGGGACTTTAGCTGATGATCTGGGTTCTTTCCCTTTTGCCAACGAAGCTTATCCCTCGCCAGCTGCTTCCCGGAGAACACGTCGACGGTATTCGGAGTTTGAGAGGGTTTGGTACCGTTGTGACAGCCCTAGCCCTATCAGTGCTCTACCCCCGTGACGTTTTATTATCCGAGACTATCCCTAAAGATATTTCGAGGAGAACGAGCTATCTCCCAGTTTGATTAGCCTTTCACCCCTAGCCACAGCTCATCCGAGCAACTTTCAACTTACACCGGTTCGGTCCTCCATAAAGTTTTACCTCTACTTCAACCTGGCCATGGCTAGATCACTAAGGTTTCGCGTCTACCGCACGTTACATTCTCACCTTACGATGAGAGCGCCCTATTCAGACTTGCTTTCGCTACGGTTGCGAGGCTTGTTGACCTCTTAACCTTTACGCAACGTACGAGTAACTCGCTGGCTCATTATGCAAAAGGCACGCCGTCATCCCGATAAATCGGGACTCCGACAGCTTGTAAGCATACGGTTTCAGGTTCTATTTCACTCCCCTAGTAGGGGTTCTTTTCACATTTCCCTCGCGGTACTATTCTCTATCGGTCACAAGAGAGTATTTAGCCTTGGAAGATGGTCCTCCCAGCTTCGCACAGGATTTCACGTGTCCCGCACTACTCAGGATACCCACATGCTGCTTTCCGTTTATGTTACAGGGCTTTCACCTACTATGGCGTTGCTTTCCAGACAACTTCACTTACGTACTTACAGATCACTACAAGGGTCCTACAACCCCGGAGTTACAAGTAACTCCGGTTTGGGCTGTTTCCCGTTCGCTCGTCACTACTTGGGAAATCTCTTTTGATTTATGTTCCACCAGGTACTTAGATATTTCAGTTCCCCGGGTTGACTTCTTCTTACTTATGAATTCAGTAAGAGATGATGCCGTATGACCGGCAACGGGTTGCCCCATTCGGAAATCTTCGGATTAAAGGCCGTTAGCGCCTTCTCGAAGCTTATCGCAGCTTGCCGCGTCCTTCATCGTCTTCTTGTGCCAATGCATTCTCCGTATGCTCTTAATAGCTTGAAAACTTTATTTTAATAAAGCATCGATAACTACTAAGCATAATCAATATACATTAAATAGCGATTCTCGAAATCGAAGATTGTAGTCTTCAATATTAAATCATTACTTCTCAATTGTCAAAGAACTTTGGTCGATATAACTGGTATATCAGACAAAATTTATTTCATCGAATAAATTTTCATTATTCGGATGTTTTTTCAAATAACTGTGGAGCTAATAAGCCTTCGGCTCATAACCTCCTGCGTCTTTCGTGGAGCTTCCGCCGGACCTGTCAGCCTCTGGCTGAGGCGGATCCGCCTTTGGCGGAAAACGGGCTCTGCGCCAGAGGCGCATGAGCCTTCGGCTCAGAACCGTTAACCTTCCCGCCACAGGCGGGACGCTCTCCCAACCGCTTTGCGGTTGTGGAGCTAAACGGGCTCGAACCGTTAACCTCCTGCGTGCAAGGCAGGCGCTCTCCCAAATTGAGCTATAGCCCCAAATATTAGAACACCTTCCAATAAGCAGTGGGCTTGGATGGAGTTGAACCATCGACCTCACGCTTATCAGGCGTGCGCTCTAACCACCTGAGCTACAAGCCCCGTTGGCACATTTGTTAAAGAACTGTCCGGTATTGTAAATGAACAAAAAAAATATTGAGAGTATACCCAGCTAATAAACTTGAGAAATTTGAATCCATTATCTAGTATCAGTTATATAAGGAATATGTGCTAGTACTTACGTGAGTAAATCTAGACACCTATTCTCCAGAAAGGAGGTGATCCAGCCGCACCTTCCGGTACGGCTACCTTGTTACGACTTAGCCCCAGTTACTGGCCTCACCTTAGGAGCTTGCTTACCAAGCTACTTTGGGTGCTACCAACTTCCATGGCTTGACGGGCGGTGTGTACAAGGCCCGGGAACGTATTCACCGCTGCGTGCTGATCAGCGATTACTAGCAATTCCAGCTTCATGAAGGCGAGTTGCAGCCTTCAATCCGAACTGAGGTCGGTTTTTTGGGATTATCTTCACCTTGCGGTTCTGCCCTCTGTACCGACCATTGTAGCACGTGTGTAGCCCTGGACGTAAGGGCCATGATGACTTGACGTCATCCCCACCTTCCTCCGACTTATCGTCGGCAGTCTCTCTAGAGTGCCCAACTTAATGATGGCAACTAAAGACAAGGGTTGCGCTCGTTGCGGGACTTAACCCAACATCTCACGACACGAGCTGACGACAGCCATGCAGCACCTATACTAGCGTCTCTTGCGAGAAGTCCACTTTCATGGAATGTCACTAGCATTTCGAGCCCAGGTAAGGTTCTTCGCGTTGCGTCGAATTAAACCACATGCTCCACTGCTTGTGCGGGCCCCCGTCAATTCCTTTGAGTTTCAATCTTGCGACCGTATTCCCCAGGTGGAGAACTTAATGCGTTAGCTGCGGCACCGACAATAAATTGCCGATACCTAGTTCTCATCGTTTAGGGCATGGACTACCAGGGTATCTAATCCTGTTTGCTACCCATGCTTTCGTGCCTCAGCGTCAGTTGCGAGCTAATGAGCCGCCTTCGCTACTGGTGTTCTTCCAAATCTCTACGCATTTCACCGCTACACTTGGAATTCCACTCATCTCTCTCGCACTCAAGATCAACAGTATCCATGGATCGTCTACAGTTAAGCTGTAGGATTTAACCACGGACTTATCGACCCGCCTACGCACCCTTTACACCCAGTAATTCCGGACAACGCTTGCCACCCCTGTATTACCGCGGCTGCTGGCACAGAGTTAGCCGTGGCTTTCTCTGAGGGTACCGTCACTCCCGATGAAATCGGGATTTCTTCCCCTCTAACAGTAGTTTACATCCCGAAGGATTTCATCCTACACGCGGCGTTGCTGCGTCAGGCTTTCGCCCATTGCGCAATATTCCTCACTGCTGCCTCCCGTAGGAGTCTGGGCCGTATCTCAGTCCCAGTGTGGCTGATCATCCTCTCAGACCAGCTACTGATCATAGCCATGGTGGGCCGTTACCCCGCCATCTAGCTAATCAGACGCAAATTCCTCCTCCAGCGATAAATCTATAATAACAAAACCATGCGGTTTCGTTACTCTACGGGGGATTAGCTCAAGTTTCCCTGAGTTTTCCCCCACTGAAGGGCAGATTATTTACGTATTACTCACCCGTTCGCCACTTTACTCACGATATTGCTACCGCTTTCTCGTTCGACTTGCATGTGTTAGGCACGCCGCCAGCGTTAGTCCTGAGCCAGGATCAAACTCTTCGTTGTCAAATATTATTATTTTATTAATAACATTATTGAAGAGCGATATGACTCAAAAATCATTTCTCAAATGAATTAAACTGTGTATACTCTCATTGTCAAAAAACATTTTGCCTGACTTGCGTCGCCGGCTATAAGAAGGACTTAACGTCTTTTATCGACTGATTTTACAAGAAAATTTCGCCCGTTTTTCCAAAGGGACGTTAATATACAAAAAAGATAATTGGATTGCAAGAGGTATTTATCTTTTTAACTTTTTCGTTTTTAACAACTTGTCCACACCCCAAACGTGTTCCCGCAGCACTTCCGAAACGGGCTGCAATGATACAAAAAAAATAATCTTGTGTCAAGAGTTAATTGTCGAATATTCCGGATCCGGCTTTACGTAAAATGAATCGCTGAAACACAACGGGCGGAGGCGGGAAAGCGCTCGGAGTGCGTTTAAAAGAGATTTTCATTCAAATGAATATTATTATTTCTTGTTTTCCTTACCGATCAAATTCCAGAGTGTTTTAACTAACTTCTCCAATCCTGTATGGGCCGCGGATGAGATCATGAATACCGGCGTGCCGTCTTTCATCCTGGTTTTCTTCGGAGCTTTTTTGACCGTATCCAGTTTCGTCAAGATCACAATTCGCCGCCGCTTGAGAAGCTCTTTATTAAATAATTTCAGCTCTTGTTTGACGGTTGCATACTCTCGCTCAATATTCTCACTCTGCACATCGATCAAAAAAGCCAAAACCTTTGTTCGTTCGATATGTTTCAGAAATTGGATACCTAATCCTTTTCCTTCATGCGCGCCTTCGATCAGCCCGGGAATATCGGCTATCACAAGACTCTTGAATTCTTTTAATTTCACGATCCCTAAATTCGGCGTCAGTGTCGTGAAAGGATAATTTGCAATTTTTGGTTTCGCCGCGCTGACCGATGCGAGCAATGTGGATTTGCCTGCATTGGGAAAACCCACAAGGCCCACGTCTGCAAGAACTTTGAGTTCAAGTGAAACAAATCTCTCTTCACCGGGCTCGCCGGGAGTAAATTGGCGCGGCGTTCGATTCGTCGGCGACTTGAAGCGCGAATTGCCGTGACCCCCGCGGCCGCCTTTAGCGATGGCGACACGCTGGCCGTTTTCCACCAGATCCGCTAACAATGCGTCCGTCGTTTCGTTTTTTATGATGGTCCCGACCGGTACGTGGATGACAATGTCCTCTGCATTCTTCCCACTGCTGTTTTGACCGAGCCCTTTCTCTCCGTTGCGCGCTCTAAAGATACGGTGATGAACAATGTCCTGCAGCGTATGCAGATTTTCGTCCGCAACGAAAACCACGTCGCCGCCCTTTCCCCCGTCGCCGCCGTCCGGACCGCCCTTCGGGATAAATTTTTCACGGCGAAACGACACACAGCCGCTGCCGCCGTCGCCGGCCTTGACATGAATTTTTGTAAAGTCTATGAACATCGTTTTCCGGGGGAAGAAGTTTGTATCATCGCTTACTTAAGGCGGGTACGGCAAGACTGGGATCGAAATGTTTGCGGCAGCGCGCTTCGTAAATTCCTGCCGCGCCGACTAAAACGCGTTCTTCGTTTTCTATGAGCCGCTGGGTATAATTGGCCGGAGCCCCGCAGACAACGCAGATCGCCAGAGCTTTGGTAATATATTCGGCAACCGCCAGCAGTTGAGGCATCGGCTCGAAAGGTACCCCCAGATAGTCTTTATCCAAACCGGCAACGATCACGCGCTTTCCCATATCCGCCATCCGGTTGCACACAGACACAATGCTCAGATCAAAAAACTGTGCTTCATCTATTCCTACCACGTCCGTGCGCGGATCGAGTTTATCCAGGATTTCAGACGCTTTCTCGATACATTCCGATTTCATGCGCAGATCGCTGTGCGAGACGATGTGGCCGTCACTGTACCGCTGATCAATGGTCGGCTTGAAAACCTGCACGCGCTGACGCGCAATCTCTGCACGGCGCAAACGGCGGATCAATTCTTCCGACTTGCCGCTGAACATACTTCCGGCGATGGCTTCGATCCATCCGCTGTTGATGGAAACAATATTCATTTTAACTCCAACGATTTATTCGTGTAATTGAATTTACTGAAGCGCCGCAATCTAATATATTTTTACTGCTTGTGCAAATTTATTTTCTCCCACAGATTTTATTTTTGTTTTAAGATGCCGATTTGTTAAATTAACCTAAACGTATCTCCTCTAAATATCATGCCTGACCAGCACAGACAAAAAACCATTGGCCGCGCGGCTTCCGTCTCGGGAATAGGATTGCACTCGGGAATGCCCGTCACCGTCAAATTCCTGCCCCAAGAAGAAAACAGCGGAATTTATTTTTTGCGGACGGATCTGCCAAATTCTTTTCCTGTACCCGCCGATTGGCGGAATGTATGCGATACCCGGCGGGCAACCTCCGTGTCCGCGGGAGGCGTCAAGGTCCGGACGGTGGAACATTTGCTGGCGGCGGCATTTGGGTTGGGGATCACTAATTTACGGGTCGAGCTGAATGCAGAAGAATTGCCCGTTTTGGACGGGAGCGGCGAAGTGTATTATGAAATCTTGTCCAATTGCCGGATCCTGGAACAAAGTGAACCTTATCCGATTTATAAGGTTAAACAAAAATATGAATACCATGATTCAGAAAAAATTTCGTACATAACAATTTCTCCATGCGACAAATTCAAGATTACTTACCGTATACATTTTCATGATACCCTTCAGCAGATACACACTTATGAATTTTCGTACGAAGATTTTCAAAGAGAAATTGCAGGCGCAAGAACCTTTTGCCTGTTAAGCGAAATGGACGGACTGCTGAAAGCCGGGCTGGTTTCGGGAATCAATAGGAACGCTGGTTTTATTGTCATGGACGATGCCTCGAAATTGGATTCTCTTTCCGACCTCATGGATCTGAATGTCCGGGAACATATTTATCGGCAAGCTGATGGTACGGTTATTTCGGCGGAAAAGCCGCGATTTGAAAATGAAATGGCGAGGCACAAAATATTGGATCTCATCGGCGACTTCGCATTATCGGAAAAATTTATTTTGGGGCATGTCGAAGCTTACAGAACAGGTCATGCCGATAACATCGCATTATTGAAAACTGTGTTCGGTACGAGCTAAGGGTACAAAGGAAAGTGCGCCGTGAGCTCCCTTACTTCACCTTTGATCTTCGCCAATTGACTTTCTTCATCCGCATGTTTCATTGCGCGGTCGATAAAACCGGCAATGGATCTCATTTCACTTTCTTTCATCCCGCGCGTGGTCAATGCTGCCGTGCCGATGCGAATACCGCTGGTAACAAAAGGACTTTGTTTATCAAAGGGTACCATATTTTTGTTGACCGTAATTCCCGCTTGCTCCAGAATTTCTTCCGCTTTTTTCCCCGTAATGTTCTTGTTCGAAAGGTCTGCCAGCATCAGATGGTTGTCAGTTCCGCCGGAAACCACCTGAAATCCCATTTCAACGAGCTGCTCCGCGAGCGTCTGCGCATTCACAACGACTTGCCGCGCGTAGGTTTTGAATGACGGCTCGAGCGCTTCTTTGAAGCCGATCGCTTTCGCGGCTATGATGTGCATCAAGGGGCCGCCTTGAATACCCGGCATGACCGTGCTGTCCAGAATTTCCGACATCATTTTTACTCTGCCGGATTTCGGCGCAACGATGCCCAAACGGTTTTCAAAATCTTTTCCCATCAATATCAGCCCCGATCGGGGCCCGCGCAAAGTCTTGTGCGTCGTCGTTGTAACGACATCGCAATGCGGAACAGGGCTCGGATGAATGCCCGCAGCCACAAGCCCGGCCGGATGCGCCATGTCGGCCATCAGATACGCGCCAATCTCATCGGCAATTTCGCGAAATTTTTCATATTCAAAAAACCTCGAATACGCACTCGCACCCGCAATGATAAGTTTCGGTTTGTGCTCACGCGCCACGCGAACCACTTCATCATGATCAATTCTGCCGGTTTCTTTTTTGACCCCATACGCCACGACGCGGTACATTTTACCGGAGAAATTCACGGGGCTGCCGTGCGTCAAGTGTCCGCCATGCGCGAGATTCATTCCCATGATCGTATCGCCGGGCTTAAGCAGCGTGAAATAGGCGGCCATATTTGCCTGGCTCCCTGAATGCGGCTGAACATTCGCATACGCGCATTGAAATAATTCTTTCGCGCGCGCGCGCGCCAGGTTCTCAACGATATCAACAAATTCACATCCGCCGTAATACCGGTTGCCCGGATACCCTTCCGCATATTTGTTCGTCAGCACCGTTCCTGCGGCTTCAAGTACCGCACGGCTTACGAAATTCTCTGAAGCGATCATTTCGAGGGTGGTGTCCTGGCGGATTTTTTCATCGGTGATGGCGGTAAACAACTCCGGATCATATTTTTCTATGAACTGCATAGCTGAACCTTTCTAAAAAACTTGAGAGCACCTCCGCGTTAGTGTGCACATATTTTTCTGTACAGTCAATAATTTCCTAAGCTTATTCATATAAAAAAAGAAACCCCGGTTTATCCACCGGGGTTTTATAAAACTGAAATTGTCTGGCTTTTTATTAATACTTGATACGGACTTCGTGTGGGTTTCCCTCAGGGTCCAGGAACTTAATGATTATTTCTTCGGACAAATCGCCGGCGTCTGGAATGCTTGCTTCTTTGGTTACTTCCGTATTGATCTTGCCGTCCTTGGTGGATTTACCGGTATTACCGGCCGTTACGGAAACGGTTTGTCCTGAGGCTTTGTTAACCAATTCGATCACGCCTTCGAGTGAAATAACGGAAGTGGCGCCATCAACCTCTTGAACCCAGAATTCCGTTCCTTTGACAGACGCGACGGAGGTCGGCGTGGCAACCTGGAACGAACCTTTTTGTTTGGATACTTTTACGAAGAGTTCACCGACATCCATCACGAGTTGTTTCGAAATGGACTTGCCTTCGGTGGTGCCTTGAATTTTCAAAATCGAATTCGGTTTGATTTTCACGAGACTCTTGTCGTCGGTGAACATCACTGCCGCATATCCGTCCTTTTTTGTCTGGACTTGATCGCCGGAATAGAGTTTGCCGGCTCTCGAAATGTTAGCCCAGCTTCCTTCGTGTTTGCCCTGAACCTGGCCGATGGTTTTCAAAACCACGGCAATCGCCTTATTATCGGCTTTCGCCAGATAAACCGACGCTGTAACAGCGATCAAAGCTATCGCTGTAAACGCCGTGAATTTGGTGATAAGTTTTTTCATGATTTTACTCCAATCAATATTAAAATTGTTTTACGGTTTAATCTCTACTTTAATTGCTTTGCCCTTGATGCCGTCGAGTTTTTCTCGCAACTCATCTATCGTTGCCGTTTTTCCGTCAATTTCGATACTGATAGCCCTATAGCCCTTGAGTTTATCTCCAACATTCACGCCGCCCAGAGCACCGTTCAATAAGTTAATAATTTCATCTGTGTTTAGTCCGCTGGTATTGTTTGCGCCACCCGACACAGTAAAGTTAGCGATCTGACTGTGCACCTCATTCTGTGTGCCCGTGGTCGGATCCTCCTGAACCATGGTCACGCGATAACAATAGGCCCCGTCTGCTAATCCGGGACTCCAGGTCAGGTTGTTTTCTTCCGACCCAGCGCCGCCGGGTGCTATCTGAAAAGAATTACCGTCTGTGATCCTGATCACGACTCTCTGAGAAGAAGTTCTCAAAGCATCTTCCTGCGTTTGATTGTTTTTCAGTTTTGCGATCGTCAGAATAAATTTCGATCCGCCCGTTGCAGCCCATTGAAACTGCGGCAGCGACTGAACTTCGCCGCCGTTAGTCGGAAGGATCAAATCCACGGTCGATCCTGTTGCTATAGTAACGGTCAAGTCCTGGCTGCACGGATAACTAATTCCGTCGGGTCCCGTTTCGACGGTAAAAACAAACGTTCCGCTGGGAAGCCCGCCTTTGACTTTGTCCTGGAATTGCCGATCGATATGCGCGGTTTTGAAAGTTTGGGACTTAATGGCATTTGCAAAACGCCTATTCAGCAATTCCGGTATGCCCAGAAAGAAGGCTCCGGATGGAACAGTAAGTCTTAATTCGAGCGGCACATCGAACACTTGACCCTCTCCGCCTTTGAATCCGACTCTTATGAAAACGCTCTGTGGGGCGGCGTCAGCGTTATTGAGGCTGACTCCGAAGTTCTGAAATGCGGATAGGTTTGCACCCGCACGACCTACGCCTAATATGCTCATGGGAAAATATTGGAAATTTATTGGGGCGTGGGGAATTACGTCAACGGTCACAAAGCCGACCGTGCACTGTGCAAATAAATTGTTGTATGAGAACATGAAGACCACAACCAAAGCCCCAAGCCATTTCAAATGGTTTGCTAATGATTTTCTTTTCATAAACTTCTCCTTGCGATTAGGTTTCATTTCTTTAAATTCTTTTATAAATTTTATACTTCAATAAACAAGGGTGATAGATATACAATCTAATGGAAAGCTATGCCTTCTGCTGTGACCGTGGTCACATCGAAATTATTTAAAAACAACATGAAAACGATTGGTCAATTCTTATTCAGAGTGAGAACCTATACTCCAATGCCCTTACTTGCAATAGGCCTGATTTTTGGCAATTTCGAATTTACTGCGTTTTATACCGGATTGGCCCTGATAGGGACTGGAAATATCTTACGACTTGCGGCCGTAGGTTATCTCGGGATCTCATCACGCTCAGTCCATATGCAGGCTGAAACGATAGTATCAGCCGGTCCTTACGCCTTTGTGCGAAATCCTATATACATAGGTAATATTTTAATATATTTAGGATTCAGCGTATTGTCAAATGTTTTCTTTCCTTATTTCTGCCTCTGCGTGTTGATATTCTTCTTCTCAGTTTACTATTGCATCGCATTGTATGAAGAAGATTTCCTGATGCGCAAATTCATCCATTACAAAATTTATTATGAAAGAGTTCCTCGCTTCATTCCTGGAATTCGGGGTTTTTCATCCGCCCATTTCCCGCCGCAGACGTTTGATCTGAACAAAGCCCTGCGGTCCGAGCGGGTTACTCTCCTCTCGATCGGCCTGGTTTTGACGGCCTTTGCCGTGAAGTATTATACATTTTGACCGTCCGATCAGCGTGTTTTAGATAGCTATTTTATGTAATTTACGATCTCCTTGTTGACGACCGGCGTTCCGGAAGCGTAGTCGTAAAAGCCCTTGCCGGTTTTCTTTCCGTGAAAGCCCGCCAGGAACATCTTTCTCAACAGCGGCGGACATGCATACATGGGTTCACCGTATTCTTTGATCATGATTTCCGCAATGCGGTAGGTGGTGTCAATACCTACAAAATCAAGCAGGGTCAGCGGTCCCATCGGATAGCCGCAGCCGAGCATCATGCCTTTGTCGATATCTTCGATGGAAGCCGTGCCGCGTTCCACCGCGCGAATCGCGCCAAGCAGATACGGCACCAGAAGGAAATTGACAACAAACCCCGAATTGTCTTTCGCGCCAATCGGCGTTTTGCCGAGCGCTTTGCCGAGTTCAAACGCTTTGTTGAAAGTTTCATCGGACGTTCGAACGCCTTTGACAATTTCGACCAGCTTCATCACCGGAACCGGGTTAAAAAAATGCATGCCGCAAAACCGGTCCGCACGCTGAGTGGTTGCCGCCATTTCGGTGATCGTCAGACTGGAGGTATTGGAGGCAAAAATCGTATGCGCCGGGCAGATCTTATCCAAGTGCGAGTACATTTCGCCTTTGACTTTCATGTCTTCCGTGACCGCTTCGATGATGACGTCGCAGTTTTTCAGATCGTCCAGCTGGATCGTGCCGCTGAGATTTGCAATCGTCTTGTCTTTTTCTTCGGCGGTTATCTTTCCTTTTGCCGCGTTGCGCTCGAGTTGCTTGGTGATATTGCCGATGCCTTTATCAATTAATTCCTGATTAACCTCGCGCGCAATCGTCTTGAATCCGGATGCCGCCGCCACTTGGGCAATACCCGACCCCATGAGGCCGCACCCCAATACTCCGATGGTTTTGATGTTCTGCATTGTTTCTCCTGTTTTAGTTTGTTTAATTCCCTTTGATGATCACTTTAGTTTGCACGACCCACGCGTCGGAATAGCCCAGAATCCTGGCCCGGGATCGCGCGTCATCGGCTTTTTGCCGTTCGGTGAAATTGCCCGCCCGGATTTTATAATACGGCTGCTCATAATCAAAATAAATTTCTTCGGGGAATCTTGCCGCCGCCGAATCACGCGCCGTCAGCGCCTCGTAGTAGTCCGTAGAAACAAAAAGCTGGATACGGTAGCCCATGACGGAATATTCTTTGGCTTCGCCGATCAACTTATTTCTTTCATTATCGAAAGCATAGCCCGTAAAGGATTTTTGATTGGAAGCGTTGGTGCGGGAGCGAATGACCCACGCGTCCTCGCCCAGGCTATGCGGATCAAAACTCTCATCCAATTCTACGTCCGCTTTTTCGCGCACGTGCTTCACCGAATCCTGATTCGTGTTTATTGTCTCAGTATGCCGGACCGCTGCCTGATTACCGGCGCATGAAATACCAACGATCATCACTGCGACCGCGCAGGGCTTTGTCAAGATCATTTTTCGTTTCCATTTTCTGATGGGAGCAAATAATGTATTTAAAGCGCGTAAAAAAAGCAATTTGTTTTTACATAGCAAGTCGTTGCTGTATCACGAATTTTTTACCCGACTTGCCCGCCATCCCTCATTTGGACTCATAAAATTTACTTGAAATTGGTACTTTACATTGAGTTTTTTGTACCGTAAATTGGACCAATAACATAGTCCAATATCCTTGAGTGGACTATGGCAATTGGGTAAAATTGGTTTGGTATGGTAACCACACGTAGGGCAAGATCAGAGGATCTGAATTCCATTACGGAAATATACAACGAGGCCGTTGCGAATACGACAGCGACCTTTGACACGACGGCAAAAAATATGGATGAACAGAAGGCGTGGTTTGCCGAACACAACGAAAAGTATCCCATCGTGGTTGCCGAATCCGCCGGTACCGTAGTCGGATGGGCGTCGTTGAGCCGGTGGTCGGACCGATGCGCGTATGCCGATACCGCGGAAATTTCTTTATATGTCCATGCAGATCAGAGAGGAAGAGGCATTGGAAAGAAATTGATGGACGCCGTATTACTTGAGGGGCAAAAAGCCGGATTGCATACGGTGATCGCGCGCATTGTCGAAGGCAATCAAATCAGCGTGCGCATCCACACAGACTCCGGGTTCAAACCCGTCGGTGTAATGAAAGAAGTCGGAAGAAAATTCGGGAAACTCCTGGATGTACACATGATGCAGAAAATTCTTACGTAAGTCCGATGAAATACTCAAGAAAAAATTTTTCAATCAGCGATGACAGGAAAAAAGTTGATGTGGAAATGGTCCATGCATTTTTGACCCGTTCCTATTGGGCGAAAGGAATTCCCGTCGACGTTGTGCGGAGGTGTGTTGACCACTCACTTTGCTTCAGTGTTTTTGACAGCGCCTCGCAAATCGGATTTGCCCGCATCATTTCCGATTGCGCCACCTTTGCGTACCTGGCGGACGTTTTTATTCTGGACTCTTATCGCGGACACGGGCTGTCCAAATGGCTTATGGAGTGTATCATGCATCATCCGGATCTGCAGGGATTGCGCCGTTGGATGCTGGCGACGCGCGATGCGCACGGACTCTATGCCCGATTTGATTTTAAGCCGCTGGCTTATCCCGAACGCATGATGGAAATGGTTCATGAGAATATATACGTCGTCTGAAAAAAAATGAATGCACCTCGTAAAGTAACTCGCACGTATTTGGAAATGTCTGAACGGGCGCCGGGACCGCATAGCGCCGCTCCGGAAAATGTTCAGATCATTCGCGCGATCAGACCGACCGTCTCCTTCTACCGCTATCTGTATAATACCGTGGGCGATCCGTGGAACTGGTTTGACCGTCGAAAAATTTCAGACGATGAATTAAGAAAAATCATTCATGATGAGCGGGTCGAGGTTCACGTTGCATACGTTCTCGGTACGCCCGCGGGCTATGCGGAACTGAATTTTCAAAAAACGGGTGAGGTGGAACTCGCATATTTCGGAATCATGCCGGAATTCATCGGGCATGGGCTCGGGAAATACTTACTGCAGAGGGCTTTGGACCTGTGTTGGAGCAGAAACCCCGCCCGCGTGTGGCTCCATACGTGCACGCTGGATCACCCGGGCGCGCTCCCGCTCTATCGGCGAACGGGATTCAAAATTTATAAAACCGAGGACTATTTTATTGACAGCGAAAAACCGGAAACAAAATGATTAGCTCCGTCGTCCGGGCAGGATTGAAACATATCGACCAGCTCGCACCGTTATTCAACAGCTATCGGCAATTTTACCGGCAAAAGCCGGATTTGGAAAGCGCACGCCAATTCCTGTGGGACCGGATTCAACACAATGAGTCGGTCATTTTTTTGGCTTTGGAAAATGAACGCGCACTCGGATTTACACAACTGTACCGTTCCTTTTCATCCGTTTCGATGAAACGCCTGTGGATCTTGAATGATCTGTTCGTGGCAGAAAATGACAGGAAACAGGGCGTCGCCGAAGCTCTGATGCACAGCGCAAAAATGCTGGCCATAGAAACGCGATCGAAAGGAATTGTTCTGGAAACGGAAATTGGAAATGCACATGCACAAAAATTATATGAAAAATTAGGTTACAGAAGAAACACCGAAACGTATCACTATTTTTTATCATTGGAAAACTGACATGAAAACGATCGGGCTAATCGGCGGCATGAGCTGGGAATCTACGGCTGAATATTATCGGATCATTAATCAACGTGTAAAAGAAAAATTAGGCGGATCGCATTCCGCGAAAATTCTTTTATATAGTCTGGACTTCCAGGAGCTCGCCGACCTGCAGCATGCTGACCGGTGGAAAGAGGCCGCACAAATGGTCGTCGATGCGTCCAAACGCCTGCAAAAAGGCGGATCCGATTTGATCCTCATCTGTGCCAATACGATGCATATCGCTTATGATGATGTGAAAAAAGAAATACCTCTTCCGGTCATTCACATTGGCGACGCGACAGCCGAAGTCGTTAACAAAACGAAAATAAAACGACTGGGCTTACTGGGAACGCGATTTGTCATGGAGAAGGATTTCTACAAAGATGCTCTGCGCCGTCACGGACTGGAGATCATTGTTCCCGGCGAGCAAGACCGGAACATCGTGCACGAAGTCATATTCAAGGAACTGGTGAACGGAATTATTTCCGCATCCTCCAAACAGGAGTTTATCCGAATTGTCCGGTTATTGAAATCTGAGAATGCAGAAGGCGTGATCTTGGGATGTACGGAGATTCCTATGTTGATTCATCAGACAGACTGCGATATTCCTTTATTCGATACGACGGAGATTCATGCGCACAAAGCAGTTGAACTGGCTCTTCAAGATTAGCGGCAAATTCACAGCGGTTATCTCCAACACTGTTATTGTCTAAGATCCCTTAGAGGATGCGTGAGAATTTGAAGGAAAACCGGTGAAGGCGAAATTCAAGGATCATTTTTCAAGCCATGCGGACATGTACGCGCAGTATCGTCCGCATTATCCGGAGGAACTTTTTGAATTCATAGTTTCGAACGTTCGGTGCAGGGACACTGCCTGGGATTGCGCCACCGGCAATGGTCAGGCGGCAATCATGCTGTCGCACTACTTTAAAAGAGTCATTGCCACGGACGCGAGTGCGAATCAGATTAAGCATGCGCCCAAGAAAGAAAATGTGTTTTATCAAGTCAGCCCGGCGGAAAAAACGGATCTGAAAGACGGCAGCATCGATTTAGTGACCGTTGCCGCGGCCATTCACTGGTTTGCCTTTGATGATTTCTACAAAGAAGTTGGACGTGTGTCGAAAGACGGCAGTGTTATTGCGGTTTGGACTTACGACGAAGTCCTCGTTTCAAAGACAATCGATCCGATCCTCCGCAATTTTTATCGGCACACCGTCGGCGCCTATTGGCCGGAAGGAAGAAAATATGTTGACGAGAAATACGAAACGGTGCCGTTTCCGTTCAGAAAGATTGACGCCCCTGATTTTAATATTGAATTGATATGGACTTTGGAACAGCTCAAAGGTTATTTGCGCACATGGTCGAGCGTTCAAAAGTACATCGAGCGCCATTCCGGGAACCCGATTGACCTTATTGAAAAGGATTTGCAATCGGCATGGGGTACCGCCGACAAAAAAAATGTTACGTTTCCGTTATTTCTGAAGATAGGCGTGATTGAAAAATAGAATTGGAAAGCGGTTCATGAAAATAAGAATTTGTATTGCCGGGGCAACGGGATGGGTGGGACGAAGCCTTGTTCCGGCCATCCTGCAAAGCGGCGATTTAGAAATAGCCGGCGCGGTCGCGCGAAGTCTTCGCGGTCAAACATTGGGAAGTGCGCTGAATCTTCCCGGGGCCGGGATCGTTATTTGTGGGTCCATTGAAGACGCATTGAAAACTGCAACCGATGTTCTGATTGATTACACCAAGCCTGACATCGTTAAACATAATGTGCTTTACGCGATTTCCAAAGGCGTGCATGCGGTCGTCGGAACTTCCGGACTGACCGATGAGGATTATGAGGATATTGATGCCGCCGCGCGGGCGCAAAAAGTCGGCGTCATTGCAGCGGGCAATTTTGCCATCACGGCGATCTTACTTCAAAAATTCGCTGTGATCGCTGCAAAACATCTTCCGCAATGGGAAATCATCGAATACAACAATCCGTCAAAGCCTGACGCTCCGAGCGGAACGACGCGCGAATTGTTGTATAAGTTATCGCAAACGAAGAGACCCGTTATCGGGTATCCTGTCGAAAACACGGTAGGACCCAAAGAAACGCGAGGCGCAACGGTGAACGGGACGCAGGTTCATTCCGTGCGCCTGGCAGGGTTTGTTTCTTCCACGGAAATTATTTTGGGCGGAGATGACGAGCGGCTGCGAATTACGCAGGAAGCGGGTAACAGCGCAGAACCTTACGTGGCAGGAACATTACTCGCGGCAAGAAAAGT
>CAZLWA010000010.1:0-18877 GCA_964563165.1 uncultured Bacteroidota bacterium | reverse complement strand
GACCCTTGTCGTCGCAGGAGAATTGGTCAACCGTCTGCTCGCCGAGCATCACGTGCAGTTAATTCCGATAGACAGCGAGCATAGCGCCTTGTTTCAGTGCATGGTTGGAGAGGATATTCATTCGGTCCGAAAAATCATTTTGACGGCGTCCGGAGGGCCGTTCCTGAATATCCCGAAAGAGGAATTTGAAACTATTACGCCGTTGCGCGCGTTAAAGCATCCGAATTGGAACATGGGCGCAAAAGTTACGATCGATTCCGCCACGCTGATGAATAAAGGCCTGGAGGTCATCGAAGCGCATTGGCTTTTCGGTTTACCGGCCGAGAAGATCGACGTGGTGATCCACCCGCAATCCCTGATTCATTCCATGGTGGAATTTGTGGACGGCTCGACCAAGGCGCAGATGGGAGTAGCGGACATGAAGGTGCCGATTCATTACGCCATGACGTATCCCACGCGCATGGAAAATAATTTTGAAGCTTTCGATTTCCGAAAAAGTCCGCGCCTGGATTTCTTTGAACCGGACCGGGATAAATTTCGGTGTCTGCAGTTAGCGTTTGATGCCTTGGCGGCGGCGGGAACCATGCCCGCGGTTTTGAACGCGGCGAATGAAATACTCGTTGAAAAATTTCTCAAGGAACAAATAAAATTTACCGATATTCCGAAATACATCGAATATGCCATGCACGCCCACTCGGTACAAATCAATCCTTCGCTGGATGATTTGCTGGAAGCCGACCGGGAGACGAGGAGCATGATCGATGAGCATTGTGCAAGGACGTACAACACATTTGCAGTTCAGAGCTGACCGGCGAGAGTGATTCAAAAAGAAAAGGAACCATATGGGTACTGCGATATTTGATTTTCTAATTCCCTTTATTGTCGTTTTGGGCGTGTTGGTTTTTATTCACGAATTGGGACATTACTTCACTTCCAAAATTTTCGGAATGAAAGTGGACACGTTCTCATTGGGCTTTCCGCCCCGGGCGTGGGGATTTCGCTGGGCGACCAAGCGGCTCCGCCCGAAATTCATGCGTGATATCCGCTCGGCCATTACGATGAACACCGCATTTGAACAGTTGGACGAGAAGCTCCGGCGGCACGGCCTGGCCGTGTCTACCGACGATTCGATTCAATGGATTTCAAAAATATTCACTATTCAGCAAGAGTCCGTTCCTAAATCGACGGTCAATGCGAAAGGCAAAACCGTAGAAAAAATTGAAATTCAAACGAAGATTACCGTTAATGAAAATGAAATTTCAAAAATTTCAGCAGACCTTGCTGCCGATCTCCGGAACGAATTTGCAAACGATCGTGATCTGGTATCCTGTTTTCTTCGTTACAAAGACATTCAAGACGACAGGATATTCAAAGAAAAATATGAAACGGATTATTGTCTCTCGTGGATTCCGCTCGGCGGGTATTGTAAAATCAATGGCATGGTCGACGAAAGCCTCGATCTTGAAAACATGGAAGAAGGTACTCCCAAACCCTGGGAATATAGAGCCAAACCCGTGTGGCAGCGTTTGATCGTAATTACCGGCGGTGTTTTTTTCAATTTTATTCTGGCGGCGGTTATTTTTACCTCGCTTGCTTTGCTCAGCGGATTGCCGGACATGGACAAGTATAATGATTTTCAGGCTAAATTGGGGACGCAGATCAGCGCCGTGAATCCGGGTAGTCCGGCGGAAGGCGCCGGTATGAAAGCGGGCGACCAGGTGGTTGCCATCAATCACCAGCCCGTGAACGAATGGAGCAAACTGGTCGATCTCATTCACGGCCGGGCGGAACAAAAAATTACGATCGAGTGGATGCGCGGCGCTGAAAAATTCTCGGCTGAAGTCATTCCCAACCGCGTGAAAATCCGAACAGCAGACGGCGACAAAGAAGTCGGCCAAATCGGGGTCGGCGCACCGCAAATGCCGGATTTTTACAAGAACGCCACCGTACTTGAATCTTTCCAGTTCGGTATTAAGAACACCGTTTACATGACGGCGTTCATGCTCCACAGCCTCAAACAAATAGTCGTGGGCGAACAGTCGTTCCGCGATGCGATGGGCGGACCGATCGCGATCGTGCGCATGACCGGAGAGGTCAAGCAGCGGCAGGGCTGGGAGGGTATCTGGAATTTCATGGCGCTGTTGAGCATCAGTCTGGCGGTGTTTAATTTGTTTCCCATTCCGGCGCTGGACGGAGGACATGTTGTGCTCTTGCTGATTGAAGCGGTCATCCGGCGCCCGTTGTCTTTGAAAACTAAATTATATGCGCAACAGGCGGGCATGGCTATTTTGCTGACGTTCATTGCGTTTGTGTTTTTCAACGACATTATGAGGATTTTTGCCGGAAAATAATTTTGAAATCCGATTCTTGCCGAGCAACGGAATAAATTACTTTTGAAATTTACGCTTCTACATACCGATGCGAGTGATCCGAAATCAAGAGCCAGAGCGGGTTTGATTGAGACCGATCACGGAAAGATCGAAACGCCGATTTTCATGCCGGTCGGCACGCTCGGCGACGTCAAAGCGATCGAACATCGTGAATTGAAAGAGAACGGCGCGCAGATTATTTTAGGTAACACGTATCATTTATATTTGCGTCCGGGAACCGACGTCATTCAAAAGGCCGGCGGTCTGCACAAATTCATCGGGTGGGATCTGCCGATCCTGACGGACAGCGGCGGTTACCAGGTATTCAGTCTGTCTGAATTGCGAAAACTTTCGCACGAGGGCGTAAAATTCAAATCGCACCTGGACGGGTCGAAACACTTTTTTCGTCCTGAGGATGTCATAGATATTCAGCGGACCATGGGTTCGGATATTTGCATGGCACTGGACGAATGCCCGCCGTTTCCGTGTACGCATGAGTATGCAGAGCGCTCCAATCGGCTGACCATGGCGTGGGCGGAGCGCTGCAAGATTCATTTTGAGAAAACGCAACCGAAGTACGGACATGCGCAGACGCTTTTTCCGATCGTGCAAGGCAGTGTGTTTGATGATATACGTCTGAGAAGCGCGGAACATCTGGTTGCGATGGATTTTGAAGGCTATGCCATCGGCGGCGTCAGCGTCGGAGAGCCGAAAGACGAAGTGTACCGCATTGCGGAAATGAACTGCGCCGTGCTGCCGGAAAATAAGCCTCGCTATTTGATGGGGGTGGGAACTCCGGAGAACATTTTGGAATGCATCGAGCGGGGGGTTGACATGTTCGATTGCGTCATGCCGACCCGCAATGCCCGCAACGGCACGTTGTTCACCACCTGGGGAAAAATGACGATTCGAAACGCAGCCTACGCGGACGACTTTTTGCCCATTGATGAAAATTGCGATTGCTACACGTGCAGAAATTTTTCACGCGCCTATGTGCGGCATTTGTCGACCATCAAGGAAATTGTCGGGCATCAGTTGACGACCATTCACAACATTCATTTTTATTTGTGGCTGGCGCGTGAAGCGCGGAAACATATTTTGAATAATACGTTTTCCCGGTTTAAAAACGATTTCGTCGACCGGTATGCCGATAATGAAACGCGGCGCGGCGTCGGCAAAGATAAAACGGGTAAACGCCGCAGGAAGAAAAAGGATTATGAAACAACTGCATAAACGACAACGGCCAGGTGTTCTTTTAACTTGTTTTTCTAATCGGTTGTCACTAAAATTATTTTTTTAATTAACCGGTCGTTTTGCATGTTGTGCCTTGATCGCCAAGAAAATGAGAGATAAATGAAGGCTAACTGCATTGTAGAATACATTCTTTTTGGAGATCAAAAATGACATTACCTGCAATCATTCAAGGCGGCATGGGAGTCGCCATTTCTGACTGGCGCCTTGCAAGGGCTGTATCCTTGACGGGACAACTGGGAGTTGTTTCGGGTACCGGTATCAGCCGTGTAATGACGTGCCGCCTGATGGACGGCGATCTGACGGGCCATATCCGCCGCGCGCTTTCGAATTTTGCCTTTCCCGAGCCGGTTCAAAATATCCTTAACAGTTACTTTGTTCCCGGTGGCAAACCAACGGACAAACCCTATAAATCGCAATCTGTTTATACGGTTCATCCGTCTAAATTTCTCGATCAACTCACAGCGATTGCAAGTTACATCGAAGTATTTCTTGCCAAAGAAAACCACAGCGGACTGATCGGGATTAACCTGCTTGAAAAAGTGCAGATGCCTAACCTGGCTTCACTTTATGGCGCCATGCTTGCAGGGGTCGATTATGTGCTGATGGGCGCAGGCATTCCCACTCAAATTGCCGCCATACTTGACAAATTCTCAAATCACGACCCGGTGAGTTATCGCCTTGACGTGCACGGCGCATTGCCGGAGGACGACATTCGCATCCACTTTGATCCGGAAAGCATATTCGCAGGTGTCCGACAACTCATTGGCCGGCTTAAGCGCCCTAATTTCCTGCCGATCATATCTTCTTCGGTACTGGCTCAAGCCTTGATCAAACGAAGTGAAGGCGCCATTCAAGGTTTTGTGGTAGAAGGCCCCACGGCGGGAGGCCACAATGCTCCACCGCGCGGTAAGTTAAATCTGAATACCAAAGGCGAACCGATCTACGGTGAAAAGGATATGGTTGATTTAGAGAAGATCAGACAACTAAACGTTCCTTTCTGGCTTGCCGGCGGTTACGGGCATCCTCACCGCCTGAGAGACGCGTTTGACGCGGGAGCAGCAGGGATACAAGTCGGAACGGGGTTTGCGCTCTGTGAAGAATCCGGGATGCAGGCGGATCTAAAAAAGAGATTGCTTGATGAAATAATTAAATCCGAAGTGCGGGTGTTTACGAATCCCACTGCCTCACCGACCGGTTTCCCATTTAAGACCGCATTATTAAAAGACACCATGTCTGAAACTGAAGTCTATAAAAAACGCGAACGGATTTGTGATATTAGTTTACTGCGCTGTATATTCAAAAAGGAAGACGGATCCATTGACTATCGTTGTCCGGCGGAACCGGTGAATGATTACGTGCGCAAAGGCGGTAAAGAGGAAGATACGGTTGACCGGACGTGCCTGTGCAGCAATCTCCTCTCCGCAGCAGGATTTCCGCATATTCGCAATAATGGCTATGTGGAACCGCCGCTTGTAACAGCCGGCGATGATCTCATGTCCGTGAAACAGTTTATTAAATCAGGTAAAGCCAGCTATACGGCCGGAGACGTAATTAATTTACTTCTCAGGCCGGCATCACAAAATTAGGAGCGGACAGAAGCCTGTGGGAGTTGAAAAGAAATTATGAAAGCTCTGAATCCCGGCGAATTGAATCAGTGGATCGCCTCAAACAAAAACTTCTATATACTGGATGTGCGCGAAAAATGGGAATACGAGTTGGTAAGTATTCCGAACGCGGTTCTTTCGCCGCTGGGTACCTTGCAGAGTAAGCCGCCGGCCATCGACAAGAACAAAACGGTGGTCGTCTATTGCCATACCGGCCGGCGCAGCATGATGGGATGCACTATTTTAGAATCGCTGGGATTCACGGATCTCTTTAATTTGACGGGCGGAATAGATCTCTATGCCGATCAGGTAGATCCGGCGATGGAGAAGTACTAGTTGTCAGTTGTCAGTTGTCAGTTGTCAGTTGTCAGTTGTCAGTTGTCAGTTGTCAGTTGTCAGTTGTCAGTTGTCAGTTGTCAGTTGTCAGTTGTCAGTTGTCAGTTATTACTCATTACTCATTACTCATTACTCATTACTCATTACTCAATGTTCTTTCCTTTGTTAGAATCGCTTCTGCAAAAAAATTCTGAGCTGAGTAAAGCCCGCGTCCGTGAGTTTTTTGAATCGGATGAAAACCCCGCACTCCTCTTCAAAAGTTTGTTTACGTATGCGGCGCAGCAGGATCCCTCCGATCGCCGAAATCCAAACGCCTTGGTTGTGTGCGAGGCGTTGGCGCAGTTGATGTTAAATGAGAAAACTGAAATTCCGGAAGGATGTATCGGAAAAGTCATTGATTTCTTATGCATCCTTCCAATAGAATCGGCGGATACGTCGGTGCTGAAACCGCTTAAAGGCGAAACGAAAGTGGTTTCGGTATACGATCTAGAGGACGCATTCAAACAAAACAATCCGGACGTCATGTACGCCGCGGTGCGGGATATCCTGAGTTTGATGGACAACAAACAGTATTTCATGGAATTGATCGCTCGCATTGCGCTTGACCGGTCGCCGCAATCGATTATTCTCACGCAATCTACAGCCAATGCGATTGAAATCATGGATTGGAAAAATAACTTCACACCTTTTTTGATTTATCATTTGATTACAAGGATATTTCTCGACAAGATTCGGGAAATCGCCGCGGGCGTTTACGATGAGAGTATTTTTCGAGCGGCGGTGAGCCAAATAGGTTCTGCGGAAGACGCGCAATTTTTTTCCGCTTGTTTTCAGATGGCCTCGACCAGCAGAATCATACCGAACAAAATACGGCCCAAAGCGGGCGCACGTGTTCAAAATTACGTCTATACGAAGATCGCGCCGGAATCTTCCGGTCCGGACGAGTGGATAAGCCGTTTAAGCGGGCGCGCGGCCGCGTTTCACTTGTCGTCCTTTACAGTCAGCACCGAGATGAAACTAAAATTTTCTTTATAATTCACTTTAACTTTTTTACATTGCGCGCGAAGCAACGTAACCCATAGAACTTGATTATGTCAGTGTTGAAAATCGTGACCTACGGTAATCCGATACTGCGTCAAAAAGCAAAGCCCGTTCATAAAATCGACGCGGCGCTCAGGAAGCTCGCGGAAAAAATGATCGAGACGATGCATCGGGCCGAGGGGATCGGATTAGCGGCGCCGCAGATCGGGAAGTCGGTCTCCATGTTTGTGGTCGATGTGTCTCCAATTGAAGAAGCTGCGCCGATGGTTCTTTTAAACCTTGATATCTTGTCATCGAGCGGGTCCATGTCTTATACGGAGGGCTGCTTAAGTATCCCGGGCGTTACAGGCGAAGTCATGCGTCCGGAAAAGATCAAAATACGCTATATGGATTTGGCCGGACAGCGTCATGAAGGGGTCGCAGAAGGCATACTGGCAAGGGTGATCCAGCACGAAACCGATCACCTCAACGGAAAATTATTCATTGATTATCTGGATGAAGGAACGCTTGAACCGTTCAGGCCGGTATTAAAAAAACTGGAATTGAAAAATAAAAAAACGAAAGTGACATCGGCGAAATAATGATACAAAAGAGTTTTAAGCTTTTTAACAAAAAGCACGAACCGATACGAGGCGATGTTTGCATTCCGGATCTGAACCGCCGCTACCCGATCATCATCATTTGCCACGGCTTCAAGGGTTTCAAAGATTGGGGCTTTTTCCCTTACGTAGCAGAAATGCTCTGTAAAAAAGGATTCATCGTTATCAAATTTAATTTTTCCGGGAGCGGTATCGGCGAAGACCTGCAGAATTTCACGGAGCTTGAGAAATTTGCGTGCAACACGTACTCGCAGGAATTGGAAGATCTTGAAAAGATCCTGGATGAATTGGAAAAAGGCCGTATTTGTGAAAATGCGGGCTACCTGGACCGCATCGGTTTGTTGGGCCACAGCCGCGGCGGCGGTATCGCAATTCTGAAGGCCTCGTTCGATAAGCGGATCAAGGCGCTCGTGACATGGTCTGCCATTTCCCATGTCGAACGCCAGTCCTTTCTGGACGTGCTTCCTCAGTGGAAACGGCAGGAATATATTGAGATCCCGAATATGCGGACCGGACAAAAGATGCGGCTCAAGCTGAATACGGTTGAAGACTTTGAAAAATTCGGCAAGACCAAATTGAATATTCTAAAATCCACGTCGCGCCTCGACGTGCCGTACATGGTGATTCACGGAGACAAAGACGAGAGCGTCGCTCCGAACGAAGCGCGGAGTATTTTTGATAATTTGCATTTATCGCGTTCACGGCTGGAGATCATTCCCAATGCCACGCACACGTACGGGAGTGTGCATCCTTTCGAGGGACCCACACCCGAATTGAAAAAAGCGCTGGCGCTGGCCCAGGAGTGGTTCAAAAATTATTTGAAGTGATTAAGGCACAGCGTGAGAGTAAGAAATCGAGCAAATTGAAAATCAAGAACCGTCATGATCATTGAAAAGCTGACCGTCGGTCCGTTTCAGGAGAATTGTTACATTGTCGGCGACGAAAAAACGAATGCCGGTGCGATCATAGACCCGGGCGACGAGGCGGATCGCATCATAAAAGCTGCAAAAAAAACCGGGCTAAGATTTCAGTTCATATTGAATACGCATGCGCATATTGATCACGTGTGTGCCGTGCAGGGAGTAAAGGATGCCTTTAAGATCCCGTTTTATTTGCATAAGGACGATCTAATTTTGCTTCAGCATTTGCCGGACCAAGCGGCTATGTTTGGCGTGAAAGTGGATCAGGTTCCGCAAGTTGATTTTTTTTTCAATGCCGGATCATCGATTATGATCGGCGATCTTTCGGCTGCAATTTTTCACACACCCGGTCATTCACCGGGCAGTGTGTCTTTTTATTTTTCCGGTGATAATGTGGTGTTCGGCGGGGACGTGCTTTTCAACGGTTCCATCGGGCGAACGGATCTGTTCGGCGGCGATTTTGACACACTCATTCATTCCATCCGGGAGAAACTTTTTACCCTGCGGGATGACGTCACCGTTTACTCAGGTCATGGGCCGGAAACAACGATCGGTTTTGAAAAACAACATAACCCGTTCTTTCAAGGAGGGAGCGGGCTTCATTTTGCGTGAATCTATTCGTTGAACGAAGAGTCCTGTCATAAACCATAATATCTTGGCAAGCAAAGGAAGTTGAATGGAAGTAAAGGAAAAGATTTCTGAAATAAAAATTCCTGAACCCAGTCCGGTCAAACGCCTGGTATCGAAGCGCGATATCGGCATCGAGGCATTCGAGTTGGAGAACGGCGACGTCATGCTCGAAGCGACGTTTCTGGATCCATACCATTTGATCCGTTTGAATATCGAAGTCGATCCTCGTAACCGGACGATCGTCAATGCGAAAAGTCAAATGGCAAATCACCCGCACAGCATCTGCCCGAGCGTAACGGAAAAAGCCAAACTGCTCATCGGGTTGGTCGTCGGGCGCGGCATCATGAAAGAGATTTCCCGCCGCATCGGAGGAAGCGAAGGCTGCGTGCATCTGCGTGAATTGGCGTTTGAAACGATCAATTTTGCGGCCACCGTGATGATCGGGTATGACGAAGGTTTCGGCCTGATGAGCCGGGAATTTAATGTGCTGGATGAAAATAAACGTTACGATCTTTCGAAACATGTTCTGAAGAACACGTGCCATGTTTATAAGGAGGCAAAATAAATGCGCGTAGGACCGTATCAGATCCATGCCATTGAAACGGGACGTTTCGCCCTGGACGGAGGTGCGATGTTCGGCGTCGTTCCTAAGAACCTCTGGAATAAAACCAATCCCGCCGATGATCAAAACCGCATTACGCTCGCTATGCGGTGTTTATTGTTGATCCACGATGACGGCAGGAAAATTTTGATCGATAACGGGCTCGGACACAAATATAACGAAAAATTCGGCGCTATGTACCGGGTGGACCATCATACGTTGACACTCGAGCAATCTTTGTCGGCCGTTGGGCTGACGCCCGCCGACATTACCGATGCGGTGCTCACACATTTGCATTTTGATCATGCGGGCGGTTCTACGAAATGGGATGCGGCCGGCCATGCCGTGCCCACGTTTCCCAATGCGCGGTATTACGTTCAGAAAGAGCACTACGAATACAGCTTAACGGCGACTGAAAAAGACCGCGCGAGTTTTTTGGCGCCTGATTTTAAACCGCTCGTCGAACGCCATATGTTGGAACTGGTGGACGATGCAGACACGTTGTTTCCGAACATCAGGTTCTTCATCGCCGGAGGACACTCGCCGGCTCAGCAGCTGCCGGTTGTTTCCGACGGATCAAAGACGATCTTCTTCTGCGCAGACCTTATTCCGACGACCACGCATATTGCCGTTCCTTATGTCATGGCTTACGACAATCAGCCGCTGGTGACGATCGAAGAAAAGAAACAAATTCTCGCGCGTGCGTTTGATGAGCGCTGGATCCTGTTTTTTGAGCACGATCCGGATACTGCAATGGCCACAGTGCGCCGCGATGAAAAAGGATATCGTTTGGACTCAAAAATAGGAATAGAATAAAATGATTCAGACTCAAAAGGTTACGGTAATTATTCCCGCCGCGGGCAGCGGGAAACGTATGCGGTCAACCGCTGACGGCAAGAGCAAGCAGTTTATGGATCTGCAGAATAAACCTATGCTCGTGCACACGCTGGAGAAATTTGAGCATGCACGGTATACGGATGAAATTATTCTGGTATGTCCCGGGGACGGCATTGCATTTGTTCAAGAGGAAATTCTTAAGAAATTCTATTTCAAAAAAGTTGCGAAAATCGTGATCGGAGGAAACGAACGTCAGGACAGTGTCTACGAAGGACTGCGGGCCGTAGAAAATACCGATATCGTTTTAGTGCACGACGCCGTTCGGCCGTTCATTTCCGTTCAGAAAATCGATGAACTTATCGAAGCGTGCGTGAAATTTGACGCCGCCATCCTGGCCGTCCCGACCAAGGATACGATTGCCGCGCAGGACGAGAATCAGTTCGTCGCCGAGACCCTGGAGCGTTCGAAATTATGGCATGTGCAGACGCCGCAGGCATTTGCCTACCGTATTTTGCTTGAGGCGTTTAAAAAAGCTTATGCGGAAAAATTCTATGGAACAGACGAAGCCATGCTGGTAGGGAGGCTGCATCAAAAAATAAAGATCGTTCAGGGAGAATACGAAAACATCAAAATCACGTCTCCCGATGATCTGGCCATGGCCGAGGTTATTCTTAGAAATTTAGAAAAATAGTCGCAAATATCAGAGGCAAATTTGATTTGACAATGACATGACCTTTGATTAGATTTTCTCGATTCAAAAAGCCTACCCCAATCATTCTTAAAGGAGAGAATTTATGGAAGAATACAAGAAGCATATGACCAAGGGGCGCGAAGCATTCATTGCGCAGGATTATCGCAAAGCGTTCGAATTCTACAATGCCGCTTTGGAATTAGTCAAAAACCTGAAGAACAACGACGATACCAAGCATCACTATTATCTTGCACAGGAGTGCGTATTCGATTCGTTGGAAAAAATGCAGGATTATAAAACCGCTCTGCTTAGAATTGAAGAGGTGATTACCGAAGAGCAGGCCAAAGGCGAAAACGCGCCGATCAGGCACATTGCACACTTCATGCAGCGCAAGGCCTGCCTGGAAATTAAAAGCGGCAACAATCGTCCAGGCGTGAAATTGGCAGGGGAAGCCTACGAACTGAGTTTCAAAACCAAAGAGCAAACCAACGTGGAGATCGCCGCAAAAATCTATAATGAGCATCAACGCGGAAGCAAGATCACAATAGATTTTCTTGATTACTGGCAAAAGAACCATAAGTACTTTGTTGCGGACCAAGAACTGCCTATCTAAGATCAAAAATGTTCCTACATGAAGATCCGTTCTATTTTTTGGAGCGGATTTTTTATTTCGGCGATTTTGACTCCAAGAAATTCTTGATTATTCCTTGCAGGATATCTATATTGGCGCACTTTTTCGGATTCTCAATTACCCATTTAATTTATGAAGAGGCATAATGGACTTCAAATTAACTGAAGAACAGGAACTCATCAGAGATACGGCCAGAGATTTTGCTGCTGAATATTTGGCGCCTTTTGCGGCGGAACTCGATGAGCAGCAGAAGTTTCCGAAAAAGGCCATTGAGAAACTGGGCGAACTGGGCTTCATGGGTATGATGGTTTCCGAAAAATGGGGAGGCACGGCGCTCGACACTCAGACCTATATTTTGGTCATTCAGGAATTATCCAAAGTGGATGCGTCGGCAGGAGTCATCTGTTCGGTGAATAATTCGCTGGTGTGTTTTAATGTGGAGAAATTCGGGACCGATGCGCAAAAGGAAAAATATTTGAGACCGCTGGCAACCGGGAAAGCACTCGGCGCGTATTCGCTGTCTGAATCGGTTTCAGGAAGTGATGCGGCGGGCCTTGTGTGTTTTGCAGAAAAGAAATCGGATCATTATTTGGTTAACGGGACCAAACTCTGGGTCACCAGCGGCGCCAGTGCCGATTATGTGATTTGTTTTCTCCGGACGGACAAGGCGAACAAGACCAAAGGCATCAGTGCATTTATTGTGGACAAGAAATTTCCGGGATTCAAAGCAGGTAAGAAAGAAAATAAACTCGGGATCCGGGCATCCGATACAACGGAATTAGTTTTTGAAAACTGTATGATCCCTAAAGAGAATCTTCTCGGCGAAGAAGGCATGGGTTTTAGAATCGCCATGGAGACGCTCGACGGGGGAAGAATCGGTATTTCCGCCCAGGCCATCGGCATTGCGGAAGGGGCATTCGAACAGACGGTCAAGTATACCAAATCGCGCGAGCAATTCGGCCAGCCGATTTCCAAATTTCAGGCCAATGAATTTAAGATCGCCGATATGGCGGTCCGTATCGATGCTTCAAAAATGCTGTTGAACAAAGCCTGCTGGCTCAGAGATAACGGACAAAAATACGCCAAAGAAGCGGCAATGGCAAAATTGTTTGCTTCGGAAACCGCGATGTGGGTGACCACCCAGGCCGTTCAAATGCACGGCGGTTACGGCTATACGAAAGAGTATCCGGTCGAGCGAATGATGCGCGATGCAAAAATTACGGAAATTTACGAAGGCACTTCTGAAATCCAACGCGTCGTGATAGCCCGTCACGTGTTAAATTCATAGAACGGAGAGTTGTTGATGAAGACTTTTGAGATGATGGAGGAGAAAGATCATGAGGAGGTCGTTTTTTTTAGCGATAAGAAAAGCGGCTTGCGGGCGATTGTAGCTATTCATAATACGACGCTGGGCCCTGCGCTGGGCGGATGCCGCATGTATCCGTATCAATCCCACGAAGATGCCCTGAATGACGTACTGCGTTTGTCGCGCGGGATGACGTACAAAGCCGCGGTAGCCGGATTGAATTTGGGCGGAGGCAAATCGGTGATAATCGGGGATCCGAAAAAGGATAAAAGCGAGATTTTGTTTCGGGCGTTCGGACGTTTTGTTCAGGGACTCGGCGGCCGTTATATTACGGCAGAAGATGTCGGTACGAGTGTGACCGATATGGAATACACGCGGATGGAAACAAAATACGTAACCGGGATTTCCCGCGCGCTTGGCGGCAGCGGCGATCCTTCACCGGTAACGGCACTGGGCACCTATCGCGGAATGAAAGCGTGCGTGGAAAAGGTCTTCGGCACGCAGTCGCTCAAAGGATTGCGCATTGCCGTCCAAGGTCTTGGGCACGTCGGCTACTACCTCGTTCGGCATTTACATGATGAAGGTGCAAAATTGATCGTCAACGATGTGGATATGGAACGCGTGAAAAAAGTCGTGAGTGAATTTGGCGCGGAATCCGTGAATGGCGATGAGATCTATTCCGTGGACGCGGATATTTTCGCTCCGTGCGCGCTCGGTGCAATCGTCAATGACGACACGATACCGAAATTCCGGTTCAAGATTATTGCCGGCGCCGCGAACAATCAATTGAAAGACGAAGCCAAACACGGCCAAATGCTTATCGATAGAAAAATCGCTTACGCGCCGGATTATGTTATTAATTCGGGCGGCCTGATCAATGTTTACAACGAACTCGAAGGGTACAATCAGGAAAAGGCGCTTTCGCAGGCAAAAGGAATCTACGATATTGTCAAAAGTATTCTGGAATTGTCCGATCGCGAAAAAATTCCCACCTATGTAGCTTCAAATAGGATCGCAGAAGATCGTATTTATCATATCGGACGTATTAAGCAAAATTATGTGAGTAAATCCGAATCCGTCATGCGGCGGCTGGAAAGTTTCTAAATTTCAATATTTATTTGTTCTCTAACATGTTTTTATGAATCCTCATTTATCTGACGGTGCCAAATCGGGCGATCACGCGCCGAAAAGCAGCCGCCGTGAAGCGCGTGAAGCGGTTCTACAGGCTTTGTATGCTTTCGAGTTTACGCATGACGATCTTTCGAGGATTTTGGAAGAGGTCTGTGAGCTTTTTTCCGAACCTGCGATGGCATTCGTGAAAAAGCTGGTGGGTTGCGCTGTTGAACATCAGCCTGAATTGGATCAGTTGATCCGATCGCGCACGCAGAATTGGGATTTTGAACGTATTGCGATTATTGACCGTTTGCTGTTGCGTATGGCTATCTGCGAATTCATATTTTTTGAAGACATCCCTCCCAAAGTATCCATCAATGAGATGATCGAGATCAGCAAACGTTTCAGTACGGAAAAAAGCAGCAAATTTATAAACGGCATTCTGGATTCGGTTTTTGACGACTTAAGAAAAGGCGCACGCATTCACAAGACCGGGCGCGGCGTCATCGAGGAATAATCGGCCGCCGATTGCTTGAATTTGATCCTCACTCCGTAATGATCGCACTCAATTTAACTGTCCAAAATAAATATTTTTATGCCGCGTAAGATCGAGTTAGCTCAAATTCTCCCGATTTCAGAAGTGAATGGGCCCGGAAGACGCGCCGTTGTTTGGGTTCAGGGGTGCCCGAAGCGATGTCCCGCGTGCTGGAATCCCGATTATCTGAAATTCGGATCGCCATGGAAATTGACGCCGGAGGAGCTTGTTGAAACTGTCAAACAGGAAACGAGAGATTTTTCTTTGATCGAAGGAGTCACCTTCAGCGGCGGAGAGCCTTTCGCGCAGGCCGGGGCATTGGTGCCTGCGGCGAAACTGCTGAAACGCGCAGGGCTGTCCGTTATGAGCTATTCGGGCTATACCATGAGCGAAATTTATGAAATGAAAACTCCCTTCACGTCATTGCTGGATCAACTCGATATCTTAGTAGATGGGGAATATGTGAAGGAACTTCGGTGCGACCGGCTTTGGCGCAGCTCTCTTAATCAACAGGTACATTTTCTGACAGATCGCTACAGATGCTTTGAACACGAAATAGCCGGAGAAGCAAGAGAATTTGAAGTGTCTATCAGCGGTCAGGAGACTAAAGTTACAGGATTTCCCGAAGAGTCTTTTTTGAAGTCATTCCGTAGAAACTGAATATTTCGGATTTCATGACTAAAATCATTTCAAACTGTTGTAAGAATCCTTACTTTCTAAAGAAAAAGATGGGCCGTTTTCTGCATGAGATGTGATTTTCAAGAAAACTTGGAACTTTTCCGGTGTCATTTGCGTTAAACGGATACTGATGGGCAAAAATATTCATAAATATGCAGCTACCGTAACCGTCGTGGTGTCATTGCTGGTTGCGCAGTTCTCTGCCGGATCGGGTGGCGGAATGTGCGTAAGATCCAGCATGCCGTGCTGCCAGAACACGGGTTCCGGTCATTCGGCGTGGAGCTCGGTTTCAATTAAAAACGATGCTTCCTGTCCGATGATGCAGGTAAAATCGGATCGGTCTTTTGATAAGATCCTGCCCGATGCCAAAAGCAATACGCCGCACCCTTTATCGTATTTACTTTCAAATGTATCTGCACATACCGATCAAACGTTTTCTTCCGCTCACAATCTTCAGGCTCGTATTAATTCGCCACCCCTGTCATCCCCTGACAGGATAGCCCTTCTCCAGACCTTCCTGATTTAACGGTCTCCTTTGTTGATTCTACCCATTGAATGCAAGAAGTGTTTCAAAAAAACATTCTTAGCAAACAACGTTATGTTTTTAAGGAGAACTCATGCGCCTATCCGATTTTCTCATTTTACTAGTATGTATCTTTTCTTCGTCTAAAGTTTTTCCGCAATCGGTGAATCTCGACTCTCTCATTGACGAAGCGATGCTGAATAATCCTCAACTGCAAGCGGCACATTTTGAAGTCGGCGCTGTTCAAACGAGGATAAAACAAGCGGGAGCCTGGGAAGCGCCGCAAGTGGGGATTGACTTCTACGACACGCCTGTCGAATCGTTTCCTGTTCCCACCAGAAAAAATATGGAGACAGACTATTTCATACAACAAACCGTTCCGTGGCCTGGAAAATTAAGTTCAAAAGTGAACGCTGCGAAGTACGGCGCCCGTATGACCGAACAAAATTACCTTGCATTAAAAAAGAAGATCATTCGGGATTTGAAAACCTCCTATTTCGAATTATATCTCATTCAGCGCAAGATAGAGATTAACAAAGAGAATCAGAATCTCATGGGAAGTCTGATCGATATCGCGATGAAGCAATATGAAGTTGGAAAAGGAAAGCAATCCGATGTCATTCGTGCGCAGACCCAATTATCATTTCTCATCGAAGATGAGTCGACTTTAGAGAAGGAAAAAATAATCGGTGAATCGGCGATCAATGCTCTGTTGAATCGCCCGATGGGGTCGGCGTTTTCCAATATTCCGGAAACGGTTCCCAAAAAGTCAGATTGGCCCCTTCATGAACTCGGTTCGCTGATCGAGAATTCGCGTTCGGAATTGCTGGCTGTGAATTTTAATATTCAGATGAATGAATCTGCACTGATGGGCTATCGAAAAGAATCTTACCCGGACCTTATGGTGCGCGGAACCTATAAGAGATTTGCCGGCGCTAATGACTCCTGGGGGTTCATGGTTGGCGCAAGCATTCCGCTTGCGTGGTGGTCGAAGAATAAATACCGCGGTCAGATGGCTGAGGGCCGTTTGCAAATAGATCAAAGTAAGTCGGAATATTCATATATGAAAAACCTGATTCAGCTCGAATTGCAGTCCGCTCTTGCGAATCTGAAATCAAACCATCATCATGTCGAGCTTTTTAAGAATACCATTCTGCCGCAGGCCGAACAAACTTTAAGTTTAACCCTAACCGAATATCAGTCGGGATTGACAGAATTTCTGATGGTCATAGATGCGTACCGCACGCTTTTAATGGCGAAATTGGAATATCAAATGCATTTGACGGATCTTCTGAAAAGTCAGGCGGACCTTGAACAAGCGGTAGGTCTGAGTATCAACGATATCAACGAAAAAATAACTGTGCACCGTCACCAGGAGTAAAGGATATGAGGAAAATAATAATAATAGCTGTTCTCAGTATCATTTTTGGCATTGGCGTGGGCTGGCTTTTGTTTCGCAGTTCCAACGGCATACAAACAAATTCTGAGAGAAAGATCTCATATTACCGCGATCCCATGAATCCGCTGAGTACTTCGCAAACACCGAAGAAAGCGCCCGATGGAATGGACTTTGTACCGGTATATGAAGATGAAAACAGGAAGAGCGGCGAGAGGAAGCTCCTCTATTATCACGATCCCATGCATCCGTGGTACACTTCGGAAAAACCCGGCAAGGCGCCAGACTGCGGCATGGATCTGACACCGGTGTATCAAGGCGATGAAAGCGGGCAGGGAATCAGAATTGACCCCGTCACGGTGCAAAATATTGGTGTGAAAACAGAGGTCGCTATGGTACGGTCGCTGAGTAAAGCAATTCGAACCGTGGGAAGGGTTGATTTCAATGAGACTAAGATATTCAATGTTAACGCTAAGTTCATGGGCTATGTTGAAAAATTATACGTTAATTATACAGGTCAATATATCCACAAAGGCGACCCGCTCATGGAAATATACAGCCCTGATCTGGTCAATGCGCAACAGGAATTTCTGCAGGCGGTGAATTACAGGAAGCAAATGGACGTGAGTCAAGTGGAGGGAATGAACAAAGGTGCTTTAGAGCTTCAGCAAAGCGCTAAACGCAAATTGCTGTACTGGGACATCCCCGAAAGCAGCATCAAAGAACTCGAGGAAAGCGGCACGGTAAGAAAGACAATGACTTTCTATTCGCAGGTTGAGGGCGTTGTCGTGGAGAAGATGGTCACTCAAGGCCAGAATATCATGGCCGGCATGCAGCTTTACAGAGTTGCAGATTTGCGCTCGGTCTGGATACTGGCCGATATCTTTCAGTATGAGCTCCCATGGATAAAATTAGGACAACAAGCAGAGATCGAACTCTCATACCTGCCGGGAAAGGTATTCTACGGATCTGTGAGTTATGTGTATCCGACTCTAAACGCCGAAACCAGGACGGTCAAGGTTCGCATTGAGGTATCCAATACATCTGCATTGGACTTAAAGCCGGAGATGTTCACTACCGTAAAAATATTTTCACCGATGGTACTGAAAACCGTGGCGGTGCCTGAACAGGCGATTATTCATTCGGGCGAGCGAAACATCGTCGTTATCTCGCTGGGTAACGGTTACTTTGATCCCCGCGAAGTTAGAACCGGTTTGACCGCGGGAGGTTTTGTTCAGATTATTGATGGCGTCCACGAAGGCGAACAACTTGTAACGTCGGCCCAATTCTTGATAGACTCGGAAAGCAATCTGAAAGCCGCTATTCACGCCATGACGTCGGCTAAAAACGATTCAACATCTCGTCATGAGGAAAAGTCAATGGATATGAATAAGGAGAAAATGCAGTCAGCAAATGATTATTACACCTGCACCATGCATCCTGAAATTCACAGGGATGAGCCGGGCGATTGTCCGATATGCGGAATGAAGTTGGTCTTGAAGACAAGTCATTAATTAGACCTTCCCGGGTTCTCGAAACTTTGAAAGTTTATTTGGAGTAAGATACTATGTTGGAAAAAATAATAGAAGGGTCCATCAGGAATAGATTCCTGGTCATACTCGCTGTCGTCTTTTTGATCGCGGCGGGGGTTTACTCGCTTTTAAAGATCCCAATCGATGCCATTCCGGATTTGAGCGACGTGCAGGTGATCATATACACAAATTATGAAGGGCAGTCGCCGCGTATTGTTGAGGATCAGGTAACCTATCCTTTAACAACGGCCATGGTGGCGGTTCCGGGGTCTAAAGTGGTT
>CAZLWA010000009.1:0-38931 GCA_964563165.1 uncultured Bacteroidota bacterium | reverse complement strand
TTTATCCGCTTGAAACATTTTCGATTCCAGTTCAATGCGCCGCCGAACCAATTCGATATTTTCAATGGCTATCGCAATCTGGCTTGCCAGTGTGAGCAGCAATTCCTTTTCTTCAAACGTAAAATCTTCATTGGTTTTCTTTTTTCCGATCGCCAGCAGTCCCACCAGGTCATTATCCAGGCTGATGCCGACGTAGATCTGATACGGTATTTCCGAGGACTTTAAATGAAATATATTCATGCGGCGCGCGTCGTGCATGCCGCTGCTTTTTTTAATATGTTTAATAACCGATTTCAGCTTGAATTCCTTAATGTCCCCGAAACTTTGAACGATCGCGTAAATATTTTCCTCTCCTTCACCGTGCTTGGCCAGAATAAAAAGCGCCGCTTCCTCCGAGTCCAGCGTTTCGATAACGCCGGTGCGTACCACTTTGAACAGGTCGGACAAATTGGTCGCGCTGACGATGCGTTCATTCAATTTCCGCATGAGCGATTGATATTGAAATTTTTGACTCAATGCGTAATAGCCCGCGGCGCGCCGAATCAGATATTTGACCGGTTCGTACAACACGAACAACAGGGATACGAGCAAAATTTCCAGCGTTTCGACGTTGATGTGCGGATTTTCCTGCGCCATTTTGCGCAGCAGTTTCGACGTCATGATAAATACGGTCAGGAACACCCCTGAAATGGTGACGAGCAAAAAGCGGCGCCGTGCGACGGTGGAATAAAAAGGATATTTATATAACAGGTAGATCATCACGCTCGTGGGGATGACCGACGAGAGGGTCAGCAGACGCTTCAGAGATTTATCGAGCCGCACATTCCCGGTGCCGCCGTAAAAATAGAAGTAAATCAGAAAACCCGCTATGATGAAAATGATCACCGTTTCGAGCATGAAAAATTGTTTCCACTTTTCATTGCGGCTGAGCATGATAATCCGGATACACAAAATCCCCGCCATGCCCAGACAAATGATGACCCAGAAGACAAACGCCGGAATGAAGCTCATATTCTCCGCTAAAATGCTTTGCCGCGCGTCAATGATCGTATACTGTCCGAAATACAGGATGGCGAAAACAGGCAGGTAAAAGAACAGCGGAAGAATCCTGTAGGAAAAAATTTTTCTCCCGACGAGGCGATGAACGTAGTCTAAGAAAGCGGAATGAAGATGCACCGTCACAGCCGGAAAAAAAGCAATACTGTAAAGAGCCGCGTAGCGGAATTGGATGTACACGTCGACCGATTGCCTTCCGAATACTTCGCGGATAAGCAGCCCGATAAATTGAAATCCATGCCAGAGCATCAGGATCGCCACGAGCGCCAAAAAAACGTATTCGTGCTCCAATTTGTTCTGGCGCTTGATCACTTCGACGCACAGTACCGCATACAGGATCGTGCCGACGAAAAATCCGAGCAAAACAACAATATCGTAACCGAACATACGGGGTCTTTCATTCTGCGGCGGGAGCCCTCATTCCGGAACCTCACAAAAATCGGGAATCGGAATGCGTTACCGCAGGCGTTCTATCGTTCTACCGTCCGTTTGGAAAATCACGGCGCCGTGCCGGTCGGTCCGGAAAACCTCGGCGTTCGCCGCAGATAAATTTTGAATGACCGCCGGTGACGGATGATTGAATTTATTGAAAGCCCCGCACGAGACGACCGCGTAGCGCGGCTGAACGAGCGCAATCAGTTCATCCGACGTTCCGTTCCACGAGCCGTGATGGGCGACTTTCAAAATATCGCTTTTCAGAAAATTCTTGTAGGTACTTATCTTCGAATCAGATTCCCATTCCGCATCGCCGGTAAAAAGAACACTCACGTCGCGGTATTCTAACTTCAAAACGACCGACGCGTTATTCGTATTGAAGGGCGCCGGGCCGGTTTCCGATACAAATTCACCGCCCGGATGCAAACAATATAGCGCAACCTCTTTGTCAATAGCAAGCGCCGCGCCTGCGCGAATTCTTTCAATTCCGGTCTTTTTCTCAACGCACGTGTGTAAAATATTTCTATAGATCTCCGAGTCATAAAATTGACCCGACTCCATGACTTTTGAAACTTCAAAATGCTGCAGAATATAATTCATGCCTCCGATATGGTCGTCATGAGGATGGGTCATGACGAGCCAATCGATTTTCCTGACTCCGAGTTTCCTCAAAAACGGCGCGATGACTTTTTCTCCCTGGTCGGCTGCGGCACTCTGATCGCCCGCATCGATCAATAGAATTTTATTATCAGGCAATTGCACCACCGCCGCATCGCCCTGCCCCACGTCCAGAAAATAAATCTTAAGCCTGGAATCGCCGAAGGCCACCGGTTTCCATATCAGAAACGCTATCAGAACCAACGCCGCCATCGCTCCGTATTTTCTCACCGGGAGTATCTCCCAGCACAGGGCATAAAACAAGAATGCATAAAAAAAGATGATACCGGCAATGTCCATTTGATAAAAATCCAGATACGCTAACGGCAATTCCGCCGCACGTTCGGCAATTTGCACCATAAGCCAAATGGCGATGTCATTGACGTTGGCATACCACTGGGCTGCGGCCATCGAGAAAACCCCGAATAAGGATGATAAAAACCCGAGTCCCATGACAAAACTTGATAGCGGAACGATCAGAACATTGGCCGCCAGCGCGATCAAAGGAATTTTATGGAAATAATATGCCGTGAACGGAATGGTGCCTATCTGCGCCGCGATAGAAACCAGCAGCAGGCTTAAAAAGTTCTCACCGGCGGTCCGTTCGCCGGATTGAAAAAGTCCGAATCGTCTGCAAAAATCTTCCAACCGCGGATACACCAGAACGATCGACAGCACGGCGGCAAAGGACAATTGCAATCCGATATCGAATAACGACAACGGATCAACAATCAGAATGACGAACAATGCGACAAATAAATTATTGACCAGCATCCGTCGGCGCTGCCATACCGTCCCCAAAAGCACCACGCCCGTCATAAGCCCGGCGCGCACGACGGAAGGAACGAAATCCGCAACTGCAACATAAATGGCCAGGCAGATCAGGGTCAGATAAATCCGCGCCGCATACGGGATACGAAAAAAGCTGAACAACCCGAGCAGCAGCGCCGATACAAATACTACGTGCAGCCCGCTGATAGATAAAATATGGATCGTTCCGGTATTTGCAAACGCCTGCAGGACCTCGCTTGGAATTTCACTGCGTTCGCCGACCATGAGCCCGGTGGCTATGGAGGCGCCCAGAGGCGAAAGCGTTTCGTGGTTAACTTCCATCACATGATGTTTGATCGGCAGTATGAAGTTTTGGAGTACCGGATGGGCGTTGGAGCGGCCCGAGTGCACGATGCCGGACACATCGCGAATATGCATTAATCCGAAAATATTCCGATTCGCCAAATACGCCGCGTAATCGAATTCTCCGGGATTGCGTTCGTCGCGCGGTTTGATAAGCGTGCCGTACAATTCCAATTCATCGCCGTAAGCAACCGGCGCGGCACCCTTAGCGGTTATCAAAAGGCGTCCGTTCACCTGCAGGTTCATATGTTTGGAGAGCTGAAGGGAGGTCACTTCGAATTCCCAGCGTGTCCGTTCCGGCTTTCGCTCCGGGTCCCGGCTCACAAAACCCTTGACCGCAACGGCGCGCCCTAAATCGGTATAATACGAAACATGATCAACCCGGAAATTTCTGGACGGGTAACGCGCGCAAACAAGAAAAAAAACAGAGACGAGGAAGATCAACAGCGCCCAATGATGTTTGGAACCATGAATATAAATCGCGGTGATGCACAAACCCAGCGAGGCGCAGGAGAAAAGAATTTCCGAATACGCGCTGAAATAGCCGGCGAGATTAAAAAAATGAATAAGCAGAATGAACGCGGCGGTGGCGACGGTGATTTTTACGGCGGGGTAGAGTGCCAGCGGATTTGAGTTACCGGGCCGCATCAGAGTATACCTAATTCATCGTGTTTTACCCAGCCAACTTTACCGTCCGTTAATTTAATTTCCAACCAGTCTTCCTTGTCGGACCGGATTTCCACTTTGCTGCCCTCGTGCAAGACAAAAACCGTGGGACTCCCGGCATCCGGTTCGTTCTTTATATCTGCGGAGGAGACCAAAATGACGGCTTCTTTGCGCGTCGTATCGAGGTAGATGCGCGTCACGAAAATAACGGTAAGACAGAAAAACAAGGCGACGGTGGCGGGTAACAGCCTTTTTGAAACTCCGGAAAACCGTCCCTCGGGAATGAACATCTTAATGAGCGCTTCCGCGGCCAGCGCGTACAAAAAAATCAGAGCGAGCACGGCCCAGACGTCCGCTGAAAACGCATGGATGAAAGCCTTCGCATATTCGTATACGAAAAAATCAGGAGGAGTGATAATACGATCTTTGACGTGCAGCTGCGCTAATTCCAAATTAAAAGTAATATCTTCGTCATTCGGATCCATCCGCCCGGCCTTTTCGTAGTAGAAAATGGCGAATCCGTAGCGATTCAACTTATAATACGTGTTGCCCAAATTGTAGAATAATCCTGCGGAAACGTAATCGCGATCGGCCAATTGCTGATACAGCGCCGCAGCTTCCGAATATTTTTTGGTCTGGTACAACCGATTGGCTTTGGCGAACTGGTCTTCCGGTGTTTGCTCCTGGCCCGCGGCCATCGGTGCGAACCACGAACAGAAAAAAATAAAATAGATCACGTGGGTCATATCCGTTACACGGCCTTATCCATGTTGAAAATAGCAGATCGGATCTGGAGATAGACTTCTCCCATGCGTTCTTTGGTCTTACTTTCGGGAGCGAAGCGCGCCTCGTCGCAAATTTGCAGACATTTTAAATATTCTTTGATCACGATCTCGTCCACATTCTTGTCCGACAGTTTTCTCCGCAAATCCTCGCTCATGATGCTCGCTTCAGGAATTTTCAACTTATCCGCAACCAGGCCGGTCAGCGTTTTAGCGATTTCCGCGTAAAACGTGTCTATTTGATTATGCCGCATCAGTTTTTCCGCGGATTTCAAACGCTTCTTCGCGAGCGGGCTGGCTTTTCTGTATTTCACGGCATCCGCATCGAGCGCCATTTGTTCTCTCTGTTTTTGCAAGCGGTACCCGCCAATCCAAAGCCCGATCGGCAAAATCCAAAGCCCGATAAACCACCAGGCGATGATAAAGTTCTTGTTCGACGTTTGCCGGCCGGTTTCCGTTTTAATGTAGCGAATATCCTGCACGAGCAGCGCCACTTCTTCTTTGGACAAGGTGGGAGAGACCGACGCCGCAGATGCGCCTTGCCCGACCGTGAGGGACATACCCGCCGTGCTTTTGGAAACATACTTTTTAGTGAACGGATCAAAATAGGTCAGCGTATACTCCGGAATTTCGAATACGCGGCTCACGCGCGGAATCGCGACGTATTCAAATATTTTCTTTCCGGCGATTTGGCTTCCCGTCCGGTTAATATCATCCGTCGCCTTCGCATTGTATTTTTCAAAATCATCGGTGAACGGGTTCGGCGGCGCTGCGGCCGATATCAGATTTCCCGTTCCGCTGATCTCAATTTTATAAGTTACGGCCTCGCCGGTTTTGATCGCACTTTTGTCGACGGAAGATCGGACCTCAAAATTTCCAACCAAACCTGAAAAATTGACCGGTTTGGATGCCGCCGGCAGTTCTTTCACGACAATCTCGACGGGCTTCGATTGCAATTTCGTTTCCACTACCTGGCCGAACGGATCGGTGAAAAAATCATCAAATAAGCTGCCCTTGTTCTTTCGCGGAACCCGCAGCTCGCAATTGATTTCCGCGGGATCGATGGTGAGCTTACCGGCATGCGTCGGAAATATCGCACTGCGTTTGATCGTGTAGGAAGAGTAGTTCACGCCGTTGATCACTTCTTTATCTGCCTGGAGGGTTTGGGGAATAGGAAAATCCTCTGCCCAGAAACCCACGAAATTCGGAACTTTGCTGGGAGAGTATTGCGTGACACTCACCCGTGTGAAAATTTTCAACAAAGCGGAGATCTGCTCTCCGACATACGCCTCTTTTTTTGAAACGACCATGACCAGGAAAACATCCCCCGCAGCGGCCGCACTCTGAGTCCCGGAAATACTTCCAGACGGAATTACCTCGATCGTCAAAGACTGCGAGGCATAAGGCCGGTTGTTGTGGTACACGCTCACGGGCGGAATCGTCCAACGGCCGGTCTCTTTTGCGCGAAGGAGGAATTGATAGGTTTTGGATTCCCTTTTTACTCCGTTGATTATCTGGATCGAGGTGGATTCTCCGGCGCCGGTATACATAGCTTCCAGGCCCTTCAACGCCGGTAATTGCGGCAGGCCGGTGATGTTTAGATCCCCGCCGCTGATCTCGATCGTCAGCGTAAATTGTTCTCCGGCCTCGATGACGGAACGTTCCACCGATGCCTGGCACCGGATGTCCTGTCCGTAAACGCGTTCGGCCGTCAATAAACATACGCCGAGCAGAAAAGCAGTGTAAATGGTTTTTGGCATATCCATAGGGTTAATGGAAACGGTCGGCTAAATTAATCACACTTCATTTTCTTTTCAACATTAATTTCGGCCGCCCTTGAGCTTGAATAAAATCGCATAGCGATCTTAGGGAGATTCGTTGGCAAATTTCCACATGTTCATTAAGACGAATTTAGCCACATTTTCAAGCACCACCGTGTCGATTTTGTCCGCCGTGTCTCCCGGTGAATGATACGGAATGGTGCCGTTGTAAGCGTAAATAAAAAACGCCGGCACCCCTGCCGCATTGAAAAAATATTGATCCGAATTGGGAGAGTTCGGGCGCGTGCTGAGTTCAAAATGGAAATAGTCCCGGTTAACGTTTTTGATCACGGCTTCTTCAACCGGAAAATGATCCGTGCCTTGCAGCATGATCCCCTCTTTTCCCGATCCGACCAGGTCCAAATTAATTTGGAATTTTATCTTATTCAAATCTATTAACGGATGTTCGACAAAATATTTCGAACCCCTCAGGCCCGTTTCTTCTCCGGAAAATAAAATGAAAACGACAGACCGTTTGGGTCTCCATTTCTCTTCTGCAAAGAATTCCGATAATTGTAATACGATCGAAACGCCGGAAGCGTTGTCATTGGCGCCATAATACACGCTGTCCTGCTTCTTTCCAAGATGATCCAGATGGGCCGTGACCACAACGAATTCGTTCTTCAGGATCGCGTCCGACCCTTCCCGCAGGCCGATAATATTTTTTGTTGCGGCGGAATCGCCGGTCAGATCGCCGCCGAAAATTCGCGCACGCAGCGCGGCAGCCTCCACGTTGAAATTTTGGAAATAGGAGTGCTGAAGCTGCTGCAGACGGCATCGGGCAAAGTGCCCCGCGGCCAGCGCCGCCGCTTTATTAAATCCGTTCGATCCGGCGCCGCGCCCTTCCAGGGAATCACTTGCCAATGCGGCAATAAATTTCAAAATATCCTTGCCGCTAATTTCATTCACCGCTTTCAAAAAATCCGCGCCGAACACAGAGTTGGCACGCTGCACTTTTGCCGGGCGATTCAAAAGCACGGTTTGACTGCCGTCCGGGGCCGGCGTGATCATGCATGAGGCCGGGAAGAAAAGGATACAAAAAACGGCGGACAAAAGTCCGCCGTCGAGGCAAAGTCGAAATGGCATAGGAAAATTCAATCCGTTAAAATCGATAGCTCATTCCAATCACAAGGCGATTCGTGCGAATTCTTTCGTTGGTGAATAAGATGTTGCCGTTATCATCCGAGCCCAATTGCGAATCGGTTGTGGCCTGTCGCCACCAGCCGTGCTGAAATGCAATATCAACTTTCACCTGCTGGTCCATCAGGAAACTCACTCCGCCGGAGAGGTATTGGCGGTTGCTGTTGATGAGTTCGCGGCCGTTTTTGAAAGGCGATTCCTGATAATAATATCCTGCCATCACTTTCGCTCCTAAATTCGGAACGACCACTTCGGCTCCCACGCGATAATTCGTTGCCTGGCGGTAATTTATTAGAATGCTCTGATTAATAGCGCCGTCAATATTGGCTCCGAATTCATCCACGATATGCGAAGCGAAACGCGTTTGCGTCCAGTCCATGAATTCAATGCCGGAAGATAAAGTCAGCCATTTATACTTGTACGACGCCCCGACTTCGAAACGCCACGGCGAAGTAGTTTTGTACTTGTTAAACAAGGGAACGTCGGGATACGTCGTTTGATTCGAGCTGTCGTCGATAATGGTTTCGGCATAGTTGGAATTTTCTTCCGCATGAACTACCGACGGCGTTGTGATCGTCATGGCAATCCGCAAATTATCCGCCGGCCTCAGCAGCGCACCCATTTTGAAACTCACGCCGGTGTAATCCGGCTTTATTTGAAGATTCACCTGGCGATAAGATTCATCGAGCAGCGCGTCCTGCGGATCGTCTTCAGAATAACTGACGTTCAAATTATTACTCCCGACCAATAAATTCAGCGATGCGCCTACGGAAAATTTTTTCGTGAGATCTGTGGCTCCGGCAAAGGACCACTGGTTTAAGCTCCCATCGACGGTTGTTAATTCATCCTGATCAAAGCGCTTTCCGTTCGACAACAGGGGAGAACCCTTGACCTGATTGAAATCGTCGAATGGATTGATCCGATGATACCCGATGGCGAAAACCATACTGCCGCGGGAGGTCGGGATCGGAAAGACTATTCCGACGGCATTCAAGCCGGTAAATCCGTTCGTGTTTTGGGTCAGCGTCCCTTGGTAGCCGATGCGGTTATCCAGGCTCAAGTGGGAAATACTGCCGTAAATTTCCATTTTGCGGATTTGCGCCAATCCCGCCGGATTCCAATACACTGCGGTGTAGTCTTCTGCGATCGCTGAATAGGCTCCACCCAGTGCCATGGCGCGCGCGCCGGGTCCGAATTCGTTTTGGAACGGCCGGATCGCGTCGCTTTCATCCTGTGCGCGCAGCAGCCCGCCTGTCAAAAGAGTAGTGAAGAAAACAAATTTATACCATTTGGAAACCATCGAACATCAGCTCCTTTAAGCTATTTTTTTTTCGCATTTTCACGCGCACCGTAATGACGCTGCGTGTTCGATTCCGAGTTTGATTTGGCTGCCTGATTGCCCGAGCCGCTTGAGTTTGTATTTTGTGATTTATTGGCGTCGTTGCCCGGCGCTGCCGGGTTTGTGGAAATGGAAGACGGCAGTACGGCTGAACCTGCGGAATAAAACAGTCCGGTGGCAGCGGAGGAATTATCTTCTTTCAATACTTCGCGCCGTCTTCCGTACGCGCGGTGCGTAGAGCCGGCAGAACCGTCCGCCGGTTGGTCATCCGAAATTTCATACGCCTGATCTTCTTGCCACCAGGGCGCGGCTCCGTCGTAATACATAGCCCAGCGTTCATCTTGAAACGCAACTTCTTCGTACGCACGGTCCGATTCCGCGGATTCCGATTCGTTATCCTCAATGCGCGCGGATTCCCGCAAAAGCACCGTGTAGCAACCGCTGAGGACGAGTACGGTCATCGCGAAAAAAGTCCTGGCCGAGTATTTAAGAATATTTGTTATCATGGCTTTTACTTTCTATAAGATCTTCCGCCGCCGCTTGAGCGCGGCGCTGTCGCACGCGATCCGCCTCCGGAATTGGATGAACCGCGGCTCGCGGATCCGCCGCCGGAAGAACCTTGAGTCGCAGTTCCGCTGCCGGATTGACTTCGGGCCGCATTTTCAAGTCCGCGCTTAACGGATTGATCACGATTGGACGCTTTGCGTGCGGTACGTGAAGCGCCGCGCGATTTCTTCGTTGGACCGGAAACGTTATTTCCCGATCGATATTGCCGGCGACCGTTACGTACAGCCGCTTTACCGGTTTTTTTACCCGATGTGGAACTTGCTGTTTTGTATTGGCGCTGACCTGAACTTACCCGGCCGGCGGTTGAAGCACGAGTCCCGCCCGCCAAACCAACCTGATTGACATAATGACGGCCGCCATAGTTTCGCCGTGAATACGAATAGACCGGCGAAAGGTTTGTATGATAGTATGGATAATACGGCCGGTAATAACCGGTGTAAATCGTCGGATAATAGCATCCGCCCCAATAATAGTAATCCCAGGACGGATAGCCCCAGTCGTACCACCCGCCTAAATACGGATAATTGCCGTAACCGATCGAAAGCGACCATCGGCCGTACGGATGATAGTACCCGTTCCATGCCGATCCGTAATAATTGTTTACGATCGTCTGATCGTCATTTTCTTCACCGTTTCCGGGATCATTGTTATCAGCCGGTTCCGATTCGTTTCCTGCCAGCGCAGAGTCGTCGTCGCTTATTTGAAGGGCCGTATCTTTTGCAGCGGAATTCTGATCGAATTCTGAATAATATCCGCCCGACTGTTTCAGAACGGTATAACAGCCGGAAAGGAGCAAAGGTAGCGCCATACAAAGCAGAATACGTTTTCCGCTGCGAGTGTGGAGATTGATGGTTTTCATAACTTCACCGTTTTTTCTTTCTTACTTACTTATGCAACCATTATACCGTTTAGCTGGGCGAACTTTCTTCCAATCAGTCTGATTCGTAAATTAACAGAAAACAGCTTCTTGCCGGTTTCTTTTTCAATGACCTGTCATTTTCAACTGTGAATGCGCTCCACACTGTGAAACGCAGCAACATCAAAACACGTTCACGAACGACAGTTTGATCTCCCGCGAATATTTCGCGATATCCTTCGAGTTGTTGAATAGATCCGTGACCAGAAATTCAACGTTAACTCTGGTGAAATTCAATTTAGCGCCGATGTTCAGGTACCCTCGTTTATGCCCGATAAGCTTGCGATTGTCATTCAGAGCCAGATCGTATTCAGCTACAAAGGAGAGTTCATGATTAATGCTCTTATCCACGCCTGCAAAAAAATTCAACTGATTATCTTTATCTTTCTTCTCGGTCAGATCCCAATTCACGCCTCCGTGAAATCCGATATTGCCCATGAATGCGTAGTTCTTGCTGGCGGCCGCAAACAGCCCGCGCGCTTTTTGCGCGTAGCGATTGATCTTGGTCGTATCGCCCGCACGTGCTCTTTTCAAAAACGGCCCGAATCCCTGATTGTCAAAACCGATCGTCACGGCCGGTCCTACTATCGACTCTTCAATGATCCGGTAGCGTACATCAACCCCGGGCTCGGGATTGAAATTCACTTTACCGGAACCGATAAACTTTTCTCCGCCGAACGAAATGCCGATCATGAAGTTTTGTGTCATGCCGACGTTGACGTTAGCCAGCACTCCGCCGTTGGCGAATAGCCGCATACCGACCTCATATTGTCCGCGCCCCAACATGCCTGCCGTGGGCGTATTGACCAATTGCCGCATTTCCAATTTTACGGTTGAGTCCTGCGTAAGAAGATGGCTCGCGAATATTGAAATGAACGACAAAGCTAAGATTATTTTCTTCAAAGTACATTCCTCCTATATTAGATCATGATTTGAAACTCTTAATCATTAATAACCAGGGCGTTCCCCATGTAAATGCACACTCCGTTAGACGGATTTGAAACATCGTAAGTTTAGTTTGACAGAATTAATATACACAAATTATTTTGTTTTGTCAACAAAAATGTTTAATTTTTTTGACAAATACAGGGCGGGCTATCGTTTTTTCCGATTTTGAAACCAGCGTTCCCCGCCGGAAACCGATAGAGTAAATCGCAGGATACGGTCTTGAACGCGGTTAGCGTCCACGGAACCGCGAAAGCCCATCTCGACGCCTACGTCCAATGTGCTTTTGCCTTTGTTGAAAGGGAAGCCCATGCCGAACGTCGCGAAATATTCGCTGGCAAAATTCCTGCTCGCATTGGCGGCATAGAGATTTTGAATATAAAAACCGGCTCGGTACGAAGCTTTACCGAAGAAACCCGCCGACAGCGATGCCGCAGGCGCTTTCTCTGCGCCTGCGCCGATTCGCAGCGTATTTCGGTTCTTTTGATTCGGATCATAGGAATTGATGCGATGCCACCCGGTATAGATGATATCAAGTCCGACCGAATATTCCTTGACGATCGCATACGTTCCACCCAGGCCGATTTCCAAGGGAAAAAGCGCCTTCCGGTTTGCATGATAACTCGTATCGCCCGAAATACCCGTGACGGTCACATCGTTTTGGAATCGATTCGACAAGGCGATGAATCCGCCGACATGCAATTTGTCCTGTTCATACAGACCGCCCATGACCCATCGCAATCCCCGGACGTGTTCCTCGCGCGAATCGTCCGTGCCCGAAAATTCTTCGGAATCCCATGCAATACGCCAATTGCGCGCAATCGTGCCGAACGCATATTGCGTGGACGCCCCGATCGTCCAGTGGGCGCTGATTTTAGCGGCAAACGTAAAACTCAATTGCTGAATGCCGCCTTGGCCCTCAAATTTTTCGACATAGCTGAATCCGTCAAATGTTTTCGAGGCCGTGTGATATTTATAGCCGACCCGGGCAAAACGCGAGAGGCTTAACGCCGCAGCCAACTTGCTTCCAAAAGGAATGGCGAATGACGCTTGATTAATATTGGCGGTGCTTGAATTGGCGGTCGTGATTCCGTTGCGGGCCTGACTGGCCTCGATAAAGATACTTCCCTCAAAACGCGTCATGGTGATACCGATGAGCGTCGCAGGATTATACAGATTTATCGAAGTGGCGCTCGGGACCGCTAAAATAATTCCGCCCATCCCGATCGCGCGCGCGTTGGGCCGATAGTCCGCAAGCCCGAACGTCGACGACGAATACGACGAACCGCCGCCCGCGTAAATCTCGGATGAAAAAACAATCAGAATAAGAACTAATTTGCGCATGAAAATTTCTTTACATTTGAATGTTATTGGTCCGGGGGCAATGTATAATAGACAATAATTTTAGGTGAATGATCCCGGTCTCCGGGATTATTAATAAACCGCACGCGGTAAAGCCTTCTGAAATTGCCGCTCAGTTCATCGGCGTTAAAGAGTTCCAAACCGGCGTTGCCTGCAGGCCTGCCGATCCACCCTTGCAGCTGCGTTCCAATAGACATCCGAAGCGTGTCGTCCGTACCTTTAATATGGTCGGTCAGGCGGCTTCGATAAGAGGCGGAATTCAAGATCCCAGAAAAATCGTTGCCGTTGATGGTCAGCTCTCCCGCTTTCCAATCGGCCGGCTGTGTTTCGACCCGAATGCCCTGGAGCGCGACGGAATCGGTATTGGCGTTATAAAAGTAATTCCCTGCGGGATCCAGGTGCATGACCAAGACCGCATTGTTGATAGTGGCGGAGGCCGGAATACTGTCGGTATTAAATTTCAATAATGCATGATACACCACGCCGCTGCCGACCGTGAGCGAATTGCTTGCCTGCGGATTGCGATCGCGATAAAGATAACCGTGTGAACCGCCGAAGTATGAATTTCCGCCGAAGGAATTGCTCAGCGTCACCGGAGTGATGGAAAGCGTACCGGTATTAACCTCACCGTTTACGACTCTTGTATAGCTGAACTCCAGCCGCGGCACGATGGCGGTATCCGGAACGCCCGCGCCAGAGGTGTTGTTCCCGCTGTAGAATTGCTGTACAAACCCGGCTCCGAGCGGCACGTCAATCATGATCCCGTAATTGTGACGGTTGGTGTCCCTGATTGCGTAAATCCAGTTCTGAACGGTATCTTTAAGAGCACTGTCGGAAAATGAAAAGACCGTTCCAGCCGCCGGTGTATTGGCAATCGAAACCTGTGAAATGATAACGGACGTGTCCACGGCGCCGTCAAAACGATTCCATCGCAAATCGCCGACATTCCAGCTTTTTTGTACCGGATGAATCGCTGCGGTGAACGATCCGCCGCTGCCGTAGGAAGCTGTGGAAGTTAATTTCAATTGCGCACCGGTTACGTGCACACTTTCTATCTCGGATGGAAAGACGAAGAACATAACGATCTTGAAATCGTAATCGTCCACCGAACCCAAATAAAGACGGTCGGATCCGCCGGTCGATATCGAATCCATCAATGACGTGTAATTGGTAATCGCATCCGCATACAGCGTATCGGTATGCAGCGTTCCGGCAGCGCCATGACTGTTAAATCCCTCAATTCCGATATCTGTGTCGCCGCTGTCACAGCCGGTCGGCAGGCTGTAGGCAAAAACAAATAAGAAAAGAACAAACAAGGAAATTGCATGAACTCTTCGAAAAAAAGAAAACCATTTATGTGATCTCAAAAACCGCTCCTGCAAAGTTATACAAACTAAAATTTAATATTGATGCGATGACCGCAGAATTTGCAATTTGCGCCGCGCATGCCTCCTAAGTTGGACTGATAATCGCGTCGTTTAATGATCAGTCGTTTGCAATTCGGACAAAACGTATCGGATACACCGTCGATGTCCGTATCGGCCAGATAGATATAATTCAATTTCTGACTGGCAAGCTTATACGCTTTCACCATCGTTTCGTTCGGCGTCATCGGGTGATCGGTCATTTTGTAATGCGGAAAAAAGCGCTTGAAATGAACCGGAATATCTTTACCGACGCCGGCAACAAAGTCCACAAAATCACCGATCTCCTCTTCGCTGTCCGTCACGTCAGGAATCAACAGATACGTCAGTTCCAAATGCGTTTTTTCATGCGCGATCTTGACGGAGCGAAGCACCACATCCAAATCGCCTTCGGCTAATTTCTCGTACGTTTTTTTTCGCATGGATTTGACGCTGATGTTAATGGCGTCAATGTACGGAATAATTTCCTGAAACGGTTTTTCATTGACATATCCGTTCGACACCAGAATATTTTTTTGCCCGATGCCTTTTATTTTACGCGTAGAATCCATCAAAAATTCATACCATACCAGCGGCTCTGTAAAGGTGTACGCCACGCCGATCGAATGGCTTTTGCCGGAATAGTCCAAAACCGTCTGCAGTGAAATGTCTTTCGATTCTTTTTTCTCCAGCGCGATATCGTGATTCTGGCAAAATTGGCAGCGCAGATTACAGCCGTTGGCGGCCAGCGATAGCACGGTTGAATTGGGATAATAATGATAAAACGGTTTTTTCTCCATGGGATCGTACACCGCCGTCACGATACGGCCGTAGCTGGACGCCATCAATTTACCGTCAACGTTCTTATAGCCCCAGCAGTCGCCTTCCTCGCCGTTCTTGATATTACAGCTGCGCGGGCATAGTTCGCAAACGACAAAGTCCTTTTCGGTGCGGTAGTATTTTGCTTCGACCATCTTGTTTTCCGTGCCGGATTCAATTTTGATACAATCGAGCAAATATAATTCTGTTGGCTTAAAAAAGCAACCTTAAATAAAAAGCGCATTAATTGCTTGTTTCAACTTTCATTTCTTTTTAGATTCTCGCCTTGAAAAATTCAATGACTAACGAAAGGGTTCGAATGAACTCATTGAAAAACCGCATCGTGTTGGTTACGGGCGCGAGCGCGGGCATCGGAGAAGCCGTTGCCGAAGCGTTTGCGGAGCAAGGAGCCGGGCTCATTCTCGCTGCGCGCCGCATTGGGCGCCTCGAGAAATTAGCCGCCGTATTGAAAGAAAAATACGGAACCCGATCGCTTTGCATTCCACTCGACGTAACACGGCACCCGGACGTGGCTCATGCGGTCGCGTCTCTGCCGAAGGAATGGGCGCCTATTGATATTTTGGTCAACAACGCCGGTTTGGGGCGCGGGCTGGATAAATTGCATGAAGGTAAAATTGCGGATTGGGAGGAAATGATCGACACGAATATTAAAGGCCTGCTTTACGTCAGCCGGGAAGTGATCCCGGGAATGGTGGAACGCCGGAGCGGGCACATTATTAATATGGGCTCTGCTGCCGGGCATGAGGTTTACCCGGGCGGCAATGTGTACTGCGCAACGAAATACGCCGTTACGGCATTGACCAAAGGCCTGCAGATGGAACTCGTGGATACGCCTATCCGGGTAACCACGATCGATCCCGGGCTGGTTGAAACGGAATTCAGTATCATCCGTTTCCATGGCGACACGGAACGCGCAAAAAAGCCTTATGAGAACATCACCCCGTTGACCGGCCGCGACATCGCGGAAATTGTCGTGTTCGCCGCGACACGCCCCGCGCACGTCAATATCAATGAAGTGATCGTGATGGCCACCCATCAGGCATCGACCATGATCCTGCACCGGGAAAAGAAATAGTCATGGATGCAGAAAGCCGCATTTCTCGATTTTCTTGCCGCAACACCTCTTTTTGCGGCGCCCTGTTATTTTTCTTTCAAATTAATCATAAGAAGCTTGAATTTCCGCTTCATTTTATTTATATTTCAGTCCTTTTGTAGTACTGCGGGATTGGCGGAATTGGCAGACGCGCCAGACTTAGGATCTGGTGGTTTTACCGTGTGGGTTCAAATCCCTCATCCCGCACTAACTAAATAATTCAACATTTATTCTTAACAGGAGTTGAGCTTGCAAGCCCAGGTTGTATCCGAAGAATCGAACAAAAGAAAATTACGCGTGGAAGTCGGCATCGAAGAAATGCGCCCTTTTTTTGAAGAAGCATTGGTCATGTTCCGCGAAGAAGCGCAAATTCAAGGCTTTCGCAAAGGCAAAGCCCCGAAAGACGTCGTGCTGAAAAAATTCGGCGACCAGATTGATGCGGAAGCGCTGCCGGTGATCATCGAGGAGTTTTACAAACTGGCGCTCGAAGAAACGAAAACGGACGCGATCGAGATCGGCCGGATCGAAAATATGAATTATAAAAAAGACCTGCCGTTGTCGTTTGACGTGACGGTCGAGATCATGCCGGTTTATGAAATTCCGAATTACAAAGGACTCCGGATTCAAAAAGAAATTCACGAGATCAAAGATGAAGAAATTAATTCCACGCTCGAACAATTGCGCGAAAGTTATTCCACTACTAAAGAAGCCGATGTGGTTGCCGCAGGAAATTTCGTAACGTGCGACATTCAAGTGCTGGATCACAGCGGCGTGCCTATCATCGGAAAACGATACACGGATCGCCGCATTCCTTTGACGACAAAATTCGTCGGACAGGATATGATCGACGGGCTGATCGGCGCAAATCGCGGTGACACACGGAACCTGCGCCTGGTGAAGTTCGGCGAAGGCGCCGCCGAAGGCGGTCATGACCATTTCATGATCACCGTGAGAAAGATCGAAGAAATTCAACTGCCTTCCTTCGATGATGAATTCGCCAAAGACCTGGGTTTGGAAAACCTCGATAAATTGAAAGCGGACATCTCGTCCAATTTGAAAAAACGCTGGGAGGATGATTCCGCGCGCAAACTGAACGAGCGCGTCATAGATGAAGTGATCAAACAAAATGATATTCCGACTCCCGAACCCTTGATCGACAGCGCCTTACAGCGCATCGGCGCGATGCTGAAGCAACGCCTGAAAAAAGGACAGCAGATCGATGACGCATACCTCGCGGAACGGTATCGCCCCGCGGCGATCCGGGACGTAAAATGGACGTTGGCAAAAAAGAAAATTGTAGAAGCGGAAAAAATGAGCGTCACCGGCGAGGATCTTGAAAATTATCGCGAGAAAACCGCGAAACTGAACAACGTCACGATCGACAAAATCAATCTGGATTTCAAAACGGAGACCGAACGTCGGAATTTCGAGAACTATCTTCTCGAAGAAAAATTATTGAAATGGATTGAATCTCAGTCGGAAATTGAAGAAATTCCCGATACCTTGTCGGATGAAAAACAAACCCCGGAACTCAGCGTGTAAGGCCGGCCATTTCTGCAAAGCGGCAAAAACAAAAAAAGGAACAGCCTAAATGAATTCCCATAGAAAATTTATCAAAAGTGAATTTTCAAAACTCAGCGGTGACCGGGTCTCCGGCCTGGCGGCCGCCGCATCGCAGATCCCCTTTCCTTACGTGGTCGAACAAAAAGGGCAGATCGAACGGTCGTACGATATCTATTCGCGATTGCTGATGGAGCGTATTATTTTTCTCGGAACGCCTATCGACGATACGGTGTCGAATCTGATTATCGCGCAATTGCTCTTTCTTGAAGCGAATGATCCCGAAAAAGACATTATCATGTACATCAACAGCCCGGGCGGCAGCGTCACGGCCGCGCTGGCGATCTATGATACGATCGAGTACATCAAACCCGACGTTCAAACCACTTGTATGGGTCTGGCCGCCAGTATGGGCGCGGTGCTGCTGATGGCGGGTGCAAAAAGTAAACGCTATACGCTCCCCCACGCGCGCATCATGATTCATCAACCTCTCGGCGAAACACAGGGCCAGTCGTCGGATATCGAGATTTACATGAAAGAAATTGTGACGCTCAAACAGCATCTCAATCTCATCATTTCACAACGCACCGGCCAACCGATGGAACGTATCGAAAAGGACACCGACCGCAATTTTTTCATGTCGGCGGAGCAGGCCAAGGAATACGGCATCATCGACGAAATTCTGGTTCGTAAAAAATAGTTCCTTTTTAAGTTTGCTTCTGCGCCCTTTTTTTGTTAAGATACAAATTATGAAAGACCATACCCACATAGGCCGATCCATCTTCTGTTCCTTTTGCGGCAAGTCGGCGGACGAGGTGGACAGTATCATCAGCGGCCCCAATGGCGTGCATATCTGCAATGAATGCGTACGCAACGCCTTCGAGATGATTAAATCCCACTCGGCCAAGGAAATTTCCGTTCCGCTCAGCGAAATTACACCCGAGAAATTAAAATACAAACTCGACGAATACATCATCGGGCAGGAGCAGGCGAAACGGTCCCTTTCGGTCGCCGTTTATAATCACTACAAGCGCATTAATTCCATCAACGATCTGGATAACGATGTTGAATTGGACAAGAATAATATCCTGCTCGTCGGGCCGACCGGTACCGGAAAAACTTTACTCGCACAGACGCTCGCAAAATTTTTGAACGTTCCGTTCACGATTGCCGATGCGACGACGCTTACGGAAGCCGGCTATGTCGGGGAGGACGTTGAAAATATTTTGGTGCGGCTGCTTCAGGCCGCAAATTATGACGTGGCGTCTGCTGAAAAAGGAATTATCTACGTAGACGAAATTGACAAGATCGCCCGGAAGGGCGGCAATCCTTCGATTACGCGAGACGTTTCGGGGGAAGGGGTTCAGCAAGCCCTGCTGAAAATTCTGGAAGGCACGATCGCGAATGTACCCCCGAAAGGCGGCCGCAAGCATCCGGAACAGAACCTTATAAGTATTAACACCAAGAATATTCTGTTCATTTGCGGCGGCGCATTTGAGGGCATTGACAAGATCATCCAAACGCGCATCGGAAAAAAGAATATGGGCTTCACCGCCGATATTCAAAATAAAGATCAAAACAGCATCAGCAAAATATTGCAAATGATCGAGCCGGACGATCTGCTTTCATTCGGTTTGATTCCCGAATTGATCGGACGCCTGCCGCTGGTTTGTTCGCTGGAAGAGCTTTCGGAAGAAGCGCTGTTCGCCATACTGACCGAACCTAAAAATGCGATCGTCAAGCAATATCAGAAATTATTTGCGCTGGAGGATGTGGAATTGCGGTTCGAAGAAGACGCGCTGCACGAGGTTGTCTCGCTTGCGATGAAACGCAAAACCGGAGCCCGGGGTCTGCGCGCGATTATGGAAAAATTCATGATCGACACGATGTACCGTATTCCTTCCATGCAAAACGTCAAATCCTGCGTCATTCACAAAGCCTGTGTCACGGATCACGCCGAGCCTCTCATGACCCTGCGCGAAAGCGATGAAATAAAGCAAACCGCATAAGGTGAAATACGTAACCGGAGGGAAATCATGCTGAAGGCTTCCAAGGAGAATTTCTCTCGTCATACACGGACAAAATCTATGAGACGACCGACGCTCAATCAGCAGCCGCTTCCCACGAACGATGAACCGTGGGTTGCCCAGCTCAAAGAAAAAGTCGCCGAGCTGGAAAAGTCATTCTTGACGGTTTCGAACGAAAATCGCATGTTATCCGAGCGCTTGCACGAAACGCGCTTGCTGTACCGTATCGCGGCGATGTTAAATTCAACCTACGACCTGACGAAGCTGTTCCGCATCATTGAGACCATGCTGAGTGAAATTTCTTTTATCGATCAGTTCTCGCTCATCGGGAAAAATCAGGACGGGGCAGTTGACGTTCTGCTTTCCTCCGACAAGAATAAAGACAAGAAATTAAAATTTATCCTGGATATCGAACGCGACGTGGCCGAACACCTTTTGTCATCCAAGCAGAAGGAGGAATACATTCCCCAGGTCAATGAACGGAAAGAATTTGCAAATTATCTTTCCGAAAAAAACGGAGGAAGCGTATTGGGAATTCTTCTGACGTCCAACAAAAAAAGCCACCGCGTCCTGTGCTTTCATTCAGCCGATGAATTTCAGACCAATCACATGGAGTTTCTCCGTTTAATTTCCACTGAAACTGCGATTGCCATCGAACGAACGCAAATTTATCATGAGACCCTGGAAATTTCGATCAAGGATGAGCTGACCAAGATCTTCAATCGCCGCTATTTCAACGACCGCGTCCAGCGCGAGTTTAACCGCGCCGAGCGCTATACGCATAAAATGTCTTTTATCATGACGGACATCGATCATTTCAAAAATTTCAACGACACCTATGGCCATCATATCGGCGATGAAGTTTTGAAATGGGTCGCCGGCAAACTTTCACAAGGATTGCGCGACTGCGATATTCTGGCGCGTTACGGCGGAGAGGAATTCATCATTATTCTGCCGGAAACGGATAAGGCCGGCGCTACGTTCGTTGCAGAGAAGTTGAGGAAATCCATTGCAGAACAATCCGGCGCTTTCGGGAACATATTGAATCTGGACATTTCCATCACCATGTCACTCGGAGTTTCCAGCTTTCCCGGAGACGGCAAGAATGTGAACGAAATGATTGAAATAGCCGATCAGCATTTGTACGTCGCCAAGGCCAACGGCCGCAATCAGGTATGCTCGGAAAAAAAATAGTCTTACAATTTGGAACGGAAACAAAAAAGGAGTAGAATCATTTTCTACTCCTTTTTTTTGTGAGCCAGGTAGGGATCGAACCTACGACCTTCGCCTTAAAAGGGCGCTGCTCTACCAGCTGAGCTACTAGCTCAACCCACGTTTATTTAAAAGCCCCCCATGATAAAGATAAAAAAATAGACAATCAAGAAAAAAGTTCCGATTTCTGCATCCTTAAGAAGTTTTTGATGATCTTTTTCCCTTCGACCGTTAAAATCGATTCCGGATGAAATTGAACACCGTGCAGCAGCGTGTCCCGGACGCGTAAACCCATGATCTCACCCTCTTCCGTCCACGCTGAAATTACAAATTTCCGGTCCACTGAATTCTTTTCAACAATTAAGGAATGATACCGGGTCGCCGTAAAAGGGTTTTTTATATTTGTGAAAATGCTCTTATGATCATGATAAATCAGCGAAGTTTTTCCGTGCATCAATCTTTCTGCCCGGACCACGCGGGCGCCGAAAGTTTGCGCCATGCACTGGTGGCCCAGGCATACGCCGAGAATCGGAATTCTCTTTGAAAATATCTTTAGGAGTTCGTTGGAAACGCCGGCATCATCGGGCGTACCGGGGCCGGGCGAGATGACCATTCGGGAAGGATTCAGCGATTCAATTTCATCGATGGAAATCTTATCGTTGCGGAAAACGGCTACCGTTTCCTGCGAACCCTCTGAATGCAAAGACTCGGAAATGTACTGAACGAGGTTATAGGTGAACGAATCGTAATTATCGATAACAAGAACCATTGTATTCCGAAGTTAGAAATTAAAAAAAGCCGTCCTGCAAAACCCTCAGAACGGCTCTTAAGTTAAGGGAGAAAGTCTTTTCGATCAATTCATTTTACTTCTTTGCGCAAGGTCTCAACCAGATCCAGTTTTTCCCATTCAAATTCCGGCCGGCCGAAGTGGCCGTACGCGGCGGTAGCTAAATAGATCGGGCGGCGCAGGTTGAATTTTTTCATAATGCCTTTGGGCGTGAGATCCACATTCTTTTGAATGACTTCGGAAATTTTGACATCCGGCACCCGGCCCGTTCCGTATGTATTCACAAAAACCGAAACCGGTTGTGCGACGCCGATCGCGTAAGCGACCTGCACCAGGCACTCTTTTGCCAATTCCGCCGCCACGACATTTTTCGCTATGTGACGGGATGCATACGCTGCACTGCGATCCACTTTTGTCGGGTCCTTGCCGGAAAAGGCTCCGCCGCCGTGAGCGCCCCAGCCGCCGTACGAGTCCACGATTATTTTTCGTCCGGTCAATCCCGTATCGCCGTGCGGGCCGCCGATTTCAAAGCGCCCCGTCGGGTTGACGTGGTAAATAGTTTTTTCATCCAGCAATTCTCTGGGAATGACTTGCTTAATGACGTGCGCGATGACATCATCTTTGATTTTTTGCTGCGTCGCATCCGGATCGTGCTGAGTCGAGATCACGATCGTGTCAACGCGGATGGGCTTCTTGTTCTCATCGTATTCAATAGTGACCTGAGATTTCGCGTCGGGGCGAAGATAAGTCATCTCCTTTCCCGCTTTGCGTATGTCCGCTAAACGTTTGACCAATTTATGCGCAAAGGCTATGGTCATGGGCATCAGTTCCGGTGTTTGATCGCATGCATAACCGAACATCATGCCTTGATCGCCCGCCCCGCCGGTATCTACGCCCATCGCGATATCCGCCGATTGCTGATGAATCGTCGAAATGACGCCGCAGGACTCGCTGTCAAACCGATACGCATCTTTGGTGTAACCGATTTGACGAATCGTCTTACGGACTATTTCCTGTACATCCACGTACGCATTCGTGGTCACTTCACCGCTGACCAGCGCTAAACCTGTGGTTACCAGGGTTTCGCACGCAACGCGGCTCATGGGATCTTTCTCCAGCATCGCATCGAGAATCGCATCGCTGATCTGATCCGCCACCTTATCCGGATGGCCTTCCGACACGGATTCCGATGTAAATAAAAATCGTGACATGGGTGCTCCTTACTCGTGTTAATTGGATTATCAAAAAAAAACCTCTTCATTTTTTCAAAAGAAGAGGTAAGAAATAAAAAATTTATTGCTTCTCTCATCTTTTCCCGAATGGTTGAAATTCGGGACAGGAATTAGCACCTTGTCTGTCCGATTAATCGGACACGGTTGCTGCGGTGTCATCGTGCCTGTCACTCGACCGCTCTTGATAAGATGTCTATGTCAAATAACGTTCAAACGCGACAAATGATATAAAAAAGGAGCTGCTTTGTCAAGCACATTTTTTACTAGCTCAATGAATACCGTGCATGCGCGCCCGCAGCGGTTTGATGAATAGCAGCATCAGCAAACCGATGCCGGATGAAAAAACGAAGACCACTCCGAACAGCGTGGTGAGCGGAAGCGATTCGTAAAACCCCGCCGCGCGTCCTGCAATGAAATTTCCCAACGAAGTTCCGAGAAACCAAACCCCCATCATCAATCCCACTACGCGCGCGGGCGCCAGGCTTGTAACTTTGCTCAAGCCTACCGGGCTCAAACACAGCTCCGCGACCGTATGCACGAAATACAGAGCCGTCAGCCACATCGGGCTGACTTGGCCTTGATTAAGAAAGCTTGCCGCAATCATTAAGATCGCAAAACCAATTCCCACAAAAAAAAGTCCCCAGGCAAATTTTGCCGGACTGGAGGGCTCTTTATCGCCCATGCGTGTCCACAGCTTTGAAAACAGCGGCGCAAGCAAAATGATAAAAATCGAATTGAGCGATTGAAACCATCCGGTAGGAAACTTTGCTCCGTATGCAACCGGTTGATCCGAAAATAATAAATAGACTGGATTGAATGCGTTCACGATCCAATCGGGCAGCCGCCGGTCGGTAAATTCGTCCGCAAAGAGGTTAAGAGAGGAACCGGCCTGCTCAAATGCCGACCAAAACAGGGCGGCGCAAAAGAAAAAAACGGTGATGACAATCAAACGATCTTTTTCTACCGATTCCCACTTAGCAATAAAGAACATCCATCCGAAAAAAACGAGAATGAGAATGACGAACAGGTATTGAAAAATATCGGCGATGAGGTCCGGTGTCAGATCGAGCGTACCGCGCAGGTTAAGAATCATTATGACCAGGGCGGCGAGTACGGCTATGGCGCTGTAAATGCCTAATTGTTTTTTTGCTATTCCGATTTCTTCCGGCTGGTCTTTCGTTGCCGGAAAAGCCCCGACTTCTCCGAAATGTTTGTATCCCAAGCGGTACTGGATGAGACCCATGATCATACCGATGCATGCCGCCAGAAAGCCCAATCGCCAGTGGATCAGCTCCGATAACGTACTGCAAATTAACGGTGCAATGAGTGCTCCAACGTTGATACCCATATAGAAAATATAAAATCCCGCATCGCGGCGGTCGTCTTTCTCTTGCGTATAAATTTGTCCGACGATCGTGCTGACGTTGGGTTTCAAAAGACCTGTGCCAATGATGATCAGGAAGAGGCCTCCATAGAATGCGGCTATTGAAGGAAGGAACAGGCAGAAATTACCGAGGGCTATTAATATTCCGCCGTACAAGACGGCTTTCCGCTGCCCGATGATGCGGTCGGCAACCCAACCGCCGGGCAAATTCATCAGATACGCCAGCGAAGTGAACAGCGCATAGATAGCCGTGGATTGAACGACGCTGAATCCCAACCCGCCGGTGCTGACGGCCGCCGTCATATATAGGATCAGGATTGCGCGGATACCGTAATAACTGAAACGTTCCCACATTTCCGTCATGAACAATACGGAAAGGCCTCTGGGGTGTCCTTGAAACATGCTGTTCCTTAATAATAAAATTTCCTCTCAGTCACAAGACCTTGAGGAATTTGCGGCGGTGCGGCAAAAAAGATTAGTTCAGTATTTTCCAATAGCGCGGATCGGTCAATGTGCCCGTGCATGCGGCTATGCCCGCTACGAAAGGCGATACCAGAAACACATCGCCATTGCCGCCCATGCGTCCGCTGAAATTTCGGTTGCTCGTCGAAGCCGTTACCGTGCCGTTTACGGAAATGCCGGGACCGTTGCCGATGCACGATCCGCAGCCGGGCTCGGTAACTACCGCGCCGAAATCCAGAAATAATTTCAACAAGCCTGTTTTTTGCGCATCGTCAAAAACCTGCTGGCTGCTGGGCGTCACGATCATCGTGACACGCGATAGTTTTTTTCGCCCGGTCACGGCAAGGGCAACCTGTTTTAAATCTTCGAGCGACGCCCCCGTGCAGGAAACGACCACCACGTTATCAATTCTTTGTCCGAGCAATTGCGTGATCGGCTTGCGGTTCCGGCTGTCGCCCGGTGTAGCCACGGTTACCGGCACTTCCGATAAATTTACCTTGTACACCGATTCATACTGCGCATCGTCATCCGCATACACCAACAACCGTCGAACATCCCCTTCATTCATGCCGCGTTTTTCGACAAGAAATTCCACAATACGCTCGCACGGCTCGACAATACCTGTCGTCGCACTGCCCTCCACGGTCATATTGGTCAAAACCGATAACTCGTCAATGGTAAATTTCTCCAGAGCCGGCCCGCCGAATTGCATGATCACGGTGTCGCCGGGCTGAGTTTTCCATTTTTGCTCGCGGAAATACGGATCGCCGATGATGTGCAGGATAATATCTTTGGGGGTCACGAGATGCAGCGGGTCTTCGCCTTCGATCCAAACGCGAACCGTCTTAGGAACCGTCACGGGAATCATGCCCGTACCCAACCCCATCGCAATAGCCGTCGATCCCAACCCGTAGGCAAAACAATTCATAACGCCTGCGGTCGGGGAATGGGAATCGGTCAGCGCAATAACGTCGCCGGGTTTGGCATAACTCTCAACGACCAAACGATGGCACACGCCCGCCGGCATATTGCCGCCCGGTCCGTGCATCGGAATATTTTTTTCTTTGCAAAACAAAGTCAGTTCAAGCGCCAGGTTCTGCGCCGACGCCAATCGTTTTTTCTTCACATCCGCGGGTACCACGTCGTGACCGATGAGGACGAAATGATCGTTGAATCCGCGCACAACGGCCTTATCGGTGATCGGTGCATTGCCGAACGCTTTTTTATAGAGGCTTCGCACGTGTCCGCCGGTGTATTCGTGCATGCCGAGAAAATCAGCGTGGACAAAAAGTTGTTCGCCCGGCTCCACGCCGGATAATCCTGTATGCTCAGGTTTGTCTTTAACCACGGCCTTGCGCGCAAGAATTTTTTCCGCCATCGTCATGGCTTTTTTCCCGCGGCCTGCGTCGCGGTAAGGAAGTTCCGCTTCGCCCCGCAGCATCTTTTTTCCGAATTCCAGCAGCCCGCCGCCGAAGAAGATCGTTTTGTTCAGCGGCGAAAGATTTTCCATCAACGCGTCAAGATCGATCGTTTCACCCGCCAGCAATTTATCCACAACGTTCATATCCGTGGTAAAATGCAGGCAGTCGAATGTCATGTTCTCTCGGAAAATTCTTTCCAGGCTTTTGGCTACGACCAGTCGGATTCCCGCTCCCCGGTGTGCGACTACGGCCACTTCCCGCGAAGAGCCGCTGCCATAACTTTCGCCGCCGACCACAACGGAAAAGTTCCCCTGCTGAATATCCCCTTCATGAATAACGTCGCCTTTGCCCACGAGAAAATGCGGGCCAAGAATTTCTTCTGTATACCCCAGCGTACATGCGGCGCCGTTGATAATAGTATCCGTACTTACGCCGAACACGAGCGGTTCGTCGTGATAAGTAAAATTCCTGCCCTCGACCTGATCGCGAACCAATCCCGCATCCTCGGTGTAATAAAATATTTTCTTATTACCCAGGCTAAACGGTTTCATCTATGACTGAACCATCAGATTTATTCGCTCTTTTTTTGATTTCTCGACCTTAATATTTGTAATCCCGCTTCTATGTCATCCCAAGAAATCTGTATCGTCATGTCGGATTTCCACAAAAGGGGAAGCCGGAAATCGCCAAGTTTAGTCACCAGGCCTGGATTTTTTCTCGCAATCAGCTCCAGCGTCGTTCCAAGCACTTCAAGGTCATTGACATACTGTTCTTCGGTCAGATATTGTTTATAAATATTGTTGTTATAGGTCTGCATCAGGAAGGCCACTTCACTTCTCATGTCCGTTCCCTGCGTCACATACGTTCCCGTATTCATGTCATTAATGATCTTGTTTCTTCGTTCCAAAAAGGCTTTTTTATTTCTCTTTTCTTCCGCCGCTTTTCTTTCGCGAAGCATCTTCGCCTGGAACAGGGAATCCGTATCCACCGTATCTCGTAATTTGAAATCTCTCGTGACCGATTCGTCCAAGACCGATTTTTTCTCGGTCTGAGAGACTTTAACACCCATGACGATCAGTCCGGCGACCAATAAAATCAGGACGGCCAGAATCACGCGCCGTTCACGCATCGTAAGGCCGGATCGGCTTCCCCAGTAACGCGCCTCTTCGAATCCCCAGCTTTCCGGTGTGCCGCGCCAATTCCGAAAGATCTTATTTCTTTTGAACCAGTTTCGATAATTCTCCGGCATGGCGTACACAAAATCCCGCTTTGCATCCAACAGCATGCTTTCACGATGCTTTTCCGCCTCTTCGATCTGTTCCGGAGTTACAAGGGCTCCTTTGACCGTCTCTTTATACTCATGTTCGATTTCTTCGAGAAGATTCTTGTAAGAAGCTAATGCCGCTTTAAATTTCGTATTGTCACAGCCTAAATATTTTTCAAAGCCCCAGAGGTCAAGGCTCTCCTTTTTGGCGCGCCACCATTCTTTGAAACGTGTAAATACCGGCGTTTCAACGATGGCTTCCAGGTCTTCAGGTTGGTCATGCCTTTTTTCATCTTTCTCCATGCGATACCCCCGGGATTAGATACGGTTAAAAGAACTGATACCCAATATAATATAATAATTTAGTCAACAATTTCAAGCGATAATTCCAATCTCTCGGTTATTGCAATAACGCATAGTAAAGGTCAGAATTTCGACGGTCGAAGCAGACAAACACCACGCGGCCTATAATTGATGTCTGCTCCAAAAACTTCCTTGTTTCAATGACCGCAATACGCGCCGCTCTCTCTGCGGGGAATCCGTAGGCGCCGGTACTGATGCATGGAAATCCTATGGTTTTGATGTGTTTTTGTTCGGCCAAAGCCAGGCTGGCGTGATAACAGGAGGCTAACAACTTATCTTCGTCGTGATTTCCGCCGGTCCAGACAGGACCGACCGTATGAATGACCCACTGCGCCGATAATTCGTACCCTCCCGTAATTTTGGCTTCGCCGGTGGCGCAGCCGTTGAGCAATCGGCAGGCTTCCAATAATCGAGGTCCTGCGGCACGATGAATCGCGCCATCCACGCCCCCGCCGCCCAACAAGGATCGATTCGCGGCATTCACGATCGCCTCTAAGTTAAGCGTGCTGATATCGGCTTGAACGATTTCAATCCCGTTTATCATTTTCTGTCATTGGACCATGGGCTCGTTGAAAGAACCTCAGCGAATCCACAGCCAATCACATACTGAATAAACGGCATGTGTTTCATTCGCTGAATGAAGCTCTATTTCGTCCGTTTTGTTTGGAATGATAAAGTTGCTCATCCGCACGCTGAACAAGCTCTTCAACGGTTTGAGCGTTGTCCGGAAAAGTGGACACGCCGAGACTGATGGTCAAATGGGTCTGAGACTGTGTTTCTTTCTGGGAGAATTTTTCTTCTTCCACAAGATGACGAATTTTCTCAGCTAACTTCACGGCCGCGTTTTTCGGCGTCTCCGGAAGAATCAAAACAAATTCTTCTCCTCCGTAGCGCGCAACAATATCGCTCGTGCGGGTACACGACTGAATAATTATCGCTAGACGTTTTAAAGCTTCATCGCCCGCGGGATGGCCGCTGTGGTCATTGAACTTTTTGAAAAAATCTATATCGAGCATGATTAAGGACGTCTTGTTCCAATGCCGTTTCGAACGCTTGATTTCACGTTCCAACTGGTGATAAAAGTAGCGGTAATTATAAAGACCCGTCAGCCCATCCGTGATGGCTTGCTGCTCAGCAACCAGGTAGGCGTCTTTGACGTCATCGTACAGCAGAATATTCTCAATCGTAAGCCCGATCGTCCGAACGAAGGATTGCAGAATCTGCCGGAACGTCTCATTCAGACGGCCTTCACCGATCCCCAAAGCCAAGACGCCTTTCAAACGGTAGTGACAGCAATTGAAATAAAAATCACTTATCTGTTTCAGCTGCGTTTCAAAAGTCAGATTATTCGGATCGAGCGCGCTGATCTGCTTGCTCCACCAATTCTTGTCTTTGTTCAGGAACGCCTGGCAGTCCTGGTTTTGGCAATCAAACCCGTTCTCTCCCGATGGGCGGCCGATGATCGGAAGAAAATAAACCGTATCCGCCTGGAATGCGCGTCCGAGCGGAAGTACGCGACGGACCATCGCCGGGTCCGCTTTTTGCGCCGCTTGAATCCAAAACGAATCCATCAGAAAAGGTTCCTGATAATACACGACGTCAAAAAAAGGCGGCCGGATGATACTCAGTTTTTCGGCCTCCGGCAGCGGCTCCACGTGGTGCTGAGAAAAGAGATCCAACGTCATCGTTTGTTCATTCACGACATAAACCGCGGCGCTGAACATTTTCAGTTGTTCGGACAAAAGCGACGGCATATCTTTGTATAATTTTTCACGGCTGGAAAAAGCTAAGATCTGATTAGCGGCAAAATTAAATTGCAGCAGGTCGGAATTATTTGTTTTGACCTCGGAAACCAATTGATCCATCGTTTGATTCGCTTTGATCATTTCTTCATTCGCATGGGCGAGCTCCTGAATTTTGTCGGTCAGCCGCTGGACCAGCCGCTGAGAAAATTTTTTAAGCTCCTGCGTCTCATCCTGCTTTTCGACCTCGACCGAATGTTTTTTATCCAGGAACTCGTTGAGGTACGTGACGAACGAAGGGTAATCTACCGGTTTCATCAGGAACCCGTCGCATCCCGCAACGGCCGCCAATTGACGATCGCCGGGATTGTGCGTCGAAGTGATCGCAATGATCGGAATGTGCTTGAGGGTTTCTGACTGGCGGATCTTCATCGTCGTTTCAAAACCGTCGAGCCCCGGCAAGAAAATGTCCATCAAAATCAAATCGGGCCTCTCCGCATACGCTTTGGCAAGCCCGTCTTCGCTCGTGGACGCGGTCACAATCTGATGGCCCATTTTTTCGATGATCTTGGAAATAAAGATCACCGATACGGGATCGTCTTCGATGTATAGTATTTTTCTCATTTTTTCTCACCACTGAGACACTGAGACACAGAGTTTCAATGCCTTAAATCGGATATGCAGATTTTTATTTGTTTACGCACGTTCAACAAAACAGGATGCCAAACTTTTAATGTTTTTCTCTGTGCCACTGTGTCTCCGTAGTAAGATGAGAATTTTTCTCGCTTTTTTTCACCACTGAGACACTGAAACGCTGAGTTCAATGCCTTAAATCTGATATACAAGATTTTTGTATGTCTGCACATGCTCAATAAAATCGGGTGTTAAGTTTCAAAATGTTTTTCTCCGTGCCTCTGTGTCTCTGTGGCAAGATTTCCTCAAACTTCTTCGACACTGACGGTCGTCTGAATTAATTTTTTCGGGATCAGGGTCGGAAAAAACGCGACAATTTCCTGCGCTTTGGGCCTTCCGCCCGCAAAACCCGTCACGCCCGGCGGACCGCTGGTCACGAGCGGGGCAATTTCTTGTCCGAAACGGTCCACTTTGTTTTTATCCTTGTCTTTGACGCCAACGCGCAAAACGACTTCATTAATCTGAGACGGAATGGAAACGATCCCTTCGTGACATGTATTCACGCCCAGATATTCCGTATTGGTTTCTTCAAATGTGACGCCCGCGCGTTCGAGTCGTTTCCAGAGGATCTCCCCGCAGAGTTTGGCTTTTTCAAACGCGTCCGGCCCGGAGACGGTCAATTGCCCCGAGGCTTTATAGCCTTTGAGATAGCTGGCGCTTACTTTATAAAAGTCTGTCGAGGGTTTGCCCTTTATGTCAAAAACCCGTACGCGATCTTTGCCCGCTTGTTCCAAACGAATCGAAGTAAAATCGGCGATCACATCCGGCGTGATATAATTTTTTGCATCCCCCATTTCGTACACCAATTGCTCCGACACCGTATCCACCGTGACCAACCCGCCCGTACGGTCGTGTTTGGTCACATAAAAAACTCCGTCGGAATGCGCCTCAACGACGGGATAACCGACATTCCACAGGTCGGGAACGTCCTTCCAGCGTGTGTAATTTCCGCCGGTGCATTGCGCGCCGCATTCGATAATGTGCCCCGCGATCGTACCGGCCGCCAGTTTATTCCAATCGTCCCATTTCCATCCGAATTCGTGCATCATCGGCGCCATCGCCAAACCGGTATCCGTCGTGCGCCCGGCGATAATGATCTGCGCGCCTTTTTGCAGCGCTTCGACCAGCGGTTTTGAACTCATGTATACATTCGCACTTAAAATGTCATGGCCTTTCTTGAGCAAGTCATACAAACTTTCACCGGAATCCATGCTGTTCAGTGAGATCTTCTGCGATTCAAATTCCTTAACACGATTCAACATATCATCGCCGCGAACGATTCCGATCTTCAGGCCTTTGATGCCTAATTTCCTGGCAACGCTGAATACGGCCTGACGGCATGCTTCGGGATTGACTCCGCCCGCATTGGCAATGACTTTGATGTTTTTTTCAATGACGGCGGGAAGAATGCGCTCCATGAGCTGGACAAAATCCGTCGCGTATCCTGATTCATTCTTCTTTAATTTTTGTCTCTGCAGGATCGACATCGTCACTTCGGCGAGATAATCGAGCGTGAGATAATCCAATGCGCCGCCCTGCACGAGCTGCACCGGCGCATCGATACTGTCCCCCCAAAAACCCTGGCCGTTGGCAATGTAAATTTTGTCTTTCATAGGGTATAACGGCTCGTTGCGAAATTTTTTGAATCGGATGGAAACTATTTTCTATTCGTGACGATTTTTACATCCGCCTCTTTTTCATAGTATTCGGCGGTTTTTTTTGTTGTCGTCACTTTTCCCATTTTCTCAAATATTTTTGACAAGTTTTCACACGATTCGCCTTTGACTCCTTTAATCGTATATTCGACCGTCCCGTCCTTTGCGATGGTGAATTCTATTTCCTGTGAATTTTCCGGCATTGAGATTATCCTAATTTTTAAAAATGAAACTAATGCTATCGGAAAAAAAATGAATCGGATTGAGCAGCGAAATTTTCATTGTCCGGATTAAAGTCGCGTACAATTCCGTTGCGGTAAAATGCTTTTGTCCGATAGCCCGCACGATATTGAAATTACAAAAAAACTGATGCGTCGGGTCGTCTGCTATCATTCTCTTAAACTGTTTTTTGATCCACGGCAAACTCCAGCGTCGCACTATCTCTTTTTCTCGAAAGGAAGGTGCTTGGCCTTCATGAAGCAGTTTTTCTCTTTCCTGAACTGACTTTTTAAAAAATAGCTGCCTGAGCCGTCCGAATATCCTGTAAATAAAATGATACCATAATTTAACAGGATAATTCGGCGTCGTGCCAATGACAACTCCTTCGGGTTTAAGGACCCTCTTGAATTCCCTCATCATCAAATCAACTTCTTTCGGCGGTATATGCTCGATCACTTCAAAAACAACAATGACGTCGAACATCGAATCCGGGAAAGGCAACCGGACGCCGTCCACTTTTTCGCATTGAAAGCCTTTTTCACGCACGCGATCAACCCTGATCTGACTGATCTCCGTCCCATACAAGTTTTTTCGGCCTATCCGGTTCTGCAAAAACTCTAAATGCCGGCCATCGCCGCAGCCTACATCCAGTAACTTCATGTCCGGTTCAATACTTATTTTATTCATCAAATATTTTCGTTCCGGCGCGATGGGGCCTTCCATAGTGTAGTCGAGAGCGTATTTTTCAAAATCGAATTGGGTTGTTGTGAGTTGTGACATATGAAGCCTATGGTATTTTGAGCATTACTTCCATTTCCTCAGGACCAACCTCATTGCCTGCTTATCATCCGTCGTTTCTTTCACCAATTGAAATCCTGCTTTTTTCGCTTCGGCAATGACTTTGCCGTAGGCGTATTTTTGCGTGAGCTGTTCGATGAATTTGGAATTTTTTTTCAATATCATATCGTCGCCCACCAGCTCGAATGTATCCTTTTTATTTTTTATGAATCCTACTATACCGAACGGCGTTTTGACGGCAATGTCCACGTCGTAAACCCGATTAAGCAGTGTTTTTATTTTTTTTGTCTTTAGAATTTCACAATTCAAATCTTTCAACGCCGACACTAAATAGATGCGCTCTGTGAGCGAGGTTTTCAGCGAAACAAATTTGGACATAGTTAACTTTCTTTAAACTGTAAACAACATGAGGGTGTAACTTAAAAGGTAGCAAAAATAAGGCCCTCATGCAAATTGAAAGTGTTTTCAGACAATAAAAAAAGGAAACCGTTTTGGGGTTTCCTTTTTCCGCCTCTCGAAGAAATTGATATACACGAATTGGGGATTCTTCACTCCGCCCCGCGTACGCGGGCCTTCGTTCAGAATGACATTCCGATTATTGATTTCCAGCCTGCTTCAGCCATTTTTCCAGCCACGCGTGCACTTCCTTGTACCAAAGCTGTCCGTTTTGCGGCTTCAAGACCCAGTGGCCTTCGTCGGGATAATACAGGAATTTCGATGGAATGCCTTTTCTCTGCAGAACTGAGAACAGGTTGACGCCTTCGGCAACCGGCACGCGGTAATCCAGTTCACCGTGAACGACCAGCGTCGGCGTCTTGAAATTTTGCACGTAATTCATCGGCGACCATTTTTCATATTCTTCTTTATTGTTCCCTTCCCAATACGGCCCGCCCATTTCCCATTCCTCGAACCAAATTTCTTCCGTGCCGCCGTACATATTAAACTTGTTCATGATCCCGTCGTGCGACACGAGGCACTTGAAGCGGTCCGTGTGTCCGTTCATCCAGTTCACCATATACCCGCCGTACGATCCGCCCGCCGCACCCATGCGGTCTTTGTCGATGTATTGGTAATTGGCAATGACGTAATCGAGGCCTTTCATCAGGTCTTCGTAAGGTTTTCCGCCCCAGTCTTTATTGATCTCATCCGTAAATTGCTGGCCATAACCCGTCGATCCGCGCGGATTGACGAGCACGGCAACATAACCCGGCGCGGCGAATAATTGCGGATTCCACCGCCAGTGCCACAAATTTTCCCATGCGCCTTGCGGCCCGCCGTGCACGAGATAGACCATCGGGTATTTTTTATTCGCGTCGAAATTTGGCGGCTTGATCAGGAATCCGTGCACCTTCGTTTTGTTAGCGCCATCGAACCAAAATTCTTCCGCCGTATTCATTTGCAAGGCCGCCAATTTTTCCGTGTTAAGATTCGTGAGCTGCTTCGCGTTTTTTCCGTTCAAATCCATTTTAACAAGTTCGTACGGCATGTTGAAATTGGTGCGCCGGGTAATAAGCGAATTGGCGCCGGCGCCGGCGAGCATGTCGAAGCATTTATCTGTTAGTTTTTTCGGTTCGCCTCCGGCAATTCCTATTTGATAGATCGGATGATAGCCTTGGTCATCAGCATCAAAATAGATCGATTTACCGTCGCGCGACCACACCACGCTGCCAACCGAGCGGTCGAATTTCTCTGTAAGGTTTGCGAGTTTGCCGCCCGCCGTTTCGTAGATCATCAGATCCTGTTTATCCGCCTCGTATCCGGCACGCTTCATGGACCGGAAGGCGATGTATTTTCCATCCGGCGAATACACAGGTTGATTGTCGGCGCCCGGGCTTGTGGAGATTTTTTTCGGCTCACCGCCCGCGGCGGGGATCAGAAAAACATCGTTATTGGTTGACCATGCGATGTTACGCTCCTGGTTCATCGTGAATGCAATGGTCTTTCCGTCCGGTGAGAAACAAAAATCCTGGTTTCCGCCCAGATCGATCGGCGGCACATCATAATCGCCTTTAATTAAATCGGTTGTTTTTCCTGTTGCAATATCAGCAATAATTAATTGACTGCTCTTTGAATGAATCCCAGACGCGGAACGGCAGTTTGTCGAAAACCTGCGCTTTGATCTTACCCGACTCGCGCGCGTCATTTTTTTCTTTGTTGCAATTATCATCCGGGCAATCCGCAAACACGTCGGATGTGAACGCGATGAATTTTCCATCCGGCGACCAGGCGAGATTATCGCCGGTTACCTGCGTGGAAATGGAAGTAATTCTTTTCGGTTCGCCTCCGTCTATTGCGATCGTGAAGATCTGATATTCACCGCCGCGATTGGAAATGAAAGCAATGGTGCGGCCGTCCGGCGCCCACGCCGGGGTCCTGTCCTTCGTTGACGCAAAGGTCAGCTGTTTTGTGACCTGTCCGTCAACCGACATCGTGAAAATATTCGACGTATACGTATTCGACTTGAGGCTGTATTGGCGGACGTTGTAAACGATCCATTGGCCGTCGGGCGACACGCTGACCTTATCGAGGCGCTTAAGATCGATGAAATCTTCATACGTCATAACTTTTTTTTCTTGGGAAAAAACCGCACACAGCGGCAGCAGCAGAATTAACAAGATCTTTTTCATAATAACTCCGGTGAAATTTGTTTGGTAGCCGCAACCTTTAGGTTGCGATGGCTAATTTGAAACGGCAACAGCATTCCAAAAGACGAAAAAAAGTAATTAACGTCGGCTCGATTATCAAGTAGGAAATGACCATTCATGTTTCCTCACCTTGACAAACAAAGAATTAATCGCTATGTTTGAATCGAGTCGAATCGTAGAAAAAATAAAAAATTCAACATGATAGCGGAAGCATTAAGTACAAACGCGCCAACCTCAGCGGTACATCAAAGGAATGAACTAAACGACTTATCTTCAAAAGAGTGGATTCAGGAAACCAAAAGTTTCTTTTTTCAGAAGGGGCTTGGCGCCGGAAGCCCGGAAGCCAAGTATGAAAAAATGCACCCTGCGCCATTCTCATTTACCGACATTATGAAACTTATCAAGTTTTTCACAAAAGAAAATGCTAAAGTTTTAGATCCATTTTTGGGAATTGGGTCAACAATCAAAGCATGTATTGAACTCAAAAGAGAAGGATTTGGCGTTGAGCTTTCACCAAAATGGTGCAAAATTTCAAAGAAAAGGCTATCGAGCGAGTCAAACCATGTGTTGGATGACAAGCATTTAGTTTGTGCAGATAGCAGAAAAATCAAGAGTTATTTCTCTGAAAGTTTTTTCGATTTCATAATTACATCTCCGCCTTACTGGAATATTCTGGACAAGAAAGACCACAAAGCCAATAAAAGAGCATCGAATGGACGTGCAACTAAATATAGTGACCATAAAAATGATCTGGGAAATATTTCTGACTACAAGAAATTTTTAGAAGAAGTGTCGAAAATATTTCTAGACTGTCATACGCTTTTGAAACCAAAAAAATATATGTGTATTGTTGTAAGCGACTTTAGGCACAAATCGGAATTCGTAGCATTTCATGCTGATTTATTAAATAAATTGACGGACAAAAAATTGAAGCAACATTTTGAGTTGAAAGGAATCAAAGTAATCATCCAAAATGCCAAGCAACTTTTTCCTTATGGTTATCCTTATTCCTATGTGGAAAATTTACACCACCAGTATGTTCTAGTTTTACAAAAGCAAAAATGAAAGCCCTAAACAAAATTTATTTGGAAGACTGCATCGCCTTTATGCACGAGGTGGAGACAGCCTCAATCGATTTAATTGTAGCCGATCCGCCCTATAATCTAAAGAAGGATTTTGGAAATAAGAGTGACTGTTGGGAAAATGTCGAAGGTTGGTTAGAATGGAGTAAACTATGGATCGATGAATGTGTCAGAATTTTAAAGCCCACTGGAAATATTTTTATTTACGGTATCCATCATTACATCTGCTACATTCAATGTTATCTATATGCAAAAAATTTACGATACAGACGACAAATTATTTGGTATTATGAAAATGGGTTCTCGGGCTACAAAACGTTAAATGCCTTCTACGAGCCTATACTATGGTTCAGTAAGACTGATACCTTTACTTTCAATGAAATTCGTGAACCGTACAAAAGCCAAAAACGACTTCAAAATAAAATATTCAAAAACGGGAAAGAGTGGATACCAAATGTCCAAGGACGATTGGCTGGAGATGTTTGGAATTTTCCGACGCTTGCAGGAAAAAGATTTGAAAACGAAAAAACTGCGCACCCAACCCAAAAACCGCTTGCGCTTTGCGATAGAATCATAGAGCATTTCAGCAATTCAAATGATATTGTTTTTATTCCCTTTGCTGGTAGTGGCTCAGAGTGTGTCAGTTGCATTTATCACAATAGAAACTTTTTAGCAACTGAAATAAATCCAAAATTCGTCGATATTGCGAACGAAAGGTTAGAGGAAGCATTGCAGCTAAAACCAGCAGACGATAATTTCTCAAGACTCGGAGCATGAAAAATTTTCCGCATCAGTTTAATGATCTAACTAAATTGTTCAACGCCCTGCGCGTTGCAAAGGAACTTACAGACGGTCAAATTCCTTTAACTGATGATATTTTCGGTGAGGAGTTAACAAGAAAAGAGATTTATACTTATAGGGATAGAAGTCTTACTGTTGATGAATTTCTTGCTAAAGAACAGGAAAAGCCCCCAGCGAAAAGAGGCTATTTAACGGTATCGCGTGACATTAGAAGATTTTTTGAACTCCTCGGATTTATAACGGTATTTGATGATAAGACCGCACGACTAAGCCCTGCCGCAAATCAACTTATGCAAACTGCATCGGAAGATTCCCGCAAAGAACTTTGGAAAAATTCTTTACTGCATCTGGGACTTGAAGGTACTGATGGAGAAGTCAGTCATCCTTATAGAGTCCTTCTCAAGTTAGTAAATACTTTTCCTGGAATTCAAACTACTAAATTGATGCTAGCCCTGGAAGCAGAAAATGATTCTGAAGAAGAGTTTGAAAGAATTGCAAATCTTGCTCAAAAGAGTAGCGAACAGATTATTGCAGACACCGGCACGACAGAGTCAATGGCAGCAAATGCGGTCAAGATTCTTCCCGGCATTGCCGAACAACTAGGTGACATTGAAAGAACGAATAATTGTGCATATCCGACAGGACAGGTTGTTATTACAGAAGACGAGATTTCTACAGAAGAGGAACCAACAAGGAAAGCAAAGACGGTTTCGCCTTTCCGAATAACCAGCTCTGGAGAAATCGCAAAAAACCCGAACCTCAAAATTGTTTCTTCTGTAAGTATAGATCTCGCGGATGCTATTAGAATCAGACAGAGACGCCTAGCTGAGCACCAGAACATTGTTCGGCTAGTTGCGCTGTTAAATGAGGAGTATGGATTCAAACTTTTTGAGGGCAAGTTTGACTGCCTCGCGGTAAAAGGGGAAGCAGCTTTACTTTACGAAGTGAAAACAATTTTGAAAACGGCATCCGATGAGGAAAGGCAAACAGTAAAAGGAGTTGGTCAGCTGAAGTATTACAAATTTTCAATCGTCCATAAACAAATGGGTTATTCTAAAATCAAAGAAGTTTTGGTTTTCTCCCAAAAACCGGATGCAGGAATTATTGAATTTTGCGGTGCCGAAAACATTGCTCCAATCTGGAAAGAAGGCAACGGTTTTCTAATATTCGATTCTAGAAGCGGTGTTGAGGAATCTTTTAAACCTGATAGATTGATTTCCTAACCACTCAATATACATTCAATTAAATTCAACAACTAGAATTTTTGTACTGGTATTGAAGGAGCTATTTAGAATGAATCTAAACAACAACACCGTCCTTATCACCGGCGGAGCGACCGGGATCGGATTTTGTTTGCCGGAGCGGTTTGCTATTTGCCTCAGCTTGACAAACAAAAAATTAATCGCTAAGTTGAATTATCGAAAAATTA
>CAZLWA010000008.1:0-93025 GCA_964563165.1 uncultured Bacteroidota bacterium | reverse complement strand
ATCGATGCCATTCCGGATTTGAGCGACGTGCAGGTGATCATATACACAAATTATGAAGGGCAGTCGCCGCGTATTGTTGAGGATCAGGTAACCTATCCTTTAACAACGGCCATGGTGGCGGTTCCGGGGTCTAAAGTGGTTCGCGGATATTCATTCTTCGGTTATTCTCTGGTATATGTGATCTTTGAAGACGGAACGGATATTTATTGGGCGCGAAGCAGGGTGTTGGAATATCTGAATTATGCTCAAAAACGTTTACCGGCAGGCGTAACGCCGACGTTGGGTCCGGATGCAACCGGTGTCGGGTGGGTGTATGAATACACCCTGTCATCGACAAAGCATTCACTGCAGGAATTGCGTTCCTATCAGGATTGGTATCTGAAATATGAATTGACTGCCGTCGAAGGGGTCGCTGAAGTGGCCAGTATCGGCGGTTTTGTCAAAGAATACCAGGTTACGGTCGATCCGGCAAAACTCCTGGCATACAACATTCCGCTGACGATGGCAGAGATGGCCATTAAGAACTCCAACAATGACGTGGGCGGTGAAGTCATTGAAATGGGTGAAATGGAATTCATGGTGCGCGGCCTCGGATATATCAAATCGATCGAAGACATAAAAAATATTCCGCTGATGAGCGATAAGAATTCAGGCACCCCGGTGTACATAAGAGACGTTGCCGACGTGAGCATAGGCCCGCTGATGCGCCGAGGTATCGCAGAAAAAAACGGAGAAGGGGAAGTGGTCGGCGTGATTATTGTGATGCGATTCGGCGAGAACGCCTTGGAGGTCATTGCAAATGTTAAAAAGAAATTAGCGGCCCTTAAACAAGGACTCCCGGATGACATTCAAATTGAAACAGCGTACGATCGTTCGGGCCTTATTGAACGTGCCATCTCAACATTGAAGGAAAAATTGATTGAGGAAATTATCATTGTTGCGATAGTCTGTTTTATTTTCCTATTACATGTCCGGAGCGCTTTTGTGGCTATCGTGACGCTGCCTACGGCGATCTTAGTTGCGTTCATTGTTATGAAGGCCCAGGGCATTAACGCCAATATCATGTCGCTGAGCGGAATTGCCATAGCTATCGGAGCGATGGTGGATGCGGCTATCATCATGATTGAAAATGCGCACAAGCATATCGAGTTGGATCTTGAGAAACCGGTCGAACAGCGCCGGGATCGCTGGCAGATCATTCTTGATGCATCAAAAGAGGTCGGTCCCGCGTTGTTCTATTCACTGCTGGTCATTACGGTTTCGTTCATTCCTGTTTTCACGCTGGAAGAGCAGGCCGGACGCCTTTTCAAGCCTCTCGCATTTACAAAAACCTATTCAATGGCGGCGGCCGCGATCCTTTCAATAACTATTGTTCCCATATTAATGGGTTATTGGATTCGCGGCAAAATTCTTCCGGAGAAAAAGAATCCAATTAATCGTTTCCTCATTAAGCTTTATCATCCGGTAGTTGATTTTGTTTTGAAACATAACATAGGAATTATTGGCGCAACGGTTCTGATTTTGGCGCTTACGTATATTCCGTTCAGTAAAATCGGATCGGAATTCATGCCGCCGCTTTATGAGGGCGATCTCTTATATATGCCCACAACGCTCCCGGGAATGTCAATCACTAAAGCGCGCGAACTTCTGCAGCAGACGGATAAAATTCTCAGAACATTTCCCGAAGTGCATCATGTATTTGGAAAAGTCGGCAGAGCTGAAACTGCAACCGATCCGGCAGGTTTGGATATGATCGAAACGACTATCATGTTGAAGCCGGAAAATGAATGGCGATCGGGCATGACGGTTCAAAAATTGATCGAAGAGATGGATCAGGCCATTCAGTTTCCCGGCGTCACCAACGCCTGGACGATGCCCATTAAAACGCGGACGGATATGTTGAGCACAGGAATTAAAACGCCGGTAGGCATTAAAATCTCCGGCCCGGATCTGGAAGTTCTGGAAAGAATAGGAAAAGAAGTTGAATCCGTTGTACGAAACGTGCCGGGCACTCTTAGCGCCTTTGCGGAACGGGCTGTTGGCGGAAATTATCTGGATTTTGATATTAACCGCTTGGAAGCTGCAAGGTACGGACTCACTGTTGGTGATGTTCAAAAGGTCATTCAGATTGCTATCGGCGGAATGACGATCACGAATACGGTGGAAGGACTTGAACGCTACCCGGTGAATTTACGCTATAGCCGTGAATTGAGAGACAATGTGGAAGCTTTGAAACGTGTGCTCGTTCCGACACCATCTGGAATTCAAATTCCGATCGGTCAAATTGCAGCTATTGTAACACGTAAAGGTCCGATGGTCATTCGAAGCGAAGATTCTCGGCCCAATGCATGGGTCTATGTTGACATTAAGGACATTGACCTTGGAACTTACGTGAAGAACGCGAAACAAACAGTCGGTGAAAAAATAAAACTTCCTGCGGGCTATAACATCATCTGGAGCGGGGAGTATGAATATCTCGAACGCACTCAAACGACATTGATGTTGGTGATACCGATGACGCTGTTTATCATTTTTGTTATCATTTATTTGAATACGCGTTCATTTGCAAAGGTCGCAATTGTGTTCTTAGCAGTACCGTTTTCCTTGGTAGGAGCTTTTTGGTTCTTGTATCTGCTTGGGTACAATTTGAGCATTGCTGTTTGGGTGGGAATTATTGCGCTGGCCGGACTTGATGCGGAGACCGGAGTCGTGATGCTGCTTTATTTGGATCATGCGTATGATGATTCAAAGAAAAAAGGATTAATGCGCGGATTGAACGATTTGAAAGACGCGATTCATTACGGCGCCGTTCAACGTGTGAGGCCGAAGATCATGACGGCTTCGGTGATCATTGCGGGCCTACTTCCGATCATGTGGAGCCACGGAACGGGCGCCGATGTCATGAAGCGTATCGCCGCCCCGATGGTTGGCGGAGTTGTAACATCGGTAATGCTGGAGTTGCTCGTATATCCCGTAATTTATTATTTATGGAAATCATGGACGATAAAAAAGGAATTAGGTTAAATCATGTTTTACTTAATTCGTTATGATTGAACATAATCAGGCTGTAGCGACACTTAACTTCTTATAGGAGAATTACAATGCAAAACATTCATCCTTTATTCGTTCACTTTCCAATTGCGTTGCTGCTGGCTGGTATTTTTTGTCATTTGGCAGGCCTTTGGTTGAAAAAAGATGTATTAGTGGTCTCGTCATGGTGGATGCAGATACTGGGAACGCTTGCGGCGGCGATTACCGCGATCACCGGTTTGATTGCCGCCGGCAGCGTCCCGCACAGCGATAATGTTCATGAACTGATTCTCAGTCACAGAAATTTAGAGCTATGGGCCTGTGGGCTGTTCACCGTTATCTTTTTTTGGAGACTTCTTTGGCACACAAGGCTATTGGTGTTGTATTTTGGTTTCGCGATTGTGGCTGTTTTTCTTATGACGGTTGGCGCTTACTCGGGCGGCAGATTGGTCTATGAATTCGGAGTAGGGGGTAGTGCGGTCAAATTTGAGGAACATCATAAGCATGTCCCTGATGATAAAGATGAATTTGATCATGATGTAATTAAAAAAGATTCCTTGAAGTCGCCTGTCGATAGTATTCAAAAATCTGAGCATCACCCCCATGTGTATGCTTGCCCCATGCACCCGGAAATAATGAGCGATAAGCCTGGAAAATGTACTAAATGCGGTATGGCATTGGAATTGAAGGAACAGCAACACGAACATTGAATAATAATTAATTCAGTCCATCATTAAACGCTCTAAAGGAGATTACGATGAAAATCATGATCTATGCATTTGAAATCCTTTTGATTCTATTCGCGTCGGCATCTATTGCTTCTGCACAAGAAGCCAATGAAATGAAAAAAGATTCCGCCGGTGTGAAAGAAGCCAGCATTAACTTGCCTACGATGAAATGCGGTCAATGCAAAAAAACGATTACCGGCGCTTTGACAAATGCCGAAGGAGTTAAAGAAGTGAATATTGACTTAAAAAAGAAAACGGCGATGATCAAATATGTGGATTCAAAGGTTAGTTTATCCAATTTGCGACTAGCGATAGCCAAAGCCGGTTATGATGCCGATAATGTAAAAAGAGATTCAACGGGGTATCAGCAGTTGGATTCTTGCTGTAAATAACCCAGAAGTTTGAGAGAAGCGGTGGCAAGCCGCTTCAGATCAAGGCGCTGTTCAGTCGGATATCGGGATGACAATTTTCATTTTCGGCAGGCTTTTCTTCGGAGATGCGGACAGGATTTCCTTATTGGAATCGTAAATAAGCTTCCATTTTTCTTTATTGCCGTAGAGCTTGGCCGCAATAGTTTCCAGATCGTCACCGGACGTGACATCGTAGTACAAGAACTTCTCCATTTTCTCCTTGTATCCCTTTTCGATCAGCAGCACAACAATTGTTTGTCCCTCAAGGATCAGATTCGGATCAGCAATTTTTCCTTCATTGGCGATGAAGAAATCTTTCCATTTTTTTGCATCACCCAGGAATTTTTCACTCAAATACCACAGACTCTCGCCGGGCTTGACTTTATACAGTGATAAATTATAGCCCGCCGCTTTCGCGCTCTTGTTGGCGCGTATTTCCAATTCGGCTATCTCCGCCTTTAAGCTGTTCCGTTCATCCTCGGTTTTTGCCTGCCCGAGAAGAATATATTTTTGTGAAATGAGTTGAGCCAAATTTTCTGTATTGGTTCGTTCCGCGGTGATCTTCTTAACTTTCACTTTCTCAGCCAATATCTTGGCTTGTTGGGCGGTAGCCTTGTCTTTTGTTTGGCTCTCGGCAAGATTGAAAGCTTCTTCGGCTCTGTCATATTTCTTCTGTTTTTCAAAAATGGTTCCCATTCCGATATACGCGCCGGCCATAAGATCGCTCTGGGCATTGTTCTTTACAAACTTACTATAGGCTTTCTCGGCCTCATCGTATTTGCCCTCGAGTTCGTAGGACTTGGCGAGTAAAAATTGAGCATCATCTGCCCATTCACTGTTAGCCACACGGTCCAGCACATCCAGATAGATCTCTCTCGCTTTATCATAGTCGCCTTGTTCGATATACCGTTGCGCCTTTTCAAAGAGCGCTTCCGATTCTTTGCTGATTTCAAATAATTTCTTGTTATACGCCGGCACCTGGTCGGATTCTTCCGATGTGGACCGGAAATTGCCGATACTAAAGCTGCCGCGCCTGGATCCAACCCACGTTCCGAACTCCGGGTGCGCGCGGACAAGACGAATATCATTGGTAACGAGACCGTCTTTTTCCGTGAAAGATTTTACGCTTGTATTATCGACCATAGCGGTGGTGCTGCGTGCGACGGACGCATTTCGAATCCTGGTCAGACCTTTATCAGTCGCGATCCAAATGTTACCGTTATCAAACTCAATATCACGGACCGTTTCCGAAATCAGGCCGTCTTTGGTCGATAGATATTTCCATTCGTTTGTTTTCGGATTCCAGATCGAAATGCCGCTATTGGTACATATCCACAGGCGGTCGCTGGAATCTATCTTGACCGATTTGACAAAATTGGATGATAGGCCGTTTTTTTCCATGATGACGGTAGGATTGATCTCGTTAAATTTCATTAATCCGCCTGTGGACGAAGGGTAATCTGGGAGCGGTGTCAGGGAGATCCACAACTGATTGTTTCTGTCAAACGTCAGATCTGTAACGTAACTAAAGTCATATCTCTTTTTCAAATCGTAATGAATCCATTTCCCCTTTTCAAACCGGCTGACGCCGTTATCGGTTCCCGCCCAGATCCGACCCATCATGTCCATGGCTATGACACGCACGCGGGCGCCGGTAATTCCTTGTGGCGAAGAGTAAGGTGTGAATTTTTCACCGTCAAAATAGGAAATGCCGGCTGTCGTCTTACCGTCTGCGCCTACAGAGTTCCCCGCAAACCACTTTCCGTTCGCAGAATCGATAAGCATCGAATAGATGTAGTCCACGGACAAGCCGTCTTTGGAAGCGTACTTTTTGTAACTCCCGTCGCTCAGGCTCCAGCGAATGACGCCTTTGGACGTACCCAACCACATGAAATTTCCTTCGAATTCCATCGTATTGGTGCTGTTCAGATCGGAATAACCCGAGCCGGCGCGTAATCCCAGCTCTGCGAGTTGTTTGGTCTGCTGGTGAAGTAATGAGATTTCCGGCCGCAATTTTACTATGGACTGTAATTTTACAATTTCGCCGAACATCTGGCTTGCCTCTTTGTATTGTTCCATGGCTTGATACGCTCCGGCGCTTTGGAACAAGATTCTGGGAAACGTTTCATCGGTACTGTCTTTGAAATATTTCATATAATACTTGCTGACTTTTAGAGCGCTCGCATCATCACGGCTTCTATAACAATCGTCAACCATGCTTACCAATTCTTTTCTCGCCGAGCTGAAATCCCCGTGGATGAATATTTGGCTTAGGTTTCGATAGGCTTGTAAACTGAGATCAAGCTTTTTCTCGGCATAATACTCTTGTGCCCTGTGGAGATAGCAGTTGGGAAGACGGATGATGAATGGATTCTTCTCGGAGGACAGATCGCAGCGATAATGTGCGAGGCTTTCATCCTCCAAATTCAGATCCGGCGACAGGGCCGAACTCGAGAAGGCTTTTGTCATCGCTAAGTAAATGGCGTCGGCCCGCTCGATGTCACCTTGCTTTTCAAATGCCTTGCCAATTTGAAAAAACGTATAGAGGTTGATGTATTCGGTCTTGCCTTTGGCCTTGATGTAATCACTGAAATAATTCAAACATTCGAGCAGTTTTCCCTCCGTTTCATACGTTTGCCCTAATCGATAGTTAAAATAATCCGCAAGCTCCGGGTTTTTTGCCCATTGCCTGTACATTTGCCTGACGCGCAACGTATTACCTTCCTTCATCCATTTTTCGCCATCTTTCGTGATCTGCTGAAGCAGTTTGACCGTATCCCTGGCGGTTTCTTTGAAGAACGCGATACCGTGATCGGTTAAAATGATTTTTTCGCTGGCATAGGGGTAAATTCCCAAGACCTTATTTGAAGGGAGACTGTCGGCGGCAGAATAGTCCACACGGGTCCATTCGTTCTGCTTAAACAGTCCGCTGTCCCCGCCGACATATATATTCCCGTTCAAATCCAACAGGAAGACCCGCGCAGACCTGAATTTTTCTCCGGTGTTCTCCACAAACGGTTTGAATTTGCCGGTATCGTATTTAAATATACCCTTGTTCGTACAGGCAATTTTATTTCCGACACCATCCATGAAAAAATTGTTAATGACCAGCGAGTCGGTCTTGCTTGAATCGGCGAAGGGCACAATTTCAAGTTTATTTTCATTACCGCTCATTATTTTGTTTTTTGCGAGAAACCATACTTTTTCGAGATTATCTATGAAAGCTTTTTCCACGGAAGCATTGGGGGAAGTTGAAAACTTGACCCAGTAGGGAGTAGGACCGTTTTTTGAAACGAATATGCCCTGCGCATTGGTCACTATGATTTTGGTGTCTGTGACAAAAGCCGAGAGTACCCGATCCGTTTTGAATCCGTTCCGGGAAGTGAACGTAGTCCACTTCTTATTGTCGTACTTGGAAAGTCCTCCCACTTCCTTGCCCTTGTCTATGGTGCCGCAGCTGAACCATTTCGCTCCTTTGGAATCAACGAAAATGTCACGTATATAATTGTTGGCCAGCCCGCTGTCTGCTGTGTAATAGGTCATTCGCAAAGGATCGCTTTTCAGCACAATCCGGATCACACCTTTACCTGCGGTGCCGAGCCACAAGATATCGTTCTCCAGAAAAGAACAAGTGATGGTGTCGTCCGTGCGAAGGGTTCGGTTTATGAAATTTGTTGGAATTCTTTTCTCAAACTTCTTTAATAATCTTTGCAATCGAAAAAGTTCATAGTCCGCGCGGTACGCGTATAACAGTTCCATATCGTTACTATGCTCGAAAATATCCTCTAAAAGTAATTCATATTTTTTACGGTCGGTGGATTGGAACATATCTGCTAATTTCTTCTTGACGTCCCAAATGTTTTTACTGGCCGGAAATTGCTGAATGAACCGGCCGTACAGTTCAATGGCCCGGGATTCGTTTTTACTCAAAACGCAATAGGCTGCCAACTCGATGTACGCCGATTCAACGAACGGGGGAATGGGGTATAGGTCAATTATTTTTTGATAATATTCGGCACATGATGCTTCACCGCGAGCGTTGAATATTCGCGCAACACGAAAGAGCGCTTCACTTTTTCTGACGGAATCTTGCACGGTAGCGACGGAAGGTTCGTGGAGTATCGTCTGATAAATGAACACGGCCTGATCGATCTGATTCAGTGTCTCAAGTACATGGGCGTACCGTATCAATAGATCGGGATCATGAGCGGCTGTTTTGAAGGTAGAAATGAGTTGATTGAATATGTTTCCGGACTCGGTATACCGCCCTAACCGCTCATATTCCAGAGCCAGATCGCGCATGCCGTAGGCATAGGAGGAATCATGGTCATCCTTTTCTTCCCTTACGATCAGGAAATCACCGACAAAAAACTTGTTTCCCGTAATGTCTACGACGATTTTTCTGGGCTTGGTCTTCTTAATTTCTTTGTGTGATTTGGTTACATCCGTTAAATTCGGCCTTCCGTTTTTCCTGGTGATCTCGAGCACCATCGTGTCTTCGGACGTTGTCCAAATGCGATTAGTGGCATCGACGTAAACATCGATAAAACGGGCGGTCTGGTATTGATTGTTGACCGGATACATGGAGTCGTTGGCAATCCATTGCACGCCGCCGCTCGTTGCGATATAGGCGGTATTCGACTGATCCAGGTCCATCGCCGTGATATTCTTCAATTCAAAGCCCTTTATTTTTTGTTCCTCAAAAACATTGACGCCTTTTTCGGTCACAATCCAAATACGATTTTTCAAATCTGCTTTCAAAAGACGGACTTCATTGCCCAGCAAACCGAGATTCTTATTAAAAAATTTGTACGAACCCCGGTAAAACTCTCCTAATCCTATATCCATGCCGATCCAAAGTGTCCCGTCCAATGAGATTTCAACAGACAGGATGTTATTAGAAGGGATCCCTTTTTGGACCGTGTAGGAGTTGATAATCTGTCCCTGCTTGACAACAAACAGTCCCTGATTCGTGGCAACATACATCAAACTGTCTTTGGTGATTTTCAGATCGTTAATTTTGGATGGAAGGTTGGGGACAGAAAGCGGTCTCAGCTTTGAAGTATCGGAAAACACGTTACTTAAATATAGTAATCCCTTATCTTCCGTGCCAACATATAAAGTATTTTCATAGACCTTCACACAGTTTATCTTGCCGGTGGATGGAAGCAGCGTTTGCGCATCGGCCGGATGAACAAAAATAATTGCCCAAATTATGAGGACAATAATGCAGCTCGGTTTCATTTTAGGGTACCTTTGAATCTATTTCCAATCCCCGACGATCCCAAAGCAGCTCCAATAGTACGGATGCTCAAATTCTTTCCTCGATTTCAGAAGTAATTGAGCTTCGCGCAGGGATCCGGACTTATTTCCCGGTTTGAAATTATCATAGAAATTTTTTAAAAGGATACCCGTTGACTGATCGTTGACCGCCCATAGACTTGCGATGAGCGAGGGGGTACCGGCATAAATGAACGCCCTGGTCAGCCCGATCAATTCGTCGCCGGAAACAATTTTTGACAGACCGGTCTCGCATGCGGAGAGAATAACCAGCTGGGCTTGACTTAATTTCAGTCCAAAAATTTCATTCGCGTACAACTGACCGTCATCGGCTCCGCCTTTGGCCAGATACAACGCGGATCGGGAAGGCTCGTCTAAATTAAAACTTCCGTGACAGGCAAAATGAATAATATCAAAATGCGCAGATTCGGTTTTAACCTTATTTTCGGTAGCGTTGGCGTTGAGAAAAACTTCTTTCGTGCTGAATAAGCCGGCAATATAATTAACCTCGTCTTCCGCCGAAGTTAAGTTTTGCAGATCCGGAACGGAGGGGTTGCCGAAAGCGAGCAGCGACATTTGATTAAGCTTCGCCGATTCAAAATTTTTCTTACGTTTATTGACGACAAATTTCATCAGGCTCGCACTCGGGAGGTACGAAATAGTAAATTTGTCAATCAGACAGGTATCGCGCGCATCCGTGAGAGCGCTGAACGGAATATAATGCAGTTTGCCGTAAGGAACGATGACCAGGCGGGTCGCATTTATCTTGTCTTCCACAGGCTTCAAAAGCATGGCGTAAAGGTCTTTGGAAGATTTCTTATGTTTATTCGATTTCACATTCAGTAAATCGTTTCGAAAATCGAGCAACGCCCCGTAAAATTTGTAGGCACTGATATCCATCTTCACGCAGCTAATTTCGGTCTTGGAAACAAGGAAAATAAGATAGAATTTATTCGTGACATAATACTCCACCAGATTCAGATTGTCATCCAGCAGTTCCTTAATATCGGACAGGGTCAGCGGAGATACGGAGAGTAAAGAGGAAAGCTCTTCGTTGGATTTCTGAATCGACTTTACTATTTTCTTTCGTTCCGTATGCAGGCTGTCCATTTCCTTGAAAAATGTGATTTGCTCGTCTTCGACGGACGTGCTGCTGATTTTCCCTTCCAGAAAATTTAGCCGCATGTCCAGCGAATCGATCACCGCGAGAAGGGGATTATCTTTTTTCGAAGACTCCAGCGATTTGGTGCCCAGCAGATCCAGGAACGAACGTGATTTGGAACGTTCCACCAGATTGAACGCTTCTTCAAAGTTATTATTCTTTACCAAAATCTCAATTAAGTCAGAATAGACGTAGGATTTATCCTGGAAGAATCCGATTCGAAATTCTTCCGATTTTAAATTTACGCGCTGATCCTCGATGATTTTCACCGCCTCCCGTAATTCAAAAATCGCTTCGGGGATGAGACCTTGCCGTTGAGAGATTTTGGCAAGGCCGTATTTTATCTGCCATTCGAGGGTCACGGCCTTTTTATCTTGAGCGAGCGCAAAGGCTTGCCGGTAGTTTTGTTTCGCTTGTTCGAAATCTTTCAGCAGGCGGTAAGTCTGGGCGATATAGGTCAACGCTGTTATTTCGCCGTTGACATCGCCGATCTGTGTCTTAATGGCATAAGCTTCCTGGAAAGTCTTCAAGATCGTTCCGATATTACCGTTCGCGGCGATGTTTTCGGATTCTTCGGAAACCTCCTGCAACTGAATCCACCCGAGGCCGATCAGGTCATTAGATTCGCCGCGGCGGTCTCCTATTTCCTTTCTTAAATCAAGCGACTGCTGCATATACTGCTCCGCCTGATACAGATCATTTTTTTTCCAGTAAATGGACGCGATGATAGATAAATGCGAAGAGAGTCCCTGTTTGTCGTGGGTTTCTTTTTCAATCTGGACAGCCTGATTCAAGTATATCAATGCGTCCTCAAGATTATTCAAATCCCGGTAAACCACCGCCATATTGGACAAATCTTTCGCGATGCTTCGTTTCAAATTGTATCTTTTATGAATGGCCAAGGCTTCCTTGTAGGCGTCAATGGCCTTCTGATAATTGCCGTTGTTGTGATAGACGACGCCTAAATTAACCAGATTGTCCGCTTCACCTTTTTCATTCTTAACGGCGCGGCAGATTTCAAGAGCGGATCGGTAATATTTTTCGGCGGTTTCAAATTGGCCTTGATAATCGAATACCACGCCGAGCTGCGTCAGTACCTGCGCTTTTCCGGAAGCGTCTTTGATGCTGTCTTTGAGTAGCAGCGCTTCGTTTAAATACAGGAGCGAAGAATCGTATTTTCCGACGCTGCGATACGCGGTGCCGATGCCGGAAAGATCGTTGGACAATTCCACACGATCGCCGCCTGGCCGGTGAATGGCGGCCGCCATCCGATATGAGTTCAGCGCGCTTTTATAATCGGAAGTGACCTGAAAATACATGCCCAGACGACTGTAAGTGTTTGCTTCTTCTTTTTTGTCGCTTATATTTTTTTGAATTTCCAGGGCCTGATCGAAAGATATTTTAGCGGAGTCGTACTGAAAATCATTTGTGTAATTCATGCCTAAGGAGGAGAGAACACTGGCGTGTGTCTTCTTATCGTCCAGCTGGATACTCAGCCGGAGTTGTTTGTCGAGAAAGGAACGGTAGCGGTCCATTTGATTCAATATTTTGTAAGCCAGCGCCAGGTTGCCGTAAAGCTTAAGAACCGCCTTTTTTTCATCGAGATTTTTGAATATTTCCGAGGCTGAAGTCCATGATTGAATGGCTTCATCCATTTTTCGTTGTTGAAAGAAATTGTACCCGCTTTTAAAAAGCGAGTCCGCTTTTTGTGCCCATGCTTTTTTGCTGACGGAACTGGTGTCCTGCGCCGTTATTCTGCTTTCTGCAATTAAAAAGAAAAAAAGGATCACGCCGTATGGCCGCAAGGCCGTATTCAGAAACTTCATTCTCATATTTTCGTTTTTGTAACGATAGGTGTGGTGTTAGAAGAAAGGAAACCGGCTAAGAATAAAGCTTTTAAGAATCTAATACAACTAATTTGTAAAGTCTTGTAAAAACGGACGCGGATAAAGAAAACTTATTGAAATTGCACACGGAATGTGTTAAATAGTCTTAGTCTTCATCCCTTTTTCTTAATCAATTCAATTCGGGCTTTAGGCTATGACTTCCCTGCAAACGGATATTATCAAAACCCTTGCCTATTTTGATGTTTTTAAACATCCGTTAACTGCAAACGAGATCTACAAGACGCTTCCTGTAAAGCTCGAATTCAAAGACGGGTTACAGAAGGCCTTGACGGACTTACTGGAAAAAGGGGAGATTCAAGAGCTCGATTCCTTCTACTTTTTGAAGCGGCAGTCTCCGGATATTGTGCACAGCCGTATGACATGTGAAAAAACTGCCGTCAAGATGCTTAGGTATGCGCGCCGGATGGCAAGAGTCATTAAATGCTTTCCTTTCGTCAGAGGCATTTTTATTACGGGCAGTTTGTCGAAAAATATCGCCGACCAGAATTCAGATATTGATTTTTTCATTATCACGGCACCTCACCGGATCTGGATTTGCCGTACGCTGCTGACCGTATTTAAGAAAGTCTTCTTATTCAACAAAAATAAATTCTTTTGCATCAATTATATCGTCTCGACAGAAGCATTATCAATAGATAGAAACAATATCTACACCGCGGTGGAAGTTGCGACGGTAAAGCCTTTATGGAATGCGGCCCTCTTTGTAAGATTTTGTGATTCGAACCGGTGGATCCATGCGTTTCTTCCCAATTGGGAGTTTTCCTGTCCGAACGGCTCGATGATCGGCCCCGGGCGTTCCTTCGTGCAGCGGGGGATCGAATTCCTGCTTCAGTTGTTTCCCGCAGATAAATTGGACCGCTGGCTCATGGAGCGCTGGAAAAAGATCTGGCAGTCCAGGCATGCTTATCTTTCCGAAGATCAGCGTGACATGCAATTCCAGTGTTCGCCGCACGTCTCGACGCGTTGGGACAACGATTACTACCGCGACATTCTTTCGAAAATCCAGGCGGATTAGACTATGAAAATCCTCCTCACCCAATCGTACTGGCTCATTTTGGATCCCAAGGAATTGAGAATGAATAAGCCGTATCCGCCGCTGGGGACCTTATACGCGGCGGCACTGTTAAACAATGCCGGCCATGAAATTTTTTTCGTGGACGGCATGGCTGAGCATAACCTGAATGCGTTCGGCAAAGCGGTGTCTGCGTTTCGACCGGACCTCGTGGTCATCTACGACGACGAATTCAATTATCTTACAAAGATGTGCCTGTCGAACATGCGGGAAGCCGCTCTGGATATGATTCGTCTTGCAAAGCGCTTATCCATTCCTACGGTCATTTACAGTTCCGATGCAACAGACCACACGCTTCCGTATTTGGAAGCCGGCTGCGACGCCGCATTGTGCGGAGAAGGCGAAATGACGCTTCAGGAAATCGTTCAATCGTTTGCCGATAATCATTTTAGTGATGTTAAAGAAAAAATCGATGGGATTAGGTTTCTTGAGAAAGGCGAAGTTCATGCAACCGCTAAGCGTGCATTTATTGATAATTTGGATCATTTGCCCGATCCCGATTTTTCTTTTGTAGACATCGACCGCTATCGGAAAATATGGAACGATCATCACGGTTATTTTTCTTTAAATATTTCGACGACCCGCGGATGTCCATATCATTGCAATTGGTGTGCAAAACCGATCTACGGGCAGATTTATCACAGCCTGTCGCCTCAAAACATTGCCCGCCGGTTCAAGATGCTGAAGGAAACGCATCGCGTCGATCATATCTGGATCACGGATGATATTTTCGGTTTGAAACCGGGATGGCTCGAAGAATTTGCCAGCGTAAGTGCCACGATGGGAATTCAGATTCCTTATAAATGCCTGACACGCGCGGATCTTTTGCTAAAGAACAATACGATTCAGCTGCTGCGCGATTCCGGATGCGAAACGATTTGGATCGGCGCGGAATCGGGAAGTCAAAGAATTCTAGATGCGATGGAAAAGGGGACCCGTGTCGAGCAAATCTATGAAGCGACGCGGAAAGCACGCTTGGCCGGATTGGAAATTGGATTCTTTATTCAATTCGGTTATACCGGAGAGACCTGGCGGGATATTCAATGGACCCGAAAAATGGTTCGTGAATGCCTGCCGGACGAATTGGGGATTTCAGTTTCTTATCCCTTGCCGGGAACGAAATTTTACGAAGCCGTCAAAAGCGACATGAAGGCCAAGACCCATTGGACGGATTCGGATGATCTGGACTTGATGTTTACGGGCACGTATGAACGGACGTTTTATAAAACGCTCCACCGTTTTGTTCATGCGGAATACCGGTTTTTACTTGCGTTCAAGCGTGAACCGTGGCTACTGCTCCCGAGATTAACTTGGCATGCGGTAAGGTACATGATTTTCAAAATAGCATTATTCTTCCACATGTTTAGAAAGCGGCCCGAAATAGCATGAACGGCCAATCAACACAATCGGGACAAAACCTGGAACGTGTCCATGAGGCGTTCTCAATACAGTCTACAGGATATGACGCTTATGAAGAAACCAATGCGATTCTAAAGTGGATGCGCGAACGCGTACGCCGGCACGTTTTGCAGTTTCTAAAACCCGGAGATCGAATACTGGAGTTGAATGCCGGTACAGGAACGGATGCTGTTTTTTTTGCCCAACTCGGCTACTCCGTGCATGCAACGGACCTTTCCGACGCAATGATCCAGAGGCTGAAGGAAAAAGTGCAGCTAGCGCAGGTCACTGATAAAGTTTCCGCACAACAATGTTCGTTCACCGATTTGCGTTCGCTCAAACCTCGCACATTCGATTATGTATTCAGCAATTTCGGCGGACTCAATTGTATCGAAGATTTACGTGACGTCACTGCCTTGCTGCCGGAACTTCTGAATCCGGGCGCTCATGTGACATGGGTGATCATGCCGCGCATCTGTCCGTGGGAACTTTTGATGCTGCTAAGAGGCCGGTGGAAATTGGCCACGCGCCGTTTAAGGCGCAGCGGCTCTTTGGCGCATATCGAAGGCGTGAATTTCAACTGTTATTATTTTTCTCCTGAACAAGTTTTGAAAGCACTAGGAAACAACTTTGAGAAAATAAAATTAGAAGGACTGGCTTCACTCAGTCCGCCGCCGCATCACAACGATTTTCCGATCCGGTTTCCCAAGCTTTATGCGGGGTTGACGCGAATCGATGAAGGCGTTTGCGGCCTGTGGCCATTCAATCACTGGGCGGATCATTTTATTTTGACGGTAAAATGCTATTAAGAATCGAGATGAAAGTAATGAGGAAACGTAATTTAGTAATTTTTAGTATTTATTTATTGATTTTATTTTATCTATCACTTCTCTTATCAAAAAAACCTTTATATAATTGGGATATGTTGCCATATATTGCCGCTGCGATCTCCATGACAACAGAAAACATAGATTCTATTCACGTTCAAACATATCTTACGGCTAAGAAAGAAACCTCCGAAAAAACATATGAAGACTTAGTTACAGGTTCGACCTACAGAGAGACGCTTTCCAATAACTCTGAATTTTTCTATCAACAATTGCCTCTATATACGATTAAGCCTCTGTATGTGTTTTCGATTTACTTACTTCATTATAAAATGGGTTTTTTATTGACTACCGCAACATACATTCCATCTATAGTATCGTATTTTGTTATTGGTTTAATTGTTTTTTTTTGGATCGCATATTATCTATCTTTTCTGTGGAGCCTGTTTCTGTCTGTTCTCATACTATTGTTTCCTCCATTGCTTGAAGTCACGAGACTGTCAACACCCGATGCTCTTTCGACGGCAGTAATTTTTAGTGCTTTATATTTTTTAGTTCAGAAAAAATCATTTAATACGTGTTCAATTTTGTTACTCATAAGTATTTTTGTGAGGCTTGATAATATCATTTTCACTATGATTCTCGCCACCTTTTTAAAATATTTCCCTAAGCCGATGTTTAAGGTCGGAATGATAAACTATCTTTCAGTTATTATCTGTTCAATCTTCATTTATTTGTTTATTGTTTGGAATGTCGAAATTTATACTTGGCAGCTTGCTTTTGTTCCCCAGCAGGTTTCGCCTGCATCTTTTAAAGGTCCAATTTCAATTGGCGATTATGCAGCTGGTCTATTGAGGGGTGTAAATTCCCTTCAATATTCTTATTTTTCATCATTCATATTCATTCTAGTACTAGTGCGTATTTCCAGTTCAATTTATATGACAATAGGTGAGGATACTTGGTTTCAATTGACCCTCGTAATCATAACGAGCATAGTGATTAAGTTTTTCATGTTTCCAACTTTTGAAAATCGTTTTTTATTATCGTTTTATCTTTTCAGTATGGTTTATTTTATTGCCGCTTTAAAATTCAAGCCTGCTCAGTCACGTGAAGCAATATAATGAGTTATTCGTTTTAAAAAATTAGAATGCCGACAATAAAAACAATTGGAAGGACTCGGTTCACTCAGTACGCCGCCGCAGCACAAAGGGTTTCCGATCCGCTTCCCAAAGCTTAATGGCTGGTTGACACGAATGGATGAAGGCGTTTGCGGCATGTGGCACTCAATCACTGGGCGGATCATTTTATTCTGACGGTAAATATTTGGCACCTGAATATGGGTAAAAAAAGAATGCTTCCTTAAAATGATAATCTGAATGTCTACTTGACCGCTTATCCACGGGTACGATATTTATGAAAGGACTTTATAAAAAAATGACTCAAGTTTTATTCCTTTTCAAGCATTTGAACGAATCGAAGTGGAAAATTATTTTATTGATAATGTCCATGAGTTTCCTTTCCATTTCTTATCTGATTTATCCGTGGCTCCTCAAGCTTATGGTGGATACGAATATGGGCCGCGAAGATTTTTATTTTGAGTTAAACTATTTTATAGCGCTTTTGATAATTCTGTTCGTGATCGCCGCATTTCTTGGCGTGCATGTTGAAACCATGACGCAAAAAATCGGTTTCAAGCTTCGAAACTCCTTACGCCTCAATTTATTCCGAGTACTCATCCGTCAGCCGCTGTCTTTCCATAAAGATTCAAAAACAGGTGCTCTGACTTCTTTGGCTACGGAGGACCTGGGAAAAATTCAGACGCTATGTACGTCTGTTTTGACCCCACTCTATCAAAACACGTTATTTAAGATCGGCTGTATCATTCTTATGTGCAAGATCAATGTCATGGCAACCTTGCTGGTCTTGGCCATTATTGTTTTGTCTTTACCGGCAATTGTATTTTACAGCAGGAAATTCCGGTTGCTTTCAATGGATATTCAGGAACGCCACGCGGAAGCCAACGCCATTTTTGAAGAATCGTTGATCGCCATCAGAGAAGTTCAGGCTTTTCTTCAGCAGCCTTTCGTCATGCAACGTTATTTCAAACGCCAGGACGAAGCCTTTCAGACGGAGATGAAGTCGACTGCGTTGAATCCGCGTATCAATCTGATCGTACGCATGCTGCTATCCGGAATTCTCTTAATGATTTTTTACATAGGGATTTCAGGAATAACGATTCCGGGCTGGTCTGTCGGCGGAAGTATCGCTTTCTATATGTACGCGTATTCTATGACCATGACCATACTCTCGACGGGACGTTTGATTTTTTCAATTCAATCGATCTTAGGCGCTGTTTCACGAACGATGAGTCTGGTGGACGAGCGGCTCGATACCGGACAAAGCGGTGGCTTCCATCGCCAAACGCATGTGAGAGGTCAAATTACTTTCCGGAATTTATCCTTTGAATATTCTTCTGAGAGAAAAGTTTTTTTGGATATCAATTTTGAATTCGAAGCGGGATCGTGGATACTGATCAAAGGACCTTCCGGCAGCGGAAAATCAACCATTGCCAATTTGCTAATGGGGTTTTATCAGCCTCAGTCAGGTGACGTGTGTGTGGACGGCACGCCCGTTCGCGAATGGGACATACAAGACCTACGCTCGCATATCGGATACGTCGGCCAGGATCCGTTTCTATTTCACGGGACCCTGAAGGAAAATATCCTGTTAGAAAGACCGAATTGTGAAGCCCGATTGGATCATATAGTAAAAATTTGTTGTCTCGATCAATTCATTGCGGACCTGCCGCTTTCATTAAGTACGCTGATCGGAGAACGGGGATTGACGCTGAGCGGCGGGCAAAAATCAAGAGTAGCTATTGCCAGAGCGCTGGCTGCTGATCCCGATATTCTCATCCTGGACGAGGCGAATTCGATGTTGGAACCGGAACTGGAAGAAACATTGTGGCGGAACATTTGGCTCGACCGACAAAATAAAACGACCGTTATCCTCACTCACCATGACGAGTATATTCCGAAAGTTTATTCAGTTTTTGATCTGGAAACACATCTCGTGCAGGTCTGAATAGAAATGTGTATGAATAAATATACTGAAGAATCGCGGTCATTCAAACCGTGGCATTCGTCCGATCCGCCGAATAGGATTTTAATAATCCGTTTTTACGCAGTCGGGGATGTAGCTATAACGTTTCCCTCCTGTAGGGCCCTTCGGGAGCAATATCCGGATTCTCAAATTGATTTTCTGACGTATCAATCGAATACGGAACTTCCTCAGGCAACAAATATTTTTAATCAAATCTATGGAATATCTGACGGGAATGGAAGAGCTCATAAGTTGATGGAGGTCATCACGTGGGGTTATAAAATAAGAAAAGCAAAGTATGATGTGATTATTGATTTACAGCGAAATAGAATAAGCCGCATCATTCGTATCCTGGCAAATCCGCTGTCCTGGGGAGAATTTGATCGTTTTTCCCCTAAGTCCGCCTGCACCCGCACACTGGAAGTCTTCCATGAAATCGGTTTTACCGATTTGCAATTGTGTTTTGAGATTCCCTTAAAAAAATCAGTGAATGCGCGGGCGAAGGATCTGTTATTGCAAAACGGATGGAATGGTTACGACCGGTTAGTCATATTGAATCCTGCGGGACGCTGGGCAACGCGAAATTGGCCGCTTGACCATTATGTTAAACTCGCCCAACGGATACGCTCAATAGAACCCGTGAATTTTCTTTTTCTTGGAACAAAGCAGGTGAATGAAAAAGCAAAATATTTATCATGCGAGATCGGAGACAGGTGCATTGACTTGACAGGCAAGACTTCACTGACAATCGCTATTGCGTCAGTTCAAATGGCTTCGATGATCGTCAGCGAAGATTCGGGTCTGATGCATATAGCATGGGCTTCCGGAGTGCCCACGATCGCTTTATTGGGTTCCAGCCGGCATGATTGGTCACGTCCCGTTGGTCCGCATTCACGGTGTTTGCATTCCGGAGATCTGGCTTGCGGGGCATGCATGGAGCCTCAATGCCGGTATGGGGATGTTCACTGTTTGAGCCGACATTTACCGGAGACGGTATTTGATCTTTACAAAGAACTTAGAATGATACAAAAGCCGCTGCACGCAATATGAAAGCAGAAATTAAAATCGTCTTTCTCATACCGGGCTTCCCGAAAGATGAAAATGATTCAACCTGCTTGCCCTATTTACAAAACTATTTTCGGGCGCTGACAAAGATTGTCCAAAGAGAGGAGATCTATATTATTGCTTTTCAGTATCCGTATGAAAAGATACACTACACATGGGAGGGTATGAAAGTGTTTTCTGCCGGTGGAAGAAACCGGGCTCATCTGTTTCGTCTCTATAATTGGTGGCTCGTCTTCAAACAGGCGATCGCTATCCTGCGAATGTATGATGTCCAACTTATCCATTCTTTTTGGATCGGTGAGGCTTCTTTATTAGGATTTTGGTTAGCTCGAATGTTTCACATAAGACAGGTGGTCACGATCATGGGGCAGGATGCCTTGAAGAAGAACTGGATGCATTTCCTTGTAGATTTCAAGAAAGTTCAATTAGCGGGCGTTTCGCCGTTTACAACGGAATGTTTCAACAAGCAGCTCAGCATTCAGCAAAATGTGCCGGCCATTCCGTGGGGAATTGACCGTGATGAAATTCTCAAACAGGGGAACGGACAATCTCGTCACATCGATATCCTGGGTGTCGGATCACTGACCTTGTTGAAGAATTATGATTTGTTTCTCGATTGCGTTATGGAACTGAAGAATAAATTGACAGCTTTGAAAGTCGTCCTGATCGGTGAGGGTGAAGAATACGATCGACTGCTCATGAAGATTCAGCGGTGGGGTTTAGAAGACACCGTCGAACTCCTCGGATCGTTGCCTCGCATTGAAGTCATCAAATATATGTGGAAATCTAAGATCTTGTTACACACGTCCTCGTACGAGAGCCAGGGATATGTCTTTATGGAATCGCTTCAATGCGGCATGCACACGGTGTCCTTTAAGGTCGGCTATATTCCTTCTTGCGAAAAATCATTCATCTGCAAGGCTAAAGAAGAAATCGTATCCACACTTTTAAAACTATTGTCATCGAGACTGACTTTTGAACCCGCTTGCGTCAAACCGATGGAAGAAACGGTCCATGAGTATGCAGACCTGTACTTCCAAAGCAGTATCAAATGAAAAAAATCATTCTATTTAATCCGCGGGCGGCTGAATACGCGAAAATTATCCCAAATGCGATTTTACAAATCGCGGCTTCCATTGAAAACAAATTCGAATACGTGGTGGTGGATGGTAATCGCGAGCCGGATCCTTTAACCACCATCAAGCAATATCTCGAGTCAGGGGAGTTCGGATATTTTTGTTTGACAGTCATGCCGGGTCCGCAGACCAGGCAGGCAATCCCGTTCAGCAGAGAAGTTCGAAAATCATATCCGCAGGTAAAAATTATTTGGGGCGGATATTTTGCCTCCAATCAGCATGACGTGGTAGCCCGGTCCGGTTATGTTGATTGGGTGGTTAACGGCCCCGGCGATCATGCCTTTCCATCCCTTCTAAAAGCCTTGGAAAACAATTCTCCTTATGATCAAATTGAGAATCTGGTTTTTGAAAGGAACGGAGAAATTACACGAACTCCGAAAGGCGCTTTGACGGATCAGGATCAATTGCCGGATCTTCCGTATGATACCCTCAATAGATTTTACTCGATCGAAGGATATTTGGGAAAAACATTTTTAGGAACAAGGACTGCCGCGTACCATTCGAGCATCGGTTGCCCGTTTACCTGCTCGTTTTGCGGAGTGGTGCCTATATTTGAGGCAGGCTGGAAAGGAAAATCCGCTGAGCGGGTTACGCGCGATCTGAAATTTCTAAGAAACAAGTATGGCATCAACGCATTTAATTTTCATGATAATAATTTTTTTGTATCTGAAAAACGGAGCGTTGAATTTGCAAAATTGATCAAAAATGAGAACATGAATTGGTGGGCAGAAGGCCGCATTGACACGATGGATAAATATTCAGATGAGTCCTTACAGCGCATAGCGGATTCCGGCTGCCGGATGATCTTTTTCGGCGCGGAAAGCGGTAATGATGCGCTTTTAAAGAAGATGGACAAGGGCGGCAGCCAATCCGGAGAAAAGATCAGGGCTTTTGCCTGTCGAATCAGGAAATTCGGGATCGTTCCGGAATATTCATTTGTACTCGGCTTTCCTGCTCCCACTGAACGTGAAGTATGGGATCAGATCGATGCCGATATTCGATTTATCAAAGAAATAAAATCAATCAATTCCGATACCGAAGTTATCATCTATATCTACAGCCCGGTGCCCACAGAAGGGTCTGAGCTGTTTCGCCAGGCACTGAGGGAGGGGTTTTCCTATCCAAAACATCTGGATGATTGGTTGGACCCGCAATGGCTCACATTTGATCATCATCGAAATCCGCTGACCCCTTGGTTAAAACCTGCGATGGTACGAAAGATCCATGAATTTGAAACGATCGTGAATGCCCGATATCCCACATTGACCGATTACAAACTCACGGGATTACAGAGGCGCATGATGAAAGCACTATCCGGTCTTAGATACAAACTTAATGTTTTTGCTTTGCCTTACGAATTAAAAGTTTTACAAAAGTACTGGCTGAAATACCGGAGGCCCGAAATTGAGGGTTTGTAAATTTGTCCATGATAAAGAAATTTAAAAATCTTATTGCCGATGCGCCGACTCTGGTGAATGCCAGAGAGGGATATGACTTGTGGTCGAGCCATTATGACGATGAAAAAAATCCGGTGCGTACCCTAAGTATCGAATCCTTGAATAAATTGATGCCCAATGTCACTCATGCGTGCGTGCTTGATATCGGATGCGGGACAGGATATTTTGGACGTGAGGTGCTCAAGCAACATCCGCAAAAAGTCATCGGAATGGATCTCAGTTTAGCGATGATCGCAAAAGCCCATACGCTGGCTGCCGGTAAGGGATTTAGCTTTATCCGGGCGGACGCTGAATATCTGCCATTTTCGGATCACAGTTTTGATCTCATTGTTTGTTCGCTCGTCATGGCTCATCTTCCTGAGATCGGACCGGCGATCGGTGAAATGGCCCGCGTCCTTAGAGCGGATGGAAATATTTTGATCTCCGATTTTCATCCGTTTGGCACTTTGCTGGGAGCCAAAAGGACTTTTCGTGACCCGGTTACCCGGCGGCTTTTCGAAATCGCTCATTCAGTTCATTTTTTTGAATCGTATATTACATGCTTATCGGAAAATAAACTTGTCTTAGACGGTTTTATTGAGCGGTTGTATAAAGAAGTTCCGTTGGTCTTTGCCATGAAAATTAAAAAATTATGAGCGGATGAATCTATTATTAAAAAATCTGCGATGGGTGAATCATGATATAGAAAATTACGGTGACATTCGAATCAGGAATGGGCGCATTGCCGGAATCGGAAAACAGTTCTGTTTGAATCAAAAAGAAGTTTCAATTGATTTTGATGGACATTATCTCTATCCGGCCTTGGTCAATGCGCATGATCATTTTGAATTGAATCTGTTTCCGCGGCTGGGCAGACCGCCGTATGCCAGCAGTCTGGATTGGGCTTTGGATATTCACTCACAGGATGCTGCCGTTATTAAAGCGTTACAGAAAGTGCCTTTAGAGGTTTGTTTGTGGTGGAGCGCGGTTAAAAATCTGATCTCAGGCGTCTCCGTGGCTGTTCATCATAATTCCTATCACGCTCTTTTCGACAAAAAACATTTTCCGATCAGAATTGTCAAACGCATCACCTGGGCGCACTCTCTTTATATGGACAAAAAAGTAAGCCGTAAACTATTTAAAAATGGCTATCCGTTCGTTTTTCACGCGGCCGAGGGCTTCGATGAGAAAACCTTTTCAGAAATTGATCAACTGGATGCCATGGGGATTTTGAATGCCAATACGGTCTTGGTTCACGGCGTGGCCCTGTCGGAAACTCAAATAGAGAAATTGGCATTGCGAAGAGTATCGCTCGTGTGGTGTCCTTCATCCAATCTGTTTTTGTTCAAACGAACCGCGCCAATGGCTAAGCTCAAATCCCGCTTGAAAGTCGCGCTCGGTACGGATTCAACGGCAAGCGGGTCACCTACACTGTGGGAGGAAATGCACGCGGCGCACCGAACCGGTCTGGCATCGCCGAAAGAAATTTTCCAAATGGCTTCTTCCAATGCGGTCGACATTTTCAAATTGAGTGATTATTCCGGTTTGATTAAGCTCGACACGGCCGCAGATCTTCTTATTTTACCCATCCGGCATGCCAACTGGTGGGAGAACCTTGTCGCATCCTCTTCTTGTGATATGAAGCTCCTTCTTCACGAAGGCTCGCCACGAGTCGTGGATTCGGAGATATGTCCTCAGATCGGATTGGTTTCAAATATGCGGGTCAATAAAGTTGCTAAGTGGATTTCACTGGATGTGAAGACCCTCATGGAAAGAATTCGGTCAATCGTTCCGAAAAATTATCTGCAACAGAATCCATTATGGACCATGATAGAAGCTTGAATGTCAGCGCGGTTATTCCAACGTATAATCGCATGGACAGTCTCAAACGATTGTTGAAATCCCTGCAGAAGCAAACGTTCCCGTTGTCAGAAATTATTATTGTCGATGGAAGCGAGGCAACCGGTGACAAGTCACAGGTTGAAGACTGGTGCAAGGGTGTGCCGGTCACGCATCTCTTTTCGGCGTCGTCGGTGTGTTTGCAAAGAAATATCGGAATTCAAGCGGCAAAATCAGATTGGATTTTTTTATGCGACGATGATGTACAACTCCCGCAGACTTACGTTCAATCGGTCATGGATTATGTGTCTCGAAATAGCAAGGTGGGTGCGGCTTCGGGGTATTTCATGGAAAAAAATGATATCGGCGAATGGCAATATGCTTATCCAACCCCTTCGGCCTGGTCACTGCTGTGGCATTTTATATTTCAGTGGCCCTTATGGTGTGAGTTGGATCAATGGCAGGCGCGGAACTTTAACAAGATGTTTGTTCAGCCAATTTTGGAATTTTATCGAAAACGCGGTAACAGCTTGTCATTGGCCGGCTGGCCGATTAATACGAGGTTTAGCGGGGACGCTATCGAAGTGACGGTTTACAGTCTTGGAGCGGCCATTGTCAGAAGGCAATGGCTGTTAGAATTTACTTTTGATGAGGTGCTGGATCAATTTGGAATCGGAGATAACTACGGAGTTACCATAAATTTTCCAAATCCTCTCCACATAGTTGCCGATGCCAGGGCCTATCATCACCGGATCCCGGACAATAGAATTCCGGAGGAATTATCCTACTTTCGCCGGGTGATCTCTTTAGGATATTTTCTCGTTACGTCCGGGCACTTTAACCGGATTCATCTCTTCTTTTTCGTATGGTCTCTGATCGGAAACTGGATCGCTCAAATAAAAAACGGGGAATGGCGCAAAGCAAGAGCTACTCGGAAAGCCCTTCAGTTAATAGTTACCGGAAGAAATCCGTATTCTTTGGCCCGGAAAACGGGACCAAAAACCCAAATCAATCCTGTATTTTAAAATTGAGTATGAACATTGTCAGGCACATACTAAACTCCCCCGGAAACCGGCTCCGATCCCTTCCCATTGTTATACTCATGCCGCACAGTGCCTGCAATTGCCGATGCATGATGTGCGATATTTGGAAAAATAACGGGCACAAGCAGGAATGGGATGAGACTACCGTCAAAAAACTTCTGGTAAACTTAAAAATCCTGAAAACGAGGCGGGTCGTTATGTCCGGCGGAGAGGCATTAATGCATCCCAGATTGTTTGACTTCTGCAAACTGCTTAAAGACAACAACATTAAAATAACCGTTCTGTCGAGCGGTTTATTGCTGGACCGCTTCGCCGAACAGATTATCAGGTTTACCGATGAAGTCATCGTCTCATTAGATGGATCGAAAGAGATTCACGATGCTGTCAGGGGAATTCCGGGTGGTTTTGATAAAATAAAGAAGGGCGTTCAGAGTGTCAAGAAACTGGAAAAAGATTTTCGAATAGCCGGTCGGTGTGTCATTCAAAAAATGAATTTTACCGATTGGCCAACTATCATTGACGCGGCGCATGAAATCGGTTTCGACCAAATTAGTTTCCTGGCGGCCGATATCTCAACCCATGCCTTCAATCATCGCGGATCATTTGACGCCGAGCAGAAAAATAACATCATGCTATCGATCGAAGAGTTAAGAAATTTGAAAACTATTCTAAAAACGATATCCGCAAATTACAAGAGAGATTTTGATTCGAAATTTATCGCCGAAACGCCCGATAAACTGCTGCGCATCTACGACTATTATGCGGCATGGCACGATGGCGGAAGGCACAACAGCCCGCCGTGTAACGCACCGTGGGTCTCGGCTGTGGTAGAAACCGACGGACACGTAAGACCATGTTTTTTTCATGCGTCGTATGGAAACATTTTCGAAGAAAATCTTTCTAACATTCTAAACTCAAGCGGGGCCGTTCAGTTTAGGAAAGATTTGGATATTGAAAACAATCCCATTTGTCAGAGATGTGTCTGTTCTCTCAAGCTGTCCTCTCGGACAAAGATCGAGAATTGGTTTGCTCGAACGGCACCTTTCTCTCAATCGGTCCGATAATATTGTCTCTTGACATTTTTAATTTCGTTTTCTATTATTAGCCCGCTTAAATATCCGCGATCATAAGGGGAGTCATTGTCTGCATCTTCTGCTTCAGGCCATTGACCAATCGCGATACCAAGGAGTTCACGCATGATTCGAGTTGAAAATCTTACGAAGGATTACGGCAGCGTGCGCGCGGTCAGCGGCATCAATTTTGAGATCAAGGACGGCGAAATTCTCGGGTTTCTCGGTCCCAACGGGGCGGGGAAGTCGACGACATTAAAAATTATCACCTCGTTTCTTGCGCCGACGTCCGGGAATGTGTTTGTCGATGATCTCAATGTCCTGGACCACTCACTGGAGATCAGGAAGCTGATCGGTTACCTGCCGGAATTGAATCCGCTGTATCAGGAAATGACCGTTTATGATTTTCTAAAATTTGTTTCGGAAGCCAGAAAATTAAATCCCGCAAAATTCAAATCCCGTTTGACCGAGGTCATCGAAGTGTGCGGACTGCGCGGCGTGATGCACAAATATATATCCGAGCTATCCAAAGGCTACCGTCAGCGCGTCGGTCTGGCTCAGGCCATTTTTCACGATCCGAAAATATTGATCCTGGACGAACCCTCCAGCGGACTGGATCCTAATCAAATCGTGGAAATCCGTGAGCTCATTAAGAATCTCGGAAAGAAAAAAACGCTCATCATGTCGAGCCACATCCTGCAGGAGATTCAAGCCACCGCGGACCGTATGGTCATTATCAATAAAGGACAAATCGTCGCCAACGGAACGACCGAGGAATTGATGAACAGCTTTAAAGGCAAGACCGTCCTAACGCTGGAACTGCAAAACGCCGCGGAAGCGTCGATTAGAAAGATCCAGGCCGATATTCACAATGTTCATGTGTCAAAGATCGCATTGAACGACGGATCGGTTTCAGCCGTCCTCGAGTATCCCAATGCCGTGGATCCGCGAAAAGAAATTTATGACTACGCGGTTAAGAATAAGTGGACGATTCTGGAAATGAGCCGGCAGAAAATCAGTCTTGAGGAAGTATTCCGTAAACTCACTTTGGAAGGGGACAGCCTTCATGGATAATATCAAGATCATTTACAGGAAGGAAATGGCATCTTCTTTTAACAGCCCGGTCGCTTACATCGTGCTGGTTGTTTTCACGTTGATCTCGGCCTGGTTTTTCAGCAACACGTTTTTCCTCACCAACCAGTCTGACTTGCGGACGTTATTTGATATCATCCCGCTGGTGTACATTTTCTTTGTGCCGGCGATCACGATGGGGCTTATCGCGCGGGAGCGCAATGCAGGAACGATGGAATTTCTGACAACGCTGCCGCTGACGGACGGGCAAATTGTTGTGGGAAAATTTCTGGCAGCGCTGACCATCATCGCCATCGCATTGCTATTTTCGTTTATACATTTCTTTACTCTCCTGATGGTCGGAAAAAATATTGACACCGGCGCCCTGTTGTCCGGATATGCCGGACTGCTGCTGGTTGGTGCAGTGTATGCGGCCGTCGGCGTATTCGGCAGCGCGATCACGCAGAATCAGGTTACGGCATTTCTCATCAGTTTTTTGATCATTTTTATCTTATTTATCCTGGAAAAAGTTTTGATTTTTATGCCTACGTTCATGGCTTCCGTATTCCAATTCATCAGCATTGACTATCATTTAGAAAACATTTCCCGCGGGGTTATTGATTCGCGAAACATCGTCTATTTCACCTCGGTTATCGTTTTCTTCTTATTGCTCAGTACCAGGATAATGGAAATGAGGAAATGGAAGTAGGTTCTGCACGGTGTTCCGGTGCATGCGCAGGGAAGCACGAGATTGTAAAAATGGGAGTAACCCGATGCTAAAAATAACCAACAAGAATCAGTTCATTAATTATTTTCTTCTTATTGGTGCGATTGCCGTTGTTCTCAATCTGGTGTCCATAGACCTATTCCACCGATGGGACGTTACCGAAAACAAAATGTACTCCCTATCCGAATCCAGTAAAGAAGTCATCGGCAAGCTCAAGGAACGGTTGATTGCGAAAGTCTATTTTTCAGGCGACCTGCCCGGCAACTACGCCAATGCGCGAAGATATCTGCAGGATTTACTGGAAGAGTATCAGGCGTATTCGGACGGACGTTTTCAATTTGAATTCATCAATCCCGATCACGATGAAAAGGCTCAGCAGCAAGCGCATACTTACAATATTCCGCCGGTTCAGCTGCAGGCCATTGAAAACGATAAAATGGAAATTAAGAATGTATTCATGGGTTTGGTCCTCCTGTATAATGATAAAAAGGAAACCGTGCCGGTCATTCAAACCACGCAGGGCCTTGAATACAGTATTACATCAACGATCAAAAAGATCTCCGCGGCCGGCTTAAAAAATGTCGGAATAATCTCAACGGAAAATGAAGAAGTGACCACACAGAATCTCTCCCGTTTTTTACGCCAGATCTATAACATTCGCGCACTCAGCTTGTCCAATGAGATTCCGGACGATGTGGCGATGATCATCATGAACGGCGTGTCGGATTCGGTGAAAGCGGATGAATTGTATCGCCTGGATCAGTTTATCATGCGCGGCGGAAAACTGTTTCTTGGTCAGGGATCGGTGAAAGATTTTCTTCAACAGGGCTTTGCGATGAATATCCGGTCCAATGTATATTCATTTCTCGAGAATATCGGCATTATCATCGGAAAGGATTTGATCATTGATCAAAAATGCAGTCAGATACAAATGCAGAGTCAGCAGGGGATTTTTACCGTCCGTAGCGCCGTCGATTATCCGCCGCTGCCGCTGATTCAGAAATTCAATAAAGAAAGTATCCTCACCCGAAAAATGACGCAAGCGCGTGTGTTCTTCGTAAGTGAAATCTCGCCCAGCGGGAACGCGAGCGTCCAATTTACACCGCTGATGTATACGTCAGATAAGACGGGACTATTGCAAGGGCCCTTTTACCAACTTCAGCCGACTGAGAACCCGATGATGCGCGTGTTTCCGTTTCCGTCCAAAGCCGTAGCGGTTTTGGCAGAAGGCAGCGTTACGAGCTTCTTTAAGGACAGCGTTCGTTTCACATCGCGACCGAATTTCATTCCGGTTAACACTTCCGCGCAGGTGATCGTCATTTCCGACAATCAGTTCTTCAACGACAAGAGGGCGGGCGGAATTCAGGAGAATACGGATTTTATTTTAAATGCCGTTGATTACCTGGCGGGGGACAAGGAGTTGATTCAGATCCGTTCGCGCGACATTACACTGCGGCCGCTGGAAGAACTTTCCGCCGCCGCACGCCGCACATGGAAATGGCTTAACGTATTTTTACCGGCGATACTCGTAATGCTGCTCGGCCTGTATAAATGGAAACGCAACCGGGATAAGCGAAAAATGCTGGAGGAGTTATATGCTTAGCAACAAACAAAAGATGTGGGTTCCGTACATTGGAATTCTATCGGTGTTGCTGATCTTGCTGGTCTACTCCCAATATCGCCAAAGAAGGTATGAAGTACGCATTGAACCCGTGTTCGCATTCAAACCGGATGACGTGACATCGTTTACTATTTGGAAGGATAATCTTTCCGTTACCATCGCAAAACAGGATTCGGTGTGGATATTTGCGGCACCCGACACGGGACAACCGGCAAAATATAAGATCGAAGCCTTTTTCAAGGATGTAGTGAAAGGCGAGAGGGAAGGTTTTATCTCGGACGATACTTCCACGTACTCAAAATACGGAGTGAGCGACGCTAAAGCGGTGCGCGTCGATCTAAGAAACGGCGATGAGACACACTCGAGTGTTTTTCTAGGCCAGTCGGTCAGCGACTATAACCAGGAATATATACGTTATTCCAACAATCCGAAAGTTTATCCTGCGCGGCAGAGTATGATAAACAAATTGAGCGGCGCGGCAAGCTGGTGGCGATAAAGAATGACGCTCTTATTCTGAATCCAATAAATGCGGCGCGTTCCAGTGGAATTGCGTCACCCCTCTATTCGTACCGAACCATACATAATCGCCGTCAATCAGAATCACATTGACCACCGCGTCCGCCAAGCCGTCCTGGACACCATAGTAAATCCATTTCTTATTTTTCTTGGAAAAGCGCAGTACGCCCGAATTCGTGGCGATCCACAGATTGCGCTCATCGCAGACGGCGTCATTGATTCCGGCCTGCAAAAAATCTGAAATGATCGGAATCGACTCCCACGTTTTACCCTTTTTGTCGTAGCGTGTCACGCTCATTTCGGAAGCGAAATAGAGCGAAGCAGCGTCTTCGGCGACGCCGCGAACACGTTGGTTGAGCAATGCGGTCCCGCGTACGCTGAATCCCAGGGCATTATAATGCAGCCATGCCCCGGTCTTCCGGTCGACGGAGTAAATGCCGTTACTCGTTCCGAGCCAGAGGGTTCCGTCGTCAATGCGAATTTTGAAGATCGCAATATTAGCAAGTTCCAAAATCTCGAACTTGTAGATCGAATAGTCCTTGTCTACCAATGCGGCGTAATTAAGGCCGCGCTCTGTTCCGATGAATAGCGTCCGCTGATCCGCTAATGCCAGAGAATAGACATGTTGATCATAGAGCCCGCTGCCGGCTCCGTACATGGTCCAGTAGTTATTCTTTTTTGTCCTTCGGATCAGTCCGTCCGCCGTTCCGATCCAAATGCTCTGTGAATCCGCAAGCATCGCAGTCGTATGTTGCGCGCGGATACCCAGGCGCATGCCGGAATAATAGTATTTGAGTTCATCCGTTTCCTGATTCCATTCAGTGATGCCTGAATTGGCTGCGTCAAGCTCATTGCCATTGGAATTCATATTGCCGCCCAGCCACATCGTGGCGTCGTCAAAGGCCATAGCCGATACATTTTCCATCGCCAAACCGTAAAACAGCGGCTCCGCCAGATACGAAACCGATTTTGCGCACCACGCTCCTGCACCGTGCGTTGCGATCCACAGATTACCGAATGGGTCGTACGTATAATACGAAACGGGAAATTTTCTAAAATCAATATCCACGAACGCGGATTCGGAATCGTAAAACTGAAATCCGGATTCCTGATTGGTAAAGATATGGGGCAACCGGATTTTTGAGAGTGCGCGCTGCCCGAACCAAACGGTTTGTTCCGGAGGAGTCTTTTCTCTAAAGAGGGCGATGATGGAATTGCTGGTTGAATAATAGTTCTTGCTGGTTTCAATCCATACCTTTGAATCTGAGAACCCGATCGAGACGATATTTTCATTGATGCCCAGGCCGAGCTGAGAGTAGGGAGCCGAAGTGAAGAGCTCGGAATGGGGATTAAAGAACTGGAGGCCATTCTTGGTCGCGATCCAAACGAAATCCGTCTGCCGGTCATACGCGACCACTCGTACGTTATTATCCAGCATCCCGTTGCCTGAAGTCAGCGTATAGTCGAAGTGTTTCTTATTGATATCGTACCGGAGCACCCCGCCGATCGTGCCGATGTAAGCCGTTTTGAAACTCACGGCGATGCCCGTCGCGTAGCGCGTTGCGGAAATGGTTATCCAATCACCGGGCTTGTAATAGAGCTGGCGATTGACGTTTCCCAGGTCCTGCTTGATCTGACCGCTGACGGCCGCTGCGGATAGGACTGCGAACAGCAGGAAAAGTGATAGCTTATTCATCGGACGCCGCATTACAATCATTTAGGAATCAGAGTTCATTGATAAAATATTCTGAATTTTCGAATTGGCTTCGTCAAGCGCTTGCTGCGAAGTTTTAGTTTTGTATACCGCCTGTTCGATCGCATCTTCGATGATATTTTCAATTTCAGTCCAGTGCGGATGAAGAGGCGGAGATTTCGCATTCTGCAATTGTGCGTACAAAGTTCTTTCGTTCGGATTGTCAGCATAGTAAGCGTCGTTAATGCCCTTCTTATCAGCGGGGGATGTCACTTTTGAAATCCTGCATAGCTTCATTGCGTTTTCTTTTTTTATTAAAAACTGAATGAACTTATTGGCCCAGGCGGCATGTTTCGATTTTGCATTGACCGCAAGGTATTCGCCGCCAAAAAATGAAATGCCGGAACGGGTCTGGTCGCCGTTGACTCCGGGCATCATCCGGACGGTGTAAGGAAGAGCCGGATTCTGATCCTGAATTTTCCTGATCAGCCAGCCGCCGGAGAATACACAGCCGATTTTTCCCTCCGCAAACTTATCGTCCAGGATCTTCTGACTCTCTAATAATCCGTAGGCGCACAGCTCCAAATAGAAATTCAGCGCGAAGACATTCTGAGGTGAATTAATCACAGCTGTCTTTCCGTCGGGGGAAATGATGCTTCCGCCGTTCGTCCAAATGAAAGGAAGGAGCTTCTTATACAATTGATGCGGTTCGCGTTTCGTATTGCCAAAACCGTAAATGCCTCCGGCAGGTCTGTGCATCGCTTGAACGGACCGGAGTAATTCGCTCCACGTTGTAATTGGTTTGGAAGACTTCAGTAAATCAGTATTGTAAAAAAAAGCGCGCGTCCCGAGCAGCCACGGAAATCCGTAAGTGTTTTTTCCTATTTGACATAACTCCCATCCGAAAAAACTATTCTTGATCGAATCGGTAAACATTGAAACATCGGCCAGAACATTCCTGGATGCAAATTCGGATATCCAATCGGAACCTAATTCCAGTACATCCGGAGCCCGATCGGCCGCAAAAGCCGCGGAAATTTTGTCGTGGCCGGCCTGCCAGGTGAGCTCGGTCATTTCTATGGTCACGCCGGGATTTTGTCTCTCAAACTCGCTGATAAGTTCGCGAATAACAGGCTTCTGATACGGTTCAGCCCAGAATTGCCACCAGGTCAGCGTGATCTTTTCTGTTTGCGGGATCTTGGAGGAACACGCGTACAAAAACAAAATTATATAAAAAATCTGTAAGGATTTCAAAAGGTACCGGGTTTGCAAGAAATGCGAAAATGTTTTTTCGAAGGAGGTCATCACAATTTTTCAATGGCGTATCCGACACGGAAACACATCGCTTCGTCAAAATCATTCGCAATGACCTGAATTCCGATCGGCATATGCTGGGAATTTATTCCGCTCGGTACGCTCAGGGCGGGATTTCCGGCGATATTGATATTGACGGTATACACATCCGACAAATACATAGCCAGCGGGTCGTTCATTTTTTCGCCGAACTTGAATGCCACGGTAGGGGATGTCGGCGCCAGAAGGCAATCGATACGATCGGCAAAAACATTCTGAAAATCTTTTTTGATGAGCGTGCGGACCTTTTGAGCTTTTTTGTAATACGCGTCGTAGTAACCCGCACTCAACACGTACGTTCCCAGCATGATCCGTCGCTTGACTTCCTCGCCGAACGCTTCGCTCCGGCTTTTCACGAAGACATCGTGAATATTTCCCGCCAGTGCAGTCCGGTGCGAATAACGAATGCCGTCATAGCGCGCTAGATTCGAAGAAGCTTCTGCGGTAGCTAAAATATAATACGTCGCAATACCGTATTCCGAATGGGGAAGCGAGACCTCTGTTATTTGCGCTCCGGCTTTGCCTAATTTTTCAATGGTCGCCCGCACGGCATTTTCAACTTCTTTGTCAAGTCCGCCGCCGAAATATTCTTTAGGAATTCCAATGCGTAATCCCTTGACACCTTTTTTCATTTCTTCGAAATAGCGGGGCACGGAAACGTCTGCGCTCGTGGAATCGTTCTCGTCCAGGCCGGCGATGACCTGGGTTAGCAGCGCCGTATCTTCAACGTTGTTTCCGATCGGGCCGATTTGATCAAAAGAGGATGCAAAAGCGATCAGACCGTATCGGGAAATTCTTCCGTACGTCGGTTTCAGGCCGACCACACCGCAAAAACCCGCGGGCTGTCGTACGGAACCGCCGGTTTCCGAACCCAATCCGGTCGTGCTCATTCCCGCCGCAACCGACACGACGCTTCCGCCGCTGCTACCGCCGGGCACCCGTGTTTTGTCCAGCGGATTGAGAACATTGCCGTACGCTGAATTTTCATTGGATGAGCCCATCGCAAATTCATCCATGTTCGCTTTGCCGATGACGATCGCATCTGCGTTTTCAAGCCGCTCAACAGCGGTCGCGTCGTACGGAGACACATAATTTTCCAATATTTTGGAGCCGGCCGTACAGCGCACATCCTTGACGACAATGGCGTCCTTGACCGCGACGACCATGCCCGCGAGGGGGCCGGCATTTCCGGCCTTAATCCGAGCATCAATCGCATCGGCGCGTTGCAGCAATTTTTCTTTCTTAATTACGGTAATCAGTGCGTTGAGGTCCCGGTTCGTTTCAATGTTTGATAAATAACTCCCTACCAGCGTGCGGCAGGTTGATCGACCGGATTTCAATTCGTCCGTAATCTGAGAGAAAGTTTTGTTCATTAGATCTGAAACTGTTTTACGATTTAGTTATAAAAAATCCCGATTAATCGCGCAGATAAAATCGGGATCCCAATCAAAAATATTTGCAGCACTGCCGTCAGGCCTTCTTGTCCGTTTCCGAAAGTCCTTTTTTGATTTCTTCTTCGGTTGAACTCATGGCCTTTTTAAACTCTCTGATGCCTTTGCCTAAGTTCTGTGCAAATTCAGGAATCTTTTTTGCACCGAAAAGGACTAACACCGCGATAAAAATGATGATAATTTCAGGCATTCCTAAATTCATTGTGCACACCTCCCGGTCGGTGAAATTAATAACGTATTTCGAACACTACTAATGTAGCGGGTTTACAATTAATATGCAAGTCAATTTCGAATGCGCACTGCACGGGCTGCTTTCCCATCGTTACCGGTTTCAGAGTCATTGTCTGATAAGTTTGACTCGTGTATAGATCGAAAAATCTTTGTCTGGAGGGGCTAACTCAAACACTTCCTCAATTTCATTTTCGCCAATCAAATGATAGGTTTCTTTAGCTCGCCAGCCTTTCGGAATATTCTCAATGGACTCGGTAACAAATACAATGGTCTTCTTATCGGGCGATATACTGTCCAATATGAACTGGTTGACAAATCCTTCTTTATGAAACTGGCGTAAGACAAACGTTTTCATCCCACCGTCGTAACTGAAATATCCGATATCTTCATGCACTTCACCGGTTGGTCTTTTTTCCGTCGCGGGATAAGTTGATTTGTTTCGAATTTCAATAAAGTTATTGCCTAAAACAAATTGATAGCTCCTTTCGTATTTTCCTGTTCCGGGTTCTCCGCCACCTTCACCCCGCCATGTGCCTACGAAATGTTTCAGGGGAAGCCAGATACTATCTCGCTTAGCTGTCTGTGCAAATGTCATCGCTGAAGAAAGCAAGATCAAAAGGAGTGCTCTTTTCATGGGTTCCGGGTCGTGTGTCGTCTAAATCTACAAAAAAGGTCTTTTTTCCGCTCGCCTTTGTCTGATCATCTTCCACAGCGGCCTATGCATACGTTGGCTGGAATGCAGGGATTCGAACCCCGATTAATGGATCCAGAGTCCATTGTCCTACCGTTGGACGACATTCCACTGAATCGCCTAATATATTTCACAAATTAAGAAAATGCAATACTATTTGTTAATAAGCTCAATATCATACGCAGTCCGCCGGACGGTCCCGTATGGGGCATATCAGAAATGGATGATTTCGATCATTCACTTTTCTTGCATTACAAACTATATTCCATTATATTTGTTCTCGAATTTTCACCGATCGAAAGCCGGACTGTCAAATATGGAACGTTTGGAACTGATCAATAGGCTCGCCCAAAAGACGGAAACAAAGATCGTCCTGCTCGTGTTGGACGGGCTCGGAGGCATCCGAACGAAGGATCGTCCGAAAACGGAATTAGAACTGGCAAACATTCCCAATTTAAATGCGCTCGCGAAGGAATCGCTGTGCGGCCGTATCATGCCGGTTTCTTACGGCGTGACGCCGGGCAGCGGTCCCGCTCATTTTTCATTATTCGGATACAATCCGGCGGACGACCAAATTCAAATCGGCCGCGGGGTATTGGAAGCGTTGGGATTGGATATCAAGTTACAGCCGGGCGACGTGGCGACCCGCTGCAATTTCGCCACGGTGGATGCCAAAGGCCTGTTGACCGATCGTCGCGCGGGAAGGATTGCAACTGAGGAATGTGTGCGCTTGTGCGAAATGCTGTCCGGTAGAATCAAGAAAATTGACGATGTGAAAGTGTTGATCAAGGCGGGCGAACAATACCGTTTCGTCGTTGTTTTTCGCGGAAAGAAATTGAATGGTAACATCAGCGATACGGATCCTCAGGTGGTAGGGGCCAAGCCGCTTAAAGCGCTTGCCGATGACTCTGCTTCCAGGCGCATGGCTAAGATCGCGGACAAATTTATCGCGCAAGCGAATTTGGTCTTGGAGAAAGAGCCGAAAGCCAATAGTATTTTAATGCGCGGATTCTCGGCGCTTCCGCATATTCCTTCAATGACGGAACAATTTAAATTATCTCCGGCTTGCATTGCGAGTTATCCGTTGTATCGCGGCGTAGCCAGCGTTGTTGGAATGACTGTGCTGCAGACGGGAATGGAAATCGCCGATGAATTTGATACGCTCAGGGAAAATTGGCCGAAACACGATTTCTTCTTTATTCATATTAAGAAAACCGATTCATATGGGGAAGACGGTAATCCGGAAGGAAAGATCAAGATCATGGAAGAAGTGGACCGGCATATTCCGATGCTGCGCGGTCTCAATCCCGATGTGATCATGGTGACGGGCGATCACTCCACGCCGCCGCCGATGAAAAGCCACAGCTGGCACCCGGTGCCGTTCATGATCTATTCCAGGGTTTGCAGCTTCGACGATGCGCAGGCGTTTAATGAAACAGAATGTTCCAGGGGCCAGCTCGGGAATTTTCCGTCGTATTATATCATCGAGTTGGCGCTTGCCAATGCGGGAAAATTGAAAAAATTCGGAGCGTAGAGCAGGCGAAAAACCATTTTTATTTTCTAACAAAATCATACGGGGAACTTTATGGACATTTTCTTGTTACGGCACGGTGAAGCGGCCGACCTTGGCGGAAAAATCAAATCGGATGCCGCGAGGCCGTTAACCGATGAAGGCATTAAACTCATGCGGGATGAAGCGGAAGGCATGAAACGAATGGGTCTGCGATTCAACGCGATCCTGACAAGCCCGTTGGTGCGCGCCAAAGAAACGGCGGAAATTGTTGCCGACATCCTGGACTGTTCACGTAAACTTCATGTCTGCGAAGCCCTGGGCATGCCGCTGTCCGTTCCGGATTTGATGGAGGCATTCAAACCGTTTCAAAACGACTACCGCGTTCTTCTGGTCGGGCACATGCCGGACATGGGAAAACTTGCAGGTCATTTTATGGGCAATAATAAATTTCTTCTCTCCTTCAAAAAAGGCAGCCTCGCAAAGATCGAAGTGGAAAGAGTAATGCCCACGCCGCGCGGCGAATTGCGATGGCTTCTGACGCCTCGTCAGCTCAAACTTATCGGCCAATCATAATCCAAGCGAATGAATTCCTTCAAAACGCTTTTCTCATCCGGCAAAAAAGAACTGCTGGATAATCGTTATCTCGCCGCCATTGATATCGGAACGCATTCGTTTCATCTGGTGATTGTTGAAATCCTCAAAGACGGAAAGTTCAAGATCCTGGACCGGGCTAAAGAGAATGTTCGTCTCGGAAGCGGAGGCAAAGATATGAAGATGATCGCGCCGGACGCAATGACGCGAGGCGTCGGCACGCTGAGAACGTTTTCCGAAATCGCGAGAACCTATAAAGCTCCGATCCGCGCCGTTGCCACGAGCGCAGTGCGTGAAGCGCTCAATCAGACTGAATTTGTCAAGAAAGTCTATGACGCCACCGGCATTTCCATTGAGGTAATTTCGGGATTTGAAGAAGCGCGAATGATTTATCTGGGAATTCTGCAGGCACTGCCCGTATTTGATCGCCCGGTCCTGACTATTGACATTGGCGGCGGAAGCGTGGAATACTTGATCGGATTGAAGGGGGAGTCGAAATACTCCAACAGTCTCAAAATCGGGTGTGTGCGCCTCACGGAGCGGTATTTCAACAAATCAAGTTTGAAGGAAAAAGATATCGACGCATGCCGTGAACATATTGTCGGCTTTCTTTCACCCGTTAAACGCGAGCTCAAGAAATTCAAGTACGACGCGGTCATCGGCAGTTCCGGAACTATTCAGAACATTGCAAATATGATCCGCGGGATACGCGAAGAAATAATCAATGCTTCGGTCAATAATTTCACTTTTACGAAGGACGAGCTGTCGCAAATTGTCAAAAAAATCCTAAAAGCGAAAACCGAGAAGCAGCGTTTGAAGATCTTCGGATTAGATCCAAACCGGGTAGATCTCATTGTTGCAGGCGCTTTGGTTCTTCAGGAATCTTTCGAGGTCCTGAATATCAAACGCATGACCGTTTCGGAGTTTGCTTTGCGGGAAGGGATTATTTACGATTATTTGCAAAACCGGATTTTGAAATCTTCGCGCCACGATCATTTATCCAATCTTCGTTTTAAAAGCATAAGGCATCTGGCTGAAACATTTGATTACGATCCCGACCACGCTAATCAGAGCGCCAAACTGTCGTTGGCTATTTTTGATCAGACCAGGAGCCTGCACAAATTAGGAGCGCGCGAGCGGGAGTTTCTGGAATTTGCCGCCCTATTACATGAGGTCGGTTTTTTTATTTCGCACGATCAGCATCACCGCCATTCGTACTACCTGATCCGCAATTCCGAATTGCCCGGATTTACAGATACGGAAAAAGAAATTATCGCCAATGTGGCGCGGTATCATCGCAAGAGCCATCCTAAATCGAAGCACGAAGGCTACGGCCGCCTTAATGAAAAAGATCAACTCATCGTCAACAAATTAGCGAGCATTTTGCGAATTGCCGACGGATTGGACCGAAGTCACATCAACAAAATTGCAGGCATTGTGTGTCGATCACATGCAAAAGAAGTTGTACTGAGAATAAAATCCCGTGATAAGATCCACCTCGAAGAGTGGGCGGTCAATATGAAAAAGACATTGTTCGAAGAAGTCTTTCATAAGAAAATTGTGATTAAGAAATACTGACAGATAAATACCATCTTCTTTCCTGTTTCTGTTCTTCCAAGACTCTCCAGGAGTCGATTTGGAAAGTAGCATACCCGCTGAATGATCTTGCCATTATTGTCATACCGTGATTGTGCCATGTCATTTTGGCTTAGCCATTCTTATTCATGACAAAATAGCGTAATTTGGTGTTTTCTACTTATTGTAAATAAATGACTTGGATATTCGATATTTGGGTATATCCTTTGCATTCAACTAATGAAGTTCGTATCATAATGCGCAAAAAGCACAAAATAAGTAAATTAAGAGACATAACGAATTATATTCCAAAAAACGGAGGAAAGTAATTATGGCAAAAGGAAAAGTCATAGGAATTGACTTAGGAACGACGAACTCGTGCGTTTCTATTATGGAAGGCGGGCAGCCTGTCGTGATCCCGAACTCCGAGGGCGGACGTACCACGCCTTCTGTGGTGGCGTTTACCAAGGTGGGCGAGCGCGTGATTGGCGGTCCGGCGAAGCGGCAAGCCATCACAAATCCGAAGAATACGATTTCTTCGATCAAGCGATTCATGGGACGCCGGTTTGATGAAGTCACTGAAGAGCGCAAGAAGGTTCCTTACGAGGTTATTAGCGGTGACAATGGCGTTGCCAGGGTGAAAATCGGAGATCAAATTTTTTCACCCCCGGAGATCTCCGCGATGGTCCTTCAGAAAATGAAGCAAACGGCCGAGGATTATCTGGGGCAGCCCGTTACGGACGCCGTAGTTACGGTGCCGGCGTATTTCAATGATGCCCAAAGGCAAGCAACCAAAGACGCGGGTAAGATTGCCGGGCTCAATGTGCTGCGCATTTTGAATGAGCCGACGGCCGCGGCACTGGCTTACGGCCTTGACAAGAAGACCAATGAGAAGATTGCCGTGTATGACCTGGGCGGCGGCACGTTTGATATTTCCGTTCTGGAGATAGGCGACGGGGTATTTGAAGTGCTGGCTACCAATGGCGATACGCATTTGGGTGGCGATGATTTTGACGAGCGCGTCATGAACTGGCTCGCCGACGAATTCAAGAAAAATGAGGGTATCGATTTGCGTAAGGATGCTATGGCATTACAGCGCCTCAAAGACGCCTCGGAAAAAGCAAAGATCGAAATATCGAGTTCACAGCAAACGCAGATCAATTTGCCTTACATTACGGCTGTGGACAGTATTCCGAAACATTTGGACATCGTTTTGACCCGTGCGAAGTTTGAACAGATTTGCGAAGACTTGATCCAACGCACGGTCAAACCCGTGGAGCAAGCCATGAAAGACGCCGGTTTGCAGTATTCGCAGATTGACGAAGTGATTCTGGTCGGCGGTTCCACGCGTATTCCGAAAATCCAGCAGCTGGTCGAAGATCTATTCAAGAAAGAGCCTCATAAAGGAGTGAATCCCGATGAGGTCGTGGCAGTTGGCGCAGGCATTCAAGGCGCCGTGCTTGCCGGTGAAGTTAAGGATGTACTTTTGCTCGATGTGACGCCGTTGTCACTGGGTATCGAAACACTGGGCGGAGTATTTACCACGATGATTCCGCGTAATACGACCATTCCGACGAAAAAGAGCGAGATTTTTTCAACGGCTTCGGACAGCCAAACTGCGGTTACGATTCGTGTCGGTCAGGGTGAGCGGCAAATGTTCGCAGACAACAGGGAGATCGGCCGTTTTGAGTTAGTCGGCATTCCTCCGGCTCCGCGCGGGATACCGCAAGTCGAAGTGACGTTTGATATTGATGCCAACGGCATCTTGCACGTTGCCGCAAAAGATAAGGCGACAAATAAAGAACAAAGCATTCGTATCGAATCTTCGTCCGGTCTGAATTCCGAGGAGATTGAAAGAATGGTGAACCAGGCAAAGGAACACGCCGAAGAAGACAAAAAGAGCCGCGAGAAGATAGACACCAAAAATCAGGCGGAGTCGTTGGCGTATCAGACGGAGAAAAATATCAAGGAATTTGGCGATAAGATTGATGCGGATTCAAAAGGCCGCCTCGAGGGAGAACTGCAAAAACTTCGCGACGCCATTACCGCAGATAATACGGATAATATGAAATCCTCGTCGGAATCTTTGAACAAGATCTGGAATGAAGTTTCCACCAAGATGTATCAACAGTCGGGCGCGGCCGGTAGTCAGCAAACTGAGCAAGCGGGGACGGACGGAAAAGAAGATAAGAAAGTCGAAGAAGCCGATTATGAAGTTGTCGATGATAAAGATAAGAAACAATAGAGTTATCCTTGTCAAGCTAATGTAATATTGGGAGACTTGCTGCAATGCCAACCTACGATTATAAGTGTCCGGAAGGACACGTTTTTGAGGAATTTCACAGCATGAATGTGGAGCCGGTTTCTAAATGTCCGGTGTGCGGCAAGATCAGTCAGAGGCAGTTCAGTTCCGGATCAGGGCTTATGTTCAAAGGGTCCGGATTCTATATTACGGATTACAAGAAAGCAGACGTGCCTCCATCCGACAACGGCGGCAAAAAGGATACAAAGCCCGAAACGAAAACAGAGAAAACAGAGAAAACAGAGAAAACGGAAAATAAGAAAAAGCCGGAATAACTTGAGAGAATGCAGACCGTCATTGGCCGGTTTTTTCTGACTGAATTGAATCCGTGAAGACTTGAGTTCTATATGAAAGATTTTTATAAAATATTGGGCGTTCCGGAGTCGGCGAGCGAAGCAGATATCAAATCCGCTTATAAAAAGCTCGCCAAGAAATATCATCCGGACAAGAATCAAGGTAACAAAGCCCATGATGAAAAATTCAAGGAAATGTCCGAAGCTTACAATCTCCTGAGCGATCCGAAAAAACGTAAAGAATACGATGCAATGCGCCGCTTCGGCAGCCGGCCGGGAAATACTCAGTCCACCGGTTTTTCCGACGGGTTCGATCTCAATGAATTCATGAAGAATTTTAATACCGCCGGGGGGCGTACGCAGGGCCGAACCCCGGGTTTTGCGGATGTTCTGGATGAAATGTTCTTTGGCAGTGATCAGTTCAATACTGTGCATGCCAATGAAGTGAATGTCGAACTTTCCATTCCGTTTGAGAAAGCGGTTTTGGGCGGGGAAGTTGATTTTGCGATGGGCAACGCGTCCAAGACCATTCGTGTGAAAATACCGGAAGGTATCAATGACGGCGAGCAATTACGTATACGGCAGCCGGCGCATACACCGGCGGGCGGCGGCGACATTTTGTTAACGGTGCGCGTCATGCCGGATAAATTTTTCACTCGAAAGGACAACGATATCTATTGTGAAGTTCCTGTCAATTTCGCTCAAATGGCCCTCGGGAGCACGGTTCGCGTTAAGACGGTCTACGGCGGAAATGTGGATGTAAAAATTCCAGGCGGCACGCAAAGCGGTACGATGCTTAAACTTAACGGTCTGGGTGTGAAGTCCAAGAGAAAGACGGGGGATATGCTGGTGACGGTCGTGGTGTCGGTTCCGCGTAATCTTACAAAACAACAGAAGGAGTTACTCGAATCTTTTGCCAATTCGACGGATATGAAGTGGTAAAACTTTTGAATAGAAGTTTCGTAAAACACATACAGTAATCACTGTAATAATAATTAACAGGAGTCATGCAATGCAACCTGCAAAATCTTCCCGGATAATTTTCGGAGTCTTGCTGATCGTGATCGGTGTATTAGCCGGAATGTTGATCACCGCGAATTTTAATTTGATCCACAAAGGGCGCGCGGGATCGGATTCAGAAGTACGGATGAAGTTAGAGGAAAAAATGACGGCCATGCGCGACTTTAGTGAAGGCTTCGCCGCCGTTGCGGAATTCGTTACACCCAGTGTGGTAACGGTTGAAACGGAAGCGACCGTTAAAGTCGATGCGTACAATCCTTTCCGTGATTTCTTCGGCGACAACGATTCATTCGGAAATTTTTTCGGCGCGCCGCATAACCAGCCTCAAAGAGAGCAAAAACGGCAGGGCCTCGGGTCCGGCGTTATTATCAGCGAGGACGGTTATATCGTTACCAATAATCACGTTATTGAAAAAACCGACAAAATCAAAATCACTCTTTCTGCAGGAAAAACGTATGACGCAAAATTGATCGGAACCGACAAGCGCATGGATATTGCCGTTGTAAAAATTGACGAAAAAGGTCTACCCGCCGTCAAAATTGCAAATTCCGACCAAATTAAGGTCGGTCAGTGGGCGGTTGCAATCGGTAATCCGTTCAGCAAATCGCTGAGTCATACCGTGACCGCCGGGATCATCAGCGGCATAGCGAGATCATCGGTTGGTTTGGATTCGGACGTGGATTTTTTGCAGACGGATGCGGCGATCAATCCGGGCAACAGCGGGGGTGCACTGGTGAACATGAGCGGAGAATTGGTCGGCATCAATGCGGCTATTCTCTCGCAAAGCGGCGGCTATGAGGGAATTGGTTTTGCCATTCCGTCGAATACCGTCAAATCCATCATGGACCAGTTGATCAAGAACGGTAAGGTGACGCGTGGTTATTTAGGCGTCGGTATTCAGGATGTTAACGAAGAAATGGCCAAGGCGCTGAATTTGAAATCACCCAAAGGGGCCGTCGTAACAAATGTCCAACAGGGCAGCCCTGCGGATAAAGCTCATATTCAGCAAGGCGATGTGATAACCAAAGTTAGTGGAAAAGAATTTGAAAGCAGTTCGGACCTCAGAAAGATGATCGTTTCCAAGAACCCTGGAGCCGAAGTGGAGCTCACGCTGATTCGGGACGGCAAAGAAATGCGCGTCAAGACTACTCTGACGGAAGCTCCGTCGGAACCGGTTGCACTGAAGGACGATTCTTCAGCCAAGAAAAGTTCGGAACGCCTCGGAATGGATGTCGCTAATTTGAACTCTGATCTGGCAAAGAAACACGGCATCAATCAAAATGAAACCGGCGTAGTCATCACAGAGCTCGAACAAAACGGTCCTGCGTTTCGCGGTGGATTGCGTGAAGGGGATGTAATTAAACGCGTGGGCCGTCAGGATGTTAAAACAGTTAAAGAATTTGCCGATGCGGTCAGCAAAATAGGCAAAAGCGATACGGCGCTGTTGTTGATCGATCGCAAGGGAACTTCGCTCTTCATTGCGTTTAATATCCCGAATTAAACTGCGATGAATTTTCGTACCGGTTTCGAAGGGCCCCGGGTGTCGCCGTCGCCGGTGCTCTTTTATGATGATTACATTTGGACGCTCATTAATCAGGAAAAAAGATGACAAAGACTCTCGAAGAACATATTATGACGAAAGAGAAGAAAACCAAACGGAATCAGATTCCGGACCTGCTGCCGATTATTCCGTTGCGCAATACCGTGCTGTTTCCGCAGCAGATCATGCCGCTGTCCATCGGGCGCGACAAAACGCTCAAACTTGTATCCGAACATTCGGATGTGAATCGGTTGATCGGCGTCGTGGCGCAAAAGGAAAGCGGCGTGGAAAATCCAACCCAAAAGGAAATGTATGAATACGGCGTCGCGGCTACCATCATGCGCGTATTCGATATGCCGGACGGCAGCAAGAGCGTGATCGTGCAGGGGGTACAGCGCATCAAGCTCATTCAATTCACGCAAGAAGATCCGTATTGGATTGCGAAAGTTGAAGAACTCGTTGACGTGCCGCCCGCGGCGGGTGACCTGGAAATTGACGCGCTGGTGATCAATATCAAGAATATATTCCAAAAAATGTCCGGGCTCGCGCCGTACATTTCCGCCGAACAAACTTCCATGATCTTGAATATTCAGCAGCCCGGACGCGTAGCGGATATGGCGATTTCGGCTTTGAATATTTCAACCGACGAGAAGCAGGAAATTTTACAGATCCTCGACATCAAGAAGCGTTTGGAAAAAGCGCATCTGATACTGAATAAAGTCTTGCAGACACTGGAGCTGGGCAACAAAATTCAAACGGACGTTCAGGACGAAATCAGTAAAACTCAGCGCGAATATTATTTGCGGGAGCAATTAAAAGCGATCCAGCGGGAACTGGGCGAAACGGAATCGTCGAACCCGGAAGTTTCCGAGATCAAGGAAAAAATTGATAAAGCGAACATGCCGAAGGAAGTTTATGAGGTCGCGAAAAAAGAACTGGAGCGGCTCGGGCGCATGTCGCCGATGGCGGCGGAATACACGGTCTCCCGAACGTATCTCGATTGGCTGATCGATATGCCGTGGAAAACGACTACCGATGACAACATGAATATCGACGAAGCGCGAAGAAGCCTGGAAGCAGATCATTACGGACTGGAAAAAGTTAAGAAAAGGATTTTGGAGTATCTTTCCGTGCGGAAACTGAAGAATGACATGCGCGGTCCGATTTTGTGTTTTGTGGGTCCTCCCGGAGTCGGTAAGACTTCCCTCGGACGTTCCATCGCCAAAGCGCTCGGCAGAAAATTCGTGCGGATGTCCTTAGGCGGCATTCGCGACGAAGCCGAAATCCGGGGCCACCGAAGAACGTACATCGGGGCGCTTCCGGGACGAATTATCCAGGGAATTAAAAAGGCGGGATCGATCAATCCGATTTTCATGCTGGATGAAATTGATAAGGTCGGCATGGATTTTCGCGGGGACCCGTCCAGCGCGCTTTTAGAAGTTCTGGATCCGGAGCAGAATTTTTCATTCTCCGATCATTATCTTGATGTGCCGTTCGATTTGTCGAAAGTTCTATTCATTGCTACGGGGAATCTTTCGGATCCGATCTTGTCGGCGCTGCGCGATCGCATGGAAGTCATCGAGCTTCCGGGCTATACCGAAGAAGAGAAATTGCATATCGCCCAGAAATTTATTATTCCAAAGCAAATCGGAGAACACGGATTGAAAGGAAATCAAATTAAATTCAATCGGGAAGCCATTAAGACGATCATTCACGACTATACGCGGGAAGCGGGTCTGCGAAATCTCGAGCGCGAAGTGGCGGCGATTTGCCGCGGCGTGGCGCGCGAAGTGGCGGAAAAGAAAATCAAGAAAACAACGATCAATAGGAAAAACATTTATACGTACCTGGGTAAAATAAAATTCTTTTCGGATGCCGTCGAACGTATCAGAAAGCCGGGAATTGTCACCGGACTGGCATGGACCGCGGCGGGCGGCGACATCCTGTTCATCGAGGCTTCGAAAATGAAAGGCAAAGGCGCATTGACTTTGACCGGACAACTCGGCGACGTCATGAAGGAATCGGCTATTGCGGCTTTGAGTCACATTCGCTCACAGGCCGACGAGTTGGGGATCACGGAAGAATTTGATAAATTGGACATTCATATACATGTGCCGGCCGGCGGAATTCCGAAAGACGGACCATCCGCGGGTATTACGATGTTCACGGCGATCTATTCGCTGCTCACGAATCAATTAGTGCGAAACGACATTGCGATGACCGGCGAAGTCACGCTGCGCGGAGCGGTACTGCCTATCGGCGGCGTGAAAGAGAAAATTTTGGCAGCCCATCGTGCAGGCATCAAGACTATCATTCTGCCCGATAAAAATGAAAAGGATCTGGATGAGGTGCCGAAGCAGATCCGCAATGAAATGAAGTTCGTGCTGGTCAACGAGGTTTCACAAGTGATCACCAATGCGTTGAAATCTCCGGTCAAATCCATAGCGATTCCTCACGCAAAACATAACGGCTCAAAAACTAAGAATTCAAAAAAGAAGAAAATAACGGCCGAAAGTCATTAAGGAAAAAAATGAACAAGCAAAAACTTCAAATTCCGATCATTCTCGGGATCCTGCTGTTATTCGTACTGCTGAATCCGATCTTATTCTCCAGCAGTCAAGACATTGAGATTTCTTATAAGGAATTCAGGGATAAGTTGGCCAAAGGGGAGATCGATCAGGTTGAAATTGCCAACGATAAGATTATCGGTAAGTTCAAGCTGCCGGACAGTCTTGTGGCGATGCAGAAGAAAGAGGATGAAAATTTTCCGGATATCACCGAGCGTATCCGGCTCGGTAAATTCTTCGAAAGCCATTTTAGAAAAGATTTGCGTCAGCCGTTCGTCCTGGTCACGCTTCCTGACGATAAGCTGGTAGCAGATCTACAGGCGGCCGGGGTCAACTACAAAGGCGTCATAGACAATAACTGGATTCAAAACCTTCTGCTGTACTGGATATTTCCGTTATTGCTACTGTTCGTTCTGTGGGGATTTATTTTCCGCAGGATGGGCGGCGGCGGTAATGTGATGAGTATCGGCAAAAGTAAGGCAAAAATCTATGCGCAGGATTCAAAGACGCGTATCACGTTTGAGGATGTCGCAGGCGTGGAAGAGGTTATTGATGAGGTGAGAGAGATCGTCGACTTCTTGAAGACACCGAAAAAATACACCAAACTTGGGGCCAAACTACCCAAAGGCGTATTGCTGGTGGGTCCTCCGGGAACGGGTAAAACGCTGCTTGCGAAAGCTGTTGCGGGCGAAGCCAATGTACCGTTCTTTCATTTGAGCGGATCGGATTTTGTCGAGATGTTCGTCGGCGTCGGCGCTTCGCGCGTGCGGGATCTGTTTGCGGAAGCCAAATCAAAAGCGCCCTGTATTATTTTCATTGACGAAATTGACGCCATCGGGCGCAGCCGCGCGAAAGGATTTGTGATGGGGGGTCATGATGAGCGTGAAAACACGTTGAATCAGTTGCTGGTCGAAATGGACGGTTTCAATACGGACAAAGGTGTGATCATTATGGGAGCAACGAACCGCCCGGACGTTCTGGATATCGCGCTGTTGCGGCCGGGAAGATTTGACCGGCAGGTCGTTCTTGATCGTCCGGACCTGAAAGCGCGTATTGCGATTTTCAAGGTTCACACGAAAGGCATGCCGCTCTCTCCTGATATGGATTTACAAACGCTTGCGGCGCAGACGCCGGGCTTTGCCGGTGCGGAAATTGCCAATGTCTGCAATGAAGCGTCCCTGCTGGCGTCGCGTAAAGATAAAGAACGGATCGAAATGACCGATTTTCAGGAAGCGATCGAGCGCGTGATCGGCGGTCTGGAAAAGAAAAATAAGATTATCAGTCCGAAAGAGAAAAATATCGTGGCGTATCACGAATCGGGTCACGCAGTCGTCGGTCATTATTTGGAAAATGCCGATCCGGTTCACAAAGTCTCGATCATTCCGCGCGGCATCGGGGCGCTCGGTTATACGCTGCAGACGCCTCTGGAAGACAGGTATTTACTGTCCAAAGCCGAATTGACCGAAAAACTCTGCAGTTTACTCGGCGGACGCGCGGCGGAAGAAATTGTGTTTAAAGAAATTTCTACCGGTGCTTCGAATGATCTGGAACGGGTAACGGAAATAGCGACCCGTATGGTAACAACATACGGCATGAGCGAGAAGCTCGGCAATGTTTCTTACACGGAAAACGGGCGGGAGAATTTTCTCGGCGGCGTAACGATGAAGCCGTACAGCGAAGATACCGCGCGCGTCATCGATGCGGAAGTTAAGCGCATCGTGGAATCGGCTTATGCGATGACAAAGAAACTCTTGCTCGAGAAACGGGATAAGCTCGAAGCCCTGACTCAGAAGTTACTCGAGAAAGAAGTTCTGGATAAAAAACAGATCGAGGAAATTCTCGGTGAGAAGCCCACATTGGAAAACAATGGAAATGGCAGCGCAGTAAAAGGCGGGAGAAAAGCAAAAGTGGCCGCGATGACGGGGTCCCGGACCGAAGAAAAGAATTAATATTCTAAAATACTCACATATAACAAGAATGTAAATGGGCCGGCGTTATGTTGTCTTGGGTGCCGTCAGTCTGATCGCGATTTTTCCGCTCGGTTGGATGATTGCCGCGTCCCTCAATCGCCACGCTTCAAGCAGTTTCGACTTTTCTCATTTTTCTTTTACATTAATTAATTATATTGAAGTCTGGAATTCCGGACTCTTCGGCCGTTATTTCTTTAACAGCCTTCTCGTGTCCGGTAGTATCACTGCGGGAAATTTACTCTTTTGCTCGATGGCGGGATATTTTTTTGCCCGCCAGCAATTTCCGTACAAAAACGTTATTTTTATTACCGTACTTTTGACCTTGATTGTTCCGGCCCAGATCGTGATGGTGCCGATGTATATTTTGATGCATCATCTGGGCTGGCTCAATACCTATTGGGCGTTGATCGTGCCTTGGATGGTAAATCCGTTCGGGATCTTTCTGATGCGCCAATATTTCGAGCGGCTGCCTGTTGCCATCGAGGAATCCGCGAAAATGGACGGCGCCGGGGATTTCACGATCTTATTCAAAATCGTCATGCCGATGGCGAAACCCGCTTTGGCGGTGTTGGGAATTTATATTTTTGTCAACACATGGAACCAGTTTTTGTTTCCTTTTTTACTCACAGATTCCGACACGATGCGCACCCTGCCGGTCGGGCTGGCGTTTTATAACGGATATCAGGATATCGATGTTGCGCATCTGATGGCGGGTGCAAGTATTTCTTCGGTCCCCATGATGCTGGTGTTCTTATTTTTTCAGCGGCAGATTATTTCCGGATTGACGGACGGAGCGGTGAAGGGCTGATGACACGAAGAACATTTGTAAAAATATCGGCTGTAACCGCTGCCGGAAGTATTCTTCTTGCAAATTGCGATTCAGATGGATCCAATGATTCAACTCCCGCCATACCTAATGTGAATGGACTTGCGACGGTGGATTTTACTGTGTTTTCCGCTCTGCGCAGTGCCGGCGGCGCGGTCCACCTTCGTATTGAAGGAGTGAACGACCGTTTGATCGTGGTTCGGGTCTCAGATTCTCAAGCGATCGCATTGAGCAGCATCTGCACGCACCGAGGGTGCGATGTGTCGTTTAATTCCGGCGAGGGCCGCTTCGATTGTCCCTGTCACGGTTCGGAGTATTCCGAAAGCGGATCGGTTTTGCGCGGGCCGGCAGATCAGCCGCTCAAACAATATACGGTGCAATTTAATTCGGATGATGATTTTTTGAATATCGTGGTGAATTGAGGATCTAAAGTATCATCTTAAACGCGTCGCGATGGATGGGTGACTTGCAAGAAAATTCAGGATAACAAAAATGAAGATTGCGATTGTATCGGACATCCACGGAAACCTGGAGGCGCTCACCAAAGCGCTGGAGCTCATTGACGAGATCGGCGTGGACGAAATGGTCTGCCTCGGCGATGTCGTCGGTTACGGACCCGATCCGGACGATTGTGTGAATATCATTCGTGAACGCTCCAAAGTCGTTCTGATGGGCAATCACGATTATGCGGTCCTGGACACTGATTCGACCGAGAATTTTAATCCCGTTGCCAAGCAGGCGGTTTTTTGGACGCAAAACCATTTGAGTAAAGATAATTTGGAATACTTGCGGCAGTTGCCGTACAAGTTTACGTCCGACGATATCCTGTTTGTCCATTCCACGCCGAATGAACCGGAGAAGTGGGATTATATTTTTAATTGGGATGATGCGCTGGAGCAATTCGAATTCTTAAAGGAAAAACTCTGCTTTGTCGGGCACACGCATATCCCGCAAATTTTTTATCCCGACGCGTCTATGCCCCTCACGGAGAACTTGCGCAAGGAAGACAAATATATTATTAACGTGGGGAGCGTGGGCCAGCCGCGCGACGGGAATTGTCAATTGAGTTTTGGAGTTTTTGACACGGATGAGTGGAGATACGAACAGGTGCGCTCGGATTATGATGTACAGCAGACATCGCAAAAAATCCGTGACCGCGGCCTACCGGTGTTCCTTGCGGACAGGTTGTTGAGAGGGAGGTAAAACGGCAATGGTCATTCTGAGCGGCGCTTTAAGGCGCCACGAAGAATCCCATATTGCGTTGAACCGGGAATTCTTCGTCCCGATAAATCGGGACTCAGAATGACAATTAAGAAAAAATCTTATTGAAATAATACACAACCCACAGGAGCGGACGTATAAATGATTTCGACCGTATTAAGAGCCATACTAGGCGACAAGCATCAGCGCGAGGTGAAAAAATTATGGCCGATCGTCGAGGAGATCAACCGCTATGATTTATTGTTTGAACCCCTGACGGATGAGCAGTTGCGTGAAAAGACGCCGGAATTCAAACAGCGTATTAAGGATCAAACGCAGGAAGAATTTGCGGCCGTTGAGAACATTAAAGAACAAATTCGTACGAACAGCGATCATAACAAAGCGAAGGCGCTGATTGACGACTTGAAAACGGCTGAAAAAACTCTGACGGAGATCGAACAAGCCGTTTTGTATGATATTTTACCCGAGGCGTTTGCCTGCGTCAAGCAGGCGACCAAACGGCTCACCGGCCAGAAGTACCAGGTCTGCGGCCGTGAAGTCACGTGGGACATGGTTCCGTACGATGTGCAGTTGATCGGCGGCATGGTTTTACATCAGGGCAAAATAGCCGAAATGGCGACGGGTGAAGGTAAAACGCTGGTTGCCGTAGCGCCGATCTATCTCAATGCACTTGCCGGACGCGGCATGCATCTCGTCACCGTCAACGATTATCTTGCGCTGCGCGATAAAGAATGGATGGGAAAGGTGTATGACTTTTTGGGACTCAAGATCGGCGTCATTCTCAATGACATGAATCCGATGCAGCGGCGCGAAGCGTACGATTGCGATATTACTTATGGCACGAATAACGAATTCGGTTTTGATTATTTGCGGGACAACATGTCCACGTCGCCGGAGGACGTCGTGCAGGTGCGCGGCCATTACTATGCGATCGTGGACGAAGTGGATTCGGTGCTGATCGACGAGGCGCGGACGCCGTTGATCATCAGCGGCGCCGTGGATATTCCGACGGATCAAAAATACGATGAGAGCAACGTGCATGTCAAAAAATTAGTCGATATGCAAACCCGCCTCGTGAATCAGCTCGTTGCCGATGCGGATAAATTCATTGAACAGAACGACACGAAAGAAGCCGGAAGAATTCTGCTGATCGCGCTGCGCGGAGCTCCGAAAAATAAACGCCTGATGAAAGCGATGAATCAGGAAGGCGTGGCGCAACTCATCAAATCTACGGAGAATAATTATTTACGCGATAAGAAAATGGAGGAAATCGACGAGCAGCTTTTTTACGCCATTGACGAAAAAAGCCATGCGATCGATCTGACGGAAAAAGGACGGACCGCGCTGTCACCGACCCATCCTGAAATGTTCGTTGTTCCGGACCTGTCGGATGAGATTATCAAGATCGACACGAGTTCCGACCTGACGGAACGCGAAAAGGCCGTTAAGAAAGACGAATTGGGAAAACTCTATGCCGAGCGCACAGACCGTATACACAGTATTGAAAAACTTCTGACGGCGTATTCGCTGTACGAAAAGGATATTGAATATGTGGTGCAGGACGGCAAAGTCCAGATCGTGGATGAATTCACCGGCCGTATTCTCGGCGGGCGAAGGTACAGCGACGGGTTGCATCAGGCGATCGAAGCCAAAGAAGGCGTCAAGGTCGAGCGCGACACGCAAACGCTTGCTACTATCACGCTGCAAAATTATTTTCGACTGTATAACAAATTGGCGGGGATGACCGGAACCGCCGTTACGGAAGCAACGGAATTATTTGAGATTTATAAACTGGACGTTACGGTCATTCCGACCAATCGTCCGATCGTCCGCGACGATTTTGAAGATCAGATTTACAAAACCAAACGGGAAAAATATAACGCCGTCATCGACCTGCTGGTTGAAAATCAGACGACGGGGAAGCCGACGCTCGTCGGAACGACCTCCGTCGAAGTGTCGGAAACGCTGAGCCGGATGCTTACGCGCAAAGCCATCAAGCATGAAGTTTTGAATGCCAAGCAGAATCAGCGGGAAGCGGAAATTATCGCCAATGCGGGACGCAGCGGCGCGATCACGATCGCCACGAATATGGCGGGACGCGGAACGGACATCAAATTAGGCCCCGGAGTTGTGGACGCCGGCGGGTTGCAAATTATTGGCACGGAGCGCCACGAATCGCGGCGCATTGACTTGCAATTACGCGGACGCAGCGGAAGGCAGGGCGATCCGGGCGCGTCGGTGTTTTTTATTTCTCTCGAGGATGATCTGATGCGCTTATTCGGTTCGGACAGGATCGCGCGCGTGATGGACCGGCTCGGTGCAGAAGAAGGGGAGGTGATATCGCATCGCTGGATCACCAAAGCCGTTGAGCGTGCGCAAAAACGCGTGGAGGCCAGGAATTTCAGCATTCGTAAACGCCTGCTCGAATACGACGACGTCATGAATCAGCAGCGCGAGATCATTTACAGCCGCAGAAAGCGCGCCCTGTTGAATGAAAATATCAAAACAGAATTTCTCGAAGTGTTGGATGAATTTGTAGAGATGATCAAGGACAGATTCACGACGCAGCAGCTGCATCCGGAAGACTGGGACGTCGAAGGCTTGCAGGAATTTTTGCTCCGGTCGTGCGGAGTTCAGGTGAATACCGAAGATTTTTATAAGATCACATTGGAACAATTCTCGGAATTTATTTACAAAGCGCTTGCGCATCGTTATGCGGAACGCGAGGAAGTCTGGTCATCAGAAAATATGCGGCGCGTAGAGCGCATCGCGATCCTGAAAACCATTGACGAACGGTGGAAAGAGCATTTGCGCGAGATGGAGGAATTCAAAGAAGGTATTCATTTACGCGGGTACGGCCAGAAAGACCCGCTGATCGAATACAAAAAAGAGGGATTCGAAATGTTCATGCAGCTTCTGGACCGGGTGACCAGTGAGATCGTGGAATTTGTTTTCAAAGCCGCGCCGGCACCGGAGATGGAAAAGCAAATGATCAAACGGGCGCGTGCACTGAAGACCGTTCACGCCTCATCGGACGGTATGGGCTATTCAGGAGCCGAAGCAGAGCAGGAGCGTGAAACGAAAGTCAGTCACGTACCGATCAAAGCCGAACAAAAGATCGGCCGCAACGATCCCTGCCCGTGCGGCAGCGGGAAGAAGTATAAGCATTGTCATGGAAAATAAATTATTAAAAAAGCTTGCTTGTCACACAGCCATGTATTACATTAGTGTAATACACATTAAAGGATGAGATTATGGCAACCACCATTCGTTTATCTAGAACAATTGAAAACAAATTGGCGACTATCGCTTCCGAAGAGCAAACCACTAAATCCGACCTGATCAAAAGCGCCTTAGATCAGTTCTTAAAGCGCTATGACAGTTCTAACTCGGCTTATGAGCTTGGTTCAGAATCGTTTGGAAAGTACGGGAGCGGAAGAAAAGACGGCTCGGTCAATCGAAAAAAACTATTGAAGGAAAAGCTGCGTGCCAAGATCGCTCATTGATTCGGGCCCTTTGATAGCGCTTTTCGACAAGGACGACCGGTATCACGAGCCTGTCAAAAAATTTTTAAGAAATTTTTCCGGCAGGCTTTATACGTCGTGGCCGGTCCTTACCGAAGTTTGTCATCTGTTGGATTTTAATGTCAAAACCCAAATTGATTTTTTGAAATGGATAGGCGCCGGCGCCGTTGAAGTTGTCGAATTAAATAAGCATCATTTGGAACGGCTGATAGACATGACCGAGCAATATTCCGACCTACCCATGGATCTGGCCGATGCTTCCATGTTAATTATTTCCGAGTTTAAGGATATCGGCAATATTATTACCATTGATTCGGATTATTACGTTTACCGGACCAAAAACAAGCGGCATTTGAAAAATCTATTTGAAACTCTTATTAAGAAATAAATAAGCCGGGAATGACACTTAGAAATTCACATTAATATTTATCTGCGTTGATCATCGATCCTGCGGTCATCCTAAGCGACCGGAGATTAGAGTAGTCATTCTGAGTGGCGCTTTAAGGCGCCGCGAAGAATCCCCTGAATTTTGTGTGACAACAATAAGGAGACCCTTCGCTTCGCTCAGGGTGACGCGTTGGGGCTAAAGCCCGGATTTTTTTGTTTCGTTAACCCCGAGCTGAAGCTCGGGGCTATTAAATTGAATCAAGTAGCCCCAGGCTTTAGCCTGGGGTCAAATCAAACAAAAGAAAATCGGGCTTTAGCCCAAAAGAGGAAATCTATGCGACCCACAAGAACAAATAAAAAAATTATGACCTTTTGCTCCCCGGTATTTATTTTTCTGATGAGTCATTGCGGTCATGTCGCAAATAATACCGCAGGCATAACTATTTGAGAAACCCATGAAACCGCTTGCCCAAACAGATTTCCCGACTTTAAAACTTTTTCGCCGCGGGAAGGTCCGGGACGTGTATGAAGCCGGGGACCATCTCCTGATCGTTGCAACGGACCGTATATCGGCGTTTGACGCTGTCATGCCGAATCCGATTCCGCGCAAAGGCGAGGTTCTTACCCAAATTTCGAAATTCTGGTTTGAGAAAACAAAATCTATTGTTCCGAACCATATGGTCACGACGGATACCGAGAAATATCCCGGAATTTGCAAACCGTATTTGAAAGAACTCCGTGACCGGAGCATGTTAGTCATGAAGACGCAACCGCTGCCGGTCGAATGTGTGGTCCGCGGATACATTACCGGATCGGGTTACCTTGAATATTTGAAAACGGGCAGCGTCTCAGGCATCAACATGGCCAAAGGCTTGATGGAATCGGAGCGTTTGCCCCGGCCAATCTTCACGCCCACGACCAAGGCGGAACAGGGCCACGATCAATCCATTACATTTGAAGACGTAATAAAAATGATCGGCGAGGAGAATGCGGAAAGGATTCGCGGGCTGAGTATTGCGGTTTATACTTTGGCACAGAAAATAGCTTCAGAAAAAGGAATTATCATCGCGGACACGAAGATGGAATTCGGCTTGAAAGACGGAGAAGTGATCTTGATAGACGAATTGCTCACGCCGGACTCCTCTCGTTTCTGGCCTCTTTCCCAGTACAAACCCGGAGCAAAACAGCCCAGTTACGATAAACAGTTTTTACGGGATTATTTGCTTTCGACGAAGTGGGACAACAACACGCCGCCCCCGCAGTTGCCGGAAGAAATAATCCGGAAAACGAGCGAGAAATATCTCGAAGCTATGCGGTTATTCCTTCCGAAGACCGCGGCTAAAGCGGCGCTTACCGAACTAAGGCCCATGCTGTGGACAAAAGACCTGAAAGGGTCTATTGAATTCTACACCAACATTCTTGGCTTTAACTGCGATTTGTTTAATGACGATTGGGGATGGGCCTCGCTCTCCCGCGACCAGATCAGCATTATGCTGGCTCTGCCAAACGCCCATATGCCATTCGATAAGCCCGTGTTCACAGGCACCATTTACATCAATACCGATCACGTCGATGATCTGTGGGACCAGTTGAAGGACAAAGTGAAAATATGCTATCCCATCGAGAATTTTAAATACGGCATGCGCGATTTTGCGATTTATGACAACAACGGATACGCGATTCAATTCGGACAGCCGATACAAAAAAAGTAAATTTCAGCAGCCCCGCATTCGTGACTCATCCTCCTTTCTATTCCTTCATTATCTAATTTCCGATACACTATCTAATTTTCGATAACCCATTCACTGTCTTGATTTTACGGCAAAATGCAGCGGCTAGTTAAAACAGTAGTTTAGCTGAAATAAATTTTAGACTTTTCATGGCATGATACTTGACCATTATCCTGCAAGTTCTATTCAATTAACAATCACATCAACAAGGAAATTAGAGGAGCCCAGGAAATGAAAACCCAAATGAAGGTATTATTGTGTCTTTTGTCAGTCATGATCGGTTGCGAGAGCTCAGGCAGAAACTCGTCGGTATCAAAAGAGATGCTGGACAAGATCATCAATACTCAGGGCCGGGCCATGCTCATGAACGGCCTGGGACAATATGCGGGCGCATCCGGTTTTGCCGCGGCGCCGGCACGCTGGTATTTTTGGCCGTGGGGATACGGCATAGGCGGTGTCATCAGCTCTGACTATTTTGATACGACCTATTACGATTCGGAGGAGGGGTTCTGGATCACGAGGTATGACTATCCATCTCAGCACGGAGTATTCAAGTATCAGTATGTGCCGCATGACAATCAAGGTCTGCCGACCGCTGCAACGGACGCGTTTCTGTGCAAGTCATACACTGACGGCTCCTGGCCGCCATCGGATTGGAATGTGGAATTTACATTCTCCGATTCATCTTCGTTCTCAGTTACCGGTCTTAAGGATTTTGCCGATTCGACGAAGACCGGGGAGTTGGTTTTCAACGGATACTGGGAAGGGTCCTATCGACAGACATTTACAGGCGATACTATGGTCGATTTCACGTATTCAGACATTTCGCACAATGTGCGCCTGCGAGAAAACGATTGTGCGCCGCATGACGGGTATTCAGAATCCCAAATGATCCAGGACGCAACGCCGGACTCGTTTTCATACTGGATCAAGTTCAACACCGGCTCATCCGGCGATTCGATTGTGGTTCCGGATTCATTCATGGTGGGATATCAGGACTTCAGTTATAATGCCCGAACCGTTTATGATGAAGATCGGGTGCATTATATCGTTGACGGCCAGGATTATTCTTATTCTACCGATTGCGATTCGCTGGTAGTCATATATACACTTAAGCAAGCTGCTCATAAACGACGACGCTGAAACAACATATGGCTGTCAAGGTGGCTGCGATGAAAAAGTACTTGATCATTTACATGTTGTTTCCTGCCGCAGTTTTTACCCAATACTTTGGGGAGCGTGTGACGGAAAAAAGTTTTGAAGAATCCTCGTTATTTTTCAACAGTTATTATATGAATACTTTCGGGCTCAGGAATTTCAAAGACGTCTCCGTCGGGTTGATCGATGATCCTTTTCTAGAACTGTATTTGAATCCGGCACATTTGCCCAAACTAACCGACGGCAGGCTGATTTATTGGGATTTTCGAAGTGATCGAACCGAAGAACCGATTACGCAATACCCACGGCTTTATAATGATTATCTTATCGCACCACCACAGGATCCGCGGTGGCCAAGTCTCACCCGGCAGGAAGCAGAACCATTTTTTTCTGTCGGAATTCTGACGTATCCCTTTCGCGAGAAGAGGAACAATTTATTCTTAGGAGGAACGTATCAGATCATCCACAAAGCTGAAAAATTCTACACGGTTCCGGATTGGATCTATTACGCTCAATTCGGTTACGATGCTTTTGGCACGCGGATCGCCGATTCCTATATGCCGGTCGTCGACCGCTTTTCAGGAACCGATGAAATGCTGACTACGTCGCATTTATTTTCAGTATTTGCGGGATACAAACTTTCAGGGCAATGGGATCTGGGAATTTCTCTGAATGGAGCTGTTCAATCGCGCGACGGCTCTTATCTCAATTCCAGTCAGGATCCCTACACCCAAAGCTACAATTGGAATTCTTTTCATGAAGAGCGGCGCAATCAGGAATATCATCATCTGGATTGGAGTGGTGGACTCCGTTATCATCTATCTCCGGAAACAGCTTGGGGAGTGAAAGTCGGATATTTGACCGGAAAAGTGAAGTACAGCTATTCAATCGTAGACTCTTCAAATTACGATTACAATAACGATCCGAATAACTGGAGCTACAATTTTAGCCAAAATCGAACCGGTCAAAATTGGGATCATGACGGGCGTACCTGGTACGGCTCCGTCGATTTTACGGAAAAATTGAGCGATCAAAAGGACCTGCGATTCTATTATCGTTACACGCTTTCAGATATTGATCTCGTGAATGCGTCATTGATAACAGATACGGCTGTATACAGTTCGCAGTACACGTGGAATCCCGGAACATCGCATTATTACGGCAATTCGTCAGTCAGGGATGTCCGAAACGGTACCGGCAGCACGAAAAAGCACAACCATCAGGCAGCGGTAAATATTAAGTACCAACTTACCGATAAAAGCGACGTTCTGGCAGGAATTAATTTTTCTTACGACCAATCACGCATCCTGAGCAGCGAACCGGTGACGGCTAATCGGATCTCAGATTACAGCTATACGAACCCTACGGACTCCAATGCTAGTCACTCTAGACTGACGGAAGACAAACGATTGGTATGGAAGTATCGATCCTGGAACTGGAAAATACAAATTCCTGTATTAGTCCACCACCAATTTAGTGAGCATTGGAACATGGTGTTTGGCATTAACCGCATCCTCGGTAATTGGAAAATCAAAGAAGAGACCACGGCGTATTATACGCGAAGAGAACAAGTTGATAACGGAAATACGATCGTGCAAACCAATTTCGGCGAGCGGTACCGGCAGCCGGACCAAAAAAGAACGGATAATTCCACAGCGGTCATGGCCGGCATCGGTGTGATGCCCACGCAGAATTTTAATATCAATCTCATTGTGAATCCTCAATTCGACCACCCCCTTGCGTATTTCTCAGTGGTGGCTCAGCTTCAGAACCAATTTTTAGGAGACCTGAATCATGAATCGTGACAAAGAGATCAATTTGACAAAAGAATATTTGAGTGTTGCGGTTTTGACGGCCATCGCTCTCATTTTAATTTTCTTGCTCAAGAATTAAGTGAGCAAAAGAGGCCGCCGGGTGAATTCAACGTGTGAAAAGACGTCTATATGAAACTGTTCCTGTGTATTTGGATCTTAGCTTTCGCCGGCTGTGCGAGGGAAGACTCGTGGAAACCCACTAAGCTGCCGCCGATCGTTACGGAAAAAGTCTCGGGAAATCAACTCGATATTGATTATGGGCAAACGGTGCATCACGAGGGCTATAATCTAGAAATTTCATTCGATAGTTTGTCTGAATCACGCTGTCCTCCCAATGTCGTATGTGTCTGGGAGGGGGACGCCGTCACCTCATTAAATGTTAGGAATCTGTCAGATCAGAGCACCGGGACCGTCAAGCCTGCCATTTTTGGTAATCTTGCGTCCCGTTCCGTTCGGTGGAATACGTACGTATTTGAAATTGTCGAACTGAATTATCCTGACGATATTCAGCACTACACTGTAAGGATATTGATATCAGAAACTCAGTAGAGGGGACTTTTGCCTTCTTATTGAAATTCAGCTATATTTTAGACGTGAAGTCATCCGAGAAAGAAATTCATATGCGATCGATGCTTCTGTTTGCGTTTTTGCTGATCGGGATCATCGCTTGTGAATCCAGCCCAGGTTCCAGAGCACAGCCGATGACGTCCTTGACTACGAGCAGTTACAAGTACGTCGGGTTGGATACCGCCGGTGTGCAGGTCGCTTCCGGTTCGCTCACGCTTGTAATCACGGATACGATCATTTCAGGCCAGAAAGACATTCAGCAAATTGGATCCAAGACTCAGATCGAAGCCGGCACGGGAGCCATCTCTGGCATAATCCCGGCGCACGGACAGGTCAACATTTATTTGTATGAAACGCCAGGGCCCTTTCTTTATATCACCGGGACGATAGCCCATGACAGGTATGGAGGCAATCGTGTCACGGGTTCAAATACCGCCATTGACGTGCAAATTGTCGGAACATTTGTAATTACTAAAGTTGAATAAATTGATGTCAATGATCAGAAGGTTGTCATTCGAAAAATTCATGGAGTTTATTCGTATGGATGCGTAGATTAAAGAAAATCAGTCAGAGACGCTCATGAAAGCTCGCATTTCGTTTCGATTTAGAATCATTCTCCTGTTTGGTATCATCACGCTGCTGCTGGTATCTCTGATGGCTCGGATGAGTTATTACAAGATTCGTGAGATCTATTTGGAACAGCTGTCGGATCAAGTTAATCTCATGACGCGTGTAATCGCAGAGAATATGGATGCTAAATATGTTCGGTTCCTGGATACCCGGGAAATGAACGGAGCAGCGGAGAATTTTTATCGGCGGTATTTTCTAGGACAGAGACAACAACTTCATCTGGAAAACGCTTTTATTTTTAACAACTCTTTTCAGATTGTAATTAGCGACACGCTTTCTTCCGACGCAAATGCGGAGCCCCTTTTGCAGATTAACAGAAAAGAGATTCATGACCTGAAAATCAAGGAATCGGCGGCCTCGCTGCCGTTCAAAGCGGCCGACGGGCTTTGGTATATGTGGGGATTTTATCGCTTGGATGAAAATTACTGGGTTGGGATCAGAGAAGGAGCGGACCGGTTAGTCGTCATTGAAGAAATCTCTTTGGCATTTTGGAGTATTGGTATTTTAGGGATCGGGCTTACAGGTATCGGCGGATGGTGGCTGGCGCTGGCCATTACGAAACCGATCGACAGCCTGGTGGTCTTCAGCGATCGGCTTGGCAAAGGCGAATGGAAAACGCCGATCCCGCAGCACATCACAGGCGATCTGTTCATATTGGCCCAGGCGATGGACAAAATGCGGTTGGGATTGGCCAATCAGCAAAAGGAAAAAGAAGCCATGCTGGCTCAAGTTGCTCATGAGATTCGTAATCCGCTGGGGGGTATGGAACTCCTGACGGGATTGATCAAAGAAGACCTCGCACGGGAAGGGAAAAGCGTCGACTACGTGCAGAGAATCCTTGATGAAATCGGCAGGCTCAAGCTGCTTATCACGGCGTACCTGGATTATGGCAAACCTTCGAAGACCGCTCCGGAATGGGTGGATCTCGGAGATTTTTTGACGGAAATTCACGACCAATTTCGCACCGTATTTGATCAGAAAAATATTTGTTTTGATCATGATTTGCCGGCCGGAAGGATTTTTTTTGACCGCAACCATTTGAAGCAGATATTTCTTAATTTGGTGAGCAACAGCGTCCATTTTATGCCGGAAGGCGGAACCATTACGGTTCGCGTTACGCGATCGGCCGGCGCAGCCAATATCGAAATCGCTGACAGCGGCCCCGGAATTCCGGACGGAAATCTGAATGCGGTATTTGAGCCTTTTTTTACAACGAATCAAAATGGATTCGGTTTAGGGCTCGCGGTGTGCAAAAAACTTTGTGAGGAGAATGACGCGCATTTGTCCGTCGGGAATAATTTGACTAAAGGTTGTACTTTTAGAATCAGCTTAGCGGGAAAAAAAGAAACTGCCGAGAGAAACGTATGAAGCATTTTGAAATCATGATAGTGGAGGACAATTCCTCGATGCGTTTGGGTATGGCTGAAAGCCTTCGACGGGAAGGTTTCACGATTCATGAATTTGATAACGGAAACGACGCATTAACTTTTTTTGAGAAAAGGCCCGTTTCGTTGGTGCTGGCGGATTTAAAAATGGAGCCGGTCAACGGCATCGAAATACTGAAGAGGACCAAGGCGCTGCAGGCTTCAACAGAAGTCATCATGGTGTCTGCTTTCGGAACGGTTGAAACGGCCGTCGAGGCTATGCAATTGGGAGCCGCAGATTTCCTGACAAAACCTTTTTCTGCAGATGAATTGCGGATCCGTGTAAAAAAAATAATAGAAAAAATCCAGCAGTCTTCGGATTTGGCAGATCTGAAGGAGGAAAACAAGATACTGCATGACGAATTGTTCAGCCATTACGAAGAGATCTTAGGGCACTCGCCGGCCATGTACCAAATTTTCGAAATTATCGAACGGATCGCAAAAGAGGACACGACGGTTCTCATAGAAGGCGAAAGCGGCACCGGTAAAGAATTAGTTGCACGTGCGATCCATCGCCAAAGTGCACGCCACGGGGCTTCGTTCATCAAGGTCAATTGCGGAGCCTTGAATGACAATTTGCTGGAAAGCGAACTGTTTGGGCACGAAAAAGGCGCTTTCACCGGAGCGATTCGCAGAAAAAAAGGGCGATTTGAACTGGCCGACGGCGGCACATTGTTCCTTGACGAGATTGGCGACATTTCACCGGCGATGCAGGTGCGGCTTTTACATGTGATCCAGGACAAAACATTTGAACGGGTGGGAGGTGAAGAGACAATTTCATCAGACGTGCGCATCATTTCGGCCACGCATCGTAATTTATCCAAATGGATCGCGGAAGAGAAATTTCGCGAAGATCTGTATTACCGGTTGCGCGTGATTCCCATACGCCTGCCGCCGCTGCGCGAACGAAAAGAGGATATACCGCTGCTGGTGGAGCATTTTCTGAAAAAATTTGGCGAGCGAAGAAAGGAAGAACCGAAATCTCTCAGCCCCGAAGGTTTGGAAATACTCCGGCATTATTCCTGGCCCGGAAATATCCGTGAATTGGAAAATCTATTTGAACGATTATGCGTTATCACGCCCGGTCCTCACATCGACCTCCGGCTCATGGCTCAGCATCTGGTCGAACCCCGTAAAAATGTTTTAGATCCGTCGGAACAGCTGCCTTTAGAAGCGTCCGTAGTTGCATTTGAAAGAAAACTGATCGAAGACGCGTTGAAAAAAACCGGAGGCATAAAGAATCAAGCGGCAAAAATACTCGGTATTCGGACAAGTACTTTATATTATAAAATGGAAAGATTAGGGCTCTTAGCAGAAAAGTCCTAACCACAAAACCTGAGCGTTATGATACAAACTACATCCTTTTATGTACTGAGCCTGGCCTTGTTTTGGATCTCCTCCCTGCATGCCCAGGATTTGAGCGAGGTAGAATCCCAATATACCATTCTGGAAACCGCATATAAAATTGAGACCGCCAAATTGGACTCGATGAACGCGTTGATGGAAAGCAATGCCAGGGTCATTGATTCCGAGAAACGCCGTACTCCGGTGGACAGGAATAGGCTGGCTCAGTTGATGGCCGCATCGGTACCTGTTTCCGGAGCGATCAAACATCAGCAAAAAATCGTGGCGCAAATGGAACAGCAACTGGACCGCAGAAGGGCCCGGCTGCTTCTGCAGTATTCTGCAGCGATAGACTCGCTCACAGAGACCCGACGCAGGGTCTTAAATGAACCGGATAAAGCCGCACTGGAAAACCGAATACAGGTACTTTCGGAAAAAAGGCTGTTTGTTTCACCGGTGATCAAGTCATTGTCATTCGATCCTTTTAAAATCAGACAAATCGATTTGGAAAGCACGGCAGATTCTGTCGAATTCGTGATCTATAAGGATTATCTGGAACGCGCGCTGAAGGAAATTGATTTTCGAATGGAGGAGATCAGAAAATCATCTAAGGAATTTTCGGCGATCTTGTCGTTACGGCTCCGAGCGAATGAGTTTTTGGAGGAGGTGAGAGAGCAAAATAGTTTCGGGAATCTTTTTACCTCCCGCAGTTCCGGCACCGGCGCCTTTGTCGGATCGGGAAACAATCCGTTTCAGGCCGTGTCGGATCGCGCCTTCTCGGTTGCCGGCCTGCTCAGGCAATTAAATGACCACGACCGGATGCTCTCTAAATTTCAAGCACCCTCCTTCAACTCGACGGTCACTTTCAGTATCCAGGATTATGTCGATTTGCTTGCCCATACCGAAAGAGAATTGGCTCAGTATAAAATGTTCGTCCAGCAAAAATTGAAATGAACTAACTTCCAAAAAAGACTTCATGCGTCCCAGGTCGTTCAGCTTGTTAATTCTGATGTGCGTCGCGGACACCTCTTTTTCTTTTGGAGGCGAATTACAGAAGAAAATCGGCGGCGAAATCGGTTACTTCAGTGCGAATCATTTATCCAGCCTAAATCGGGATAACGTAATAGCCATTTTTAGCGGGTTAGTAAAATGGGATTTGTTTCAAAAAAACAATCAATGGTTGTTTCAACTTCGATTTCGGCCGGAGTATTACGGTTTCCGGCAGCCGGTCTTTATTTTTAATGCGGTCGGCGAAGGACAATTCAAGCATTTCGGAAAATCCTGGGAAACCGGTTTGGGTCTTTCCGTGCGCCGGCAAAATTATTACGGCAAGTCGGATAAGTTATTTTACAATTTTGCGACTGTGAACCCCGATTTCACATGGCGATTTTGTCCTCAATGGGCGCTGGAGTTTCAATCGAATTATTTCCTGCGTCATGTAAGCGGGGCGAGCCGCAATAGCTTCCATTCAGAGAGCCTGTCCGGCAAAACTACATACCAGTTCTCGATGTACGGAGTCTTTTCTGCGGGGGGATATGCGGAACAATTCGGGTTCAAGAACTATGGCGGAGACGTTTATGGCGGGCACGGGTGGCGGGCGGGTCCCCAGTGCGGTTTCGAATTCAGCCATAATTTCATAGTTAATTTTTCTTATCAGCTGTTATCCCGGCACCTCGACAATCGCACAAGGAATTCCGTTGAGAACCATTTCACGGCGCTGCTGGGTAAGAATTTTACGTCGCAATGGTCGGCTTTTCTCTATCTGGATTACGTAAGCAACCGGGCATCCGTGGATGAGGCCGACTCGCTGTTCACGGATATTAAGAACGTAAGCTTTATGACTTTCAAATTTACGTATCATCAAACACAAAACATCGACTGGTTCTTCAAAGTAAATTACTTGAGCAACCGGGTGATCAATCTCGAGCAGACGTTGACCGGCGCCCATCTCACGGTAGGAATCGAGATTAAAAAGTGATTAACGTATCAGTCTGCTGTGGCCTTCTCTCCGGCCATATTCATGATTTCCTTCCACATCGGTTCCGGTACGGGGATCACGGAAAGCCGCGATTGCCGGACCAATCTGAGTTCTTTTAATTTCGGATTGGCTTTGATTTCAGCCAAACTCACCTCGCTCGCAATTTTTCTAACCGGGGCCAGATCCACCACGGCCATTTTAGGGTCCTTTAATTTCGGATCGGCGTAGGGCTCGGAAATAATTTTTGCGAGTCCGATAATACGCTTTTGCTCTCCGGTGTGATAGATCATAACTTGATCGCCTTTTTTCATCGAACGAATATTCGCCAGCGCCTGCGGATTACGCACGCCGTCCCAGGTTGCTTTTTTGCCTTTCAGGAGATCAGTGAACGAATACGTCGTCGGCTCTGTTTTTAGAATCCAGCAGGACATGATAACCTCCCTCGTTAATCGTTATTGAACATATTAATTTTTTTCTTCAGGTCTACCGTGAACGTCGTGCCGAGGTTCTCAACACTGTCAACGGCTATTTCCGCTTTATGTTCGTCCAGAATACTCTTTACGATAGCGAGCCCGAGTCCCATGCCGGTTGACTTGGTAGAAAAATGCGGCTCAAAAACCCGGGATAAGTTGTCTTTGGGAATTCCGTGGCCGTTGTCTGAAATGACCAGACGAACAAAGGCCTCGTGCGCCTGAGTTGTCAGCGTGATCAGGCGATCCGGCCGGTTACCCATTGCGGCCATCGCGTTATCAATCAGGTTGATCAAAACGCGTCTCATCGCTTCCGGATCCATTTCAATCAACGGGAGCACAGGATCGCAATTAATTTTAAACGGAACACCCGCATAGAACGAGACCACATCCGTGACGAGTTGATTCAACGATGAGGATTTCACCGAAAGACTGGGCATCCGTGCGAACTCGGAAAATTCTTTTGTGAGATTCTTCAGGCTTTCAATCTCTTCCTCGATGATTTCACTGCATTCCTGCAGAATTTTCCTGTATTTCTCGTCGCTGCCGTGATACGCATCTCTTATCTGCTGGACGGTCAGTTGAATAGGCGTCAGGGGATTTTTTATTTCGTGAGCCATGCGTTGGGCGATCTCGCGCCACGCCGCCATCTTTTCAAGATAAATCGTTCGCTGGCGCTCGTGTTTTATGTTAGCGACCATTTGATTAAACGAGGACATTAATTTCCCGATTTCATCGTTACGCGGTTTAATATCAATTTGATAGTCCAAATTGCCGTTCGAAATTTCGTGGGTACCCGTAACCAGGGTCTGGATGGGTCTGGTCATGATATTTGAAAAGAATATCCCTAAGGCGATGGATAGGACAATCAAAAGGGAATAGGTGAGTATGAAAGTATAGACAAAACTTCTGACAATTTGTTTTCTCTCCGCATCAAAGGTCTTGTAAAATTGAAGAACCGTAAAGAGGTTTTCGGCTTTTTGCGCCAACGGTGAGTCGATTCTACGGGCCGCCGCAATGACCGCCTTTTGCTGATTCGGAAGCAGCATTGGAAAAGCCACGAGTACATAATGTCCGGCTTCCACGTATTCCGTTTTTGTTTGACCCAGCTGCAAGGCATCGTACACGAAGGCGGAATCCTGCAGACCGCTGCCCACAGAAGGATCAAATGAGCTTATGAAAATGGTTTGACGGTGGGCATCGTAAACAGCCACGCCGTCCATTCTGTATTTCTGAAAAAGGCCGGATTCCACAAAAGTATCGTAATCAACTTTAGTCAACGCTTTGTTCACGTACCTGAGTAGAAATGTCCTTACTTCAAGACGATCATTAAACTCCCTCACCTGCATCACAAACATCTTAATTTCATTATCCAACAATTGCTGGGACAGTTTCACGCCGTCCTCCAGGGCCGTTTCCATACGCTTGCTATAGCCGACCGAAAAGACTTTTCGTGTCATACTTTGAAAAAACAATGACAGGGGAACGGCCGGCAGCATGGCTACGATGACAAAGAAAATAATCAAGCGGTATTTGATTTTATCCAGAAGCATGGTTGGCCTTATCTGAATTTCGTAACGCCGGCGCGAGCGCAATATTTGAATACGCCACAGGAGCTGCAAAGCGGGGAAACCGGCTTGCAGTGATTTTGCCCGAACGCGACGAGCAGGTCGTTGTATTTCAGCCAGTAGCGCGTCGGCAATTTTTTTCTCAGCGCCATTTCGCTTTCGTCGGCCGTTCCGGTTTTTATGTAACCTAAGCGGTTTGAAATCCTATGAACATGCGTATCCACGCACATCGCGAGTTTCCCGTAGCCGAGTATCAGAACAAGGTTCGCCGTTTTTCTCCCCACGCCTTTGAGCTCCAGCAGCCGGTCCAGGTCATCCGGAACTCGCCCGCTGTAGCTCGCCAGTAAGGTCCTGCAAATGTCAAGGATATGTGCCGATTTGTTCCGATAAAAACAGACCGGATAAATCTTTTCCTGAATCTGTTTTTCGCTTAATTTCACCATGGTTTGCGGCGTATCGGCTAATTGAAACAGCCGTTGGGACGCGGGCAATGTAACCTGATCTTTTGTACGCAAGCTTAAGACGGTTGCGATGAGCACGCGAAAAGGAGAGACCCGTGACGCCGCCATAGCACTTACAGACGGCTCTGTCCAGCAGCTTGCTTTTTTTTCGATGATCCCGAGCACGCGCCCGATGGTCGAATTGGTTACCATAACCCCCTTTGAATAAACGACAACATAATATATAATTTATTTGGTTTATACAAGGACAGGAATACAGGTGCAGTTTTTGTTTGCGAACGATGGAATAATTTATTATTATTGCGTGTTTACCTAAACACAGAGCTGTTTGAATCAGGAGTGCATGAGCGCAGTTAAACCCATTTCCTTTGAGAACGAATTTGGAATCAACAAGAATCCGTACGTGATCAACGAACAAAAACCTTCATTGACGCAACATTCGAGGATCCGCACGATCCTGTCCGTCCTTTCTTTTATTAGCGGCTTTTTAGTCATCTCGATAGCCTTAAACAATTATTATTTGAGTAACCGCATTATCTGGCGTACAAAAATAGGATCCGTGGAGGTAGGCGGGAAAACCGTTTCTGAAGCGCGCACCTTGATTGAAAATTCTATTCGTGAATTCAATTCCGACGAGATCGTCCTTCGAAGCAGCGATGGAACCTACCGCGTTCGCAATGCCGAATTTGGACCTGCGTTTGACATTGAAGGTGCCTTGGTGAAAGCATTTGAAAGAGGGCACACGAAGGATGCCCGTCAAAATCAGAAGTCCAGGTTCGGATCTCTGTTTTCTCAAAAAACATATGCATTGGATTTCTGGTTCGATGAAATAAAATTTATGCGTATCATTACAAACCGTATTCCCAAATTAAAAAACAACCAACCCCAAGACGCTTCGGTTGTTTTGAGCGGAAAAGAGTTTGTCGCCATTCAGGGGTATGACGGGTTAGGATTCGATGAAGACAAAGTCACAAAAGAATATCGGAATATTCTGACCTCGTTCAACATCAAGGAACTCGCGATCCCCATCGTGCCTAAGCAGGCCGTTATCGATCTTTCAACCGCGCACGTCGCCAGAAAGTTTGCCAACCGGTATGCCGGCCGGCATTTGCACATGCTCTACAGCTATGACGGATATAACTATGATCGCTGGTCGTTGTATTTGCGCGAGAACAAAGATTGGTTTGAATTTAGGAAAGTGAAAGAATTCGGGAGTGTCAGTCTGTATCCGGTGTTGAATTCCGAAAAATTGCGCAACGAACTCAACCGCCGTATCGCGCCGTACTTGTACAGAGCCAAAGAGGACATTACCATCAAAAATGAGAACGGCAAGCCGGTTGTCGAAGGTATTGCGCGGGACGGATATTACCTGGATGTGACGCGTTCAATCAGGGCGATCAACGATACGCTGATTGCGAATCGCGTCGATTCGAACGGAAATTTCGCCGTGCATCTGCAAGTGGAGCACTTATTAGGAGGCGTGACTAACCCGGAAAATCCATTTGCGGTTTCCGACGTCCTCGCGACGGGGGTCACGGATTTTTTCGGATCGCCCGAAAACCGGAAATTCAATATCAACCACGCTTCCAAGTCATTCGAGAATATCTTAATTCAGCCCGGCGATAAATTTTCCTTCTTGAAATGTATGGGAAAAGTGGACAGTACCACGGGGTACGAAAAGGAACTGGTTATTATTAACGGCGACAGCACGGCACCGCAATACGGCGGCGGAATGTGCCAGGTTTCCAGTACGCTTTTTCGAACGGTGTTTTTTGCCGGTTTGAAAGTACTCAAACGCTCCAGTCACTCGTTTGAAGTAAAATATTATTTGCCTGCCGGACTCGATGCTACGGTGGCCGATTATGCGCCGGATCTGGTATTCGAGAATGATACGCCGAACTTGATACTCGTCCAGAATTTGGTCGATCTGAAACGAACGAAGATGTATTTCAAACTATTCGGGAAAAAGGACGGTCGCAAATTGAGTTTTGATGGACCTATTAACAAAGGCCCGGTTGGAGAAAAGGGCGATCACTATATGGTCACGTGGTTTAGGAATGTTGAATTTCCGGACGGAAGAGTGAGAACTGACAAGTTTAATTCGATATATATTAACAAAGATCTTGTTAAGAAGTACCAGCCGGAGAATCTGCTGATGAAAAAAGACAGCGTATTCGTTCCGGTCTCCTTAGACACGGCGAAATTCGACCTGAAAACCCGCTCCGACAGCAGCGGCGCACAGTAGGAAGTCAGCTCAAATCGGAATTCATCTGATCAATGGCCTCTTGATGGGTTTTCGGAAAGGGGAATGTTTTCAGTTCATTCCTCTTTACCCATTTCACTTCAGTGCTTTTGCAGGCACGCGCTTTTCCCCGGATGTAACGGCAGTAAAAAAAATGAATCGTGATGCTGTAGTGTGTGTAATGATGCTTAAATGATACGAGGGGCTTTTCGATTCTGGCTGTAATACCCGTTTCCTCCTGAATTTCCCTCGTGCAAGTCCGCTCCAAACGTTCACGCACCTTCCGTTTTCCACCCGGGAATTCCCACAAGCTGCCCAAAATTACATTTGCAGGACGTTTCGCGATCAGGACCGCCTGACCACGCTGTACCACGCCGGCGGCAATATGAAAATGGCGACGTGGTTTCTTTTTTGTCTTATTCGGAAGATCGGATGGATCCTTCAATTCCAGGAACGCGCGACAGAAGGTTTTCCAGCAGCACCGTCTGCATGCAGGGTTTTGAGGCCTGCACACAAGCGCACCCAGTTCCATCAGCGACTGATTAAATTCCGAGGCGCGGTCCGGCGGAATCAGGATCCGAACGAGGTCCGTTATGCGGCCTTTTGTTTCCGTGCGGCTTACGTCGGACTCGATGCGGAACAGCCTGGAAATGACGCGCACGACGTTGCCGTCGACAGCCGGATAGGGTTGATGAAATGCGAAGCTCAAAACCGATCCGCACGTATAGGGGCCGAATCCGGGGAGAGTTTTTAACTGATCGTAACGCTTGGGTATCTTTCCGCCGAATTCCTTGCGCATTTGTCTTGCGGCATCGCGCAGGTAGCGCGCGCGCCGATAGTAGCCCATCCCTTGCCACACTTTCAAAACCTCATCCAGCGTGGCTTGCGCGAGTGAGCGAATGGTCGGAAAGCGCTCGAGAAATCGGCCATAATACGGAAGAACCTGTTCCACTTGAGTTTGCTGAAGCATGACTTCAGAAATCCAAATGCGGTACGGATCGGAGGTTTTGCGCCACGGCAGATCGCGTTTATGTTTTCGATACCAGGATATGATGGATTCCTGAATTTCTTTTTTTTGTGAAAGAACAGGATCGGATGGGGAGGGCCGTGAACGAAAGTTTTTCAATGCGGTATGCTGGAAATAATGTTTGATATTATAGGTGCGTTTCGCTATATTTTTTGCCTGAAATTAATTTAATCAAATTCTTTTGAAACTCAATACAAAAGACGCTTTATGATTTTGACGGATCGGCAAATCCTGGAGGAAATAAAATCGAAACATATTCTGATCGAGCCGTTTCGGAGAGAATGTTTGGGCTCCAACAGCTACGACGTGCATCTTGGAAAATATTTAGCGGTCTATAACGACGATATCCTAGATTGCAAAAAAGACCACCCGCTGACCACATTCGAAATACCCGAAGGCGGTTTCCTGCTGTTGCCGACAAAATTGTATCTCGGGGTGACGATGGAATATACCGAGACGCTTACGCACGTGCCCTTTCTTGAAGGCAAATCGAGCATCGGGCGGCTGGGGATTGACATTCATGCCACCGCGGGCAAAGGCGATGTGGGATATTGCAACACGTGGACCCTGGAAATCTCGGTACGGCAGCCGGTACGAGTCTATGCAGAGATGCCTATCGGCCAGCTGATCTATTTCGAGGTTTCCGGCTCGACCGAAGTGCCGTACAACAAGAAGCATTCGGCAAAATACAACGAACGCACGGCCGTTCCCGTCGGATCAAAGATGTATAAGAATTTTGATCCGGAAAAAAACCAGTGGAAGTGAGATTTTAAGATAATCATGACGGACTCGAAAAAAGAAATAAAAATACTGATCGTGGACGACGAGGATTCCTTGCGCGAATTGCTCGTCGAGATTTTAGAAACGGAAGATCTAACCGTGCTGTGCTGCTCCGACGCGGCGCAGGCGTTGGATTTTTTCAAGAAAAATTCGTATGATCTGGTCATTACCGATTTTGGCCTGCCGAAGATCAACGGATTGCAATTGGCGGAGAAGATCAAAGACATTAATCCCGCAACGCCAATCATTATGCTGACCGGTTGGGGCTCCGAGTCCGAGCCCTTTAAAGATGAAAACCACTACGTCGATTTTATTTTGACCAAGCCTTTTGATTTGAACGATCTCTTGAAAATGATAAAAAAATCCCTCGATCGCTAAGATTTCGCCGCGTATGAAACAGCCTATTCTAATCGTTGATGATGATGTGAAAGTCTTGGACGTCCTTACCAAGACGTTCGAAGAGGAGTACCGCGTTCATTCCGCCTCCACTGCGGCCGAAGCGTTGGAGATTTTAAAGAAAGAAGAGGTCCGGGTCATTCTGACCGACGAACGCATGCCTAAGATGGACGGCATGACGTTGTTGAGAGAGTCAAAGAAGATCAATCCGAATGCGGTCAACATCCTTCTTACGGCCTACACGGATATCAACGTGGTCATTGACGCCATCAACAGCGGGATCGTCTATCGTTATATCGTGAAGCCCTGGGACACGGATGAATTAAGGGTCATGGTTCGGCAGGCGTTTGAGCGCTACGCACTGCTGAATGAGAACAGGTTGCTTACCGAAGAACTGGTTAAGAAAAACCAGGATCTGGAAAGAAACATCAGCGAATTGAAGGACGCTGAACAAAAGCTGCTGCACAATGAAAAATTCACTCTGGTGGGCCAATTGACCGCAAGCATCGGACATGAAATTCGAAATCCGTTGTCCCGTATCGTGGCGGCGGCCGCCCTGTTGAAAGCCGACTTCCAAAACGCGAATGATGAAACGAAAGAACTATTCAAGATCATTGACAATGAAGTTTCTATTTCCAATAAGATCATCAACGATCTGTTGGATTATTCGCGCGACCGGAAACCCGTTTTGGAACGAAATAACCTGAATAAGATCTTAACCCATACTTTGGCGCGCCTGCGATTTCCGCAGGACGTTGTTTGCGATATCGAGCTGGACGAGGGATTGCCTGAAATTCTTCTGGATGAAGGGCAGGTTCAGCAGGTGCTTATCAACCTGATCCTTAATTCCATTCAGGCGATGCCCCAGGGCGGAAAGATCTATCTCAAGACGCAGTTAAAGGACAACGCGATCGAATTAATGATCAAAGATACCGGCAGCGGAATTTCAGAGGAAAACCTCAGGAAAATTTTTGATCCGTTGTTTACAACGAAATCCAAAGGCATCGGATTGGGTATGTATGTTGTTAAAATGTTGACCGAGAAAAATAACGGAACCCTGTCGATACAAAGCCGGGAAAACATCGGTACTTCGGTGTCGGTCACTTTTCCTGTTGGAAAAGACGAATCGGAGAATTAATGTTCCCTTCTGTTGAGAAGCAATTGGAAATCATTCGCCGCGGAGTTGTGGATATTATTCCCGAAGAGGACTTGAAAAAAAAGTTAGCACAGTCCATTAAGGAAAATAAACCGCTGAAAATCAAGTTAGGATGCGATCCGTCGCGTCCCGATTTGCATATCGGACATTCGGTCGTGCTGAGGAAATTACGCCAGTTTCAGGATCTGGGCCACCAGGCGATTCTGGTTATCGGTGATTTTACGGGCATGATCGGGGATCCGACGGGGAAGAACAAAACACGTCCGCCGCTGAATCTTGAGGAGACGCGGAGCAACGGTAAAAGTTATTTCGAACAGGCTTCGAAAATCCTGGATCCGCTTAAGAGCAAGATTGTTTACAATTCAGAGTGGCTGAGTCCAATGACCTTTGCGGATGTCGTGAAAATGACGAGCAAGTATACCGTGGCCCGCATGCTGGAACGCGATGATTTTGAAACCCGTTTTAAGGGCAACGAACCGATCAGCGTGCACGAATTCCTATACCCGCTCGCACAGGCAATGGACTCGGTCGCACTGCAGGCGGATGTAGAATTGGGCGGTACGGATCAGCGCTTTAATCTGCTTGTGGGCCGTGATATGCAAAAAGAATACGGGCAGGAACCGCAAGTGATCATTACCATGCCTCTGCTCGAAGGCACCGACGGCATTCAGAAAATGAGCAAATCGCTGGATAATTATGTCGGCATCAGTGATTCTCCAAAAGAAATGTTCGGGCGAACGATGTCTATCCCGGATTCGCTGATCTATAAATATTATGAATTGACGACCGATGTTTCGAATGACGAACTGAAGCAGATCAAAACAGATTTGCAGAAAGTCAATCCGTCCCTTCTTAAGCGCCGGTTGGCGAGAGAATTGATCACGCTCTACCATGATGCCGGGGCCGCGTTGAGAGCGGAGGCTGAATTCGACCTTATTTTTAAGAAAAAAGATATTCCGGAGGATATACCGGTTTTCAAAACCAACCTGGATTCGATGCCGCTGGTGAAATTGCTGACTGAGGCAAAACTCGTGGATTCCGGCAATGAAGCGCGAAGGCAGATTCAACAAGGGGCTGTAAGTATCAATAATCAAAAAGTTACGGATGAACAGTTCAATCTAAGCTTCACAGGAGAGATTATTGTCAAAGTCGGGAAGCGGAAATTCTTGAAGATTCTTAGGGGATAAGAGAATCATTCCACCGCGCTGACATCCGGCATTTCATCCTCGTTCTCGTGATGTTTGAAAAGATGAATGACCGCGCGAACAACGCCGGTAAGCACAAACAGCATCATACCCGGGAAAATGGCTTTAGAAGGAAACAGGATCAGGAAGGGGAGAACGAATATGAATATGACCAGCTTGATAATATCTTCAGGTTTCTTAAGAGAGAAACTCGGCATGGCATCGTAGCGGATTCTACTCACCATTAATATCGAAATCGCAACCGTCAGTACTGTAAGTATTTCCGCATGGATAAATCCGCCGAAAACCGATTTTTCAAAAACGACGAACGCACAGAGAGAAATGGCGGATGCAGGTATCGGGAGCCCCTTGAAAAAGTTGTCTTTTTCAGTGACATCCGTGACCCCCACGTTAAACCTCGCCAGGCGAATGCCTCCAAAGACCAGCGGTAAAAAGCTGATCAAGATCCCGGCCGCTCCCCACGAATAAAAATACGATTTGTAGATCAATATGGCCGGTGCAAATCCGAAGGATGATATGTCGGCCAGTGAATCCAGCTCGACGCCGAATTCCGAACTCGATTTAACCAGGCGCGCCACGCGTCCGTCCAGCACATCCATCACCGCTGCGATGACGATGAGCCAGGACGCAGTGATGTAATCTTCCTGCATTGAATGGATGACCGAGAGAAATCCGGCAAATAAATTCAACGACGTGACTAACGAGGGTAAATGCCGTTTGGGAGAATGCTTCAAAGGACCCGCTCCAAATAAGATTTATCGTATCGTGCCGATAACGGATTCGCCGCCCACGACGGTGTCGCCGACCTTTACTTCGACTGCTACATTCATCGGAAGAATGACGTCCACGCGCGAACCGAACTTGATGATCCCGCATCGGTCGCCTTTGGCGACAAGGTCATTTTCCTTGGCCGTAAATACAATGCGACGCGCGAGCAATCCGGCAATTTGTTTAAACAAGATCCTGCAATTTTTGGTTTCGATCCCTACGATCGTCTGCTCATTCTTCACGGACGCGTCATGATTAAAAGCCGCCAAAAACTGTCCGTGCATGTATTGAAAATGTTTTACAATGCCCGATACCGGGAACCGATTCACATGTACATTGAACACGGACAAAAAAATACTCACTTGAATTGCATCGGATTTCAGGAACCGCTCCTCATATACGTCTTTGATCAAGACAACTCTTCCGTCCGCCGGGGAAACAATGACGTTCTCATCCGGAGGAACGTTTCTTTCGGGATCACGGAAAAAATAAATCACAAAAACTTCAATGAACAGCAGGGGAACGGCCGCGGCCAACAGCCAAGTCCAATTGAGAATCGCAATACCCGCGAGGATCAAAAGATTCAATAGATTGAGGACAACAAGAGTGGCGAGACCCTCTTTAGATATTTTCAAATTTCAAACTCCGTAATTGAATAATAGGTTCCTTCTTTTAGTACTCCATCGCATTGACTTTTTCGTCTTTCATCTTAGGATGAATAATGCGCTGGCGGATTTCGATATATATTTTGTTGATTTCGTTGTCCCGGCTGCGGGCGATTTCTTTTTCGTATTTACGGCTCGAGTTGATATCCCAAATGCGGGACGTATCCAGAGTGATTTCATCCCCGAGGAAGATCTTTCCCTTGGAACGGCCGAATTCCAATTTGAACTCTACCAATTGAAAATTTCTCCGTTCAAAAAAATTCTTCATGATCGCATTGATCTTTGCCGATAACCGCTGAACGATGCGTACTTCGTCCTGGTTCGAGGAGCCGAACGCATACAAATGATACTCATTGACCATCGGATTACCCATTTTGTCATTTTTATAATAGAATTCGATGATCGGTGCGGGTAAGATCTGCCCCTCGTCCAGCCGAAAATTCTTGGCGAACTCCCCGGACGCGATATTACGCACCAGCACATGGATGGGGATCATATCCAGCGCCCGCACGACCATGGATTTGTCATCATGTTTGCCGACGTAATGCGTGGGAATGTGATAGCTGTCAAGAAATTGAAAGATATACGTCGACACTTCGTTGTTAATCGGGCCTTTGCCGCGAACTTTGATCGTCTTCCTGGTATCCCGCGGGCACACCTCGTTCTTGAATTCCATGAAAAAATAATCGGGGTTATTGGTCGCAAAGAGTTTTTTCGTTTTACCGTCCGTGCGCAGCTGCTCTTTTTCCAATTTCTTAATATTGACTTCCACAATTTCCTCCTGCCATTCCAGCGTTAAGCATTAGTTAATTCCGGAGCGTTGAAAAAGATAATCCATGTTCCTCATGCTCTGGGCGAGATCAAAACAAGCTTCGATCTCCTGATCAGTTAATAAATTTCTGATTTTGGCATGCGCGACGACGAGCGAGTGAAAGTTTTCACTCTCCGATTGCCACACACGCATGGCGGTTTCTTGGACGATTTGGTATGCCTCTTCGCGTTTCATGCCTTTCTTGGTCAGCGCCAGCAGGACCGGCTGACTGAACACAAGCCCGCGCGAACGCTCAATATTTTTCTTCATGTTTTCCGGATACACGAGCAGCGTATCCAGGACATTGGTGAATTGCGCGAGCATATAATCCAATAGCGTCGTGCTGTCCGGAATAATGATGCGTTCGACGGAAGAGTGCGTGATATCCCGTTCATGCCACAGCGCCACATTTTCCAATCCCGCAACGGCGTTGGCACGAAGTACTCTCGCCAAGCCGGCTATGCGTTCGCAGGTTATCGGATTCCGCTTATGCGGCATTGCGGAAGAGCCTTTTTGCCCTTTGGAAAAATATTCTTCCGCTTCCAGAATTTCCGTACGCTGCAAGCTTCTGATTTCCGTGGCAAATTTTTCTATCGAAGAGCCGATGAGGGCAAGCGTCGTCAGGAAATCGGCATGCAGATCGCGCGGCACGACTTGCGTTGAATTGATCGGTCTCAGATTTAAGAATTTGCCTGTTATTTCTTCAACGCGCGGATCGAGATGCTCAAATGTCCCGACGGCTCCGGAGATTTTTATAACAGAGATATTTTCTACGGTCCGGTTCAGCCGCTCTATGTTCCTGGAAATTTCGTCATACCACAGCGCCAATTTGAATCCGAATGTAATCGGCTCCGCATGAACGCCGTGCGTACGTCCGATACAGGGCGTGTATTTGAATTCAAGGGCGCGGCGGCGAAGGACTGCCCGAAGCGCCTCCAAATCGCCGATCAGCAACGTTCCGGCATCACGCATTAACAGGGCAAGCGAAGTATCCAGCACATCGTTAGACGTCAGGCCGAGGTGGATGAAACGGGCATCTTCACCGACGTGTTCTGCAACATTGGTAAGGAACGCGATGACGTCGTGCTTAACTTCCATTTCAATTTCCAGGACGCGCGTGGGGTCAAATTTAGCGCGGGATTTAATATTTGCCATCGCGGATTTCGGAATGGACCCCAATTCCGTTTGCGCGCTGCAAACCGCTATTTCAACGTCGAGCCATTTCTGAAATTTATTTTCATCCGACCAGATCTTCTTAAACAGGGGGCGGGTATACCGATTAATCATTCACTGATTTTTCTTCTTTAATTAACGCCCGAAAAGATCTGGGCTCTTTATTTAGCTTTGTCGAAAGCGGCTTCCGCTTCTTTCTTCATTTGCAAATTCAAATACGCGGTACCTAACTGCGTCCACGCACTTTTGTTCGCGGGCCTCAGTTCAACCGCTTTTTTCAAACTTTCAACCGCTTTTTCAAAATATGGCCGTTGATTTTTGATTTTATCCTTATTTTCCAGATCATAAACCAGATCGCCCGCAAGCTGTGCCATGTAGTTGTACGCGGTACCGATAATGGAATAGGACTCCGCTTTGTCAGGCGCAGCCGGCAGCTCATTTTGAAGAGCGTCCACGGCGTCTTGGAGATCCTGCAGCGTGACATCGATCAGCGACTTTAATGTATCAGCAACTTTTTTTGGATTGCTGGCGTATTTTTCAACCGCCGCGCGCCGCTTCAGTTGATACGCCTTGTATCCTTCGTTGGCGATCTTATAATTAGACAGGACATCTTTGGGATTCAACTTTTTGACGATCTTAAACTCCGCGAGCGCCAGCTCCGTTTTGTTACTATCCAAATACAGCCGTGCTAAATTGAAGTGCAAATCCGCATTGTTCGGATCGGATTTAATGGCCTCAACATAGGTTGCCAGAGCCGCATCGTGTTTCCCGGTGACGTCATAAATCAACGCTTTCTGGGCAATCAATTGAGTCCTGGTTGCAAGCATCGCGCTGTCCTTAGTCTCGATTTGCAAGGCTCTGTCGATCCATTCGACGGATTTGTCGTAATTCTTGTCCTGATAATAAACGGCAAAGATGCTGTACGCCACGGAAAAGTTTTTCTTATCCAGTTCGGATAGTTTTATGAGATTTTCCAATATCTTTTCTTTGAGCCCTTTCTTATTCCCTTCTTCCGTCTCCATGTTGACTAACTGAATATACGCGTTGGCCAATGTGGCGTACACACCTGCTAAAAAACTGCGATCATCGATCGTTATTTGCGGATCCCACTTAAAGAGCAGCTGAAATTTATCAATCGCCCGGTACAGTTCCTTCCTCATCGAGTCCGGCACGGTCAGCGTGAGCGCGGTATTAAAAGACTTGCTCGCTTGATTATAAGTCTTTTTTTTCATGTCATTGATGGATTCCTTGATCGAAAACAGCGAGATGCCTCCGGTGAGTTTGTCGCCCTCTTCCCAATACTTTTTTCCGAACGTCAGCGCTTTTTGGAATGCTTCAAAGGCTTTTTCATAATCGGGCATTCGGTAATAGACCGCGCCTAAAAAGAAATACGTTTCTTCCTTGTCTTTTTCTTTGGTGTCGTTCGCAATGTTCTGCTGCAGCAAATCGACGGCAACTCTCCATTGTTTTTCAGCATCACCCGGGTCGTTTTGAGCGTTTTTAAAGCGCTGCTTGACACCGCCGATGGCCGCCGAATGGGTGAGAACCTGAGCGCTAAGGTGATCCAAGGCAAATACAGCCGCACACGCGGCGACGGCTGCCGTTATTTTCGATGCATGCATTAATCGAAACATGCTTCCTCCAGAATAAGTTAAATAAACCGGTTACTGCTTAATTCGCAAAATCATACCGGGGTCCGTAGAATATTTTCTTTTCAGTGACGACGGCCGTGATCAAATCGAACGGAGTAACATCAAATGCCGGGTTGTAGGTCTTTACGCCCAGAGGCGCCGTGCGTTTGCCAAACCCGCATGTAATTTCCTCGGAATCTCTTTCTTCAATCGGAATTTCAGCGCCGCTGGCAATGCGGCTGTCAATGGTCGAACTTGGTGCAGCAACGTAAAAGGGGATGCGATGCTTTTCACAAAGCACCGCCAAAGAATACGTTCCGATCTTGTTGGCCGTGTCGCCGTTAGCGGCTATGCGATCGGCTCCGACCAATACGCAATCTACTTTCTTTTGAGCCATCAAATATCCGGCCATATTGTCCACGATGAGCGTGTGATCAATTCCGATTTTCTTCAATTCCCATGTTGTGAGACGCGCCCCTTGAAGCAGCGGCCGGGTCTCGTCTACATACACATGAATTTTTTTTTTTTGCCGGTGCGCTTCGAAGACAATTCCAAGCGCTGTTCCCAGCCCGCCCGTCGCCAAGCCGCCCGTATTGCAGTGCGTCAAAATGGACATACCGTCGGAAATCAGCCCGGATCCGCCGATGCCTATGGACGTGGAACATGCAAGGTCTTCTTCGTGAATCTTTCGGGCTTCGTCAACGGCCTTCTGAACGATGTCTTCGCGATTCAAGTGTGCATGAATGCTCACAATATGTTTTATCCGTTCAAGGCCCCATGTTAGGTTAACAGCGGTCGGCCGGCTCCGGCGGATCCGCCCTGTAATGGCTTCTATTTCGCCTAAGAAATCCTCTGAATTTTTTTCACCCAGCATACCGAGGCATAGTCCGTAAGCGCCTGCAATACCAAGCGCCGGTGCACCGCGAATTTTTAACTTCTTAATGGCGTCGATTAATTCATCGACGGTGACGATATCGATATAACGTTCATGCTCCGGCAACGCCGTTTGATCCAAAATGCGAATCGTATTGTTTACCCATTGAATGGTCTGGATCATAAAGTAAATCTAAAAAAAACAAAATAAGACTGAGTTTAAATATATTTAATGATATTCGAAAAATCAAGTTTAAACTTCGACCCTTAGAGCCGTTCGCCGGGCTTTTCGCAAAATAGAAACCGGAAGCCACGGCGCATCCGCTCAAATAGATTTGCTTTGCATTTTTATTTTCGTAGGGTTATATTGTAAGTCTCATGAAAGGAGAACTTATGAAGTTCAGATTTGTAGCCTTGATGTTTCTTTATTTGTGGGTAACTTCGGGATTTAAGACGGAAGCTCACCCCTTGATCCTCGGATCTAGTCCATTGCGTGCGGAAAACGGGGCGGCGGAGGCGGATTCCACCCGAAATCTGAAGAATCGTGCGGCATCCGAGATAAGAAATTTCGAGAATCTTTCCGGGGCGCTCAAAGTTTTGTCAAAACTGTTAGACGATAAATTAAAACGTGCCTCTCAAGCACTTAGTGAAGTCTTCAAGACCAATCCGAATGATATCGACGCCCTGTTTTTGCGGGGGATTTTAGAGCGTCTGGACGGAAAATTAAGCGAAGCCGAGGTTACTTTAAGAAAAGTGGTTTCGATGGACGATCGTTTCTCCGCTTTTGACTTTCCCAATGTCTGGCTTCAATTGGGCGTAACTTATCGCGAAAAAAATGAATTCGAAAAAGCTGTAGATGCTTTTAAACAGGGTGCTTTGATCAACTTAAATGATACGTGGCCATTGGTTCAACTTTCTCTTGTATTTATCGAAATGAATCGCCCGGAGGAAGCGAGCGAAGCTTTCTATGCCGGACTCACCCAAATCAGCGATTCGTCCAACATACAGCGTCTGTTTTTTGACTGCAAAGATATCGGAACTAAACAAGAGATCGCCCGATGGGACGGCGTTCGGGGTCTTTCTGACAAATCCGATTTCATAAAGACTTTCTGGAAGAAACGAGACCCGAATCCGATCGATATGGTGAATCAACGTTTCATCGAACATTACAAACGGCTCGAGTATGCCAGGCAACATTACAGTAAAGCCGCAGCGCCGTGGTATGACGATCGGGGATTGCTGTATGTGCGCTTGGGCAAACCCGATAGAATTTATTATGGCAGGCCCAAAGATAATATCAAAGAAAATGAATCCTGGTTCTATGACAACATTAAGTCCGGACTGTTTTTTGATTTTGTTGAAGCCGGCAGCTATTTTGAGGTACGGCCCCTGCTTGACGCGGTCGAAAGGAACGCCACCATGGATGAAATATTTCAAATGTTCGATGAACGCTCGATGTACAATCCGTATTATCAGCGCATGGCGGAAAAAGTCAGGAATCAAGCAGACGTCGATCGACTAAGGGCGGAAGAAAAATTGAGCAACCTCTCGGGCGCGGCAGGCCTACCGGGAAGCATACTGGCAGAACAGTTTGAAAGAAGTAAATTAGCCTCGGATTTTCTTGGCCGAAGCGACTACCGTCAGGACAATTCGGATCTTATGTCGTATGCAGCTAAACAGAATTTCATTTTTAGTGTCGGCGCGCCTCATTTGCCGATCAATTGTAATTTCGCCTCTTTCAGAGTGTCGAAAAGCGTGTCCCGGCTGGAATTCTACTACGTCGTACCGTTCAGTCAATTGAATTTCATTCCCAGCATTTCGCAAAATAACTTATTTTCGACCGCCATCCGGTTCAATATGAAGATCTACGATCTGAAGTATAATGAGCTCAAATATGTCGATACGGTTTACAACATCGCAGCGTCGGGTACGGAGATCGGGTCTCATTTTTTCCTGGACCAGATCGAACAGGATTTGGAACCCGGGAAATATGTCGTTGCGCTGGAATTGAGAAACAACGAAAAGGATCGCGTCGGTATTTATCAGTTTGTGGTCGTGGTACACAGTTACAGCGCCGACACCCTCTCGGTAAGCGACATTGAGGTTGCGCAATACGTTGACAATACGTTGGCGAAAGAACGATTCGTCAAGCCGAAAACGAATCTGAAGGTCGTTCCGAATCCGGCGGCGGGCATTTTGAAAACAAAGCCACTGACGGTGTATTATGAAATTTATAATCTCGCTCTCAATAAGGACGGCAAGAGTTCGTATCAAATTTCATATTCGATCAAAATGCTGGAAACCAGTAAAAGTTTCTTCAGTTCGGTAGCCGGAATCTTCGGCGGGAAGAAGGAAGCGTCAACTTCTTCCGTGACCGTTAAAGAAGGAAGATCTGCGACGGAAAGAGAGTACATCGGTTTCGACATCAGCGAGCTGCCGGCGGGCACTGCGAGCCTGCAGATCAAAGTCAAGGATCTGATATTAGACAAAGAGTCAACCAGCACGATCAATTTGACGCTGGAGGAAGAAACGAAAGATGACACGAAATCGGAAACGGTCAAAAAATAAAATTCAAACAAGCTACCCCGTGCGCACCATTTTATATTTTTCACTATATAGTTTCTTATTCCTGATTACTGCGCAGGGGAGTTACGCCTCGGGCGACTCGGGCGGTAAAGAGTTCCCATTTTTGGCAAAACGCCCGTTTAATCTGCCTCGTCCGCTGTATCCATTTCATGGCTACAGCGAAACGCTGAATGCGAGCCCGGTTACTGTAAATTTATTCGACCCAAACGAGAAAAAATCCGCCGGTCTTGCGGCAGCTTTTTCATTCATACTTCCGGGAACCGGCGAGTTGTACGCCCAAAACGGCAGGGAAAGTGTGATCAAAGGAGCAAGCCTTCTCGCGCTCGAGGCTGCAACCTGGATATTATATTTTAAGTTTCACTCGGACGGAAAGTCCAAAGAACGGAAATATGAAAAATACGCCGATCAAAATTGGGATGTAGATAAGTATTTATCTTTTCTTGAGACTTCTCTGAGCCTGTCTCAAGGCGACCTCGGAAGACAGGGAACGAATAACATTGATTACAACGGATTGATAAATGCGGAAGACCAGTGGGGAACCATTTCTCAGGTTGCCGTTCATCATCTGTATGCTAACGGCCAGCAGCAGTATTATGAGGAAATTTACAAATATCCGGCCCAGTTCGCCCTGGGGTGGAGCGATGCCGTAGATCCCATGCAGTATCCGCAGACGGGCTATACGCATAATGATCTCACGCCGGTGATGTTAAACTACCGCGGCATGCGCAACGACAGTAATCGTCTGCTGGGCCATGCACGCGCGATGACCGGCATCATGCTCATCAATCGTGTCTTAAGTGTGGCAGATGCGGTGTGGACGGTGAAACGCAAAAACAAGAATTCGCAGGTCGGAATGGGCGTACGTATTGAACCTCAGTATTTCAAAGAACGGCTCCTGATGCTGCCCACGTTGCGAATTACGTATTAATTTAAGGACGCGTCACATGACTATCGAAGGTAAATTATCGGCGGAGAATCACTCGTACGCGATCATTGTCGGCAGGTTCAATTGGTTTATCACGGGAAGATTGCTGGAAGGCGCTCTCGACTGCCTGCTCCGCCACAATGGCAATGCGGACAAGATAGACATCATCAAAGTTCCGGGTTCATTTGAAATTCCCGCAACGGCCTTGAAATGCGCGCAGACAAAGAAATATGATGCCATCATTTGCTTAGGCGCCGTGATACGGGGAAAGACGTCTCATTTTGACTATGTAGCAGGCGAAGCGGCCAAAGGCGTGGGGCAGGTCGGGTTGCAGACCGGTGTTCCGACGATCTTCGGAATCCTGACTACCGATACGATCGAGGACGCCCTCGAGCGCGCCGGCACCAAAGCCGGAAACAAAGGCTGGGACGCAGCCCTGGCTGCCATTGAAATGGTGAATCTATTCAAGCAGATCAAATAATATCCAGCCACCTACAAAATAAATGCTCCAATCGCTCTCAATAAAAAATTTCGCTTTAATTGAGGAAGCTGAAATTTTTTTTGAACCGGGATTGAATATCATCACCGGGGAAACCGGCGCGGGAAAATCCATTTTACTCGGCGCTTTATCGATGATTTTGGGCGAGCGGGCCGCCGCCGATACCATCCGTACGGGTACGGAACGCGCCGTCATCGAAGGAAAATTTTCGTTAAACCGTATCGAACCTCTCATCCGACTCCTCCGGGAAAACGAAATAGAATTTCAGAATGATGAGATCCTTTTGCGCCGCGAGATTTCTCTAAAAGGCCAGAACCGCTGTTTCATCAACGATACTCTGATCACCAACGCGTTATTAAAATCCATCGGAGACCTTCTCGTCGATCTGCACGGTCAGCATGAGCATCAGTCTCTGCTGCGGCAGGAAGTTCATATACAAATCCTGGATGCGTATGGGCGGCTTGAAAATTCGGTTGCCGATGTGAAAAGCCATTATGCCGCAGTGATGGATCTGAAAAAGAAGATCACAGGCATTGAAGAACATAAGGGATCGTATGCCGAAAAACGTGAACTCTATTTGCATCAGTTAAAAGAAATCACGGACGTATCGCCGCTGCCGGATGAAGATGAAGCGCTGCTGCAGGAAGAGAAGATCTTGTCGGGCGCGGAAAAACTCTTTGAGCTGACCGGTAAAATTTACAACGCACTTTATGAAGCCGAATCGTCGGTCTGCGGCGCGCTGGCGGAAGTCCAAAAGCATCTGGACGAACTTAAACTTATCGACCAGCGATTTAGCGAAATCTCGGGTCAGCATCAGACCGCAAGGATCATGATGGAGGAAATCGCACGCTGGGTAGGGGATTACAATCATAAAATCAATTTTGATACCGCGCGGCTGGAAGAGATCCGTGTACGTTTGCTGGCGATCCAAAAATTAAAGAAAAAATACGGCAGCATCAGAGAAACGCTGGCAAAGAAAGTGGAACTGGAAGAAGGGCTTAATCTCTCGGAACATTTTGATGCGGAACTTGAGAAATTGCGCAAGCAGCTGGACGGAATTGTCACCGCTTACGTTGCCACAGCAAGTGAGCTTTCCAAAGGACGGAAAAAAGCCGCGACGGGTTTGGACACGAAGATTGTCTTCGAAATGAAAAACCTGGGAATGGAACACGCTCAGTTTAAGACCGAGGTAAAATATTCGGAAGACAGCCTCAGCTTTGTCACGGTGGAGGGAAAAAACATCAAGGCGGGTTCCGACGGAATAGACTACGTTGAATTTCTTATTTCAACTAATTTAGGGGAATCGATGAAGCCTCTGGTGAAGGTGGCTTCCGGCGGAGAAATTTCCCGCATCATGCTCAGTTTGAAATCGGTACTGGCGCAGTCGGATAATATTCCCGTACTCGTGTTTGATGAAATTGATATAGGCATTTCAGGAAGAGTGGCGCAGGCAGCAGGAAAGGCTTTGTTTAATCTTGCCCAATCCCATCAAACGATTTGCATCACGCACTTGCCGCAGATCGCAGGCGTCTCACAAGCGCATTTTTCAGTCGTCAAATCTTTTGCCGCCGGAAAAACAAAGACCGAGATCAAGAAACTGAGTAAAAATGAAAAGCTGCATGAAGTCGCCAAGTTGCTCGGCGGAGAAAAAGTCACGGAGACGACTCTGCAAAATGCGCTCGAGCTGATAGAATCTGCACAAAATTAGAAGTCATTTTTCTGAGTAATCAACTTCCTCTCACCAACCGCTGCAGGGACATTGAAGAAAATTCGCTTGACGCAATTGGTCGAATGCGCGGGTTGAGCCGGTAAGCTCGGCCCGACTGAACTCCGGTCCGTTTTGGCAGGTCTGCCAAAATTCGCGCATGAAAATTTATTGGTCGGACTGGAAACGTCCGACGACGCAGGTGTTTATAAGCTGAGCGATGAGACGGCTATGGTCCAGACCGTGGATTTTTTTACCCCGATCGTGGACGATCCGTACATGTTCGGCCAAATTGCCGCTGCGAATGCGTTGTCTGATATTTACGCGATGGGCGGGAAGCCGGTCACGGCAATGAATATCGTATGCTTTCCTAATGAAGATTTGCCGGTTTCAATTTTGGATCAAATTCTAAAGGGCGGCGCAGAGCGTATTCAAGCTGCCGGCGCGGTCTTGGTTGGAGGGCACAGTGTTCGCGACAAGGAAATCAAGTACGGGCTTTCGGTTACGGGAATTATTCCGATAAGAAATATCAAAACAAATGCGGGCGCCAAACCGGGCGATGTTCTGATCTTGACGAAACCACTTGGAACGGGGATCGTATCAACGGCTATCAAGAAGGGAAATGCGACGCAATCCGATATTGATGAGATTTACCGATCCATGATTTTGTTAAACGACGCAGCCTCTGAATTGATGGTCAAACATGGAGCCGGTGCCGCAACGGATATCACAGGATTCGGATTATTGGGCCATGCATTTGAAATGGCAACGGCAAGCAAGGTCAATTTGAAATTACATTCAACAGAAATTCCGGTTTTTGAGGGCGTAAAGAAATTCATAGGCGACAAGAAGTATCTTACTAAGGGATACTATTCAAACCAATTATTAACTAAAGATAACGCCCTATTACATAAAGAGTTGGATCCGGCGAGTAAAAAAATCCTTTACGACCCGCAGACTTCCGGCGGACTCCTGATCTCGATCAAGAAATCGAATTCAGAAAATTTATTAAGAGAATTAATGGATCGGGGTTATCCGAAGTCAAAATTGATCGGAGAAGTATTGGAAGGCAGCGGAAGTATCCTGGTTGATTGAATTACTACGAAGGAATAATTCAAGAATTTCCGGATGAAATTTATTTCAAAAACCAATGCTCTCTTTATCTTTTTTCACTTGACCCTGAGCCGGCACGACGTACATTCAACAGGCTTTATTCCATAAACCTTAAGCATCCCATCAGATGATCCGCATCTTTTCAAATTTTATTCTAATCGCCGTGTCGCTTTTCGTGAGCCATCCTTATGCCTCATTGTCGTTGCTCTTAAAGCCTTTCAGCGTCACGTTGTTCGTTGACGCCGCTGATCAGGACGAAGACACTTTTGTAAATTTTTCCGGAGGTGAAAGCGAGGACGACGGCGTACTGAATGAAGAATCAAAACGTGACGGTGATCAGAAGGGAAAGTTAAAGATCAAAGCCAAATTTGCCGCCCCGGTTGTTAGCATTTGTCCGATGGTCTATTTTCCAGTCCTGCATACACTCTTGTTGATTCCTCGTGCCACACCTGATGAGAGCGCGCTTTCACCGTTACTTCGTCCACCGCCAGCCTCCCGGTCATAAATCGTTTTCTTCTAAATAGCACATTTGTCCGATCGCCTGTAATTACGCGTCAGGCGTTCGTCTGTTTATCATTCTATTAAAAAGGGGATAACTGTGAAAAATATTATAGCTTTATTAATCCTGTCATCCGGTGGATACAGCCAGGAAAAAGAGATAGGAGATTCCTTAAAAACCTATGAACTCGAAGGTACGACCGTTACAGCCACCCGCACGCGTGAAGCCATCATCGAAGTTCCATTGGCCGTCACCGTACTTTCCAGAAAACAGATCGAAACCGTTGGTACATTTGGCCTGAGCGAAAGCATGCGTTTTGTTCCCGGTGTGCTTTCGCAGTCACGTTCAGGCGGGCAGGACGTTCGGCTGTCGATCCGGGGATTCGGAGCGCGGGGGGCGGGTGACCGGTCGAATGCCGGAAGCTCTCGAGGAGTGCGGGTCGTGGTTGACGGATTGCCGATGACCGAACCGGACGGACGCACCTCGTTTGACCTCATCGATATGAATATGGCAGAATCCGTAGAAATCGTCCGCTCCAACGCGTCATCGGTCTGGGGCAATGCGGGCGGCGGTATCATCACGATCAATACGGTGCCGTCGTTTGACGAGTCTTTTGCAACCGTTCGCTCAACCAACGGCAGTTTCGGACTCCATGACCATTCGATCCGGATAGGTACGGCTGTCGGTATGAGTAAATTCTATGCCGGCTTTACCCAATCGTCGTTCGACGGCTGGCGGGAAAATTCAAAGAGCGAACGGCAATCTGTCACGTTGGGCATGTTCTCCAGATTGGCTCCATTGACGACACTCGGTGTCCACGTGATTGGGGCACACAGTCTTTTTTACATTCCCGGGCCGCTGACTCAGCAACAATACGACTCTTCCTCTCAGCAAGCCAACCCAGCGTACTTGCAGCAACGCGAGAGGCGGAACAATAGACAGGCCTATTTCGGATTGACCCTTGAACATGGATTCAATGAAAGCAACCGGGTATCCGCAATGACGTTCGTCAATCCGAAAGTATTGCACCGTTCCGAACGGAATTCATACCGCGATTTTACACGCTATCATCTGGGCGGCAACGTCATGGTTCGTCATATTCATTCACTCGGGGGCAAATTAATAAACATAAGCCTTATCGGAGCGGATGAAGCTTACCAGGATGGTGCGATCCTGTTCTACGGATTAGGGTCTGACGGTAATCGCCTTTATGGCACTCCTACGCAGGATAAGAAAGAGGGTGCGAATAATCTGGGCTTCTTTTTTCAGAATGAACTCCAGATCGGAGAAACCTGGTCTCTCCTCGCAGGTTTGCGCTATGATGACGTCACCTACCACAGCCAGAATTTTCTTGCTGCCAAACCCGGCTATAAATCAAAATCCTTTACGCATCTCACGCCGAAAGCCGGGGTGAACTACCGTTTGTCTTCTCTCCACAGTGTGTATGCTAATCTCGGCGGCGGCGTGGAAGTTCCGGCGGGAAACGAGACCGACCCATCAAATACAGCAGGCCTGCAATCGGACACCACATTTGCATTTAACCCATTGTTGAAACCTATCACGTCGGTTACGATCGAAGCAGGAACCAAACATATCGTCGAATTTTCCGGAGTGCCGGCATTGCGTAATTTGTCGTACGACGCAGCTGTTTATCTGATCACCGTCAAGAACGACATTGTTCCGTACCGCAGCGGCCGTTTTTATCTGACCGCCGGCAAGACACGCCGGATGGGGTTTGAATGGGCGTCCCATCTCGGTCTCGATCATGGGATCTCACTGGGAACGTCTGTGACCATTTCCAAGAACGCCTACGTCAAATATCTCATCGACTCGACATTTATTAGTACAGGCTCGGCCGGAAAAACTACCGATTATAAAGACAACAAAATGGCCGGTGTTCCCGGGACGTTTTACGCTTTGTCGGTACGTTATGAACCGTCGCTTCTGAAGGGTGTTTACATAGAGGCGGGTCTGCAGGGCGTCGGCAAGTATTTTGCAGACGATGCAAATACTGTGAAAGTTCCTGCGTATACTGTCGTCAACGCGTCGATCGGACTTTCTAAACCGGTTAAACTTGGAGGCAAAATCTTTTTGAAAGGCTATGTGAGCGCCAATAATCTTACGGATAAGAAATACCCAGGATCCAGTTTTATTAATCCTGACAGGATCGCGGGCCAGCCCGCCGGGCGGGATGTCCTGTTCCTCGAGGCGGGATTGCCAAGAAATTTCGCGGTCTCTGTATCGTTATCGCGGATGTGACATAATAATAAAACAACGAAGGCGTTCAAAGAGGGCTTTTGACTTTTCTATCGCCGTTTTGAATTAATAAATAGCGAACCTTCTTTGTAAGAAAAGTGAATTAAAAATTAGTGAGTTTAATTGAAGCCCGAACTGCGAAGTGCGGGGCTTATTATTTTATAGGATTTCATGCTCTGATCAAAAAAAGGAATGTCCAAAAATTCACTTTGCCAGCAGCGGCAATCCTTTGTCAATGTTCTTAGGCCCCATAGGGGCGAACTGTTTGTAGCACAAAGTGTAGAATAAAAATTCAAAACCCAGTAGGGGTGGCCTGTAATTCACCTCCCTTTGTTAGGGGAGGGCGAATCTAGCAGGCCGCTATCTTTTCTATGATCGCTTCATCCCTTCGGATGCAAGGCATCCGTTTCTTACTGGTTCTCTTCTTAAGCCCCGCAAAAGTTGGCCTCAGTTTTCCGCATCAGCTAAGCGGCAAATGAATCCCCATCCTCCGCCAAGTTCGCTGACCGCGAGCACCAGTTCATTTCTGCCCTTTTTCAACGGAAGGTAGACGGCATCGTCTTCCACGTTAACGATGCCCAGGAATCCCGGATCACGAAAATTTTGGGCGCTTCGGCCGCGGAAGAGAATCTTACCATTCAGGAACACGCTGACGTCGTCGCTATAGCCGATGCCGAGTTTTTTAACCTGGTCGCGGTCGGATTCGATATTTGTCCGCGCATACACGACCTTCATCCCGGGCTGGGGCTCCAGTCGTTTCGAAAAGTCGTTCGCAAACGAGACTTTCAGATGCGGGGCGTCTCGATATCGATAGATAACAACAAGGCCGGGCGGCTCCGTCTCCACATCCTGCCAACGTATGGTATCGATCTCGGAACGCAGCAGCGGACGCTCCGGATTACGTGCGAGTGCATCGTACGCAGGAGACAGGCTCCACTTGGTCAGGGCACCCGCCATCATCGGCGGCAGATGCCGCTCCCACACCGCATCGGCCGTTGTCCGTATTTCAAAATTGGAGAAATAAGTTTCGCCGGTCAGCACAGCCAGCGCCACCCGGCCTTTCTGAATTCCGCTTTTCAGATCGGTCATCACGAGCGCGGGCTTTTCCATATCCTTCACATACAACTTTGCCTGAGCGCCCAGCACTTCCAGGCGCAGGTGGAACCAGACACTTTTCGGGATATCGACCGCGCCGGTGAAGCCCGGCCCGTTATAAAGCTGCCAGTTGATTCCGGTGTTGAGAACCGGCGTATACTGCAGAGCGTCAGGAAGCCCTGACTTGTGCGGGCGCAGATAGATCCATTCCCCGTTGGCGTCGAGGCTGTCGATGCGAAACTGTATGCCGAAGAACCCGCGTACGGCGGGGGTCGAGACGTCCACATCGATAACGCCGTCGCGCATTTCAAAATTTTTCAAACCCGCGGCTCCGCCATCGAAGAAGAGGCACTTGCGGCCTTGATATTCAGTCACACCGGCTTTTCCTTGCAGATCCCAGTGCGCAGTGTCGGCAGGAACGGAGAGCGTTTTCTGAGTCTGGGAATAGGCCGCGGCCTGAATGAGAATAGTCAGAGCGCAAAGAGCGCGACATCGAAACATAGTTTGTCTCCATATTTATGTGGAGAAATTGGAGCTAAAATATACGCAGCTTCGACAGTTTTGTTCCTGCATTTTCTGGCCAATTCGAATACACCTGAGTTTTATAAAGTCGAAAACTGAGAACAGCGCGGTATTTGTATTCCGGTGCCCTTAGAAAAAATGTCGATCAGAACCCATGCGAGCGATATGGTATCAGCGCAAAACGCGGTTCAGACTTTCGTGGCCCACGGGTTGACCAATTTTGGAGCTTGTTTTGCGCAACTAACGGCGCGAGCATCGGTTCCGGCATTTTTTCTTGGGCTGCCTTTTTTCTTTCGTTCTTTCTTTTTGGGCAAACAAAAAGAAAGAACAGCATCATGAACTGCAAAGACTATACTGATCCTCTTTCTTTTGCTTGATCAAAAGAAAAGAGGCAAAGAAAAATCAAGGCTGTGAAAACAAACCTAAACTCGGATCCGCCTTCCGGCGGCGAAAAACCAACTCGGCGCAAGACCCGTGTAAAATCCGGCCCGCGCTGCCTCAGACATGTTTTTCGCTGACAGAAAGGCGCGAATCCTCGTTTTTAACGGTTTTTTTTCAAGGCCGAGTCCGAAGACACATGAGTAATAATTTCGAAAACTCATAATAGGACAGCCGCGGCTGGCTTTTTTTGTTTCTTTTTGGGCAAGCAAAAAGAAAGAACAACAGTATGAACTGCAAAGACTATACTGATCCTCTTTCTTTTGCTTGATCAAAGGACAGAGAGAAACCTCAAGGTTGTCTCAATAAAGTTTCCCATTGACAGGAA
>CAZLWA010000007.1:0-50875 GCA_964563165.1 uncultured Bacteroidota bacterium | reverse complement strand
TTTCCGACGTTGTCATACACATAATTAACCGTGCCTTCATCCCGGGAAGTTTTCGTGATCAATTGGTTTCTGGGATTGTATTTGTACGTCGTGGAATATCTCGCCGTATCCGTCTGTCCGTAGCCTTTGGGGCTGATGCTTCTCGTGAGATTTCCAACGCCGTCGTATTCAAACAGAGTAATAAGATCGCCATTACCCGCGCCCATCCTTGTTACCTGCCGGATCTTTCTTCCCAAAAGATCTACATATACCCTCGCAGTATCTCCGTCCTCATCACTCGTCTCGGTAACCGAAGCGCTGAGAGACGTATCTATGAAATAATTGAATGACGGGTAATGGTTGCCCTGATGGAATGCCACTCCGAATGGCATGCTGAAGCGTAGTCTGTCACTCGGCTCATCGAGATAGACAATCCTATTAAATGATGAATCTGAAGGATGGTAACCAGTATCTGCAAGCGCATTATAATTCAAACTATCAGATTTGGACACGTCCAATCAGACCCGAAGCGGTAGTAAAACGTAAGATTTTGAGTTCTATTTATCCTGAAAAATTGATCTTTTCAAAAAAATCATTTCGAACTCCCAAATTAAATCCTGCTTTAGAAATTATGCTCAATAAACACAATCATCTGCAAGCTCCAAAAAACGAACAAGCCCCGATGTTATCGAGGCTTGTCTCAGGAAGTACACGTTCCGACACAGATTTAGAACTCTTTCCGGGTCGGCTCTGGCTTACAAGCCCATTAATAACAGGTCTAAAACAGATGTATGAACTTCGTGAGTGGATGAACTTATAGCAACTAAGTGTTTCAAATGGGCACAGTTTGAACGAACGTCAACTTTCTTTTGAAATTTTCAAAGCCCCATGTTTTGATCTACGTTACAAAGTAGCATATGTAGGGAAATCAGTCATTCATATTACTCAGAATATTTTTTAGCAAACTGAATTCTTTTCTGTAATTATCCGCTGCATTTTCAAGCTCTTGTTCATAAATATTCACAAGTTCATCGTAACGTGGATTATGATTTATTTTTGCCGCAATGAGTGCCAGGCATGCGCGAAGGGGATATAGCCAATTGTGAATTGAAATTTCGCGTGGATTTGAATTCAATAGCTCATCAGTCTTTGCGACTGAACTATAATTATCAAAATAGCGCAATGCGTACTGTTCAAACTTATTAGGGATTACTTTTTTAAGAATTGCTATGTCTTTTTCGTTTTCAATTAGGTATTTCATTTTTGAGTTGGTGTTTTGTTGCGCACCTTTTTCAAAATGATCTATAATCCGTCCTAAATTGTTGCCGAGAGTATCCGTACCCTCAAAATACTCTTCATCCTTAGTTGCTACTTTGTGATAAATGTCCTCAATCGGTCTAATCTTGATCCGGACTACAGGCTCAACGAGAATTCCTGCATCTTTCCTCATGAAAACCAAATCAAATATCTGGTGAGAGTCTTCAGTTCGTTTGATATAGTATTTATGGTACTTATCGAATATGAATCCATGACTAGACATTTTTTCACTTATGCCCGATATTATCGATTGCGAAACATCTTTAATACTTAGCTTCATCAATTCTCCTCTACAGTCACTTTCTCGCCCTTAACTCTTGAATTTCTATGTTGAACCTGGTCAACATTTATCTTTTGTCCCTTAGCTTTTCCGGCATTCTTACCGGTCAAAGTAACGGATTCTCCGCCTTGATACCTTTTTTGTTGATTTGTCAGAGTGGCGTTTCCTGTTTTCGTTTCGTTCGTCATCGCTACACTACCTGTTTTTGCATCAACAACGACATTGTCAAAACGTGTAACCGTTGCATCTCTGAACCTTCCAGTCACTTGTTCAAGAACTTCGCCAGTCGCTCCAAGTTCTGTTTTCAGCCCTTCTGTGACAATTTTTTCGCCTTCTGCGCCAATTAGCTTATTAACTTGGAGCAATGTTTTCACCATTGCTGATCCCTCGATCACAATCGCAGGAGGGAATGCGGCCGACATAACCCCGCCGGGATCTAAGTACTCACCAAGAAGTCCAAGCGTTCTAACTAAGCCTGTTCCTAAGGCCATAAATGAATTTGCCATTTCCTTACCCTGCGCACTCGCCGCGACATCCGTAAATGTTTGTTCAGCACTGCTCACGACATCCTGAACTGTGACATGCTTGCCTCTGGCTGATTTAAGATCGTTACCATCAGAATCATACAAATTACCAGGATCATTTGCTGCGTAATTATACGGCGTAATTGATGGGTACTTGCCTGACAGGGGATCAACCGCAATCCACCTTGCGATTTCTCCGTTATAGTATCTCGCTCCAAAGTAGTCTAATCCAGATTCTAGATCGCGTTCCTTCCCTGTAAACTGCTCTCTTGGTTTATTTGAACTTGCAGAGCTCCGAGATTCTTTACCAAAAGGATAGTAATCCGTCCAGGAATCCATTACAGCCGTGCCGCTGCTGTCTTTTACGACTGCGCGTGTAGAACCTAAGTGGTCTTTGAGGTAGTAGAATCTGCTTGTGCCTTGAAGTTTGCCGATCAAATCGTTTCCGTAAATATTGTAATGATCTACATTATTCCATGAACCCGACAAGCGAATATATTCCGCAGTGATCTTTCCACCCGCAAGCACATAGATTCTACTCGAATCCTGAATGCTGCCGCTCGTGATCCTGAGATACTTGATCCTCTGTCCGCCTTGGTCGTATGCAAACCACCGTATGGTTGAAGTACTTACGATCGTATCCTTGACCGGCATGTTCCGGTAATCGTAAAGGAAATTATTCTTTCCATCTTTGACGGTGCTTCCATTCCCGTCGTACGAATAATTCGTGTTGATCAAACCTGAATTTGCAGTCAACTTGTTCGGCCTCGTTGCGTCGCCGTATGTATAGGTCAAGACTGTGCCAGTCGCACTATTGATGTGTCTCGTGAGCGATTGGATATTTCCATTCGCATCGTAGCTTATCGTTTTCTCCGAAAACAGATTGTTATTCGTGTAGTTCGCATCCACGAGGCGGTTTGCTCTATCATATACGTAGTTGTATGCATACGCCGATTGCCCTGCGATGAGCGAACTCGACGATGCGATATTTCCGTTGTACCTGGCGTTGGTACCTACGGTGTCATATCCCAATGTCATCGCAAATTTATCTGTGCCCATACTGTTGATGTCATTGATATATTTCAGCCAGTCTCTAACGTTGTACGTGTAATCTACGGTTTGGATGTTATTGCCAAGTTTCATCTGCGAAATCTTTCCGCCGTGGTTATTATCGTAATCATACACCGCTTCACGTGTGGCGGTCTGGCGATTATTGGCCTTTGAAGAAAAAACAGAATCGAGCCGGCTGAGATTATCATACTTGAACCATTGATACAAGCTGTCGCTCTGTCCTTGCTGGTAACAGGACTTGAGTATCCGGCCCGTTGCATCGTAAAAGTACTGAAACTTTTTGACGACTGCAAGTTCCGGAATATACACCCACCTTTTAGTCACACGCCCATACGCGTCATACACATAAGCCTCCTCACTCCACGTGGCCGTATTCGGATCGTAGATCTTCGTCCTGGTTAGTCTTGTCTTCGGAGAAGTGCCTGACGTGTCGCTTCCCGTCAGGCTTATTTGCCAGCCCGTTCCGTAAATATCGTACTGGTTGATCACCGTCTTGAACGGATTATCTCCCGCCGCCGGAAAGCTGAGCGGGCCGTACAAACTGAGCGTCGTTCCCGACGTATCCACTCTCCAGCAATTGCTGACTATGCTGTCATGTATCGTGATGGTCGTGTCGGTCCAGCTATTATTGTACAAGGGGTAACAGCATTTGTGGAATACGATCACAGTGTCCCTGCGCGCATGAAAAAGCACGCTCGATGTACATCCAATCTTCGTTGCCGGTAAGCTGAGCGAACCGGGCGCCCCGGATACTATGCTGATACTGTCATAGGATGAACAATTGTAACCATAGCTGCCCCCATCTTCCCCGCTGCTCTTCACGATAATCGTATCGCACAAACGAATATGAAACGTATCCCGCATGGTCACCACGGCGCAGAGTTTCGCCTTATTCTCAAGTGTATCTCTCAGGTAATTAGTATTGAGTTCACCCTGTTCGATCACTCTGCCGATCGCATCGTATTTATAGTACGTCCAAAAGCGCGTCCCTCCCGCAAAACTAAATCCCGCTTTGTGCACCGAGTCCTGCACAAATCGTAATTTTCCGACGTTGTCATAAACATAGTTTACCGTGCCTTCATCCCGGGAAGTTTTTGTGATCAATTGGTTTCTCGGGTTGTATTTGTACGTCGTGGAATATTTTGCCGTATCCGTTTGGCCGTAAACTTTGGGGCTGATGCTTCTCGTGAGATTTCCAACGCCATCGTATTCAAACAAAGTGATGAGATCGCTATTTCCCGCACCCATTTTCGTTACTTGCCGGATCTTCCTTCCAAAAAGATCTACATACACCCTCGCCGTATCTGCGTCTTCATCGATTGTCTCGGTAACCGACGCATTGAGGGAGGACGTATCTATGAAATAATTGAATGAGGGGTAGTGATTGCCCTGATGGAACGCCACTCCGTATGGCATGCTGAAACGCACACGATCATTCGTCTCATCGAGATAGACTATCCTATTAAAGGACGAATCTGAAGGATGGTAACTTGTATCCGCAAGCGCATTATAATTCAAACTATCAGATTTCGAAATTTCCAGAGGCTTGCCCGCAACGATCAGCCGCCCTTTTTTGTCGTAATACTTTCTTGAAAAGATCACATAGCCCGCACGATCGCTCTTAGTTTGACTTTGCAGCTCTTGTGCCCAGCCGTTGAAATACACGAGTGAAATCAGGGCCGCTCCGTTTGGCTGTTCATTCGTACCGAGTCCAGGGATCGCAGTATTCTCCAATCCGTTCGGATAAACAAAACTTTGAATGAAATTGTTCGAAGTGGATTGCGCGACAGCGAAATTACACGATAAAAAGAGAAGCAGACCTACTGTCACTCCCGTACAAACGGGAGTCCAGCCTTTGAATTCGACTCTCCTGGATTCCCGCGGAAGTTTATCCCGCGACAAGCGGGACGGGAATGACAATGCGACGAACATTTCAACAAAGTTTTTCATTATTGTTCCCCCATAGTCACGGTCACTGAATTCTTAAAATTATAACGATATGTCTTAAGGGTCTTGCCGTCCGGCCCGATGATTTTCTTTAGCCTGCCAAAGCCGTCATAGTAATAGTAGGTCGTGTTGAGGTTTTCATCCGTCTCGGCGCGTGGGAGGTGAAGAATATTGTAGACGTAACTTTTGATAAATGAAGAAGCGCCGCTGGTCACAGTGCGTTTGGTTATCCGCGAATAGTTGTAAGTGCTGTCCCAGGCGAGACTGATCGTCCCGCCACCGCCATCAAAGATCGTGATTGGATTGCCGAAAAGGTCATAACTGATAAAGCGCTTGGTGAGGACATACTCGTTGGGTGCGTCGGCCTTGTCGTCATCGATATCTTTTGACCAAGCAAGAACACTATCCACATAGAATCCGTTGCTTTTCAGAGTGTATTTAATAGAACTGCGCAGATAATTGTAATTGCTCGTTGCCCATACCGTATCGCCGGCCCCGCTGATATATTTGATCCACTTATACGGCACTTCATCAAATACTCTCTTACTGGTCATCAGGTACACATTGCCTAAAGAAAAACCTCCGTATGTATAAGTCGTGTGAAAGCTACGCTGCGGCGTCATCACACGAAGGGTTGACAGGAGCTGATTGGAAGTGTACGAATAAATAGATAACTTTGACAAAGAGAACCGTGGGCTGGACTGGCTGGAACCGGTTTTTTCAAACGTGTAAGTAGAATCGTATTGTTTTTCCATTGCGAAAGAAAGGCTTAGTCTTTTGCCGTCCACATAGTAGTACATGAATGTGTACTGCGGCGGGAAACATTCTGCGCAAGTGAGAGACCAGAAACCGCCAAACTTGACATAGTTTGAATAGAGCGAAGTAGTCATATTCGTAACTTGATTGATCCGGTTGATCTCAAGGTTTGAAATTACTTTTCCCCTGTACCATCCGTTATCCTCCATGAAAACGCCACACCCGCTGTCCGCTTGGGTGTCATAGTGCAGGTTGCTGAAGGTCTCACCGTTTGCATTGTCACTGATAGACGTCGTGTAAAATGTCTGGACTTGCGAACTGTCGTCATTCACCGTCCGGATCCACGGATATTCCACTTCCGCAGAGTTGTAGCCAAATAAGAATTTTCGTGTGAAGCCGCTTCCGTAATTCGAATTCGTATTTCGCAAATAAGACAGAGGAAGTCCGGGGATATGGCCGGGAGCATATTGATACTGAATGCGCCTTATTTTTTGAGTACCTGGATCAAATGAAGCTATGGACTTAACCCGGAGCCCACATTCATCCGGGGCAAAATTCGTCCACCACGTGACACTGAGCCCGGATTTCCCTTTATCCGCGATTAGATCAAGGCTGTCTCTTTCATAATTTATCGTATCGATCACGCCGGTTGGATACGTAATGGTCCGCAATGACCATGCCGCGGCTCCATCTGTATTCCTAATTACGCCGGATGGAGGCAACTCAGTTGATATTTGGTACAAATAATCCATTCGGCCGGAATGTGCACGGTAAAAACCGCCAATGGTACCCATTCCGTAATCCCCGTAATAAGCGAGGCTTGTAGGGTTATATGTGTCAATTGAATCGGTATAGCCGAAATGATAATAATATCCTTGAGTGGAATCAGCGATGATCACTTTTTTCAGAGTTGTTTTACCGATGCCCAATAACTGGATTGTTTCACTGCCAGCTGTGATCGACATACTATTCGGAAACTTACAAAGCTCTGACTGAGACGCTGCGTATTCCAATTTAACGAACGAAGCGAGTGCACGAGTCGGATATCGCTGATAAAGGTAGATCGAATCAAGCCTCAGGGGCCGAATAAAACTGCCGGTCGTACCAGTTGTGAAATCCCCGATGATGCCGGACTTACCTTGTGAGGTCGTATAAAAAGGACAGAGGCTGCTGATATCGTTTCGATCCTGTTTTGCTTTGAATTCGGCCTGATGAGTGGGAGTGATGACCTTGGAAAGATAAGTTGTCTGAGTGAGCAGGCCGTACGGATCGTATGCCTGGTTGACTCCGCTGCGATCGGAAAATAACGGCCTGATGTCCCTGACTTCTTTATTTGTGCCGTTGTAAAGATAATTGTATTCAAACTTGATGTAATTTCCCGAATAATCCGTAGGTCCGGTTCTGTTGCCAAGCAATGTGATTCCGCAATCCGCTGACATGATAGATGTCAACTGCCAATTGGAAACATATTCGACTAGAAATCTTGGTACACTATTATTGAATCCACCGTACAAAATCATTTCTGACCGGAGAGGAAGGCCGAAGACATACTTCGTTCCTTTTGTATCAATCAAAATGAATTCCCGTATGTCGTGATATAAAGTCGTCAGAGGACCACTTAGTGGCGCATCCCTTCTCGTGAATGTATCCGTCCTTGCAGAAACAATCCAGCCGTTCCATGTCTGGAAACAATACTCCACAGTATTACTACTATTCCATCCGGCCGGTACGATAAGTCCGGATACAATGCCTGGTATCGTAACGAGATATGAATCATAATAATCGCGGGTTGGAAACGTAGTAAGAAAACCATAGAATCTGTTGGGATAATAATCTTCAATCGCTCCGTCGTACGTGTGTCCGCCTGGCATATAACTATGGACGTTATCCGGGATACCATTGATAATTCTCGTGATGCTTCCCGGATTGAGATTCCACCCGAGCCCGACCCATGTGGCTCTGGCAGTGGCGGTAATTCCTGATTTATAGCTGAGGCCGATAGGGTAGTCCATTCCACCGCGGCCCGGAACGGTCATCAAGGGAATACTAGCCGAGTAGTCTCCGTGAAAATCTACAGAGCCGGCCGAGTTGAAAGTAAATTTATAGGCTTCGGGCGGCAGTGTATTATCCGCGCGAATTGCGTCATCGTTGGCGCTTTGAGCAAACAATGATCCTGAAATCAGGATCAAGACCAAGAAAAATCTCAGCATAGTTTTCTCCAGGAGTTTAAGAATTCAAAATACTGTAGTTGAGAAAACGAAAAATGTTAACTCACCCATACTAGTAAGTAGTTTGAAAAACCCAAGAAACGTTTCAGGAAATCGCAAATTTTGCCGCGCAGAAAACAATTTTATAGCAAGAACACTACTCACAGGGCGGCCACTCTTCCATAGTGGATTTTTCGTGTTTCCTAAGTAAAGCAATAACTCAGGATCGGACTATTTCTGACCAATGATCTTTTCGAGAACGGTTCCTTTATGGATGCAATTTCCTTGGATCTGTCACTTCCGTGACCCATTAGCGTGTGGCACGCCTCCTCTCAAATGACTCGTATTTTATTGAAAAAACGTGCGCAAGGTTAAACCAGAGAGTTACTTGGATTTGCGAGTGATAGGCGTGTCCCCGCACCTCAAGTCAATGTAATTGATGCAAAAATACTCTAAAATGCATAAAATAACTTCTGGTTTTGCAAATTTTATGATAGAAAATCTTCGATGTGAATAGGACCACTCATATTGACCTTGTCAAATTACTTGTGATTTTAGCTATTATAATGACGGATCTTGATTTCTATGATGATCAGACCCGATGCGGTGGTAAAACGTTAGATTTTGAGTTCTATTTTCCCTGAAAAATTGATCTTTTCAAAAAAGTCATTTCGAACTCCAAAGTTAAATCCCGCTTTAGAAATTATGCTCAATAAATACAATCACCTGCAAGCCCCAAAAAACGAACAAGCCCCGATGTTATCGAGGCTTGTCTCAGGAAGTACACCCGTAGGGATTTGAACCCCAAACCTTCTGATCCGTAGTCAGATGCTCTATCCAATTGAGCTACGGGTGCAAATATTCAGCATCGCGGCAAATATAAACAGCGAGCCAAATAAAAGCAAGCCTTATTTGACGCGGAAAGGCGGCATTTTGTCAAAACAGTCCTTGACAATACTGAAATTTTCGTTATTTTATCAGTTAAATGATTACTTAACCGTTTGCCATGAAGAATCATACGATACACTCGAAACGGGAAAAGGAAATCGAGTTTTGTAAAATCGATTTCTTTGACGTTAAAAAAATCCGCGCGCTTCAAAAACGCACGAAATCGGCCGGGGAGCTGTACGAACTGAGTGAAGTGTTCGGCATACTGAGCGACGGCACGCGCCTTAAAATTGTTTTGGCTCTCACCGAAACGGAATTGTGCGGGTGCGACCTGGCCAATTATCTCGGCATCACGAAAGCGGCGGTTTCCCATCACCTGCGCCTTCTTCGAAATTTGCGCCTGGTCAAATTTCGCCGCGCCGGAAAGCGGACCTTTTATATGCTGGACGATCACCATATTACCGGTTTGCTGAAGCAGGCGACCGAACACATCGAGGAAAAAAAATAATTTGGAAATGTTCAGGGAAATATGTTTTTCTACGGCCGATACGCTGGTCGAATCGTCATTTTATCTGCTCATCGGGTTTTTCTTTGCCGGTATCGTCAAAGCCTTTGTAAGAACAGAAAGTATTGTCCGGCATATCGGCAAGCCGAACATGATCTCTGTGGTCAAAGCCGCCCTGATCGGTACGCCTCTGCCGCTCTGCTCCTGCAGCGTGTTGCCCATGGCCGCCTCCCTCAACAAGAGCGGCGCGAGTAAAGGCGCTCTGGTAAGTTTCCTGGTCTCCACTCCGGAATCGGGATTTGATTCGGTTGCCATGTCCTATGCCATGCTCGACCCGCTGATGACGGTCTTCAGGCCGATTGCCGCTTTTGTCACGGCGATCGTATCGGGTTTTTTTGAGAATTCCTTTTTTCGGAAGGAGAAAAACGCCGCAGTATCCGGTTCGCCTGCCGTGTTGAAACCGGTTCAGGAATCGAATGATGCGCATGATCAGCGCGGAGCGGATAAAACCCCATGGCAGAAAATCAAAAGCGGTCTTCGGTACGCGTTTACGGATCTGCTGGGGGATATTGCGTATTATTTGCTGATAGGGCTGGTGCTGTCGGGAATTATTTCGGCCATCATTCCCCGTGATTTTTTCGCTCAGTATTTTCAAAGTGAATTCCTGACCATGCTCGTCATGCTGATTGTCGGTATTCCGATGTATGTGTGCGCCAGCGCATCCACGCCCATCGCAGCAGCGTTAATTTTAAAAGGCATCTCCCCCGGAGCCGCTCTCGTCTTCCTGCTCTCGGGCCCGGCAACCAACCTCGCCACCATAGCGGTGGTGAAGCAGATGTTAGGCACGCGTTCGTTGTTCACATATCTCTTTTCGATATCAGCCGTCGCTTTACTCATGGGGCTGCTGCTCAATGGCGTATACGATCATTTTGCAATTCCTGTTCATGTGAATATGGGAAGCGCATCGGAATGGATCCCTGACGCACTCAAATATATCAGCGCAGCGGTGTTCCTTCCGTTACTCGCGCGAGGGCTGTGGCATGAAATAAGCCACCGGCGAAACAAATAGGCGGAAATGGCGTTAAAGTTATTACCCTGTGACGGGAATAATCTTAATTCCGCCGGGTTTTATAGATCAGATAGAGAAACCTAAAATGTGAGGCACGCCATGCTTTCCACCATTGTTAGGAAGAACGAGCCGATCGAAAAAGCGATCCGGCGTTTTGAAACCGAATGCCGCAAAGCACGGATCATTCAGACCTTCATAGAAAAATCCAATTACACCAGCCCCAGTCAGCGTAAACACCAATCCGATCAAAAACGTAAAAAAAGTTCCCATTACCACGATCCGCTGCACTGAATTTTTCTTAAATTTCTGCTTTTGTTCGTACCTCCTTATCGTTTCATAATCCGAAGCGTTAAATTGTCACAATTCACCGCCTTAATAACCACTGAGACTCGGAGGCACAGAGATTAAATTCAAAAATTATTTTCTCCTAAAACTCAATGTCCCAGCGTCTCCGAATTTAACTTACAACTCGACCTTCAGTTTGTTAATAACCACGGAGACTCGGAGGCACGGAAATTACATTAAAAATTATTTCTATTAAACTCAGTGTCTCCGTGTCCCCGTGTTTAACTTACAACTCGACCAAGTAACGACATTTTCATTTTTTAGGAATTTATAGTGAAAAAGCCTTTTAAATGAATTAACTTTACACAATGAAAAACCTACTGAAAATAGTTTTTCTCGTTCTGCTTTTTGGCGTTTTCGATTCGGCACAGGCTCAAAACCCAGCGCGAAAACCCAGGCGGCCGAAGAAGAGCGATCCGAACCTGATCGTGGTAGCCAAAGACGGAACGGGTAAATTCACGAGCATTCAGGCGGCGATCGATTTTGCGGAATATAACGGTACGGTGAAGATCAAAGCAGGTGTCTATAAGGAACATTTACTGCTGAAAAATTTCGTTTCCCTGGAAGGGGACGGTATCGGTAAGACGTTCATCGTTTCCGACAGCAATGCGCCCATCGCCGAAGCTTATAATCTCAATGCCTGCAACCTGTCCGATATTTCTTTTGAATTTTCCGGGCCGACGGAGCAGCCCGTTTTTGTCGCAAGATATTCATTATTCTCGATCGACCGCTGCTCTTTCAAGAACGGCTCCGAAGGCGTCGCGATCAGTAATAATTGCTCCGCCGTGATCAAGCAGTCCCTGTTCGCCCATCAGTCGCGAAACGGCATCCTGGTCCGTGATCGAAGCCACGGAACGATCGGCGATTGCCTGATTGCCGAAAACGGAGGAGACGGCATTCTGGTCAGCGGCCGTGCCTCAACCAATATTGTGAATAATACGATCAGAAAGAACGGGGGCAGCGGGGTTCATATCGACGACAATTCCGTTAATAAAATCCTCGGAAATTATATTTATGACAATCGGGATAACGGTATCCTGGTCACGCGCAATTCCAGCCCGCTTATCCGCAATAACACGATCGTGGGCAACGGCGTATCCCGCGAGCGTGCCGAAAGCGGTTTCGCGATCTTGGTCGTCCAGGCGACCGCGGTTTCGCTCATCAACAATAATTGTGTTAAAAATATTTTCGGCATCGGCACGAAAGAGAGCAAGGACGTGAGCTTGTCGCATAACAATCTTTGGCAAAATGATTCCGATTACGTTAATGTGGCCTCCCATCCGACGGACGTGGCCGTGGAACCGGTTTTCACGGATGAAGCACGCCGTGATTTTCATATCGATACCACTTCGCAGTTGTTCCGCAAAGGCGAAGATGAAGTTTCGATCGGAGCGCATTATGACAACGTCCGCACGGAAGAGAAGCGCCGGCTGGATTACCTGAAATCGGTTGCGACCAAAGAACTGGGCCATGACAATTGGTATCTGGCCTATCAATCCGCCCAGGAGATCCTTTCCATCGATAAGAATGACGCCGAAGGAAAGATCATTTTGAAAAGAGCCGGTGCGGAAATGGCGTCGAGTTATCTGAATAAAGCCAAGGCGGAATATGAGAATGAGAATTTCAGGATCGCCTTGAATTACCTGAATTTTGCCATTGCGTACGACGCTGAGGGCAAGGAAGCGCTGGATCTGAAAGCGGCCATTGACGAACGAAGTTTCTGGGACCAATTCAAATTCATTCTGAAAATATTGGCGGGAGCCGGCACGGTCCTTGTCTTCGGCTTTTGGTGGAAGAAGCGCATTCAGCTCGGCGAGGTCAAGCGGCAGGCACGCTGGTGGATCGATGACGCCGAGGAGCAGATCGCATTAGCCGGAGCCGCCGAATGCGAAAAACTTGCTCCGGACGACTATGCCGCGGCGGCCCAAAAACTGAGTGAGGCCAAGACAGCCTTTGCCCAAGGAGGTTTCGATGCCTGTGAGGCCTTGTGCAACGAATCCGATCGCCTGGCCGGACGGGCGCGGGATACCGCTAATAAATATAAGCAAACGCGCAAAGACGCATTATTGGAAGTGTCGAACGCGGAGATCGAAATGCACAAGGTCCAGGAAACCGAACTGATGCAGCATTATGCGGACCAGATCCGGGAATTCGCTTTTTACCTGGAGCGGGCTCAGGAGGCCCTGGTTCATAAACAATATGTTCTCGCGAAAGAAATCGCCGACGACATTCAATCCTCGCTTAAGAACCTGCACGACCGGCTTCAAACGGAAAAAGAAAATGTAATTCACCGGCGGATAGAAGAGACGGAAAAGCTTATCATTCAGGCGCTTGCAAGCAATCACAGTGCGGAGATCATCATCGCAGTGATTGATTTCAAATCCGAACTGGAAATTCTGAAAAGCGGGTTTCAAAACAGCCTCCTGACCGCCGAAGAGGTGGGAGCGCAGGTCACCCAGATCAAAGAATTCATCGAGGAAACGCTGCGGCTGGGCTCGGAAGACGTGGCGGCGCCGGACAGCAGGAAAAACTATTACGAAATTCTGGGCGTGAAGGAAGATGCGACCCTGGATCAGATCAAATCTGTCTTTCGCAAGTTAAGTATGATCTATCACCCGGATATGAATTCCGATGATGAAATGGGCATTGCAGGCGACGAACGTTTCAAAGAAATCCAGCAGGCGTACGAGATGCTGATCAGCGAGAAATCGAAATGACGATGAAATCATTTATCAAGCGGGATCCTATTTTCACACGCAAGCCATTTGCCATATTTACCGTCATTGTGATGGTATCGCTGGCACAAATTTTTTGGTGGATCTTTTTTCAGGTCAGTCAGAACGAGGACGTGTATCGCCTGCATCAGGCCGATTTGACCGTTCAATCGCAACAAGCAGCCTTTGAGGTCGAGCAGTCCTGCAGGTCCTTATTGATGGAGCGAAATCCTAATGGCAATCCCGGTTTCCTGAATACGATTCATGACCTGCCTCAACTTCTGATCCCTGAAGTCATACGATCCGGAAATAATGATGTCTTCTATTGTTCGGGCGACACTATCTATTATAAGAGCGTTACCGGCGCTGTGAGCCGCTCGGCCATTCGCTGGGACGCCTTGCAAGTGTGGTTTGACGGAAGCCATCCGGATTTTGTCATTCATCCCGTGCCGCAGGCACAAACCTATCGTCAGGGACCGGCGCACTCGCTGGTTTTGCCTGTTCGCATCACTCCTAAAACGGAACGCGTGCGGGAACTGACCGACCGGACCAAACGGAAAACGATCATGTTCATTTCGGAGGGCGCTTTCTTTTCATTGATGATCATGGTCGGAATTTACGTGATGTACAGCACCTTGAAGAAAGAACTGGTCATACAGGCTCAACAGAATAATTTCATTTTGAGTATTACGCACGAACTGAAATCACCGCTGGCTTCCGTTAAGTTGTACCTGCAAACGTTAATGGACAAAGACGTTCCGGAGGAGAAACGGAAACAGTTTTTGAGGCATTCGCTGGATGATACGGAACGGCTGGAGCGTCTGGTGGAAAACGTCCTGGAAGCGGCGCGCCTGGAGCAAAAAGGATACGGCTACGTCCTGGAGGCCGTGGAGCTGTCCGCATTGGTGAACCGAAGCCTCGAACGGGTACGCTATTATGCGGATGATGAGAGCGTGGAGTTGAAAACGGAAATTGAAAAAGAGTTGGCCGTCCGCGGCGACGTGCATTCGTTGGTCTCCGTCTTTGATAATTTGATCGAGAACGCCGTTAAATATTCGAGGACGCCCAAGCAGATCCGTGTGCACCTTAAAAAGGAAGGCCGCAACGCCCGGTTTGAGATTCAGGACAACGGCATGGGCATTTCTGAAGAAGACCTGCCTTTTGTTTTCGAGCGGTTCTACCGGGCAGGCAATGAAATGACCCGCGGAACCAAAGGAACCGGCCTGGGTTTGTATGTCGTGAAAAAAATCGTTGAGATCCACCATGGAAGCGTTGGCGTTGAGAGCGGCGGTGCGCACGCGGGCGCAAAATTTACGGTCACATTCCCCCTGATCCTGAAATAGGACATGACAAAAAGGAGTGAGATGTCTCACCGAATTCTTCTCGTTGAAGATGAAAAAAATATCGCGGAATCGCTCGTGTTCAACCTGGAAAGCGACTACACCGTGGATTGGGCTGATACAGGAGAAGCCGCGCTGACGAAGTGGCGCAGCCGGCCCTATGATCTGATCATCCTGGATGTCATGCTCCCCAAGATCAGCGGGTACGATGTCTGCGAAGCCATTCGGATCAAAGATAAGCAGACGCCGATCTTGTTTCTTACGGCCAGGAATCAAACGCAGGACCGTGTGGAAGGGCTGAAACTGGGGGGCGATGATTATCTGGGCAAGCCGTTCAGTCTGGAAGAATTTTTATTACGCGTGAAGGCGCTTCTACGCCGGCGGAAGAACCGCAACGTGCCGGACGAATATAAGTTCAGCGACAATAGAATTAATTTTAAAAATTATGAAGCCGTTGCGCGCGGAGAAAAAATTCAATTGACAAAAAAAGAATGCCTGCTGATGAAACTGCTGATTGAATGCGAAGGAAAGCCGGTGACGCGGGATGAGATCTTAACGAAAGTATGGGGCTATGAAACGCTGCCGTCCACGCGGACGATCGATAATTTTATCGTCAAACTGCGAAATTATTTTGAGGCCGACCCTAAGAATCCGAGGCATATCCATTCCCTTCACGGCATCGGATATAAATTCACGCGTTGAAATTACTTGACCAGCACCATTTTTTTTGTCTGCACGGTGCCGTTGAAAGCCAGGCGCACGAAGTAAATGCCGCTGGGAACAACGTTGGCATTCGCGTCCGTTCCGTCCCACGCGTATTCATACCTTCCCGGCCCTTTGCTTCCTTCGAATATGGAATTAATCGTGTTTCCCAGGAGGTCGTAGATGCGTAACTCCACGTAGCCCGCCGTTTTCAGTTCAAAAGATACTCTTGTGGAGATGTTGAAGGGGTTAGGATAATTCTGTGACAGCGTAAAATTGGGCGGCGTGGATATACGCGATTTTTTATTTTGAACTTTGGAGGTCTTTGCCAGGATCGACTTCACATTTTCGAAGATCGTATCCCGGCCCGCAAAAAACCGCATTTGATCCAGATTAGCTTTCAGAAAATTCGGCGAATTGGATTGGACGGCCGCGCCGACAAACGAATTGGCGCCGGTATTTACCTGTGAGACTTTGGAAAACGTTAATTTATTCACAGGCTGTCCGTCCACAAACAATACGACGCTGTCTCCAACGCCGTCACAGAAGAATCCGATGTGGGTCCACCTGGCGGGCTGAATCGGAGTCTCAGAGGAAAAAATTTCTTTATTGCCTTCCCGCATTTCCAGCTTTGGAACATTGTCTTCGATGAAAAAGCGGTAACCGGAAACGAAACCGTTGTCTGCGTTAATGATTTCACCGCCTACGCCCGTGGAATAAATATAGATCCATAGGGAAACCGAATAGGAAACGTGCCCGTTGAGTTTGATATCTGCGCCGGCAGGAAGTTTGACAAAATAATTAACGCCGTTCAGCAGGAGGTAGTCGCCGCCGGCGGGACTCAAGGCGCCGAATTGGGAGATTTCAAAATCGCCGCTTTGAGCAAATTCTTTGATGAAAGAAGTCTTATTTTCGAGGCCGTCTTTTACGTTCTCGTAAGCTATATAATTATTCTCTTCACCGAAATTCAATTCCACCTTGAGCTGTGAAAACAGGGGATTGGCGGACAAGAAAATCAGCATGAAAAAGAATAAAAACATGTTAAAGAACAACGATCCCGGTTTCGTAGCAACAACCATCCCAACCTCATAGTGAGTTCAAAGAAAAAACCAGCAAGTTATTCGTAAAGACTCTGCATGCATTGAATTTCAGCCCTGCAGGTAAATGTGAGAATACCCATCTAAATGTAATAAACTCATTATGAGATTTCAAGCGAAAAATCACAATTCTTAATGCGGCGGCCAAAGTGTATCATTCTGAAAACACTTGCATTTACTCGGCCGGAGTAATTATATTAGCTACAGGTTCAATACATATCCAACCCGGACTTCTAAATGGTTAATAATATTCAAAATCCTCTTGAGGAGCACTTCAGATGGACTCCATAGATGACGACAAAAAGAAATTTCCCGGCCATCGTCTGCGCGGCCTGGATGACGAAATGGAATTTCTTTTCTCAAATTTTTTCAATTCCAAATACCCGATCCTGGTCAGTTCGGAAAAGCGCTGGCATCCGGCTACGGATGTCGTCGAAACAGACGCCGAATATATGGTGGTGATGGACCTTGCGAATGTGAAACAGGAAGACATCAGGCTGACCTACGAATCCGGCGTGCTCACCGTCTCGGGTATCCGGAAGGAACTCGATGTTTCCCAAAAGCGCCATTATCACAAAATGGAAATCGACTTTGGTCCGTTTGAACGGCGAATAAAGATCAATGCGCGAATTGCGGACCATGCGATAAAGGCCGCTTATGAAAACGGGTTTCTCATTATTACATTGAAAAAAGACGCAAATAAGAGTCCTAAGGTCACCAATATTGTGATCGAATAACAAGGATCCCATCCGCATACGGATGGAAATCCAAAAAAGGTATCAACGATGCCCGATGCCGGTGTACCGACCGAAAAATCTGAGACCTTAGTCATTCCGGAAAGCCTCCCTGTATTACCTCTTCGGGATAACGTGATTTTTCCGTTTGTCGTGTTTCCTTTGGTCGTGATCGAAAAGCACCTGGTGAAGCTGGTCCACGAAGCCTTGATCGGGTCGAAGCTTATCGGCTTATTTTTGCAAAAGAACGCCGACAAAGAGTTTCCGCTGAAAGATGATTTATACAACGTCGGAACGGTCGCGAATGTCATGAAGATGTTCCAGGTTCCCGACGGGAGCATACGCCTTCTGATACAGGGGTTGTCAAGAGTCCGCCTTGACGCGATCACTCAGGAGAAACCGTACCTGATCGGGTCGGTAATGACCTTGAGCATGACGACCGAGCAGACCATCGAGATGGATGCGCTGGTCCGGGGCGTTTCGGACAGTTTTCAGAAAATGGTGACCCAATCGCCGGTGCTGCCGGACGAATTGAAAGTCATTATCGGAAACATCAAGGAGCCGGATAAATTGGCGGATATGGTCACGTCAAGCCTGAGTATCGATTTGACGGAAAAGCAGGCCATCCTCGAGGAATTGAACGTTAAGTCGCGATTGACAAAAGTGATGACGGCGATCAACCGGGAAATTCAACTGCTCGAATTGAATAATAAAATTCAGACCGAAGTCAATGCCGAGCTCAGCAAAAATCAACGCGAATATTTCTTGCGCGAACAGATCAAAGCGATCAAGCATGAACTGGGGGAAGACGAAGACGATTCCATAGAAATAGACGAAATGGGCAAAGCGATCGACAAGAAAAAAATGCCCGCTGAGGCTAAAAAAGTCGCGCGTAAAGAGCTCGAACGCCTCGCCCAAATGTCCCCGTCCTCAGCCGAATATACCGTCAGCAAAACATATATTGACTGGCTTCTGGAATTGCCCTGGCATGAAAAAACCAAGGACACGATCCAGATCCATAAAGCAAAAAAAATACTGGACGAAGATCACTATGATCTGGAAGACGTCAAAAACCGCATCTTGGAATTTCTATCCGTGCGCAAATTGCGCAAGGACAGCAAAAGTCCGATTCTGTGTTTTTTGGGCCCTCCCGGCGTTGGGAAAACGTCGCTGGGAAGATCCATCGCGAAAGCGATCGGAAGAAAATTTGTCCGGTTCAGTCTTGGCGGCGTGAAGGATGAAGCGGAGATACGCGGTCATCGGCGCACCTACATCGGCGCGCTGCCGGGAAAAATCATTCAGGAATTACGCCGCTGTCAAAGTTCGAACCCGGTATTCATGCTGGATGAAATCGACAAGATCGGCCAGGATTTTCGCGGCGATCCGGCGTCCGCACTGCTCGAAGTTTTGGATCCGGAACAAAATGTCGCTTTCAACGATCACTATGTGGATATTCCTTTCGATTTGTCCAATGTCCTTTTCATCGCAACCGCAAATGATCTGTCACCGATTCCGCCCGCGCTGCTCGATCGCATGGAAGTGATCCGTTTGTCCGGCTACATCGCGGAAGATAAATTGCAAATTGCAAGAAAGTACATCATTCCGCGGCAGATCGGCGAAAACGGACTGCGCGCCAGGGATATCGAATTCACCGACGACTCGGTAATTCAAATTATCTCTTCCTACACCTGGGAATCCGGCGTGAGGAACCTCGAACGTGAAATTGCGAACGTCTGCCGCAAGGTCGCGCGCAAAAAGGCCGAAGGCCATCCGTCCAAGGCCGTTGTCGACCGGAAGACCATTGCCGGTTTCCTGGGCCCGCAAAAAATATTTCCTGAAATGGCTCACCGTCAGGACGAGATCGGCGTAGCGACCGGTCTGGCGTGGACGCAGAACGGCGGAGAGATATTATTTATCGAAGCGCGGCAAATGAAAGGCAATCGCGGATTGCAATTGACCGGCCAGCTGGGCAACGTGATGAAGGAATCGGCACAGGCGGCGCTGTCGTATATTCGTTCCAAGGCCGAAAGCCTCAAGATTAATCCGGCGCTTTTCAACACCATGGATATTCACATCCATATTCCTTCGGGAGCGACGCCGAAGGACGGGCCGTCGGCGGGCGTCACCATCGTCACGTGTCTGACGTCCTTGCTTACGAACCGCCCCGTGAAACATCACATCGCGATGACCGGAGAAATTACGCTGCGGGGCAAAGTCATGCCCGTGGGCGGTATTCGCGAAAAAGTCGTTGCGGCAAGGCGCGCCGGCATCACCACCGTGATTTTGCCGAAGCTGAACAAGAATGATCTGGACGACGTGCCCGACTACGTGAAAGAATCTCTGCATTTTATCTTTGCCGAGCATATTGACGAGGTGCTCAGCCACGCTTTGCTTGAATTGCCTGTGAAGTCTAACGGCGCGAAAAAGCACAAAAAAAACGGCCGAAATATCGTTCCAAAACATCCCGGTCGTCGAATGATCGTACCTGCGAAACGAGTAGCGCTGGCACCGCGCGCAGGCGAGAAGTAAGGTCGATTCAACGCCGCTTCAAAAAGGCGGGAATCAATAAGGACTACGGTTTTGTTAAAAAGCTTAGAAAAAAAGTATCCGGAAAGAGCCGCCGCCGAAAAACGCGCGAAGATCCTGTGCGTCGATGACGAAGCTCCCATCCTCAAGGTGATGCAGCGCGGGTTGTCGGATGATTTTGAGGTGCTTGAAGCAGCGGGCGGACTCGAGGGATTGCAGATACTGAAATTGCATCCGGATATCGTCGTGATTATTTCCGATCACAAAATGCCGGCGATGAGCGGCACGGAATTCCTCACGCAGTCGCAGGCCATTGTCCCCGATGCGGTGCGCATTATGCTGACGGCCCACTCCGACATGAATGTGATGATGGATTCTATCAATGAAGGTCAGATTTACAAATTCATTCTGAAGCCGTTCGATATGGAAATCCTGCGCATTACGCTGAAACGCGCGGTGGAACATTATTATCATAAAAAAGCTTTTGAAAAAGCATACCGTGAATTGCTGGCGACGCAGGAACAATTGGTGCGATCCGAAAAAATGTCCATGCTGGGCAAACTCATGAGCGGTGTGGCGCATGAATTGAGCCAGCCGGTCTCGAGTATCAATCACGCATCCACTTTGGCGCAGTTTCAATGGGTGGAACTGAGAAAGATATTCGACGGTATGCGCTTTGCGGCCGGAAGTAATAAAGAAATTGGCACCGGGGCCGACAGCGGTCAGCTGCCCAAGATGATTGCCGAATTTGATTCTGTGATAGGTACGATCAAGAGTGCCTCGGATTTGGCCATCGAGATCATTCAGGACCTGAGGGGATTTTCCCGATTGGATGATGCGGAATGGGTCCCGGTCCATCTTCAGGACCAGATTGAACGCGCGATCCATCTGGTGCAGACTAAATATAAACACCAGGTGCAATTTCACCGCGATTTTGGCGACGTGCCGCCGATCCTCGGATTATCCGGGCCGCTGACGCAGGTCATGGTAAATTTAATTCACAATTCGGCTCAATCCATCGAATCCGACGGGCACATTTGGATCACGACGCGGTCCGCGAACGGTCACGTCATCATTTCTGTCAAAGACAACGGGCGAGGCATTCCGCCTGAAAACATCGGAAGAATTTTTGAAATCGGTTTTACGACCAAACCTGAACAGGACGGCGCGGGGCTCGGTTTGGCGATCAGCCACAATATCGTCGAAAAACACGGCGGTATGATCGAAGTCTCCAGTACTCCCGGCGAAGGATCCGAATTTGTTGTTACACTGCCCGTTCACCATCACGTTTGATATTTAATGCACCCGACTGCAGACAAGGCGTTCGCATCCCGCATTGAGGAGTTTTTGGCACGGCCGCAACTGTCCGTGAGGCAGCGTCTGTTCGGGTGGCTCTCGGTATCTGTTGCGCTGGTGTTGGATAACCACATGCATTATTTTATGACTTCCGCAGTCCACCACGGCATTCCTGTGCTGCAGATCAAGGAAGTCATCCTGCAGAGTTATTTGTTTTGCGGGTTTCCGAATACGATCGAAGGATTGATCATTTTCAGGCAAGTTCTGAAAGAGAACGGATTGAACGACGCACATTACCATGAAACGCGTGACGACGCGGCGATGATCGCGGACGGAACGGAATTGTGCAGGATCATTTACGGAAAAAATTACGATAAGTTGGTCGAGAACATGAAAGGGTTGAGTTCCGATCTGCATCTCTGGATGATGCGCGAGGGATACGGAAAAGTACTGAGCCGTCCGGTCCTAAACCCGGTTGAGCGGGAATTGTGCACAGTGGCTTCGCTGTCGGCGCTCGGACGTGAGCGGCAATTGGTTTCCCATATCAAGGGCGCAGTGAATGCCGGAGCCCATGAGGATGAGATACACGAAACGATTTACGGAATGTCTTTGCTGGTCGATGACCGTGTTTATGTGCGCGCCATCACGGTATTGCAAAATACACTGGGCTACGATGCGTGAATCCGCCGTTGGAAGCCGGATAGGTCCTTGGAATGGCGGACCCGTAGGGATTCTGAATACGATTCAGGGATATTCCGGAAATGCCGGTATAGGGTACTGAAAATCTAATCAAAGGGTAAAACAGTTGAGTGCCAAGATTCTGGTCGCGGATGACGAAAAAAATATTTTAGCTTTGTTCAAAAAAATTCTCACTACCGACGCCGTCAAAGAACGCCGCGAGCCGATCGACGTGGTTACAGCCCTGAGCGGAGATGAGGCGTGGCGTAAACTCCAGTCCGAAAGCTATGACTTGATAGTGTCGGATCTGGCGATGGACGGCATGAACGGGATGGAACTGCTTCGGCGCGTCAGGGAACTTAAGCCGGAGATTCCTTTCATGATGATGACCGGCGTCGGTACGATCGAAGACGGCGTGAAAGCCATTAAGCTGGGCGCGTACGATTATTTCACCAAGCCTTTTGAGCGCGATGAACTGCTGCTGGCAGTGACCAAAGGGCTTGAGTACCACCGCCTTAATTCTGAAGTGAAGGCTCTGAAAGAAAAATTAAGCGAAAAGAACGGCGTGAGCGGGAACGCGATCATAGGGAAAAGTAAGAACGTGCTCAAGATTTTTGAAACGATCCACGCAGTGGCCCAGAGCGATTCGACCGTACTGATCGAGGGGGAGAGCGGTACCGGGAAAGAGCTTATCGCCAAAGCCATTCATCGCGAGAGTCTGAGAAGAGCCGGTCCGTTCGTTGCCGTCAATTGCAGTGCGATCCCCATAACGCTTTTGGAAAGCGAGTTATTCGGACACTTGCGCGGCGCCTTTACCGGCGCGGCAAACGAAAAGAAAGGCCTGTTCAAGGAAGCCGATCACGGCACGTTGTTTCTGGATGAAATCGGAGATATATCGCTCGCCACGCAGGCGAAGCTGCTGCGCGCATTGCAGGAGCGTGAAGTACGTCCGATCGGAAGTAGTCACGGCGTTCGTTTTGACGCGCGTGTCATCGCGGCAACGAATAAATCGCTGGCGCAATTGATCAAGGAAAGTTCATTCCGCGAAGATCTGTTTTATCGCATTGCAGTGATCCGTATCAACGCTCCCTCGCTACGCGAACGCAAAGAAGATATTCCGCTTTTGGTTCACCATTTCTTAGAAAAATATTCTCATGCCAGCAGCAAGCCCCTGAAACGCATCGTGGATTCAGCCATGGCGGCGTTGATGGATTACGATTGGCCCGGAAATATTCGCGAACTTGAAAATATGATCGAGCGGCTCGTGGTCACGACGCCTGAAAGAACTATTCCGCCGGAAGCGCTGCCCAGGGAGATCCTTAAGCCTCATAAGGCGGCCAGGAACGCAAACGCCGGGCAAGCTCTTCCGGGTCACCTACAGCCTGTTTTTCATTTGTCATCGGAGCAAACGGAGCTCATCCATGAATTGCTGAAGCAGCATCATTCACTGAAAACGATTCTGGATTTGACGGCCGGTGAAATTGAAAAATATACAATAGTTAAAATCCTTTCGGACACGTCCGACAATCGCGCGGAAACCGCGCGGCGTCTGGGCATAAGCAGGCCGGCCCTGTATAAAAAACTAAAGGACTATGGGATCGATTGAGCATTTTAAAGAGAAGGGCTTTGCGTGTCATTAAAGAATAAAAAGATCATGATCTTCGCGGAACGCGAGTTTGAAGATTTTGAACTGCATTATCCGCGCATACGTTTCATAGAAGAAGGAGCGGAAGTTGTCGTCGCCGGCGCGGGAGAAAAAGAATACAAAGGCAAACGCGGCACGACCGTGACCGTGACCGGAAATATCGAAAATTACGAGCCCAAAGATTTTGACGGACTCATTATTCCCGGCGGCTGGGCTCCGGATAAAATGCGCTTGTCCGGCACGATGGTACGTTTTACGAAAGAAATGAATACCTTGAAAAGGCCCATCGGCGCTATTTGTCATGCGGGATGGATGCTTGCGTCGGCTGATATTGTCCGGGGAAAAAGGGTCACGAGCTATAAATCGATAAAGGATGATCTGATCCATGCCGGCGCGGAGTGGGTGGATGAAGCGGCCGTCGTGGATGGGAATTTAGTAACGTCACGTACACCGGATGATCTGCCTGAATTTTGCCGCGCGTTAATTCGATTGCTCTCTAAGCAGGAATACAAAAAATGATTATCGGGGTCGGAATGGATATTGTTGAAATCGAACGCATTAAGAAAAGTTACGAACAATTTGGCGACCGATTCCTGAATCGAATATTTACCGAGGATGAAATTGCTTATTGCTTTTCCAAAAAGCAGCCGTACCCCTCGCTCGCGGTCCGGTTTGCTTCGAAAGAGGCTTTAGTTAAAGCGGCGAAGCTGGGCAAATATCATTCGAATTCGTGGCTGGACGTCGCGGTTGCCGTCAGCGGAAAAGGTCTGCCGGAACTGGTCGTATTCAACAAACTGAAGAAAAAATTGAAAGGCATGCGCATTCACCTCAGCCTGTCGCACTCGGACGACTATGCCACGGCCGTGGTCGTGATCGAGAAATAATTATTTCTTCACGCAGATCGCCATCCCGTCGCGCAAGGGAAGGATCGTAGAGAACAATTGCTTGGATGAATAAATCAGTTTATTGAATTTGAGAATTCCCGCCGTAGTAATTTCATTTGGATTTTCCTGCAGAACTTTTCCCGACCACAAAACATTATCCGTGATGAATAACCCGCCGGATTTCAGTTTTTTAACGGCTTTTGCAAATGCGGAGGGATATTGCTCTTTGTCAATGTCATTTAGAATAATATCCACGGAATTATTCTTAAACGTACCGATGTACTCCAGTGCATCGCCAACATGGTAATGGATCCGCTTGTTCATTTTGGCGCGCCTGAAGAATTCAAGGGCCAGGGCGCGGTTTTCTTCGCTTCCGTCTGAGCAATAGATTTTCGCACGGCTCGCTTTTGCAAACCAATACGCCGAGTAGCCGAATCCGGAACCCATTTCCACGACAACTTTCGGATTTGCAATCATCGCCAGTTGTGCCAGCAGCCTTCCGCAAAGGGGGCCGATGATCGGAAAATCTTTTTGTTTGGCGAGAGATTCCATTTCCGTCAATATCTTGTCGCGCGGCGGGGTAAGCGAAAGCATATAGTCGTTGAGAGCCGGGTAGGTGATGGAAAGGTCGCTCATGTTTTCCTCCTTTTTAGTCCGAGCCGGTATTAGTCCCCCTTTGAAGGGGGCGTCCCGCTTTAGCGGACGGGGGATGTTAGAGTACGAGTGCGAAGCAATTCACAAACGGCAGCCGTGGCCTTCAGTTTGCGATGGACAAAATATACCATTGCCAGTCCACAGCGCAGAATATTCTTAAGATCTCTTGGCAGGGTTCGAAGCGCGCCCGATCAGATTGCTCAATACTACAAAATCCTGTACCGAAAGCTCTTCCGGCCGTTTTTCGAAATTGAATTCAATTTGAAGGCCGCGGAGGAATTCGGACAATGAATTTCTCAGCATTTTACGGCGCTGATTGAAACTCCTTTTAACGATGCGTTTGAATAGATCATAATTATCGGGTTTGGCCGGAGGATCACGGAACTGCAATTGAACGATGGAGGATTCCACTTTCGGCTTCGGAAAAAAGGCCGACGGCGGAATATCGAATAACTTCCTGCAGTCGCAATGAAATTGAACGAAGACGGCCAGAATGCCGTAGTCTTTTGTGCGCGGCGCGGAAACGAGGCGTTGCGCGACTTCTTTCTGCAGCATGACCGTGGCGGTGTCTATGCGATCGCCATGGTCAAATAACTTGAACAAGATCGGACTGGAAATGTGATAGGGGAGATTGCCTATGATTTTGATTTTAGCCGTACCCGGAATCCGGTCCATGTCAAATTTCAAAATATCACTTTCGAAAAGCGTGAAGTGTTTTTCATCAATAAACCTGTCCTTCAATAGCGGGATCAGATGCGCATCGTATTCCACCCCGTACAGTTGACAATGCGCCGCTAAGATCCATTCCGTCAGCGACCCCCGTCCACAGCCGATCTCGACAACGACGTCGTTTTGAGTGATGCCCGACGCCGCGACGATCTTTTTCAGAATATTCGTATCGGTCAGAAAGTTTTGACTGAGCCGTTTTTTTGGAAATAATTGCATCGCGTTGGGATTGGTGATCGCTTTCGGACAAAGTAGCAAGAATGCCCGGCATATTCAACGGATACAAGAAAATGTCCTCCCGGCGGCGCCTTGCTCACGGTGACAAGAAATATCTTGCGTTTTTGGAGCCGTTGGGTTATATTTCGAACGTTCGTTCGAATAAAAGGGAGCGGTATGTTTCATCTAGCAGCCACGTTGCCGGAAGAAAAGTCGGCGAGTTATCATCTGAAATTGCGGGACCTGCTGGAGCAGTCGGCTGCGCTGTTTGCGAAAGGCGGGTATCACCACACATCCATTCGTGACATTGCCAAAGAAATGGACACCAGTCTGGCCGGGCTGTATTATTATTTTGAGACTAAAGAAGAACTTCTTTTTCTCATTTCCAAATACTCTTTCGACTCGGTTCTTTTATCGCTTGCGGAAAAGCTAAATGACGATCAGGAGCCGTCGGAACAACTGCAGATTCTCGTTCAAAATCACTTACAGTACTTCGTGACCCATCTGGCTGCGATGAAAGTGCTGGCGCACGAGTCGGATTCACTGACCGGCGGTTATTTCAGGACCATTAACGAGAGGAAAAAAAGTTATCTCGAAATTGTGGAAAAAATATTACTCAATCTTCATCGCGAAAAATCGAAGAACGCATCGTTGAGGGTCAGCCAGGAAATCAAGATTGCCGCCTTATCGCTCTTCGGCATGATGAATTGGGTTTACACGTGGTACAATCCGGAAAAGCGCGAGCACAGTCCGGCAAACATCATCAAGATTTCGAAGCAAATGGTTGAGATATTCCTGAACGGATTTTTGAACGTAAAAATTTAATACTTAATTTCCATTACTAAACAAAGGACTGTCATGTTAAAAGCGCAATTGTCAACCTTTGATGACTGGATCGATCTGTTCCGAGAGTGGAAGAAGGACATCGGATTTGATGAAAAAACATTTCAGCGATTTCTTCCGACTTACAAATTGGAGCCGAAATATACGCCGTGCAAATATAATGAGATCGAATTCGGCGATTTCAGCGGTGACCGTAAATGGGAACGCGTGCTCGATATTCCGAATCAGGGCATTCGCGACGCCCTGCAGCAGTTGATCGTATTTCAAGGCGACACGGAATTTGCTTCTGTGGAGCAGCAGCGTTATCTCGTCGACCGCGCGCCGAGCGATTACGACATGTATGCGCTCATGCGCATCAATGCGGAAGAAATGCGCCACGGCTGGCAGATGAGCCATATTCTGGTCACGCATTTCGGTGAAGGCGGTAAGAAGGAAGCCATGAAATTACTCGACCGCCGCGCGTACGAACAGAAACGCCTGCTCGGATCGTTCAACGAAGTTATGGAAAACTGGCTCGACATGTACACCTACACGGAGTTCATTGACCGTGACGGAAAATTCCAGTTGAAAATGCTCAGCCATTCCTCTTTTGCGCCTTTGGCGATGAGTATGGCGCCGATGCTGAAAGAAGAAGCGTTCCATCTCGGCACGGGCAACAACGGATTAAAACGTATTTTGAAAGCGGGGAAGATTCCCGTGGAAATCATCCAGAAATATTTCAATAAATGGGTTCCGACGGCGTACGATCTTTTCGGCACGGACGGATCTTCGAACGCCCACTGGGCGTATGTTTGGGGCCTTAAAGGGCGATACGACGAAGGCGAGACCGACGCGGCAGCTATGAAAGACCAGCTCAATCAAATGGCGCGGCAGCTGTACATTACTGAAATTGCAAATTTGATCGAAGACATGAACACGCTCATTCACCGCGATATGCCGAAGCTGCTCGTACCGGACGTCAGATTCAATCGAAAGATCGGCACGTATGCTCATCAGACGTACAGCTTAGACGGAAAACTTCTTTCGCCTGAGCAGTTTGAAAAGCACAAATCGGAAGTGCTGCCGAGCGATAAAGACCGCGTGATCCTAAATAGTATTTTCAAAGAAGGCGGCGACTGGATCGAGTACAAACCGTTCAAAGCGGAAGCGTGATCCCGCCGGAACTGCCGGACTTAAAATTAAAAAGCGTTCAGAAGAAATTCCGAACGCTTTTTTTTTAGGCCCCCGCTCCGCTTTTTGAGAAAGGGATCAGGGGCCGCCCCTGTCCGCGATTTTGAAACAATTTCAGTTCAGTACGTGAATATTTTTCTTTGCACAGATATCTTTTAATATTTTGGGCCATACGCTCACACTGACCTCGCCCAGGTGCGCTTTCTTGAGGAGCAGCATTTGCGTGCGTGATTGCCCGATCCCGCCGCCGATACTCAGCGGAATATCATTTGTCAGAATCGCCTGATGATAAGGAAGTTTCAAAAAGTCAAGTTGATTGGACATTTCCAGCTGTTTCTTGAGCGTCTCCGCATTGACACGGATGCCCATAGAACTAAGCTCATGGCGCCGTTTCGTCACGGGATTCCAAACGAGAATATCACCGTTCAAGCCGTGCATCAGCCGTCCGTCTTCAGTTTCGGTTTCCGTCACCCAATCATCATAGTCCGCCGCGCGCATTTCATGCGGAAAACCGTCTTTCAAAGGCCAGCCGATACCGATAATGAAAACCGCAGGATACTTCTGCAGCACCATGGTCTCGCGCTGTTTTCTGGGCAGATCGGGGAACATGTCAAGAATCTCTTCCGCATGAAGAAAAGTAAGTTCTTCCGGGAGATTCGGATATTTTTTGTTCTGTAATTTAGGAAAATGTTTTTGAAAATGCTTTTCCGCGCCCTTCAGAACTTTCCAAATCGCGTTAACAACTTCCTTCAGGTATTTCAGATCGCGCTGTTTCGCCGTTATGACTCTCTCCCAATCCCATTGATCCACATAGATGCTGTGATCGTGATCCAGAAAATAATCTTTGCGCACCGCGCGCATGTCCGTACATATTCCTTTGCCGACTTTCATTCCGAATTGTTTGAGCGCCATTCTTTTCCACTTCGTTGCGGCCTGGACCACTTGCGCGTCAATCGGATGTTTGTCATGATCATTGGTGATGTGAAATTGAATGGGCGTGCGCGAACCGTCGCGGTCGAGCATGTCGTTGACGCCGCTCTCGACATCCACGATGAGCGGAACCTGAACCATCATCAATCCCAGTTCTTTGCATAAATGCTTTTCGATATAATTCTTGCCTTCGAAGATGGCTTCCTGCGTCTCCCTGTAATTGAGGAGCGACCGGTAACCGTCGGGAAGAATCTTCTCCAGTTCTTCATAATTGCCGATACCCGGCCCGGCCAGGTCCGCTTTTTTATTGGTCATGGTTTCCATAATAGAATCTCCTTTTATGAAATGGGCTTGTGCCTGAATTTGCGACATTAATTTAGCCCAAAACAGGAGATCAGACAATGACAAATGTCATGGAAATGAGTCTACTGCTTCAATTAAGGCGGGGAGGTGGGGTTCAAGATTAGGGTGAGCGGAATGCAGCATTTTATGGCTGTTGTATCGCGGATTACGAATCCGCGATACTCTGCCATCCACGCGTATAGTATATTAGTATATATAGTGCGACTTAATTCATCGCCGTTCCTCAGGACCTGGTCGCAACTTCCATCATGCCGGAACAGGTATTCACGAGGGTTATTTGAATATCTCCCCGAAAAACGATTTCATATCGCTCCATGAAGAAGAATCTGCCGCTGCATTGTAGGCGATCGGCAAATTGAATTTCTTTCCGAGCGAATCGGCTGCAGGATTCGTAAAACTGTGCGTCGCACCGTCGTACGCTTTGAATGTGTAAGACACGCCCGCCGCATCCATTTCTTTCTTGAACCCGTCGATTTGTTCCTGCGGAATAAATTTATCCGCCGCTCCATGACAAACGAGTACGCGCGCCTTCACTTCGCCCTTTTTAGACGGAGTTGCCGTGCCAAGGCCCCCGTGAAAACTCACCACGCCTCTGACGTCGACGCCCTGGCGAGCCATATTCAGGACGGTCGATCCGCCGAAACAATATCCGATCGCGGCGATCTTTGAACCGTCCACATTCGGATTGGCTTTAAGTATTTCCATCGCTTTCACGAACCGCGCCGCCGCTCCGGGGCCGCGCTTCATCACTTCACCGGAAAACTTTCCCGCATCGTCGGGATGGTCTGCCGTTTTTCCGTCTCCGTACATATCCACGGCAAGCGCTACGTAGCCGAGTTCCGCAAGCATGTCTGCCTTATGCCGCGTATTCGCATTATGCCCCCACCATTCATGCACGACCAAAATGCCCGGGCGCTTGCCCTGCTTCTGCGCATCGTAGGCGATGTAGCCTTTCATATTCACGCTGTCTGCGGAATACGTCACTTCTTCGCCCACAATTTTTGCTTTCGGCGTGTCGGCTTTTTTGCCGCAGGAGACGCAGATGAGCAACGCTATTACGATCATCAGCCGCAGTTTCATAAATTGACCTCCGGTTTTGGATTTAAAGTTGAATATAATATGCATTTTTGAATTTAAGATGCAAGTACATTTGAGCGCTTTTCAGAAGACGAATCAAGATCTGAATCAAGAGGATCACATTTCGATTGACTTACTTCCGTTGATTCCCTATTATGCATGCCGGTTTTACGGTCAATTTATCCCACTTATCATTTCAAACAAACGAGGAGAATAGTATGAGATTTAGTTTGCTATTTAACACTGCCGTTGCGGCCTGTTTAATTATGGTCATGGGCAGCAGGGTTCGCGCGCAGCAAGGCGAAGGCAAAATGAAGTGTGTGGCGGTCGGCATGAAAAATAACGTATGGGCCGTGAATCAGCAGGACCGCGTATTTCACTGGAACGGATCATCCTGGGATGAACCTTCGCCCAATGCCCGTTTAAAGCAAATTTCCGTCGGTGCAGACGGCTTCTCAGTCTGGGGCGTCAATAATGGGGATGCCATCTGGGCTCTTTCAGGTGAATCCAATGGCGTCACTACATGGACTCAGATTCCGGGAGGGCTAAAACATGTTTCGGTTGGCAGCAGCAGAGTGATTTGGGGAGTTAGCAGCGACGATCAGATTTGGAATTACCAAGGTAGTTGGGTTTCTATTCCGGGCGGACTTTGTCAAATAGACGCAGCCTCGGACGGAACCGTTTGGGGCGTTAGCAAAGATGAGAAGATCTGGCGCCGGGATGGAAATACGTGGACGAATATTCCGGGCGGCTTGATCCATGTTTCGGTTGGAAGTGCAGACCAGGTTTGGGGCGTTAGCAAAGATGACAAGATCTGGCATCGGGTCAATAATACATGGGTGCAGGTTGAAGGCGGATTAAAACAGATCGATGTGGCCGCCGATGGATCGGTGTGGGGAGTGAATAGCGCAAACCAGGTTTGGCAATATACCGGCTCCGGATGGAAAGAAATTGTTCCGGCCTCCGCCAAGCAGATCGACTGGAGTTCCATCGGTACCAACGTCGCTTTAGGCAAATTTTGTTCGCAGAGCAGCCGTTCGGAGTGGTCCGCAAGTGAGCAAGGCGCTGTTGACGGAGTCAAGAACGGCAGTTTCGGTTTTCACACTAATGATGAAATTAATCCCTGGTGGCAGGTTGATCTCGGCGCCCGAAAAAAACTCAGCAACGTCGTAATTTTCAACCGCCAAGACTGTTGTTCAGAACGTGCACGCACGATTCGGGTCCTCGTGTCGGAAGACGGCATGAATTTTACAAATGTTTATTCCCACGACGGCAGCATTTTTGGCGGCGTTACAGATGGCAAACCGTTGAATGTGGCCCTCAAAGACGTCGTGGCGCGGTACGTGCGCCTTCAGCTCAATGAGAGTAATTTGTTCCAACTGGATGAAGTGGAGGTTTATGGTAAAGAGGTACCGCAACAAGCATTTTCCGGAATGGGCGAGCAGAAAGTCACAACAAGTGGAATTACATTTTACGAGCACGGAGGATTTACCGGGGCTTCCAAAACAATCGCATCGGATTGGGATTTCAGCAGTTCACCCGAGTGGAATGATCGGATCAGTTCCATTCGCATTCCCAATGGTTATAAAATACAGGTCTTTGAACATGGCCAGTTTGGCGGGGCGTCCAGGATCTTAACTGCAGACTGGAGTGTGGCCGAGAATAGTCCGCAAGCTTTCAATGATATCATCTCCTCCATAAAGATTCTGTCGTATCCTGCTCATTCCAGATAACTGTCGAAGGCCGGTAAAGCTTTGTAAGATTTTGAACTGAAAAAGGCCTCCGCACCGCGGGGGCTTTTTTGTTGACCCTCCCTTTCTCTCTCCTCTTGCCAAGGGGAAGGACGGGGTAGGGTCTAAACCCAGTGACTACCGATCAAAAAAAAAGCGCTAACTCAATTAGCGCTTTGGCAACTGGTGTGAATCGTCATCCACCCCATCATAGCCTTTAGAGTATGCTTTCTTCCTCGAATTCATATTCGCCGCGAAACGCCCAAATGCCCCATTCAAAGGCTTCTTCATTAAGAGGGATCAACGCGCATTTATCTTTCAGGGCCTGTCGTATGGCGGTGAGGAAAGTTTTTTCCGGAAAGAGATTCGTCGCCTCGTTCAAAGCGCCCAGGGCAACGATATTTTTCACCATAACTTTTCCAAGATCCCTGGCGATCTGTGTGAACGGCACGCCGTATATTTTCACTCCGTGATTGAAGCTCTGCATGTCTCTAATGACCGAATTGTCATACAGGATAACGCCGTTCGGGGCGACGAGGGGACCGAATTTAGCCAGGCTTGGCGCATTGAACGCGATGAGAATATTGGGATGCGGCGAGGCGGGCGACAGAACTTCCGTCTCTGCAATATGTACGTCGGCATACGACGTTCCGCCGCGCGACTCCGGGCCGTAACTCGGAATGTGCGTGGCATCAAATCCTTCATTGATTCCCGCGCGCGTGATCAGCATCGCCGCGGTCTGCGCACCGTCTCCTCCCGCACCCGCTAATTTCAGGGCAATATCACTTTCCGCTATGTGATGTGGAAATCCCGTGCTGCATTTCGTTACCTGTTCGGTTGTTCCGCCAATGAGTTGCTCGAGTACCTGCGGATCGAAAATCGGTTTGTCTAACTTGAACCATGGCTCGCGGACTTCGTCTTTTTTTACGCCGAGCGGAAAGACAGCCGTCATCGCATTTTTTACCCATTCTTCGGATTCCTGCGGCGTCAGCTTCCAGTGCGTCGGGCATTCGGCAAGGACCTCGACGAAAGCAAATCCGCGCCCTTCAACCTGCAGTTGGATCGCTTTCTTGATCGCTTTCTTTGCATGCGTGCGCTGTTTATTGTCGTACAGCGCCACGCGTTCCACGTACACCGGCCCGTCTATCTGCGCGATCAGTTCCGCCATGCGCAGCGGTGTGCCCATGATCTGATTGCGTCCTTTCGGCGACGTGGTTGTTTTTTGTCCCATCAGCGTCGTCGGTGCCATTTGCCCGCCGGTCATTCCGTAAATCGCATTGTTAATGAAGATGACCGTAATCGGAATTCCCAATTGCGCTGCCTGCATGATTTCCGCTAATCCGATCGAAGCGAGATCGCCATCGCCCTGGTAACTGATCACGATCGATTCCGGGTTAGCTAACTTATGGCCTAAAGCCACTGCCGGTGCGCGTCCGTGAGCTGCTTGCGAATTACCTACGTCGAGGTAATAATACATGAACACACTGCAACCGACGGGCGAAATGGCTACCGTACGATTTTGTATCCCAAGTTCATCGATGGATTCGGCTAAATACTTATGCGCGAGGCCGTGGCCGCATCCGGCGCAATAGTGCGTGGACCGGCCTTTCAAACCTTCACCATGATCATGCCGCTCGAACTTGTCATAAATCACATTCGTTCTCATACGAGTACCTCCTCCATCGATAAGGCATGGTCAAAGATTTCTTTTTGTGACGGCAGGACTCCGCCGAAGTGCTGAACGCGCTCGATCGGCGGCGGAGAATCGATGCCGCAATGACTCATCGCGAGCCGCAGTTCGTCTTCCAATTGGCCGGGCCCGGCCTCAACGACCAGAATACGCTGAACGTGGAACAGCAGCGGTTTCAGTCTCTCGATCGGGAAGGGCCACAACGTGACCGGCCGGAAGAGACCCGCGCGCAAACCCTGCTTTCGTAAGTCCCGGACTGCACCCTTGGCCATACGCGCGGGCGTATTGGCTGCGATGACAAGGATCTCGGCATCGTCACAATGAAATAAATCCGCACGCTGCTCGAGATTCGACATCATTTGATATTTCTTGTTGATGTGGATATTATGATCCTCCTGAACCCTTTCCTCAAGGTTAATCGAATTGATCAGGTTTCCCCGATGCGCCTCATCGCCGTACACGGCCCAATGAGGCAAACCCGGTTGGATCATCATTTCGGGCAAATGCACTTTCCCCGTCATCTGTCCCATATAACCGTCGCCGACGATGATCACAGGATTGCGGTACTTGAAAGTCAGTTCAAATGCCAGCATGGTGAGGTCAAGCATTTCCTGAGGTGTGGAGGGAGCAAGTACTATCGCATGCGTGTTCCCGTGCCCGAGTCCGCGGCATACCAATTTAATATCCGCCTGCTCCGGTGCGATATTTCCCAATCCCGGTCCACCGCGCATGATATTGACAAATACGCCGGGCAATTCAGAGCCGATCATATAGGAAATTCCTTCCAGCATGAGGCTGAATCCCGGAGAAGAAGTAAACGTCATACACGGCAAACCTGCACCCGAGCAGCCGTACATATAATTTACGGCTGCGACTTCGCTCACCGCCTGAAGAAATACTCCGTTCAGTTCGGGTAAAAGTTTCGCCATTAATTCCGCTCCCTCCGTGGACGGCGTGATGGGATAACCGTAAAAATGGCGGCATCCCGCGAGCAAAGCGCCGATGGCGGATGCATACGTGCCTTTGACCACAAGCGGTTCGACTCGAGAAAGAGGAATCTTCATGCCCGGGATATCAACAGGATTTGGCGCTGTTGTGGGCGGCCGTTTGCCAAGTATTTCAGATGGGTCCGCGAGATCGAATATTTTTTCCTCCGTATGTAAACCGTAAGGTTCCGGGCACGCATTCAGGCACAAGCCGCAATCATTGCAATTCTCATAGTTAATAACGACGGCGACGATACCCGAGAGCGCATTGACGTCCTTATCAAAAGAAATGCAGCTCTTGGGGCAGGCGTCAATACAGCGGCCGCAGCCCTTGCAAAATTCAGGAAAAACATAGGGTTTGGGTCTTGATTTTTTTGTAGTTGTGAGGGGTTCCATCCTCTAAACCTCCGGAGTTTTATGTCAGTATCATAAATTACGGTTGAAACCGTCCTGCAACAATGAGAAAAGTCATGTATTGTGAATAATTTAATCCCACACATTCAGGCCTGGGCGTGTAAAAATTGCAATATCCGGCATGATTTTTTTTCATGGAAAAGACACTTGTTTATTAGTTCGAAAATTGCATATTTTCAATCAGGTGGCGCAGAACCCAACGATAATTGAATAAAAAAATCCTCTGAGAAATATTCAGAGGATTCGTGCCGAAAGTGGGACTTTTTCAGCCAGGGGCTGACGGGCAGCCAGAGGCTGACAAGTGGCGCAGGACCCAAATGAGATTTGAAAAAAGCAAAAAATCCCGAACGAGTCGGGATCTAGGGTGCCGAAGGTGGGACTTTTTCAGCCAGGGGCTGACGGGCAGCCAGAGGCTGACAGGCCGCCAGAGCATGTCCGCCTCTGGCGGAGCTGATGCGCCTCTCAACCATAGGCTGACAAGTGGCGCAGAACCCAACGATAATTGAATAAAAAAATCCTCTGAAAATATTCAGAGGATTCGTGCCGAAGGTGGGACTTTCAGCCAAAGGCTGATGCGCCTCTCAGCCATAGGCTGACAAGTGGCGCAGAACCCAACGATAATTGAATAAAAAAATCCTCTGAAAATATTCAGAGGATTCGTGCCGAAGGTGGGACTTGAACCCACACGAGATTGCTCTCACTGGATTTTGAGTCCAGCGCGTCTGCCAATTCCACCACTGAAAAACAAAGCGTTAGCGGTCAGTAGTTCGATGACTGTATACTAATATGTATACCTCGCGCCTCGATGACGGGAGGTAAGCCCCATGTTTCTCACCAAAAGACCCAACGGCATCTACTCACTGGTCATTAAACTTCAAGACCAGGCTTCCGGCCAGCACAGAAGGAAATTCATAAGCACCGGTACAAGAATCAAAGCAGAGGCCTACAAATTCCAAAGAAGTTTTAGTCTTGAAAGTATCCGGTCTAAGCTTCCCAAGGCCTCCGCGCTTTCAGCATTCATTCAAGAGTATACCGTCTTTTCAAAGACCATCCACAAGCCAAGCACTGTCGAAACTGAATTGGCATCCCTGAGAGAGCTTTTAAGAATCATTGGTGAAGTTCAATTGAGCGAAATCAATTTACGTCACGTTGAAAAATTCTTTTCTGTAAAGAATGAGTCATGCTCAAAGCACAGCCTGCGGAGGCACTATGTAACGCTGCGAAGTATTTTTCAATCAGCTTTGAAATGGGAATATGTCAAACACAATCCGTTTGACAAATACGAGAAGCCCAAGTCACCTGAGTTGCAACCGTGCTATTTTAGCCAGCAGGAGTTTACGCATTTGCTTTCTGTCATTACTGACCATGATTTCAAAGAATTAGTCATCTTCGCATTACTGACGGGCATGAGACAGGGAGAAATAAGAAATCTTCACTGGAATCAAGTTGACATGGAGAAGGGGGTCATCTTTGTCAGAAATGAAGGAGGATTTACTACGAAATCGGAAAGGAACAGGACACTTCCAATTAATCAAGACTTACTGAAAATGCTCAAGCTCAAGAAGCAAGGGGCAGGGGGCGAAGAACTGCTTTTTAACAAATCCGGAAACCCCTACAGGAAGGATTTCATTAGCCAGAGATTCAAAAGCTACGTGAGACGTGCAAAGCTGGACGACCGCCTCCACTTTCACAGCCTCCGCCACACATTCGCCTCGTGGCTTGTGGAGGACGGCGCAAGTCTTTACGAAGTGCAAAAACTCTTAGGACACAGCGACCAGCGCACAAGCATGATTTACGCGCATCTACAGCCGGAGCGATTGCATTCAACTGTTAATAAAATTTCAATAGCATTTGCTAAGAGAGAGTTCTAAATTTGTAGTAGTCTTTCATAGTCCTATAGTAGACCAAAAAAGGGGAGGTTGGCATGAAAACAGTATTTTTAACATTCTTGTTGTTACAATCTTGCGGCATAGCTCAGATGGTTCAGGAAGAGAAGGAATTGCATCACCAGCTAAATGATTTCATAATTGAGAACAAGACAGATGAGTTTAATGGCACGTCGGCTGTGGTGGCGAAAAACATTGATTTGCAACCCATACGGAAATATCATGAAAGGGATAAGGTTAGGTTGAGCGTATGGAAACTCGTAAGCAAGAATGGCGATATTAGTTATGCCATTGATGTTTGGTTCGTTGCAAAAGACTGGTTGTTTATCGAAGCAGGAAACTCATTGCAATTTTTGTTAGACGGCCAATTGATGGAGATTAATGCTAAAGATGAATCCTATAGGAAAGCCGGTAGTGGTTATATTTTCGAGTCTTCACGGCATGATGTAACGTCAGAGCAAATAAGGCAAATTGTTAATGCGGCTGAAGTGAAAGTGCGCATAATAGGAGAATATCCATTTGACTGCTTGATGTCTCAACAAAGTAAAAATTACATTGGCCAGTTTTACAGCCAATATGTCAAATAGATTCACAGCCAATGCAAAAACGTGTTTAAGCCTATTCTCAAATCATCGCGAAAAAGATTTTCAGTCTGCCCAAAGGCTTGTGGTTAGCTTGCGACGCTTATGAAAGGAATCTATGATTTGTTCAAAATGTCAATTTGACAATCAAGAAGGAAACGAATTTTGCGGAAAATGTGGCACCAAGTTGGAAACCGCTTCAGGCACTAAAATTGCCACGCCAGCGAAATCAAATAATCCAAACTACTTTGTAGCAATAATCATCATCGGCGCGATGATATTATTCTGCGGCTTCTTCTTCAGCTTGTTGAACAACAGCAGTGTCAAGCAAGCCGAAAAACATGCCCAGCAAACGAAAGAACAGACTCAGTCCGTAACTTACATTGTGGGTGGTAGCTCTGGAGACTATAATATTACGTACCAAAATAAAGATGGAGGAACGTCACAAATTCAACACGTCGACAATAATTGGCAGTATAAGTTTGATGCTCGCCCCGGCACATTTATTTATTTGTCGGCACAAAATAATAATGATTACGGAAGCGTGAGGACTGAAATTAACATAGACGGGACTTTATTCAAGACGAGCAATAGTGTAGGTGCATACGTAATCGCTTCATCAAGCGGAAGTGTTCCTGAATAATTATATAAGTGTGTATGAAAAAAATGTTGGCAGTGCTCCTGATTTTATGTGTTTTCTCTATTGGTGTATATTCATTCACTGGATTGTACATTGTTCAACCTATTGGCGCACTGCCGGAAGGAGTGACCATTTGGTATTTTAGGTCAGGAACAAACCTTCCATTTATTACATCACCTGATGGATTTTTACTGCAAAATCAAGGTAGCGTTAGTCTATTGTCAAGAGCAGTTGTATTCGGTACATTAACTAAGATAGTTTTGGATAGGAAAATTGCTCGTTTCCCTTATATGAAGTCATTGTATCTTATTTCAACTGACGGCAAAGACTTCGAGAAATAATTTTGGAAGGCCACAAAGCCTTGTGGCGAAGCTTTGCCGAGTCAGGGATTTTTGTTTTGAAGAACAGGTGAGTATGAAAACGTTAGTAGTCATTTTCATCGCATTTCAACTCTCAATTGCGAGTGCCCAGACTTTAGAGGAAATAAGCTCTCAAATCGACAGCTTGCAAAACGTAGTGAAAACAGCAGACCTCAGAATTCAGGAGTTAAAATCCATCAGAGAGAAAATAAAGTCTGATGGGGTTGCGAAACAGGGGGGAGTCTGGTTAGTGTCAACCGGTAGTTGCTATCTTCGACCATCTATGTCCTCCATCGATGAGTTCTCAATTCCAAAAAACACAAAACTATTTGCGTTAGGGGCTACGTACGATGGCGATTTTATAAAAGTGAAATACAACGATAAAATCTATTTCATTAACAGGATACATCTAAAGATTAGTGAAGATTCTTTGAACACACTGGTTGACGCGAATTTCTATAATACTGCGGTGTTTTGGATACGACCGATATTCACTGTCCTCACTTCTAAACCGGATGGCAAAGATTCGATTTTTATTGCTCGACAAGGAATGACGCTAACGGTATTAGAAAACCAAGCTGATTGGTGTAAAGTACAGACAAGTGACAACATCTATGAGGGTTGGATTAAACGCGCTGAATTGTCAGGCAATAAGGTTAAGCTAATTTCAAAAAATGATTTCCGTCGCGAATTATTTTGTCTAACTCATACTGGTATTAGCATGAAGCTGGTGAAAGCGATTAGAGAAGCTGGAATCATACTGGGAATGACTCGCGAAATGGTTATTGCAAGTTGGGGGGAACCGCAAGATGTCCATAGGACTGCTGGAAGTTGGGGAATACATGAGCAATGGATTTACGGAAACAACCAATATGTGTATTTCGAGAACGATATTTTAACTTCATGGCAAGATTAGAACGCATGCCGCACTTGCCTCTATAGGAAGGCTTATGATACTCATTGCGATTTTAGTGCCCGGATTGTCGTTTCTTTTGCGTGGAAAAATATTTTCAGCGTTAATCGCCATTGTCTTACAGATTATTGCCATTATCGCTTCTCTTGCCGCCGGCCTTGGTCTGTTTCTTTGGTTGGCATTAGCGGTCTGGGCTGTAATGTCTTATAACAATCAGAAATCAGATGAAAGAATTAATAAGCTTAAGGGGAAGTTATGAAAGAAGTTTTGTTTTGCGTTTTGCTTGTTGGGTGCTCTGCCCAAGGCAATTTCATCAGAACTGACCCAACTGGGTATCCGTCAAAACCTGAAAGCTACGATATGCCGATAATGTCGGATAAACCCGATAAGCCGTACAAGGAGATTGGCAGGGTAACCGTCACGAAACAAGCGACTTTGACAATTGAAGAGGTTTCTGAAGATGAACTGATACCAGAGCTTAAGCTGAAAGGTCGTGAAATCGGGGCAGACGCTCTTATTGAATTGAAGTTCGAAACGTTTACAAAATCTGCCATCTTTAGCTCTCGCAACAAGCACGCCCTCAAAGCGTCAGCAATCGCAATCATTTACACAAAGGAAAGCCACGAAAGCGGTTCTGGAACTGTAATTAAAAATGGAAAAGTGAGAGTAATTTTAAAATCCTCTTTTGAAATCGTTGGAACGATTATCCAAGATGAAGGAAAGTGGATAGTTTTAAAAAAGGATGATGGTGGAATCGTAAACATCGCGCGTGAAGATGTGAAAGAAATAAAGGCAGAATAGCTTCACAAGCAAAGGCACAAATCACCACGAAATAAAAATTCTTTCATTCCCGCATTGTTCTAATAGGCTTGTGGTGAGCCTGTGCCGGACGGTGCGGGATTTCTATTTAAAAGATGAAAAACAGGGCTAAGATTCCTACGGAGATTGATTTTGTCAGGCTTCTAATCAATCTAACTCTGGTTCGTTATGAAATGTTGGAACCAAAATCAGAGAGTGAAATGCTTAAAGAAGATAATAGGGACAAATTAGAAGTGTTTTTCAATTGTCGTTTCAAACATTTGGCCAATCTAAATCCGGGAATTGGTATCGTACTCACAAATGAATTTACTAAGCTCTGCTGCAACTTAACACTTGCTGTGAGAAATCAATCAATCGAAAAGGAGTTGTCTTCGAAAGGTGTTAAAACTAATCGGATAGAGGAACTGAAACGTAGAATCCCCGTCCAAACTGAGAAAAATGTTTTCACCTTAAAGACAAGTATGGATACCATAATTCATTACATCGAATTTCTGGATAGACATTTAACAAAGTTTTTGATGTGGTTGAATCTAAACAAACAACATGACCTTGTTAGATTATACGAAGCTAACGCAATGAAATGCACATTTCTGCGAGTGTATGAGGTCTATCGATGTTCGGACTCCAATATGCAATCGAAGATTGATTTATGTAGCGAAACGGACAACTACGAGGATTTTTTTCGACAGATTATACACTTGGAAAATAAATCAGATATGCAAGATGAACTTATTGACAACGACCCATCTGTTGAACATTCTAATAAAATGCGAACAGGCAGAACTGTTAGTGAGGAAACAATTGAAGCCTTTCAATTAGTGCAAGCCAAGTTATTGAGTCCTGAGATTGTGAAATTGAAAAAGTCAAAGCGTGAAATAGAAGCCTGTAGACGGGTCGCGAAAGAAAACAGGTTATTAGATAGGCGTGATAATAGACTAACCGGGGACAATCTTTATAAGAATTGGAGGAAAAAATATCCAGTAAAAAATCGCTACAGCCAATAGGCGATTCTTAATTCCGTACCTTGATTTCGTGGACAACATGGAATCAAGAAAATTAATATGATTGACCCACGATACGCGGCTTGATTCCCCGCGTCCACCTCGTGGGTTTTTCATTTTAAAACGAAACGGACTACCACAGCAATGATAATCCGTTTCAGAAAGAAGATTGTCTTATGCAGACACTCAAACCTAAGAAAACGGCGGTATTAAGTCAATACCCGCTTGAATCCCAAATCACGATTGCCGACAGCGGCAACGTATATTGGGAATCCGACACTCGAAAAAGATGCATCGGAAAACTCGTAGGCGACACTTTCCACTGTGAGCGTATTCCGGAAAGGCATCTTCACAGGAAAAGCCAGGCTTACGGCTTTAATTATGAATTGATGCGAGGCGGCTCATTCAAATATGTTGCCGTGCATCTGCCGTTCGGCGAGACCATCCTTACGCGCCGCGAGTATATCCTCCGCAGGGGATTCTTTCTGAAATTCGAGGGATTTGAAAAACAAATCTTCTTGAAGTTGGCCGATTTCGGCCTCGACAAAGCACGCGAGCCGGAGCCTATGATGAATCCTCCGCTCAGCCAACTGGCATTTTTTTAGGCGGAGGTCAGCATGAAAATTCACGTCGAACTATCGAAAGAGATTGTCAGGATGAAGCTCTATAAGCCCTTTGGCGTGTGGTTAGCGGTCAGGCTCTTATTCCCATCCGGCAGATTTGAACTCCACAGCGAAGCCCTGGGAGCGATTAGCGGCTTGATTAAACGCAAGCCCAGAACGATTAGAAAATATATCCGATATGCCCAAGACCTCCGCTGGATTCGAGGCCAGGATGCGAACGGGTTCTATTATCTGACCGCTTACAATCGCGTGCTGACCCGCTTCGGGATTAAGTCTGCATCTTGTTTTGATTTCGACGTGAATGATTTGGTGAATGATTTTCCGGCCATGAAGGAGAAGTTTTTTTCCGTCAATATTGAACACCTGGTTAAATGGCGGAGGCATTCTTGGGGCTGGGGCAATCAGAGCGCCAGGGAAAAGAAGCGCCAGTCCTATAAAAAATGGGATAGCTTGAGCGTTAACACGCTTGAGCCTCACTATAGCCCTGAGATGCTTTCCGCCAGATATTTAAGCAAGATGTTTAATCTATCTGTAGCCACGGTTCACGATAGAAAATTGAAATCGCGGCGGAAGAAATTACTGGCCTTCAGGCACAATAGGAAGAAGATTGACTGCAAAGATTTCCGGCTAATCAGAGGTTTGCGTGAGTTGCATCCGTTGGGGAGGCAAATCACATTTGAGGGCGGAAAATACATGCTTAACCAAAGCGACTCTTTTAATTTCGAAAAGGTCAAAACTAAATTTTACTCTCGAACAAATGAATTGAAAGAAAAGGACAAAGACGCAGGCATGTTAAATCCCATTTCATTCGTTCGGAAACGTGCACACAACAATAACAAAGGAGATTCAAAGATGAAAAAGGTAAAACAGGCACATGGCGGAGCGGTCAATCAGTTTGAAAAGGGCGAAAGTGGTAACCCACAGGGCAGGCCTCGGAAGTATGTTTCTGCCCTTGCCAAAGATTATGGCTATAAGCTATCCGAAATAACGGACTGCATTCAGGCTCTGGTTGCGATGAACTACGATGAACTCGCGGAGGTGATTAATAATGCCACAGCGACCGCGTTGGAGGCCACGTGTGCCAAAGCCTTGAAGGATTCAATTGATACCGGAAAGCTTGGCAATCTGGACAGCTTGATGAACAGAGCCTATGGAAAACCAAAAGAAAACGTTGAGCTGAGCGGCGAACAAATCAAAATCGTTAGAGTGGGCGTGGACATGGATAAAATATGAATTGAGTAGCAAATAGGCACGCGGCACGGTTGCATAATGCCTCTCTCTTTCGTATATTATGGAAGCGGAAAACACTACAAAATAAACAGATTTTATTCATTGCCGTTAGGCTGGTTAAGGGTTTGTAGTGACCCTCCGCGACCGCTTAGCGGCTTTTTATTTGTCATCGTAGACGTCTTAAAGTGTATACCAAAGTGTATACCACGAGTTGAAATGCTTACCGCTTGCTGAAGGAATGGGCAGAAAAGAAAAAGCCACAAGTCCTTATTAAACTTGTGGCTTTCGTGCCGAAGGTGGGACTTGAACCCACACGAGATTGCTCTCACTGGATTTTGAGTCCAGCGCGTCTGCCAATTCCACCACTTCGGCTCGTAAAAAAATTTGTCTTAATATAAGGTATTTAGAAAAAATTGCAATAAATTTTTTCGAGGGGGCTTTTATGTTTTTCTATCGTAACGACCATCCTTCCACCGTGGTCCGGGAGAATCTGGACCGGATTTCCGAAAAGATCATCCAGGCGATCTGGCATCACTTGTTTTTAAGGATCAACGACCTTTGCACCACGGACGGCCAGCCGCTAAAAATTCTTGACCAGGGAAACTGGAATCACGACGCCGGGCCGGATTTTAAAGATGCCAAGATAAAAATAGGCGCGGAGATCCTTGCCGGGGATATCGAGATCCACTGGCGATCTTCCGATTGGCGGCATCATGAACATCAATCGAATGATGCGTATCAGCATATTATTCTTCACGCCGTCTTTATGGATGACGAACCTATGACGGATAAAAAGTTCCGGACATTGGAATTGAACAATTATTTAAACGACGATTTATATACGCTTATCGAAAAGATCAAGACGATAGGCGAGGAGCGAAAAAATATTTTTTGCTACGATTATTTACCGCGGCTGGACGCGGCATTTGTAGACGAATGGGTTTTGCAGAACGGTCTGCAGCGGCTGCATTCTAAAATTGACAAATTTAAAACGTGGCGTGACCAATACCATCTTGATTATGATGAATTGCTGTATCGCGGAATCATGGATGCCCTGGGCTTTTCAAAGAACCGTGCTCCGTTTCGAAAACTGTCGGCGTTGGTCAGTTACCGTCAGTTGAGGAGCGCGATCCGCCATGACAAGCCGGAAACCGCACTGATGCGGCTGCAGGCGATCTTACTGGGCGCCGCCGGCCTTCTTGATCCTGTTCAGCACGATGCGAACGATCCCTCTATGGTTCCGTTCATTCAACGCCTGGAAAATTTATGGCTGGAATTTCAAAACAAATTCAGAGTTCAGGCCATGAAAGCAGCTGAATGGAAATTATTCCGGCTGCGCCCTGCGAATTTTCCTACCGTACGTATTGCCGGTCTTTCTAAATTATTGATGAACCATGAAAGTTTATTTTCAGAGTTTAAGGTGCTTCTTGAAACGTCAGGCGCCCCGGCTCATGAACTGCAAAGCCGTATCATCGTTCCGTCGTTTGGATATTGGGGAGGACATTATTGGTGGGGGGACGAAGGACATCATGGGAATCACGACCTGATCGGCAAGCAAAGAGCGTTTGAGATCACAGTGAATGCCGTGCTGCCGGTACTGGCATTATTCGCGGAAGACCAAAACGAAAAAGACTTAACGAACAGGATATTTCATCTATACCAAACGACGCCCAGTCAGGAAGCAAATTCGGTTATTCGGTTCATGAAACTGCAGCTGCGCTCCGGGATGAACAAGAAAAAATACTCCATTCAGTACGCCCAAGGCCTGATTCATTTGAACAAGCGCTGTGCGGCATACCACTGTGCGGAATGTCCGATCTTCGAAGAGACGGTCCATGCGAACCTATGCCGAGAATACATCCCGGGCGTCTAATCAAGCTGCGAGTAGATCCAACGGTCGAGCAGGATCCTTTTGATATAGTTATTCGTTTCGATCAGTTCAACCGTTTCGGGAAATTCCTCCGGATCGTCCGGATTGTACATGCGCATCCAGAAGTTTGCCCGGTGCGGCCCGGCGTTATACGCGCCCAAAACCGCGGGAATAAAATTCTTATAGTCTTTGGCTTGCTGCGATAAATAGTAGGTCCCCAGCCGGATGCTTTCATCAGGTTTTTGCAGATCCAGCATTTCAAACGTATCGCTGCCCAACTCGCGCGCCAGCGCGTTGCCGGTGAACGGCATGATCTGCATGAGCCCAACGGCCCGTGCGTGAGAAACGATGTACGTGCGAAACGCGCTCTCACTTTTGATGAGAGCAAAGATCAAGTGTTCGTCCACGCCGTACCGCCGGGCGTAGGCGTGAATGTAGGATTGGTAGTACGTCGGATAGAATAACTTGGTGTCCGCATCGTCCGCGAAAACGCGCTTCCTGAATTTTTTCTTCAGAAGCACACTCGACTGCACAGCCATGTCGTAAGCCTCAATAAATTCCAAAAAGTTTTTGAACAGCACTGCGGATTCGTACGTCCTGAAATATTTTTCCTGAAACGGCTTGAGTTCTCTTTCAGCATATTTCGTTTCCAGAATTTCTTTGCTCATCCAGGCCTTTTTGAAAGGCCCCGTTAAAGACGTCCAGATGTTTTCGGTCAGATGCATGGGCTTGACGTCGAGTTCGGCCGCGGATCTCCAGCGGGGGAGGCCGGTGTCTGCGGCGGCGTAAAAAACTTCGCGGATAGAACCTTTTTGCTGACCGCGATGCAGAGTATGACTAAGCATACCGTAGTAGTCCGTCCATCGCGATCGCGCGAGATGCTCATAGATCGCCAGGGCTTCACGCCGGCGGTTCATTTTTTCATAACTTTTGGCGATCCAAAAGTCGCACCGCGAGGCGATAAACGGCAGTTTATTTTTCAGGTAGGTCAGGTGGGCGATACAACTGTCGTACTCAGCTAATTTATAGAGATTGAACGCTATCCGAAACGCCGCGCTATATCCGTAAAGCGTTGACAGTTGGGCCTTCTCACGAACTTCAGCATAAAAGCGGTTTGCGCTGCGGAGGCTTGCCGTGTCATTCTTTGCGGAGTAACCATTGGCAATTTCATACGTAATATAATTTTTCCATGCGGCGTTGAGAGGGACTTTTTTCCGGTAGTCCATATACGAATTGATAGAGAGGTCCAGATCACCTTGATACCGGGCGGCTTTAGCCAAATTAAACAAGGCCTCTTTGTGGCCATATTTTTTCCAAAGGTCCTGATAACGGGGAATAGCGGCGGCGTACAAACCCTGGGCAAAATAGATTTTTGCGATATTGAATTCGACCTGCTGCCGCTCTTCCGGAAGCGAATATCTGTTCATGGCATCCGCAAGCTCATTGAGCGCTTGCTGAAAATAGCCTTGAAGAATAAGGACATCGTTACCGTCAATAAATTGCTCCGCCGTGATAGCACTGCCGACTTTCTTTTTGATCACTTCGATATAGATCTTCGCCCGGTAGGCTTCGTCGGTATAATGAAAGGCATTGATGATATTTCGAAAATGCTCGAGAGCATTTTGAAAGCGGGCCTGGTGCATCTGGGACACGCCGCGGAGAAAAATAATTTCAGGTTCGTGTTCGTGCTGATGCTCCGGGTCATTTTGGCTGTAGGCCGCCGCAAGATTCATCTGCGCATCCGCCTCCGGAAAGCCGCCCGTACCTATCAACAGCCGTGCGAGCGCCGTGCGCACTTCGTATTGAAAAACAGAATTCGGGTGCCGCTGCAGCAGGTTTTTGTATTCCACGATTGCCACCGAAGCACTGTCAGCCTGTTTCGAATGAATTTCGGCAATTTGAAATAACACATAATCCGCCATGAGGCTGTCGGAAGCGATCGAACGAAAACAGGTCAGCGCATCTGAAAATCTGTTCAAAGCTTTGTAACTGTAACCGATTTTGAAATTAAGAATGAAATCGTTCTGCAGTTGCGGTTCCAGTTCTCTGGCAAAAAGGAAATTGCTGACCGCGTAGGCATATTCACGCTGCTTGTAAAATTCGTTGCCGCGCGTAATGAAATTTCCGTGCGGCTTGTCGGAAGAACCTCCGGCCGCCAACGGGAAAATGCCATGAAAGCAGAAGGCCGCAATCATGAGGATAATGTGGTGCATAGACGGTAGACCGCTGATTTGATGTTTTGAAGATAGTCATTTCCGATCGAACTTTCAACGGTTTTGACTGCGCCGTCCGGCGAATAAGTAATTGCTAATCTTGAATAAATATGATATTTTTTGCCGTTTCCTCTAATCCGGAGATTGTTGATGAGAGCCCTGCTCGCCGCTATAGCCGAATTCTGCTACGCCCATTCGCGGATCGTATTTATCATCGTAAGCATACTCACCGCGATTTCCACCTATTTCATGCTGCAAATAAAAATCAGCACGAATAATTTCGATCTTCTCCCTCAAGATTCGAAACTGATCAAGGAGTATTGGGAAGTGAACGAAGATTTCGGCGCCCAGGACCGGCATATCGCGCTCATCGAGACCGACGATTCGCTTGCTCCGAATCCGCAATTATTGAAATCGTTCACACGCCAGATGGGGAGCGCGTTGATGAAATCCGGGATCGTGAGCAGCGTCAATTATGCCATCACCGGCGCGCAAAAAAATTTCATCGAGGAATTTTTTGTGAAAAATGCGCTGCTCTATCTTTCCTCAAAGGATTTGGATTCGGTGATGAAAAAATTCGATGACCGCGAAATCGAGCGACTGATCCTGAATTGCAAAAATATACTCAACGCACCCGTTCCGCCCGATCCGCTTTTGAAAAAAGTTTTACGCGAAGACCCCATGCTTATTTCCGAAATATTTTTGCCGTATATCGAAAAAATGCTGGGTCCGCAGAACGCGTCGCTCTTGCGCGACGAGGAGAGCGACTATCTGTCGAAGGACAAACGCACGCTCCTGATGTTTGTGAAACCCTCGGGCGTGGCCAACGACACAAAATTTTGCGAGCAGTTCGTTTCGCTCAACCAGACGCTCTCGGATTCGATCCTCAAAGCGATGGGCGACGAGGGCAAGCAGATCCGGGCCACCTACGGAGGCAATTACGTTTCTTCTTTGTCGAATGCCCGAGCCGTACGGCAGGGGCTGATCAGCAGCTCGCTGTACGTCATTGTCCTTATACTGGTTGTTTTCTATTTGTTTTACGGCAATTACAGCGCCATCTTTTTTATCATGGCACCGATCCTCGTCGGAGTGACGTGGGTGTTCTGCGTCGGCGACGTTATTTTTCAAAAAGTGAATATCATCACGGCTGCGTCCGGCGCAATGCTGTTGGGACTGGGGGTGGATTATGCCATTCATATCTACAATCGTTTTATAGAGGAGGAAAGCAATTTCCGACACAACACCGTTCTTCAAAATTTAATTACGACGTTTCGGGAAACCGGCGTAAGTGTGTTTTACGGCGCGGTGAGTACGGCGTTTGTGTTTATGATTTTGATGGTGACGGAATTTCGCGGTCTTTATGAACTGGGTTTTTTGGGCGGAGTGGGGATCTTGATTCTGTTCGTGGCGGTTCTGATTATGATTCCTGGCGAGGTTAAATTCCGCGAACGAAAAATTCCGAAAGGACGTTATCTGCAAACGCTGCTGAGCCGGATGTTGGATTTGAATTCACGCTTCGTGTTGCGGCATCCGAAATATATTACAACCGGGGGCGCCCTGATCATGGTTTTCATGCTCGGCGTAGTGTTGAATGTGATTCCCAGCCAGGATCGCGGTATCGGAGTCACGTTCGATGAGAATATCGAAAATATCCGCAGTAAGAACGACGTTGATTTGAGGATGATCAAACGGCTCCAGGATAAATTCGGCAGTCATTTTAAGCCGATCAGCATCGTATGCTCGGCCAGGACGGATCAAGAGCTCATCGAGAACCTGCACGGACTCAATACCCGCATGGATGCGCTGGTGGCCAAAGGCATGGTGAAAGAATATAATTCTATGTTACGTTATATTCCGTCGATCCAGCAGCAGGAAAAGAATCTCGAAAGCATCAAAACGCTGGATGTGGAAAGCATTCTGTTCAAAGTCCGGCTGGAATTGTCGAAAAATAATTTACGCATGAGCTACTTTCGATTAGATCGCCTGCGCGACATGCTGAGCGTGCGCGAGCCGATCACGATCCAGAATTTCCAAAATGAGGGATTCGGCGAGATCATGAAGCACTTTTATGTTGAGAAGAACGGCCTTAAAAAAGTCGTGACTCAGGTCGAACTCACCGGCGCTTCCTACGAAATTGATATTGTGAATGATTTTATCCGCGAGATTACCGGCGACGCAAAATTAAGAAACGAAAATATTGTTATTACAGGCATTCGCGTCGTGACGGCGGAGTTTTTGAAACTGGTCAAAAAAGATTTCGGCATTGCCGTGGTTGTCTCGGCGATTGCCGTCCTGCTGCTGGTCATCGCCAATTACCGCAATGTGCGCGCGGTGCTGGTGTGCATCGTGCCGCTGACGTTTTCTATCGTGTGTATTATCGGAGCGATGCGGCTGATGGGCATTAAAATTAATTTCGTAAATATGATCACACTCCCGTTGCTGATCGGAACGGGCGTGGATTACGGTATTTATGTCATCTCCCGTTATCTGGAAGATCAGCGCCACGATGTATTTGCAGCCATACGTGAGACCGGCCAGTCGCTCTTTCTTTCTGCGCTGACCTCGGTCATCGGGTTCGGATCGATCATTTTCGTGGACAACCGGGGCCTTTCAAGCCTCGGCTACATGTGCACCTTCGGTATCATTATTTGTGCGCTGTCATCGATAATTATTTTGCCGGCTATGCTGCGGCTCTGGGGTAAGCAAATTTGGAAACAGCAGGATACAGCGGTACATGACAAAGCGAAGTCGGCTCAGGTTACGAAGAAAAAAACAATTTCAAAATCCGCTTAAAGTATATTTTAGTATAATTTTTAAAAGGAGTGAAGAGAATGAAGATGACGTGTTGCGCGGTATGTATCGTAATGATTTCCGGCTGCATTCCGCAGCCGATTTATCATTCCGTTAAAAATGAGAATGAAAAATCAAATCAAAAGTTTTTTTCGTTCAAAACGGACACGGCTTCCCGAAAGACTGACTACGACGGTTCCGGTATTTCGAAAGAAGGCCGTGACGCCATGATGAGTGAGATCCGTTCTTGGATGGGCACGCCGTACCGGTTGGGAATGGTTGAAAAGGGGAAAGGGACGGACTGTTCAGGATTCGTCGGTTATGTTTTTAGGAAAACTGTGAATGTGGACTTACCGCGTGAAACCAAGGCCATGTTTGCGGCAGGGGAAAGTGTAGCGGAAAAAAATTTGAAGTTCGGCGATTTGGTTTATTTTCAAAGCACCTATAAAGGATCTCAAGGCCCTTCGCATGTGGGTATTTACGTCGGCGAAAAGAAAATGGCGCACGCCAGCACAACGGTAGGGGTCACCATTTCCGATTTGTCGGAAACGTATTACATGAAGCACTTCTTGGGATATCGCCGCATCATGAAGTGAAGTCAGTATTTTTCAATCAGTAAATGTTCCAGAAGGCGGGCGAGATCGCTG
>CAZLWA010000006.1:0-7499 GCA_964563165.1 uncultured Bacteroidota bacterium | reverse complement strand
ACACTGCATCGACCGTATTCAGGCTATTGACCCTGCTTTCATCGCGCCGGATATCAGCGATCCGGATATTCAAACGATCTTACTGGCAAAAATGGAATCGCTGCTTGGGGTCGTGGGGTAATCGTCAGAAAGAAGATCTGTTAAAACCTCGTAAACATAATTTACGAGGTTTTTTTATTTTAATAGGAAAAACTTATCTAAATTACAGCCATGGCAGCGAGTCCAAAAATCTATTCTGAAGAGATCCTGAAAACCGCCGTGACATGGAAAGAAATTTTTCGGTCGCCTTGGTGCATTCCGTTGACCCTGGTTTTTATATCCATCATTCTTTTTTCCTGCCGTATGCTCGCCGTCTATGATATCGGGTTTCATCTGCGAGGCGGACAATGGATTTTGCAAAACCACGCATTCCCCGACAAAGACGTTTATACGTACACCGTGAGTCAAAATGATTACATAGACCTGCATTGGTTATATCAGGTTCTGATCTACGCCGTTCATGAGACTACGGGATTTGAAGGAATTTCGATCCTGAATTCATGCCTGATCGCGGGCATGTTCCTGCTGATGCTGAAATTCATGATGATCCGCGGCATGCCCTGCGGCTGGTATGCCGTGACCCTGTTAACAGCGAATGTCGTGATGGAGATCCGTTACAACGCCCGTCCGGAGGTATTTTCGTGGATATTTGTATTTTTGTTTCTCCTCTTCCTTGATCGTTATCGATTACAGCAGACCAAACATCTGTACCTTCTCCCACTCGGCATGGTGCTGTGGGTCAATACCCAGGGGCTGTTCGTTCTGGGCCTGGGAATCACCGGCGCGTACTGCATCTCCGCGTGGATTCACGACAAACGCCCGGACCGGTATCTTACGAAATGGTTTCTCGTATCCATTCTGGCGACGCTGGTCAATCCTTACTTTCTAAAAGGGGCGGCGTTTCCATTCTACCTTTTCACGCGCCTGGAATCCGGAAATATCTTTCGAAACGCTATCAGTGAATTTGTTTCGCCGTGGTCTCAACGTATCTGGAGTAATTCCGGCTTGTATCCTCCGGCGGTCATTTATTTATATTACGGCCTGAGCGTTCTGTGCCTTCTTTCGTTTATCCTGACGTACAAGAAACGAGCGGTACATGAATGGTTGATACTGGGCGGGTTTTTCTACTTATCCTATACGCAATTCAGGAATATTCCGATCTTTGTAATCTACGCGGCGCCGGTCACTTTCCTGTGCGTGGCGGAAATCGCAGAAACGATACAACGGAAATTGATTTCTTTAGAGCCCTTTCGGAAATATGCCATGTATGGAATTGCGGCGGCGGCGATAGGGACCGGGCTTCGAACCGCCACCGATGCCTATTATGTATCGGACGATCGCAGCGTACGATTCGGATGGGGGCTTGACCAAAGTTACTATCCGGTTCAAGCTGCGGAATTCCTGAACGCGAATCACCTGGACGGAACCATTCTGAACAATATGAGCGTCGGGAGCTGGCTGGTGTGGGCGATTCCTCAGCCCGTCTTTATTGACGGGCGCCTGGAAGTGATGCAAGAGACATTCTTCAAGGAATACCTGCAAAGTTTTTCCAAAAACGGCATAAGAGGTCTCATACGTACGTATCATCCGCAGCTGATCGTTTTTGAATACGCATCGGCTATGATATGGAATACGGATTTAAGAGCGATGCCCGAATGGCGATTGATCTATTGGGATGAGAACTCGGCGGCCTATGCGCACAGCGGGTATGCACCGGAAATTCATCCGATGGAGGCGGCAGCAGTGCTTGCGAAGAGCGGGTTCGCGGCGGATATTCCTGAAGAAGAGAAATGGAAAATCTTGAGAACGAGACCGGGAACCGTATGGGCTCACTGGCTCAGCGGATTTTACAAGCGGCAAAAGTATCCGAAAGAAACGGTGAACCGGGCTCATTTTGCTTCGGCCAACAGCGCATGGCCCGCCGCGGAGAGATTTTATCTGGAATTCATCAAACAAACCGAAGCAAATTTTCCGCAGGTATACTACAATTTAGGCGTGGTCTATCAAAACATGAATGCGTGGGATAAATCCGTTCATTGTTACCGGAGATATCTGGAATACGATCCGCACGACGCCTACGTCGCCCGGCTCATCCGCAGCGCTGAATCGAAAATGAACGGCGGCAGAGGAGAGAATTAGAACCGGCTTACGTCTCGCCCGAATAAGAACGCTTTCACCCAATCAAACAGTACCAGGACCTTGTTCTTAAGGCCTACCAAACGTGTGAGATAGACCGAGCGCCAGAATAGCCAGGTGACAAAACCGTGAAGCTTCGTATTAGGCAGATCGGCTACGGCGCGGTTATCGCCGATGTAGGCCAACATACCGAGATGTTTGTATTGAAACGGCTTGTAATGTTCGCGAGGCTTATGGGATTTTGCTGAGGCGTTAAGCAATCGAGCCAAATATTTTCCGCTTTGCATGGCAACTTGCGCCGTGGCCGGAAAATGTTTTCCTTCCATACAGGCGCAGTCGCCTATGGCGTACAGATCAGGCTGTCCTATGATGCCGAAATACGGATCCGTAAGGATCCGGTTGGCGGTATCTTTTTTAAACGGTGCCGATCGTGCTAAATCCGTCGGGCCGTTTCCGGTCGACCAAACCAACAAACCGTACGGCATTTCCGTTCCGTCGGCCAGAAGAAGGGATGTAGCAGAAACGCGTTGAACAGGGTGGTTGGTCAGTACCGTCACCCGGCGCCGGTTGAAAAGCCGCGCGGCGTATTCGGAAACTTTTGCGTCAAATGAGTTCAGGATCTGTTTTCCCGCCTCGATCAGCGTGATGCGAACGCCGCCGGCCAAATGCGGATACGCATGCGTCAATTCATCTTCCAGAAAATCCGAAAGTTCCGCTGCAAATTCAACGCCGGTAGGGCCGCCGCCGACTACGACGAAGTGAAGCAGCCTCGCGCGCTCCGCTGCGTCCAGATTCGGCGTTGCCGCCTGCTCAAAAGCGTCAATGATACGCTGCCGGATCTTGCGCGCGTCACGAAGTTCCTTCAGAAACAACGCGTGCTGCGATACGCCTTCAACACCGAACGTGTTGTTGACCGCGCCAACCGCCGCCACGAGCACGTCATAATTCAGAGAAAAAGGTCTTTGATCGATGATATTCTCACAATGGATCGCCTTGCCGTCCGGATCGATGCGGAGACAGCGCGCCTGAATGAATTCCAGTTCCTTACGCGCCAACCGTACGGGCTCAATGATACTGCGAAACTCGATCGTGCCGACGGTCGTGCTCGCCATCAGGGGTGTGAAGAGAAAGTGATTGCGCTCACTGATTACGGTGAGGCTGTAATGATTCAAATTGATCCGCTTGATCAGCGTGAAAGCCGCAAAACCGCTTCCTAAAACAACCAAGAGTTTTTTCATAGAACCTGTACCGAAGGGTTATCGGATAAAAGATAACGGTGCACGGGCAAAAATTCTAAGAAAAAAAGTACCGATGGGAGGGGAATATCCGCGGGGCGTCAGTTAACGGCTTTGATGCTTTCGATGATGGTATTCAGAAGACGATCGGCCTCGTCGCTGTTAACTTCGCTGTAACCGCTGTCGATCATGTAGATGAATTTTTTATACCGGCCCACGCCGAGCTTGATGAAGGTCTGAAGTTCATCAAGCTTGGCGATGCCGGACGTGAACATGAAATCAATGTTGTTGATCGTTTTTTGTTCCTCGCGGATGAATTCCGCGTTGCCATACGTCACTTTTAAATACGTCAAGACGATCTCATTAGTGGATTTCCTTTCGTTCTCAGCCATTGTGAGAAAAAAGTAGATCTGATTGTCCTGGCTCAGGCACTCAATATAGCTCTTCTGTGAGCTGTCTTTAACGGTGACATGCCAATTCGGCGGCGTTTTGAATTCCAATTTGTAGTTCTTGAACTTATGCTTTTCCCACGATTCGGTTTGAGCGGAAAGGCAGGGGGGAAATAAATAAACCGCGGCGATCAGAGGAATTAAGAATTTCACGATGGCTTTCTTACTTAAGGATGGCTAAAACGTCTTCGGCGTGGGTGTCCACCTTGACTTTATCGAATACATGGGCGATTTTTCCATGCTCGTCGATGATAAAGGTCGAACGCAAAATGCCATCGTATTCCTTACCGTACATTTTCTTTTTGCCCCATGCGCCGTATTGTTCGGCGACCTTGTGGCCGGTGTCGGAAAGAAGCGGAAAGGATAAATGATATTTTTTGGAAAATTTTTCGTGGGACTTTTGGTCATCGGGGCTGATACCGAAAACAACTACATTTTCCTTCTCAAATTTCCTGTAATGCGATTTGAAACTGCATGCCTCCTTGGTGCATCCGGGCGTATCGTCCTTCGGATAAAAATACAGTACGACTTTCTTTCCGCGCTGATCCGATAGGGTCAGGACACGGCCGTCCGTATCCGTCAATCGAAAATCCGGTGCGATTTCGCCTGCTGCCAGCATCGCTATCCTCCTTACTAATCCTGGATCACTTCCGTCGTCCATTCCAAATTGTCGAATCGCGTGTCCGTATAACGCTTTTTCACGATCAACACGGCGATCTTCTTGTAGTCTTCTTCCGACATGTTCACGATCGAATCGAATTCCGTGTAGCTGCGTCTTATGAAATCCAGAGTATTCGACTTAAATTCTTCGATAATGCTCTTATCGGCATTAGTCACTTTAATCGTCATAGCATCTCCTATCCATCGAAATGAATGATAATATTTACTCTTGCACCGCGTCTTTGAGGTCCGAATAATTCGGCGTCTTCAGCAGCTGCAGATAATTATTCGCGTCGCGCTGCCATTTGCGGTCGCTCTTGGTGACCATCGGCATGGCGATCACTTTTTCAAAAGCCTCTTTCGCGTCGCTCCACTTTTCCAGCGCGACATACGTCTTACCCAGTTCCAGGTAATGAGACAAATCTCCGTCGTTTATCGCGATCGCTTTCTTAAAATGCTCGATCGCTTTGTCGTTCGACGCCTGCGGGAAACCGCCGCTGAATATGCGCGTCCACGTTCTTGAAAGCCAGCTGATCGCCGCGATGCTGCGGTTCCACCGTCCGAGCAGATGATGGCATCCGTCTTCCTGAGGATTGATCGCAAGCCCTTTATCGGCCTCGGTATGCAACCGGTTAAGCAAACGGATGCGGTCATTCCCGGTTTCATTAAGCGCTACTTTTTCGATCGCCATCGCCAGCACGAGACGGCCCTTGGAGTGATTGGGGTTGAGCTGAACGGCTTTGCGGGCGATCGTTTCTGCTTCCGCATATTTGTTCTTTTGATCGGCGCTCTTCGGCAGCTCATTGCCCATATCGATCAATTCGTTGGCCATTTTCCATAAGGCTTCAAAATTCGTACTGTCCGCTTGCGAAGCGCTTTGGTATGCTTTGAACGCGTTGAAAGTGTCGAACTGATTATGGAAAACGTCGCCCTGCGCGATAAATTGGCCGGCTGTTTGCGCGGCGAGCTCATCAACGGTTGTTTCAAAAATAAATGGTACAAAGAACAACATACAGACAGAAAACAAATTTACCCGCTTTTCAAAACTATTCATCAACGGTTTTGTTTGGTTAAATTGAGCGATCAACGCCGATGTGCAAGAATTCGTGCGGCTTCAATACGTATCATTTTAGTATTTTTTTGAAGGAAAGTCAAGAAATCAATATTTAATAAACACGGCTCCACAGCCATTCTAACCTTATTACAGGCCCGCCGGACAGTATTCATGAATGAGGATCATCGGACAAACATACAGTCCGGTAAAAAAGCTTAATTATGGGTCGGCAAAAAAGAATAGTTCTTGGCGTATTCCATCATTTGCCCGGTGAAATCCAACGGGAATTCGATTTTCACATCTACGATCTTGCCGCCTTCCAGGACCGGAACTAATTTCGGATTGATAAGTCCGGCATACGGTGCGATTTTCAATTTTCCGAAGCGTTCTAAGATTTCTTTGTGTAGATCACGATCCACTTTTACCCCGTAGGTTTCTATGAGTTTTTGCGCCCCTTTGAAATCGCCTTCGGAAGTGATACGCTGAGTTTCTTTCAATAGTTGGCCGTAGAGTGCGCGCAATTTCACATAATCGTTGATGACGATGTAGGTTTTTCCGTCTTTCATTTTCTTCTCGACGACCTTTTCGGGCAATCCTTTTTCGTACACCCACGCCGCGATCAACTGACGATTGCGCATGTGCGCTTCTTCGACATCGTCCCCTAATTTAAGGCGGGTAAGCTGCGTCATGAGTCCGTTGCGCATTTGACGATCGTATCCCGCTTTACCGGTTTCGAGATCCGGCATGACGCCGATGTCGACCAGCTTTTGATCCATGATATAATACAACCCTACGAGATCGGCGCGCGCCTCTTCAATCGTCGAACCGTAATTCTTCAGGGTTTCTTTTGGCGACCCCACGCCGGCATTGATCTGACCGGAGGCATGGCCGATCACTTCATGCATGTCGGTGTGGAGATTATCAGCCAACACTCCGTATTTTTTCGTGCGATCAATTTCTTCCGGGGAATAGGCGAATTCTTCCAGCAGGCCGGATTTTTCGCTGGATTTCCCATACGCGTAGACGATGTTGCCTAAGGTCACCGACTTGGAACCGTATTCCTTTCGGATCCAGTTGGCATTAGGCAGGTTGATCCCTATCGCGGAAGCGGGAGAGGCATCGCCCGACCCGATCACAACCGTGATCACTTTGGCCGATATGCCCTTCACATTTTTCTTCTTGTGGTCCTGTGCGATGGGGGAATAGTCTTCAAACCACTGCGCCTGCTTGCTGATCGCATCGATGCGTTTCGTGGCCTCCTTATCCTTAAAGAACACATTCGATTCATACGCCCCGCGGTATCCTAAGGGATCGCCGTAGGTCTCGATGGATCCGTTGATCACGTCAACCACGGAAGACGTATCTTTAACCCAAATGATATTGTATTCATCAAATTTTTTCAGATCACCGGTTTTGTAATATTCGATCAATTTATCCAGAGCGGCTTTTTGGGTCTCATTCTCGGCCACCCCGGCTGCTTTTTCCAGCCAGGCGACGATTTGCTCGATAGCCTGAGAGTACATGCCGCCGACTTTCCAGACTTTTTCTTTGATCACGCCGTTTTCTTTGATCAATTTGGAATTAAGGCCGTAGGAAACAGGCTCGGGATCATTCCTGTTGATTACTTTTTTGTAATACTCTTCCACTTCCTTTTGCGTAAGGCCTTCATAATAATTATTGGCCGATGTTTTGATCATATCGTCTTTTGGATTGAGATTGACCCGCTTGGAATCCAGGTTGGGATCAAAAATGATCGGCGTTATCTTACCGATCCATTCATCCAAACTTTCGCCTTTTTCGATCGGGAAATTGCCGTCCGGGGAGTTTTTTACGAGCTGCGAAAAATATTCCCTGGAAAATTCCGGCTCGAATTTCTTACTGCCGTAGTGATGATGGATCCCATTCGAGAACCACAAGCGTTTCGTG
>CAZLWA010000005.1:0-221922 GCA_964563165.1 uncultured Bacteroidota bacterium | reverse complement strand
GGACGACGCGTTCGATCAAGATCTTCCTTTTGTGGCCATTGAAATCGAGGACACGGGAAGCGGGATCGCACAGGAAAATCTGGAAAAGATCTTCAACCCGTTCTTCACGACAAAAACCGAAGGCATGGGCCTCGGCTTATCGATCTGCAGCCGCCTCGTCACGGAAAACAACGGCAACATTCACGTGGACAGCGAGGTCGGAAAAGGATCAAAATTCACCGTTATGCTCCCCACACGGTAGTTTGTTTTTCCCGCAAAAAGCCATCAAGCGGATTGAAGAAATTTAATTCCCCTCCTTTTCAAGAGTTCGTCCTGAGCGTTGCGAAAGAAGCGGTTAAAGCAGTCATCGTATTCACCACCTCGTCCTTCTCAGCCAGAGGCTGACAGGTCTGGCGCAGGACACCCCTCCTTAGCCGGGGGAACCAATACGGCACATGGGTAGAACTTCACTTGATTTTCGGGAACTGAGGATTGAGAAGGTGGAGATTCTGACGAAATGTGAGAATTTCAGATTGAAACAATGTTAAATGGAGATTGAGTTTTTTTTCAAATGCCGGCAAATCAATTTGATTGAATTTCCTCAAACCTTTGTCCAATTGCCTTCTCGCGCCATTCATGTTTTTTCGCTGAAGATGAAAAAACCCAACCGCCGTATGAATGATCCCCTGCAATAGAATTTTTAATTCTCCTTCGCACTCCCGCCAAATGGTTTCCAGAGATTCGTGACATTCGAAAAATTGCTGTCGATTAAATTCGCCTATGGCTTTTTCAAATTCCGTGTGATGGTCCGCGAACATGCACTATAACGAGGATTTCGGGATGTCATGTATGTAGGCGTTCATCATTTTTATTTCTTCGTCTTTGTCTTCGATATTGACTTCCATCAAATCGCGCATCGATACCATGCCGATAAGGCGTTCCCCGTCGACGATGGGCAAGTGGCGGGATTTTATTTTTTTCATCGCCTCGAGGCATACGTCATAACTTTCATTGGCATTGCCGACCGCCACATTCTTGGTCATGACGTCGTCAATTTTCGTACGGTTTATTTCTATGCCTTGTACTACTACGCGTTTCATCAAATCACGTTCTGAAAAGATCCCCAGAAGTTTTTTACTTTGAAGGTTATCCACTATCACGACCGCTCCGATATTCTTGCTCGCCATAAATTTGATCACATCGATAAGCGTCGTTCCAACGGCGACACAGTAAAGTTCTCTCCCCGAAATAATAGCGCTCACTGTTTTCATGGCAACTTTCCTCCTGAAAAGGGTTCAAAAATCATCACATAATTTTATTCTGCAGCCGCTCAATAGTAAAGAGAAATGCCTGTAATTCAGAATGGGGTCGTTTAGAATATGCGGAATGGCAGAACCAAGATAATAAAGAATAGTTGTGAAATCAACAAAAGGATTTGACGGTGCTCCTCAAATGCGGGAATCATTTTCCGCGAAATTCCCTTTGCAGCGACCGTTCGACGTCGCGTTTGGCGATCGCGTCGCGTTTATCGAAAAACTTCTTCCCGCGGGCCACGGCCAGTGTGACCTTCACCAAATTCTTCTCATTAAAATAAAGTGCGAGCGGAATCAACGTCATGCCTTTTTCTTCCACTTGCCGCTGCAATTTTCGGATTTGGCTTCGATGCAAAAGCAGTTTCTTCGGCCGGTACTCGTCGTGATTGTTGAGATTGGCTTGTGTATATTCGGGGATGTGTGCATGATACAGGGTCACCTGGCCGTTCTCTATACGGGCATGGCTGTCTTGAATGTTCACTTTGCCATCGCGCAGCGATTTGACCTCACTGCCTAAAAGCGCGATACCGGCTTCGATAGTGTCGAGAATTTCAAATTCGTGGCGCGCTTTTCGATTCGTCGCGATGGTCTTTTGTTCATTTTTTTTTTCAGGCATAGGGTATACACTCAGGTCTCATTTCGCGCGCTTCCGGTGAAACCATCCCCATGGCGCGGGCCATGTTGCAGGTCCGTGCAGGAGCGCCGCCGCCGGATCATTCGATTCTCTCTCTGACCGGAAATTCCTGCTGCTTTTGAAAATGGTGGGTGATCATTTCGCCGATCAGCCCGGTAAAAATAATTTGAAAGCCAACCACGACCAGAAGTACACCTAAGAATATGATCGGACGGTTTCCGATAGCGGTTCCTAAAAACCATTGCGCCGTCAAATAAGCATTGATGCCTATGCCGATGAGCAAAATAACCGCACCGATGAGACCGAAAAAATGAAGCGGCCGTTTCACATAACGCGAAAGGAACAGTACGGTGACCAAATCCAAAAAGCCCCTGATAAAACGCGATACGCCGAACTTCGTGTGTCCGTACTTTCTGGGATGATGCTGAACGACGATTTCGGTGATCTTTTTGTACCCTTCCCAATCCGCCAGCACGGGAATGTAGCGATGCAGTTCGCCGTATAAACTCACGTCCTGCAGAACTTCGCGCCGATAGGCTTTCAAGCCGCAATTAAAGTCGTGTAATTTGATTCCCGTCATCACGCCGGTCACGAAATTGAAGAACCTGGACGGGATCGTCTTGGCGATCGGGTCGTAGCGCTTCTTTTTCCAGCCGGAAACAAGATCGTACCCTTCCTCCAATTTTCGGATGAGATTCGGGATTTCGCCCGGATCATCCTGCAGATCGGCATCCATAGTGATCACATAATTTCCCCTGGCCGATTTGAACCCTTCGGCCAGCGCGGCCGACTTACCGTAATTTTTCTTAAAGCGGATCGCCTTGATCGCCGGGCTTTCCGATTTCAATTCTTGTATCACTTCAAACGAACGATCCGTACTGCCGTCGTCGACAAAAATAATCTCATACGTTAGTCGGATGGCCGAAATCGCGGAATGGATCTTACCGGTCAATTCACGCAAAGACTCCTCTTCGTTGACCAGCGGAATGACCACGCTGATGTCGATGGATTTTTTTGAAACCCTTGTGGGCGTCGGTTTTTTTTTGCGGATCATCGCTATTTCTGTTGAATGACTTTGATATCGTCGGGATATTTAATGGTGAACAGCTTACTGTTAAAGCCCTTGTTGATGGCCCGCGAATTAAAATAAAAAGTCAACAAATCTCTTTCTTTCGATCTCAACACGCGTACGTACCTCGGCAGGTAAACGCCGTCGAAATTTTCAAATCGTGTAAATTCCTTTTCAAGCGTCAGTTGATCGTTCGTATCGTAATAATGGATCTTGCTCACGGCACAATGGGCATACGGATCGATCCATACTTTTTTTGTCCCGTCATGATTTTTAAAGGTCATCAGATAGTAACTTTGATCCGTCGAAAAATCGGTCAGTTCGGCGAGTTCGGTTTCCCTGATTTTCACCAGACCCGAGAGCAGTTCTATCATTTCTTCAAAACTAATATCGTAATCAAATGTTTTGCGAATAGCTTCCGAATTCGTCTGCCCGCGTACAACGTACCGGTCGATGATATTATAAACCACAAAAGTTTCTTTATTCAAAGAAGCTTTCAATCCGGCAATTCCCAGAATGCCTTCGATACGGATATATACGGAGTCGGGAAATTTGATCGCCAGCTGCGCGCTGAATTGATTCGCCGATTTCGACGACTCTAAATTCAGCGTGGTCGTTGCCTTGATAAAACCGATCGTCCTGCCATTTTCATTATTCTTTCGAATGAGGCCGATCGGGCTGACGCCTTCGATAGAAACGGGATCACGGACCGCTTCTTTCGGCGTTCCGCAGCTGTGTAAAAGAACAAATGTCAGCACGAAAACAATTCTATGTTTATTCAAAGTTCCTGGCTTCGGTGAAATTATTTGGAAAGGTCGATAATTTTTTTCTTGATGGTTTCGTTGCCGGCATTCAGTTTTAAAGCCCGTTGCCAATATTCTTTGGCCTCGGCCAACCGCTTCAGTTTCGCATGAATGTCCCCCAGATGATCCGCCACTTCCCAGCTGGCGTCATTCAATTCAAACGACTGCTTCACGTATTTTAATGCCAATTCATAACGATTCAATTGAAAGTAGATCCAGCCGATCGTATCCAGGTAATGGGAATTGTTCGGCGCTTTCACAAGCGCTTTTTGGATCATCGTAAGAGCTTTGTCCAGCTTGATTCTGCGCTCTGCCAAACTGTAGCTGTAATTATTCAAAATAATATCATTTTCAGGGTCGAGCAAAATAATTTTTTCAAAGATCGAATCCGCTTTATCCAGCCAATTCAGTTCCTGATAAATCGGCGCAAGAAAACTCATCGAAACAATATCTTTCGAATTCAGGGTAATGGCTTTTTCAAAGCACGCCATCGCCTCCCGGTCGCGTTTTAATTGATTCAAAGCAAATCCCATGAAACGTTGAATTTCGCCGCCGTTCGGCGCGCCTAATAGATCCGCTTTCTTAAAAGCCGTTAACGCTTTTTCATAATTGCCGTTTTGCATCGCCAGGCTGCCGATGCGGGCAAAAACGAGATAGTCGTTTTCCTGGAGTTCGGAAAGCGTTTCATACGATTCTATCGCTTTGGGAAGCTCTTTGTTTAACGTGTACGCCTGCGCCAACGCATCCAAAACAAAAACATTATTCGGGTCGCTCCCGCGCGCTTTGTAAAGCACGGCCGCCGCCTTGCCAAATGCATGGGTTTTCATATATAGATCGGCAAGTTTCATGGACAGCAACGTATTCGGTCCGAGCAGATCAAGCAGCGCGTTGTAATGTACTGCCGCTTCGGAAGTTTTTCCTTGAACTTCGTAAATCGTGATGAGCCGGTAATGCGCGTCCAGGTTGCCCGGATCAAGTTTAGTGACCTGCTCAAGCGTAGTTATGGCCTTTTCGAATTCATGCTTTTCTACATAGATCTCCGCAAGCGATTCCATCGCTCCGAGATGGCCGGCGTCGCGTGAAAGAATTTTTTGAACGATCGCCAGCCCTTTGTCGAGCCGCCCCATTTGAATGTAATTCTCCGCCAGCGAAGCGTAGATGGAATTGGAGGACGAATCCAATTGCAGCGCCAGCAGATATTCTCTCGTGGAAGCTTCCAGATCTCCGGTCATATCGTTGATTAACCCGTCCACATAGCGCTTCACGGCCGTAATATTGAATGTTTGAGAATTTTTTGCAGAATCAACAGGCGCCCCGCGGCTGTTATTTTTCTGAACGGCATAGCTGCCCGAGCAACCTACAACGAGAAGACCGATCGCAATAAAACGGATTTTGCATAAGTTTTTCATTTCAACAATATATTTTATTTTCGCTCAAATTACAAGTCTTTGTTCAAACCAAAATGTCTTAAAAATCAAAATGATGTTGTGTATTAAAACAAAGTTCTTTATTTTCATACCATACTCTTCTGACGGAAATTCTTTTCAGTTAATATTGAAGGACCTGCATATCCGATCTCTTAGATTCTTTAAAGATAGTCTTTTCTCAATCCTAAGTAGTGTGAGATTAAACTAACCTTATTTCCTTAATTATCAGGGAGGGTCTTGATTATGAAAATCGTATATGTTTTCCTGCTTGGCTTCATGTTCAGTGCATCGGCCATGACTCAACATCTTGTTAAAGGAACTATCAAGGATGCCGAAGGGCAGCCTGTCCCGGGTGTCAATGTTTACGAGAAGGGGACCTACAAAGGCACGGTTGCCGATCTGAACGGCCAATTCAGCTTTGAAGCAAGTTCCGGTTCAGCCATACTTGTCTTCAGTGTTGTTGGATACGGCAGGCGCGAAGTGGCCATAAAAGACCAATCGGAAATGAATATAACACTGGAAGAGCGCTCCATCGAATTTGGCGGGACGCAGGTGGTCGGTACGCGGAGCAATCGATCGGTCATTGAAACCGCGGTTCCGGTGGATATTATTGATGTGGCCGCCGTGACGAACAAATCAGGACAAGTGGATGTGAATCAAATATTGCAATTTGTCGCTCCGTCTTTTAATTCTAACAAGCAGTCCGGTGCGGACGGCGCGGACCACATTGACCCGGCGACCTTACGCGGTTTAGGGCCCGACCAAACGCTCGTTTTAATTAATGGAAAACGGCGCCATCAGTCATCGCTGGTGAATATTTTCGGCACGCGCGGCCGTGGGAATACGGGAACCGATTTGAACACCATCCCTGCAGCGGCGATCGACCGCATTGAAATTCTCCGCGATGGCGCAAGCGCGCAATACGGTTCCGATGCCATCGCCGGCGTCATCAACATCGTACTTAAATCGTCCGTGAATGAGTTTACCGGCACGATCACCGGCGGAGAATATATGGCAAAAACCGGATTGAAATATGTCGATGACTCTCAACGATTCGACGGGGAGACGCAAAACGTTAATGCCAATTATGGGATCAAATGGGGCGAGGATGGTTTTGCTAACTTCACGGCCGATTTTCTCAACAAAGCGAAGACCAACCGCGTTGCGAAACCCGGCAGCTTTTTGAATGGAATCTATCGCGACAAATTCGGTGATGCCGGCGGCAATGATCTTTCTTTCTTTTTTAATTCTTCCAAGCCTATCGGAGAAAAATCCGGTTTCTATTTTTTCGGAGGTATCAGTCATCGTTACACCGATGCGTTTGCATGGACACGCACGTTTGACGATTCGCGTAATGTCGTTTCTATCTATCCTAACGGATTCAATCCGCGCATCACGTCGATTATAGATGACCGTTCCGTGTCTGCCGGTATACGTTCGAAAATCGGATCGTGGGATATGGATATTAATAATACGTTCGGGATGAACCGTTTCCATTATACGATCAAACATACCCTCAATGCCTCTTATGAAAATTTTTCGCCGTTGGAGTTTGATGCCGGCGGATTTCAGCTGATTCAGAATTCGACTTCCCTTGATTTTAGGCGGCAGTATTCGGGCATTGGAAAAGGGATGAACTTGGCCCTTGGAGCCGAGTACCGTATTGACAATTATCAGATTTTTGCCGGCGAGGTCGGCTCTTATGAAACGAAGCGCGCTGTTTTTTCGATTAACGCACCGGGGGATACGACTTTTCGTCCGGGCGGATCACAAGGCTTTCCGGGTTTCCGGCCGGGGGATGAAATCAAGAAATCCCGTACGAACTTGGGTGCTTACGCCGACGTGGAAATTGATATGACCGAGCCGTGGATGGTCGGCGGAGCCGTACGGTACGAAAATTACAGCGATTTCGGAAACACCGTAAACGCAAAGCTCGTTACGCGGTACAAAGTCGATCGGAATATTTCCGTGCGCGGTTCGGCTAGCACGGGCTTCCGTGCCCCATCACTGGCACAAAAATATTTCAATTCGACCTTCACGGATTTTGTGGCCGGCGTGCCGATTGACAAAGTCATCGCAAGAAATGGCAGTGCGGTCGCTAATGCGTTGGGTATTCCAAAGCTTAAAGAAGAAACCGCGACGGACTTGAGCGGAGGCTTTACGGCCAGATACGGAAATTTCAGCACAACGATTGACGGTTATTACGTTCAGGTCAAAAATCGCATTGTTCTGACCGGCGCTTTTTCTGATTCGGCAACGGTCGTCGACTATTTGGCGCCGTTGGGCGTCGGTGCGGCTCAATTTTTCACCAACGCCATTGACACAAGGACGAGAGGTCTGGATGTGGTGCTTAATTATGCCGCTGCATTTGGTGATCATCACGTATATACTTCTTTGGCTGCCAATTTTAACCGCATGACCCTAAGCGCCGTGCATACCAATGCATTGCTGGCCGGGAGAGAAGCCGATTATTTCGGGAGCCGTGAGAAACGATTCCTTATCGCGTCCGCCCCAAAGAGCAAGATCAACTGGACGACCGATTACAAGTATAATCAATGGAGCGCCAATCTTCAATTGGTCCGATTCGGTGAAGTAGTCCTCGAAAACTGGAATTTGAATGGGGACAAGGATATCTATGACGCCAAAATCGTTACCAATATCACTTTCGGTTATGATTTGACCAAGAATATCTTTGTCAACGCAGGCGCGGCTAATGTGTTCAACGTTTATCCCGATAAACATGATCCGGGATTGACGGAATCCGGCGGTATCTGGGATGCCGTTCAGATGGGCTTTTCCGGTAGGTTCATTTTCTCCAGGATCGGATTTAAGTTTTAATAAATATCAGGACGAATTTGTCTAACCCATCCCGAAAGTTTTGCGGGATGGGTTTTTTATTTTACACATCGAGTGGAGGGGCAGATCGTAACGAATAAGGCAAGGGATAATCTATTTGCACCTGTTGGAAAAATACGTTAAGTTGAAAGCGATTTTGTAATTCACGTTTAAGAATCGAAATGGAATCTGAAACTGAAAATTCTCGCGTCACCGCGCTGTCCGTTTTGCGCAGTAATGCATTGATCATCATTCTGGTTTTTGTGTCCATGTTTCTCGCCATGCTGCCGATCGTTCGCAATGTGCTGTTGCCGTTTGAATACTTCACGACGTTTATTCATGAGGGCAGTCACACGATTGCAAGTTTACTCATGGGCGAATCGGTCAACCGTATCGTGATCAACCCAGATACCAGCGGGTACATGCAGCATAGCTCCGGCGGAGGCGTATGGTCGCGGGGATTCATAGGCAGCGCCGGATACGTCGGCGCGGCGCTCTTCGGAGGCGCGCTGATCGTTTGGAGTTCGTACAAGAACATGGCGAAAATATTATTATTCTCGATCGGGATTATTTTCCTGGTTGCGATCGTTCTATACGTGCGCGACCTGTTTTCCCTGGCCGTATGCGGTCTTCTCTCTGCCGCGCTTTTGCTCATCGCGGCCAAAGGCAGCGCTTATTTGAATTATTTTGCTATCAATTTTCTTGCCGCACAGTGCGCCTTGAATTCCTTCGGCGACGTGATGACGGTAGTAAAGATATCTCTGGGCGCTCCCAAAAGCGCCTACAGCCTTGGCGTTTCGGACGCCGATGCCGTGGCGCAGGTATTTTTTCTTCCGGCGATATTTTGGTCCTTGCTGTGGATGGTGATTTCGTGCGTGGTGTTATATTACGCAATGAAAAAAAGCGCTCAGATCAGGGCGCAGATAGCCGACTGAGGTAACCTTTGCAAAGCCTTCGGCGCAGTTTAAATCAAGAAGAACCCTCCGATTGGATTACGCCAGTGATCGTGCGGGTGGCCATTCTGGACATGAATAACGGTATGCGCAATATCGGCATCCGCAATATCCGCCGCATCATTGATAATTTCCGCCATATCGTTCAGCCGACGCACGCCCAGGTGGATTTCATGATCGATCAGTTTCACGTGCGCGATAAAGGTGAAGTGCCGGACGCATCTTATGATGTTTACATTTCCAGCGGAGGGCCGGGAAGTCCCTTTGACGACGAAGGCAGCACATGGGAAAAGGGGTTTTTTAATTTACTGGATCAATTGACCGGACATAATTCCGTTCGCGAAAATAAGAAATTCTTTTTCGGGATTTGCCATTCGTTTCAATTGCTGGCCAAACGGTTTGAGATCGGCCGCATCAGCCGGCGTGAGCGGCGAAATTTAGGCGTGGTGCCTATCGTCAAAACCGATGCGGGCAAGAACGATTTGATGTTCGAAGGGCTGCAGGAAAAATTTTATGCGTTTGACAACCGCGATTGGCAGGTTACGGAACCGGATCTGCAAAAGATCCGTCAGCTGAACGCCGCCATCGTTTCGTATGACGGCTCAGAGAACGGCGGCGGTCAGGCTGTTACGGGCGTGCGGTATTCCGATGAAATTGAATCTGTGCAGTTTCACCCCGAAGCGGAAAAAAATGGCGTGCTCATGCGCTTTACCGATCCCGAAGAGAAACAGCATGTGATCGAAGTTCTCGGCGCGAAAGAATACGACGAACTTATTTTATCATTGAACAATCCCGCCAAACTTTTAAAAACGTACAAAACGATCTTGCCGGGGTTTTTAAGACGCTCGTTTAACCGCTTAATGAATTATTATGAATTACCTCCTTTGAGCGCCGCTGACGAAGGGCAAAATGTGCGCTCCGATGAAAGGAATTAGGAGAAAAGACGATGACCGATTGCCTGTTCTGTAAAATCATAAAAAAAGAAATTCCGAGTAATTTCGTTTACGAGGATGACGACATGATCGCTTTCAATGACATTCGTCCGAAAGCGCCGACGCATATTCTTCTGATCCCGAAGAAACATGTCGAAAAACTTTCAGATCTGAATGACGCGCAACTGGGAGCGAAATTACTCTTGAATATTTCCAAAATTGCCGAAGCTGCGGGTATTAAAGAAGACGGATTTAGAGTGGTCGTTAATAACGGCAAGGACTCCGGACAGGAAGTTTATCATTTACATTTTCATATTCTCGGCGGCAAGCCGATGAGCTGGAACCCTGCTTAGGAGTGAACAGTTATCAGTGATCAGTGATCAGTTATCAGTAAGGAAAGTATGAGTAGACAATATCCGATGACCTCGGTTCAAGTTGACTTTATCAATAAGAAGACTGAAGAAAACTTTAACAAGGATAGCGTGAAGCGCCCCGGGTGGTTGAAAGTGAAAATTCCCCTCGGACAAAAGTATTCGGAGATCAAAACTCTGGTCGGCGCTCAGAAACTGCACACGGTCTGCGAAGAAGCACGATGCCCGAATATCGCGGAATGCTGGAATCGCGGCACCGCCACATTCATGATCCTCGGCGACGTCTGCACGCGCAGCTGCGGATTCTGCGCCGTGAAAACGGGAAAGCCGGTTTGGCTCGATAAAGAAGAACCTCAGCGGGTCGCGGCTTCTGTGGCTCAGATGAAATTACGTCATGCCGTTATTACCTCTGTCAATCGCGATGAATTGCCGGATGGCGGTTCGGAAATATTTGCCGACACGATTCGTGAGATCCGCAAAGCGATCTCCACCTGCCGGATAGAAGTTCTGATCCCCGATTTCAAAGGCAATTTCGATGCGTTGATGAATGTCATCCATGCGAAGCCGGACATTCTAAATCACAACACCGAAACCGTACCGCGTCTCTATCAGGTCGTTCGTCCGCAGGCGAATTACAGACAAAGCCTGGAACTGCTTGGCCGGGCGAAAGAACAAGGCATGGTCACGAAAAGCGGCGTGATGGTCGGGCTTGGCGAAACGAATGAAGAAATTCTGGCCGTCATGCTTGATATGCGTGAGGTCAATCTCGATATTCTCACGATCGGCCAATATCTGCAGCCGACCAAAGAGCACATTCCAGTGGACCGCTTCGTTCATCCGGACACATTTGCCATGTTCAAGGAACAAGGATTAGCAATGGGCTTTCGGGTCGTCGAATCCGGCCCGCTTGTGCGGAGTTCCTACCATGCCGACGAACAATCCGACGGGGTGGGGGAATATTTCCTGGATCGTTCCTTGGTCTAACTTCGTCAATGATTGTCATACGAAGCCCTCGGCCTAACCCGTGGGCAAAACCTCTTGCTATTAACCTTTGATTTTCCTACCTTTGCGCGAGTTAATATTTTTATTTCATTTTTAGAGAAAGTGTTTAATGAGTTCGTTCAGTGAGTACAAAATAAGTCCCGACATCCTCAAAGCCATCGAAGAAATGGGTTTTGAGCAGCCGTCCGAAATCCAGACGCAGGCGCTTCCCGTCCTTTTGGGTTATAACGGCGATTTCGTCGGCCAGGCCCAGACCGGAACCGGCAAAACGGCGGCGTTCGGAATTCCGTTGATCGAGAAGATCGAAAAAACCGCGACCGGCGTGGAAGCCATTATTCTCGAGCCCACGCGGGAACTGGCCATTCAGATAGCCGAAGAATTGAAAAAAATTTCCAAATATAAAAGATTGAAGATTCTTTCCGTCTACGGCGGACAGGATATCGGAGTGCAATTGCGCGCGCTGCGGCAGGGTGTTCATATCGTCGTCGGTACGCCTGGACGCATCGTGGATCACTTGCACCGCCAGTCGCTGAATTTATCGCGCGTGAAGAATTTTATTCTCGATGAAGCCGACGAAATGCTCGACATGGGATTTCTCGAGGAGATCGAAGAGATCCTGTCCAATGTCGGCAAGGAACGTTCGATCTGGCTTTTCTCGGCGACGCTTAGTTCGGACATCCGCCGCATTGCGTCGCGATTCATGAACGACCCGGAAGAAATTCACATTCAGCATAAGACCGCAACGATGGCGAGTACGGAAGAGCTCTATTACACCGTTCGCCATCAGAATAAATTCGAAGCGCTCTGCCGTCTGATCGACGCCGCGCCCGGCATGTATGCAATTATTTTTTGCCAGACGAAAATTCAAACGGCCGATGTCGCGGAAAAACTGGCCGGCAAAGGCTTTAAGGCCGAGGCGCTTCACGGCGATATGAGCCAGTCCCAGCGCGAGCACGTCATGCGTAAATTCAAATCCAAGGGGGTGAATCTGCTGGTGGCGACGGATGTCGCCGCGCGCGGACTGGACGTCAACGACCTCACGCACGTCATCAATTTTTCTTTGCCGATGGAGTCCGAAAGTTACATTCACCGCATCGGGCGTACGGGCCGTGCGGGCAAAACCGGCGTGGCTATTACGCTGGTGACCCCGGATGAACAGCATCGATTGCGCCGGCTGGAAGGCAAGACGCGAAAAAGCATTATCAAATCAAAAATTCCGGGCCTTGAAGAAATCATGGAATCGCATCTCGACCGCACGATCGAGGAATTCGAGACCGCTTTGAAAAATCCGAACGGTTTTGACCGCTATTTTGAACGCTGGAACTCCATTTCGAAGAAATATAAACCCGAAGAGATCACGCGGGGGTTTGTCACGCTGTTGTGCCGCGAAATTCTTGAGAAATACGAAGATGACAAGGAACTCAACGCACCGGATAATTTCGGCCAGCGCAGCGAACGGACCGGCGGCTATCGGGAGCATCGCAGTTCCGAAAATATGGTCGAATTATCCATCAATATGGGTTCGAGGGATAATTTACAGACCGGAACGTTGATCGGGAAAATTTGCAATCTCGCGGGCGTGGACGGTAGAAAAATAGGTAAAGTTTTTATTCAGGAACATCACACGCAATTCAAAGTCGATCCGGAGATCGCGGGGGTCGTCGTCCGCAAGCTGAGCGGCATTACGATCGGGGGGAAAAAGGTCATGGTCGAGCATGCGGATGAAAAGTTCAAAAATCTGAAGAACGTGATGGAAAAGAAGTTTTCCGATAAAAGCGGCGCACATCACCGCGAAGGTCATTTTATTTCGCGTAAAAAAGTTTATTCAAAATAATTCATTTTAACCTCAGGAGGACCCCTATGAAAACGATTTTATCTTATGTGACCGTCTTCTTAGCGCTCTTTATTTCTAAATCGTACGCCACGGATCCCAATGACATTGTCGGAACCTGGATGTACTTGAACGAGAAGAACGAACAGGTAAAAATAGAGGTCTACAAAGAAGGCGACCGGTATTACGGAAAGATAGCCTGGCTGGAAGTGCCTAACTACACACAGGAGTATCTCGACGAGAACAAGCATCCGGAGAAAGACAATCCGAATATCAAAGTCGGAGCTCCAAAAATTGATTACAAGAATCCGGACGCTAATCACCGCAACGATCCGGTCATCGGCCTGGTGATATTACGCGGAGTCAAATACGATGACGGCGAATGGAACGACGGACATGTCTACAAAGCCGATGAGGGCAAAATGTACACCTGCTACGCTAAACTCGTGGAACCGGATAAATTGAAATTAAAAGGCTACATTCTCGGAATGCCTTTTCTCGGTAAAACGCGGTATTGGACACGCGTGAAACAATAATATTTTTTTAACTGTTTTTTACGAGGCAGCGGATAAAGAAAAATCGCTGCCTTTTTTGTTTTCGTGCCGTTTTGAAGAATTTTAACCACAGAGACACCAAGACACGGAGAAAACAGTTTGCCACAGAGCACACAGAGGTTCAATTATTCATTACTCATTATTCATTATTCATTATTTCCTGAGTTTATCCATCAGATCATTGAGCTTTTTTGCTTCCGAGGAAGTTAGACTGGAAACCAGATCATCCACTTTACTGCTGTATTGGTCCAGTCGTTCCAGCAAGCGCAGGCCTTTTTGAGTAATGCGGATGTCAACCTGACGCCGGTCTTTCGGACAGATCGTCCGGTCGACCAGGATTTTTTTTACCAAACGCTCCACAATACGGGAAACGTCCGAACTTTGATCCAGCATACGCTCTTTGATCAGATTCACCGAAGCCATGTTCGGGCGTTGTCCGCGCAGAATGCTGAGAACATTGAACTGCTGAAAGGAAATCTCAAACGTTTTCAGGATCTTTTGATGCTCGGCGAGAATCCAGTTATAGTTATAGGATAAATTCGCCAACAACCGGTGGTGCTCGTTGCGGAATTTTCTTTGTTTGATCTTATCTTCAATTTTCACGAAGCGACCTGATGTGTAATTTGTGATCGTCTGCTGATAGAACAATAAAGGCGCGGAACAATTCCGCGCCTTCATGCGCTTGTCCTGTTTTTATTTCTTCTTGATTAATTCCGATTTAATCGTCATGACAATTTCCTTTCCGACTACCAATCCGCCGGCTTCAATCGCCTTGTTCCAATTGAGGCCGTAATCCAAACGATTCACCGTTCCGGTCAGTTTCCAGCCCATGCGTGTTCCGCCGAAGGCATTGACTTCGCCTTTGTAGACGGCGTCCAGTTCAACTGTTTTCGTCGTGCCTTTCATGGTCAGATCGCCGGTGATCTTATATGTATTATCTCCGGTTTTCTTGAACGACTTGCTTTTGAAAGTGATCTCGGGAAATTTCTCAGCGTTAAAGAAGTCGTCTGTTTTCAAATGCCCGTCGCGCCTTTCATTATTCGTATTAACGCTGGCAACTTTGATCGTTATTTCCGCCTGCGCGTCGGAGAAATCAGGTTTGGTCACCGTCACCGAACCGGTGAAATCCTTAAAATGACCGGTCACTTCCGATACCAGTAAGTGGATAGCAGTAAACTCCACATTCGTGTGCGATCCATCGATTTCCCACACAGTCTGTGCAGAAACGGGAAGAAACGAAAGCAGTAAGCCCAATAAGACTAAAGCGAGCTTTTTCATAATAGAGGCCTCCTTTAAATTAGGTTATCATACATGAATTAAACAAACGTTTAAATATATGGTTAAACATTTAATGTTGCAACATATACTTTCAATTTTTATTCCGCATTATTTTTGACAAAAGACCCGCTCCGGTCGAGCGGGTCTGAGAAGCGGGCCTGCCAAGGGACTCGGGCTTAATCCCGGTCCTCATCCCCAAACGGCGGAGGCAGCATGAATTTCTTCATCTTGTTCTTGCGGTACTGAATATCAAACCACATTTGCCGGAGCCTGAATTGGAAATTCTGCTCAAATACGATAAATCGCGCTCTCTGCGGCGCCGTTAAAGAGCCTTTCATCTGGTTCAGGGTCGCTTGCCGGTGGGACAGAATTTTACGTTCGATTTGGTCCAATTGGTCAATGGTTTCGGTTATCTTATCATCCGATACGGCGTCCCCCAGCGCGGACATGTGCACCAGCTTCTGAAACAACACCTGCTTCTCTTTGTTGAACTGCCGCTCTTCGGAGACGTAGTCATCATATATATTGAGAAAGGCGTCCATTTTTTCCTTGGATAAATTCAATTTCTCTATCAATTTTTTTTTTTTCATCGTCTGAATTTTATCGACAAAGCCGCTGTCGGACTGCGTCCACGCGCCTGAGGTCTCTAAAAACAGAAAGACCAACAAAAACGGTTTCCATAGTTTCATGAGTGACACTCCGGTTGATTGAAAGTATTTCAGATATTCTTTGTCGTTTCCAATGCGCTTAATAATTCACTCTTTTCTTCGTTAGACAGATCCCTTAATTCATAGGTCACATTCAGGCTCTCGGCTCCTGAAGTCAGCTCTTTCAACGGATCGTCGGAATTGGCATTATCGTTGAAATACGTTTCAACCTGAATGTCCAGATCCTGATACGAATACGACGTTTCCACTATCATCAAATTTGACAGCGAATTATCGAGCAGATAGTCGATCTTCTTATTGGTTTCCAAAACGGCATGCGTGAAAAATAATATCAATGCGGCAAACCCCAGGGCCGGAATCGCATAGTACATACGCTTCTTTACACCGGTCCGTTTCAGCTGTTTCCGTTCCATGCGTTCATGCAGCCGCGGAACAAAACCGTTCCAATAATGCGCGGGCGGGTCGATCGATTTCAGGTCTTCATTATTCAAGGTCTGCAGGGCGGCAATCAGCTCGGAATAATCACCGCGCCATTCCGGATGACTCTGAATCAGTTGTTCAACTTCTGATTTTTCTTCCAACGGCAGGCCGTTCATAAGGTATTCTATAATTTTTTCTTCATGGGCCTTCATGGCTTCTCCTTTTCTCAAAATAGTTTTTATCGAGCGCTTTTTTTATCTTGTTCACCGCGTGAAAAAAATTGGCTTTGATCGTTCCTTCGGAATTGCCGGTAATTTCGGCGACTTCGGCAATGCTCAATTCGTCATAGTAACGCAGAATAAATACCGTTTTCTGTTTCTCCGATAATTGATTCACTGCCTGTCGAATGATCCTCTTCAATTCATTTTCTTCTAACACGCGGTCCGGCCCGCTGTGACGGGAAATAAGCATGACGGAATCGAGGGAAATGAACTGACGCAGTTTTTTCTTTCGTAAGTGCGTGATCGCCAGATTCATGGCAATGCGGCACAACCAGGTATAAAGCGAGCTTTCGCCGCGGAACTGCTCCAGATTCTCATAAGCTTTGATGAACGTCTCCTGGAGAATATCATCCGTATCATCATGGTCATTCGTGTAGCCGCGTATGATCCTGTATAAACGCTCCCGGTACAATACGACAATATCCTGAAAGGCCTTTTCTTTCTTGTAGCCGGTTTCATACTTAAATGTATCGAGTAATTCCCTGTAGTCCATTCGGAACATTCCGGCACCGTGAAGATTCATGGTAATTAGACGCACTTGATTAAAAAGAGTTTAACTCCAAACCAAATACTTTTGAATGTACTAATAATGCTCATAATATCAAAAACAGCAAACAAAAAAAGGGCTTAAGAAGTGGACGGTAAGGTTAGAATCTTTCCGTATCTCAGAAAAAACCACATGATAAAAATCATGTTTTATTTGTAATAAAATTGTAAAAGCAGGTTCCGGTCATTGACAAGTGTTCCGTGCGCCTCTATATTCAGGGCAAGATTAAATTAATCACCAAATTAAGGAACTAAGATCATGGGAACAAAATTATCGGTTCTGACGGCGGCAGCGCTGATGGCTGTCATGATATTCAGCTGTGACAACAATAAGCCGGACACGGCAACGATCCACGGCACGATCTCGTTTAAGAACGTCAGTGCCTGGAAAGCGAGCGGCACCCTTTCAATCGCAGACGAAGATAGCGGGGTCGTGGAGGTTACAATCTTTGGCGATTCTATTTGGACTCTGTCAAGCGGCGTGCGTGCACCAATCAACGCGCCCTTCAATGCTCAGAATCCTGTTATACTCTCCCGAGTTGCGGGAGACTCGACTTATGAATACAGTATTGAAGTTGATCCGGGCACTTATTCCGCATTGGCAGTGGGTTTTAGGACGAACAGATCGTATAACTCTACAAAAAAATCGGCAACTTTGGGCGTCTATTGGAATCAGCCCGACAGCGTGAGTTCCGGCCTCTTGATTCCCATGGCGTTAAATGATCCGGCTCCATCCGCTATCACCGTTGCCAAAGGCGATGACGTGACACTTGACATTAAAGCCGATTTCGGTTTTGTCAATACCTGGTTTTTCGGCATTGTTCCTTTTATTCCTTAAGAACTATTAGTCGAGGCACTTTCACAGCGAGAGTGCCTCTTCTAAATACTCAAATTTATGGCGGTTTTTCAAAAAAAAAAAATACTCCTGGGAATCTTAACTTGTATCGGTACCAGCTTCTCAGCTTTGTTATTCTCCCAATCCGCCAGCCCCGTGGGGAGCGATGAGAAAAAAGAATTCGGGATCATTTCCGGCAAGATCATCGACCGGGATACGAAAGAACTGATCTCTTATGCCAATGTGAGCGTCGTCGGCACTCTCCTCGGCGCGATTTCCGATGACAAAGGTAATTTCAAGATCATTAAAATTCCGGCAGGACGTTACCGGATCAAGGCCTCCTTTATTGGTTATGAGGCCGGTTTCTTCGATCCGGTTGTGGTCGAACCAGGTGAAGTTACAGTTATCGATATTACGTTGTCGCCGTCCCAGGCTTTGGCAGAGGCTATTATCGTGACGGCATCGCGCAAGGAGCAAACCGCGTCTCTCGCGCCGGCAAGCGTCGGTGTGATCACTTCGGAAGACATACGCAATAAAAATATTACTACATTTGATCAAGCCGTGGAAACGGCTCCGAGTGTTCAGATCATCCGTTCAGGCGGCGCCAACGTACAAGCGGTTTCGATAAGAGGCTCTTCCGAAGTTGCCGGAGCCGGCGTCGGCAACCGGGTCCTGCTTTTGATCGACGGACGTCCCGCTTTAAGCCCGGAATCAGGCGGCGCGCTTTGGAATCTCGTTCCGACGAATTCCATCGAGCGCGTGGAGGTGGTTAAAGGAGCTTATTCATCGCTCTACGGTTCGAGCGCGATGGGTGGCGTCATCAATGTCATTACCAAGAAGCCGACCATGACGCCGTACACAAAAATACACGCGGAATATGGTTTCTACAACTATGCCCCGAGCTATACCGGGTATCATGTTTTCAATGCCTACAACAATATTGAATTCTCGCATAATCAGAAATTGAGCAGCGATTTTTCATTGGTGGTGGACGCGGCGAGAAAATCAAGTGACGGGTATAAAGAAAAGTCGGCGTTTGATATGTATAACGTCTACGGAAAACTCATGTACGGCTTTTCCAATAACCGCAATTTGCAAATATCATCTAATTTTAATTTGATAAACAGCGACTATCCGGGATCGTTTCTGCCACCCTTACAAACTTATAGCGTTGCTTCTTGGAAAAAAGACGATCGTCAAGAACGAAGAGAATTCAGCAGCGACCTTTATTACTATGCCATTCCGAGCACTCAAATAAAATACTCTACGAGATTCTATTTTTATAGAAATTTCTCGAAATATATTTTCAACGGAGATCCTAATAACGACAGCACCAATATCAACATTGGACATCAATATATTGATGAAGAAACTATTAAAGCTCAACGCATCGGAAATGTGACGCAATTAGATTATTATTTGTCAAAGAATCATTACTTGATCGCCGGCACTGACATCCAATATGATTTCACCGATGCACAGCCGGGCTATGCACTGTATGGAAAACACAGTGCCTCGAATATGGCGGGTTATGTTCAGGATGAAATTAAACTGAATGAAAAGCTGATTACAACCGTCGGGTTGCGTTACGATTACAGTAAAATTTTTAACGGATATTCGGACGGAAATTTCAGTCCGAAGATTTCGCTGGTTTATGAAATTCTGCCGGATTGGTCCGTACGAAGCCTGTTTGCCCAGGCTTTTCGAAACCCTTCCATTGCGGAGCGGTACATACAATACGAACAAGGAGGGGGAATTACATTTCAGCAAAACCCGAATTTGAAGTCAGAAAAATTATTTGCGTCATACGAATTGGGAACGAAGTTCAAGATCACTGAGTTCAGTTCGTACGACATTTCATTATTTTGGAATGAATACAAAAATCTAATTTCGTATGTCCCCGTCGCCGGTCAGTCATTGACGTTTGAAATTCAAAATTTGAGCAGGGCGCGGATGCGCGGATTTGAATTCAATTTTAATTTATTTTTGCAGCGCTATTTTACCGCCTCTTTCGGTTATACGTACCTGGACGCACAGGACCGTTCCAAAAACCGCACGGATAACACGCTTCCGTATAAGATTAAACACTCATTCAATTTTAGCTCCGATGCGATGTACGATAAATTTTCTTTGAATGTCAACGGACGGCATAATGGCCATATCCGGGAAGTCTCCATTTATCCCGGCAGTGAGCCCCAGGCGTTTTTTGTACTCAATGCGAAGGTCAGTTACAAGTTTTTGCGCAATCAAATTATTTACATAGCCGTCAACAATATCACCGACATGCAATACGAAGAGATCGAGCGCTACCGCATGCCTAACCGAAGTTATACGATCGGCATGATGATCGAATTCTAATCTCCCTCTCCTCTCTGAGGAGAGGGTTGGGTGAGGATGCAAACGCCCGCGTAACTACACTCATTGATTTTTTCTCCTTTTTGTTTTACATTCTCCCGCCAAAAAAACAGCATTCACGAGCACCCTTCTAACCCATTTTACGAGGCGATACGCATGTCTTCACAGACCCTTGAATTCAAAACGGAAGTTAAAGAATTACTTCATCTCATGATCCATTCTCTTTATTCTCATAAAGAGATTTTTTTACGCGAACTCGTTTCGAATGCTTCCGACGCCATTGATAAAGCGCGTTACTTCTCGCTGACGGATTCCTCGCTGATCGCGGGTGACGGGGACTGGAAAATTAAAATCAAAGTAAACAAGGAAAACGGCAGTCTAACCGTCAGCGATAACGGTATCGGGATGGGCGAGGAAGAAATTATCAAATCGCTGGGAACCATTGCGCATTCCGGAACCCAGGAATTCATCAAAACGCTGACGGAAAAAAAGGTTCAGGACAACCCCGAACTTATCGGGCAATTCGGCGTCGGATTCTATTCCGCATTCATGGTCTCGGAGCGCATCGTTGTGATTTCCCGAAAAGCCGGCGACGCAAAAGAAAAAGCCGTTCGGTGGGAATCCACAGCCGACGGCAATTTCACGGTCGAATCGTTTGAAAAAGACTCGCGTGGAACGGATGTGATTTTGTTTTTAAAAGACGACGAGAAAAAATATTTAGATGAGTGGGAAATCAAGAACGCCGTTCGGAAATACTCCGATTATATCGAGCATCCGATCTGCCTGGATGTGGAGAAAGACAAGAAAACCGAGGAGCAGGTCCTGAATTCCCGTAAAGCCATTTGGCTCAAGGACAAGAGCGACATTTCTCAACAAGAATATCATGACTTTTACAAACACGTTTCACACGATTTCGCGGATCCCGCCAAAGTCATTCATTTCAAAGCGGAAGGAACGTCGGAATTTTCAGCCCTGCTCTTCATTCCCTCTAAGGCGCCGTTTGATCTGTTTTACAAGGAATATAAGATCGGCCCGACGCTCTACGTCAAGCGCGTTCAGATCATGGATCATTGCGAACAGCTTCTGCCGGCGTATCTGCGGTTCGCGAAAGGCGTCGTGGAGTCGTCGGATTTACCGCTCAACGTCTCGCGTGAAATATTGCAGCACGACCGGCAAATAGAAGTTATTAAAAAAAATATTGTTAAAAAGATACTCGATACGCTCGCGGATATGAAAAACAGCGAATACGACAAGTATGTCGAGTTTTACAATGAATTCCATAAGACCTTAAAAGAAGGCCTTTACATGGATCCTCAGCGCAAGGATGCGTTGCGAGATCTACTGTTGTTCGAATCTACAAAAACCGAACCCGGGAAATTTACCACACTGAAAAATTACGCAGACAACATGAAATCCGATCAGGAATTTATTTTTTACATGTCCGGCGTCGCGCGCGCGGAACTGGAACAGTCGCCCTATTTGGAAAGCATCAAAGAAAAAGATTATGAAGTACTGTTTCTGCTGGATGAAATTGACGATTTCATAGTTTCCGAGCTCGAATATAGCGGAAAGAAATTAAAGTCACTGACGAAAGGCGATATTGAATTAGATAAGAGCAAAGCATCCGGTAAGAAAGAAGCTGAAAAAAAATACGCCAAAATAATTGATCTGATCAAAGATCAATTAAAAGATGACATTAAGGACGTGCGCATTTCCGCGCGGCTCAAAGAATCTGCCTGCTGTCTTGTAGCCGATGAAGGCGACATCGATCAGAATCTGGAACGTTTAATGAAGGCCATGGGACAACCTATTCCGACATGCAAACGAATTCTGGAAATAAACCCCGCGCATCCGCTCATTGAAAGTATGAATGCAATTTTCGAAAAGGACCGGGAAACTCCGGTTTTGAAAGAGTATGCTAAATTGCTGTACGATCAGGCATTGGTGCTTGAAGGCTCGAAACCGAAAGATGCGGTGGCATTTTCGAAAATGATTTCACAGATTATGGTGGAACATGCTAAACTCTCACTGGAATGATGGTCATTAATTTTTGAATGGTATTCGAAATTCCGGTTCATTCGATTACCATTTATTTTTTTCAACGAATCCATAAAATGCAAGGAGTGCGATTATGAAGCTGTTTCAACGACTTTTGGCTGCAGTTTACATGTCGGTTTGTATCTTCCGTGTTTCTTTAAGCGCTCAGACTCCGGACGCTTTGATGCTTCGCTTTCCGGATGTGAGTAAGGATAAGATCGTATTTGTATTCGCCGGCGACATCTGGACCGTTTCAAAGGACGGCGGTGTGGCAAGGCAATTGAGTTCTCCGAACGGGCTCGAATTATTTCCGAAACTTTCACCGGACGGAAAGACGGTCGCCTTCAGCGGCAACTATGACGGCAATGTGGACGTCTATACGATGCCATCCGAAGGCGGAGCGGCAAAGCGTTTGACCTACCATCCGGCGGTGGATTTGGCGGTCGAATGGTTTCCCGACGGAAATAATATTCTCTATCGCTCGCGCATGAATAGCCCGAGCAACCGGTTTAATCAGTTTTATAAAATTTCAACCAACGGCGGCCTGGCAGAGCCCCTGCCGCTGAAAATTGCGGAGCTGGCTTCTTTCAGCGCGGACGGCAAGAAAATGGCGTTCCAATTCATATCAAATGAATTTCGTACGTGGAAGCGCTACCGCGGCGGCACCGCAAGCGATATTTGGATCTACGATCTGGAAAAAAATACGTCGGAGCAATTGACCGATTTTGACGGCACGGATGCGATGCCGATGTGGTACGGTAACACGGTTTATTTTGTTTCCGACCGAGATGAAAATAAGAAATTAAATATCTGGGCCTGCGATATGACGACAAAAAAATTCAGGCAAGTTACAAAGTTTACGGAATACGACGTTAAGTGGCCGAGCTTAGGCCCGGATGATATCGTATTCGAAAACGGCGGCCAATTGTACCTGCTCAACCTCCCGGCTGAAAGTGTGAAACCGGTTATGATCCGGGTTCCGGCCGATCTGCCTAAAGCGCGCATGCAATTAAAAAGTACGGCCGATTATATTCAAAATTTCTCGCTCTCGCCTTCCGGTAAACGTGCGCTGTTTGAGGCGCGAGGAGAAGTGTTCACCGTTCCTGAAAAATATGGAAGCGTTAAAAACTTAACCACGTCTTCCGGAGTTGCCGAACGCTATCCCGCGTGGTCTCCGGACGGAAAAACGATCGCTTATTTTTCAGACCGCACGGGCGAATATGAATTGTATCTTCGTTCAGCCGATGACAAAAATGAACAGCAGCAAATTACGACAGGCGGCAGCGCGTTTCGCTACGATCCGGTGTGGGCGCCCAACAATAAACGCCTTGCGTTCAGCGATAAATCGGGAAGCATTTTCATGATCGATCTGGCCGACAAAAAACCGAAGCTCGTTGACAAGGATGAATTGAACATCAACACGCAATATTCATGGTCGCCGGACAGCCGCTGGTTAGCCTACGCTAAGAGCATGCCCAATTCGCAGAATGCAGTTTTCATATTCGATGCCGAACAAAATAAAACATACCAGGTCACGAGCGGCTACTACAGTGATTTCAATCCGGTGTTCGATCCGGATGGAAAGTATCTTTTCTTCTATTCTAACCGCAAATTCGAACCCGTTTACGGCGATTTAGATAATACATGGATCTATCCCAACACCACCAACCTTTTTGCCGCCACACTACGCAAAGACCTTCCGTCGCCTCTGGCGCCGCGCAGCGATGATGAAAAAGTCAAAGAGGAAAAAGCGAAATCGGAAAGCAAGTCGGATAAGGACGAGAAAAAAGACGAGAAAAAAGAAACCGTCGAGGCGACCAAAATTGATTTTGACGGTTTCGAGCGCCGTGTGGTCCAGATTCCCGTCGACCTTGGAAATGTCGGGAATTTAGCCGCGGTCAAGGGTAAAATCGTTTTCCTTAAAATACCTGCGGCGGGATCGGTGAAACCCAATGTGCCTTCAGGAACTTTGGGGTATTATGATCTGGAAGAGCGTGAAGAAAAAACAGTAATGTCTGGCATTGATGCCTTTGACATTTCAGGCGACGGAAAGAAAATAATCTATAAGAGCAAATCCACTTACGGTATAGTAGATCTGGCGGCAGGAAAGAATGTCGGCGACGGCAAGATCGCCACCGGCGATATGCAGGCCTGGATCAATCCTCAGGAAGAATGGGCCCAGATGTTCAACGAGGCCTGGCGCGTCGAACGTGATTATTTTTACGATCCGAATATGCATGGCGTCGACTGGCCCGCTATTAAGAAACGCTATGCGAAGATGCTTCCGTATATCATGTATCGCGATGATCTGAATTATATCATCGGCGAAATGATCGCGGAACTCAATGTTTCGCATTCGTACATAAGCGGCGGCGACCTGGAAACGGCCAACCAAATTTCCGTCGGGCTGCTCGGATGCGATTTCGAGTTGGACAAGGCGAATAAGCTGTATCGCATCAAGAAAATTTATGAAGGCGCTGCGTGGGATATCGAGCCGCGTTCACCGCTTCGTCAGCCGGGCCTGAATGTCAAAGAAGGCGATTATCTTTTCGCGGTCAACGGCAAGACGCTTGACATCACCAGAGATCCCTGGGCGGGATTCCAGGGACTTGCCGGAAGCGTCGTCACACTGTCCGTGAGTTCAACGCCAAATGCCGGCGATGCGAAGACTATAGTCGTGCAGCCGGTTGCCAGTGAATTTCGTTTGCGTAATCTTTCCTGGATCGAATCAAAAAGGAAGAAAGTCGAAGAAGCGACTAACGGCCAGGTAGGTTATGTGTATGTTCCCAATACGGGCCAGGAAGGCCAAACGGAATTGGTCCGGCAATTCACGCCGCAGATAGACAAGAAAGGAATGATTATTGATGAACGTTTTAACAGCGGCGGGCAAATTCCCGATCGCTTTATTGAATTACTCAATCGTCCGATTTATAACTACTGGGCTCGCCGCGATCAACGCGACTGGCAAACGCCTTTCGTTTCTGAAACGGGGCCAAAAGTCATGCTGGTCAATCAATGGGCCGGTTCCGGCGGCGATGCCTTTCCCTATTATTTCAGAAAAGCCGGGTTGGGTACGATCATCGGAAAACGCACATGGGGCGGCTTGGTCGGAATCAGCGGTAATCCCCAGTTGATTGATAATGGCTCCATTACGGCGCCGACATTCGGTTTTTGGAACACAAAGGGTGAATGGGATGTGGAGAATCGCGGCGTCGATCCGGACATCGATATCGAAAATACGCCGGATGCGCTGGCCAACGGAATCGATACGCAATTGGATAAAGCAATCGATGTCATTCTGGATGAATTGAAAAAACAACCGCAGAAAGAATTAAAAAAGCCGGTTTACCCCAATAAATCGAAATAGATCTTTTCGAAAACGCGAGACCTGTGAGGTTTTTGAAACCTCACAGGTTTTTTCTATTTTCAGCAAGAATCGGGTGGCTTTTTTCCCGAGGTTTTGCGATCATGGTATAGACAAAAAAGGAGTCGGGAATACAATGAAAAAATTCAAAATTGTGCCGTTACCCGCAGAAACGGCCGCCAGAATCCGAAGCGCCCGAAAGGATGATTTCGGAAATGAAGTTGCAGAACAGGTAGCCACCGGCTTTGGCCCCTGCCGATTGTCGTTAAAGCCTTTTAGCCCCGGAGCGGACCGGCGCTTATTGTTTTCTTATGCTCCGTTTGAACGCAAAGGGTTGTACTATGAAAGAGGCCCTGTTTATATTTCCAAAGACGAAGTGGAGCCCTATTCGGACATTAATCGTTTTCCGCCTGAAATCAAAGCCGACAAGATCAATTTTCCTTTGTCGTTAATTGGATACAACAGCGAACAAAAAATGATCTTTACGAAACTGGTTGGAGAGGAAGATGTAGATCTGTTAATTCCGAAAATATTTGAAGAACAGGCGGAAGTCGAATACCTGCATGCGAGAAATGCCGAAGCCTGCTGTTTTATCTGCAAAATTGAAAGAGTCTAATCATGCACATCCCTATATTATTTGAGATAACTGACCCTCAAGTCATTGACCGGTTCATAAAGGAAAATGGACTTGGAACCCTCATTTCTAAAGGCACTGATTTCCCGGTTGCCACACATATCCCCATTGAGTTAGAGGTTAATGAGAATGGAGAAAAAGTTTTGTGGGGACATATTTCAAAAACAAATCCGCAATGGCAAGAGTTTGAGAGGTCTCCAAACGTGTTGGTGATATTTTTATCCCCTGTTCATCACTACATTTCTTCGTCCTGGTACGATCATCCCAATGTCCCGACATGGAATTATTTAAGCGTCCATATAAGCGGAAAAATAAGGCTCATAGAAGGAGAAAAGCTCTGGGAATCGGTGAGAAGGCTGACGAACAAGTATGAGCATAAGTCAACAAATCCTGTTTCATTGGACACGCTGCCGGATTCGGTGCAAAAACAAATGAATGGTATCGTTGGCTTTGAAATACGTATTGATAAAACTGAAGCTGCCTTTAAGCTAAGCCAAAACAGGAATGAGAACGACTTTAGAAATATTATCAAACAACTAAGGTTAAGTAATGACTTGAGTGCAAATCTGATGGCTGATGTTATGGAACGTCAGGAAATGAAGTAGGGTCCAATTCGATCGCGAACAAGTTCATGGCTTATGTCATGAAACTTTACGATCATGGCAAATGAAAGGAACTAAGAATGCAGGTAACTGATTTCTCCCAGTCGGCTGAAGATTATTCGCGCATTGAAAAATCGCTGATCTTTCTGGAAAAGAATTTTCAACGTCAGCCCAGTTTGAAGGAAATTGCCCAAAGCGCGTATATCAGCGAGTACCATTTTCAGAGGCTTTTTACACGCTGGGTCGGGATCAGCCCGAAGCGATTTTTGCAGTTCCTCACCAAAGAACACGCGAAGTCGCTGCTGGAAGGTTCGCTGAATATTCTGGATGTGACTTATGAATCGGGATTATCCAGCCCGGGAAGGCTTCACGACCTTTTTATCAATTGTGAAGCGGTTACGCCCGGCGAATATAAAAGCAAAGGTGAAGGTATTACGATTCTTTACGGATTTCATCCCACGCCCTTCGGCGAATGCCTGATCGGCGTGACGCCAAAAGGAATTTGTTTTTTTGGTTTCGTTATGAAAAAAGACCGGAAATCAGCACTGAAAGAATTGAAGGGCCATTGGCAAAAATCGAAAATGATCGAAAGCGCGCCAACGATCAAACCCTTCATAAAAAAAATCTTCAATTTGAATGCGGGTGATGAACCGCTGAACCTGCATTTGAACGGAACAAATTTTCAAATCAAGGTTTGGGAAGCCCTGTTGAAAATTCCGGAAGGCCATGTTGTAACTTACGAGGATATTGCCAAATCAATCGGCCTGCCAAAAGCTTCGCGCGCCGTCGGTAATGCCGTCGGGCAAAATCCGATTCCTTTCATCATTCCTTGCCATCGCGTCATCAAAAAGATCGGCGAGTTTGGAAATTACCACTACGGCCCGATGAGAAAAAAATTACTGCTCGGCTGGGAATCGGCGAACAATCTCAAAACCTCCGCTGCTCTGCCTTGATTGTCTTAATCAATCACCGGATTGCCCGGAGCCTGCCGAAGGAAATTAAAGGGCGGTTTTGAATTTCTATCTGACAGCACGCTTAAGTTATTTTACCCGCTATTTGTCATAAATCATTTGTCATCACAATTTTTTTTGCTTACTTTTCTTCACAGTTATCTTTTTAATTCCCGCGAAGTGCGGCCGAGAACCGGTGGAACATATAAATCCAAACACATAGGACTTTATGAAAAAACCGTTGGTGGGTGTCGTCATGGGGAGCGACAGTGACTGGGAAGTGATGCAGTACGCTGTCGGACAATTAAAGAGTTTTGGAATTCCGTATGAAGCGAGAGTCGTTTCTGCCCATCGCACACCGAATTTATTGTTCGCATACGCCGAGACGGCTCAAAAACACGGGCTCGTGTGCATTATCGCCGGCGCGGGCGGCGCAGCGCATTTACCCGGTATGCTCGCCGCGAAAACAAGCGTGCCGATCCTGGGCGTTCCGATTCCGTCAAAACATTTAAAAGGAATAGATTCGCTGCTCTCAATCGTGCAAATGCCGAAGGGTATTCCGGTGGCGACATTTGCCATCGGCGAAGCAGGCGCCGCCAATGCCGGATTGTTTGCCGTGGCTTTGCTGGCGCGCCATGACCAGAAATTAGCCAAACGGCTTGACAAGTTTCGCAGGGAACAAGGACAAAAAGTTTTAAAAATCAAATTACCGAAATAAATTCTGCCACAAAGACACGAAGGCTCAAAGTAAGTTTAAATTCTTTGCGAACTTTGATTAAATTTTCTTTGCGTCCTTTGCGGTTAAAGTATTTATTATGATCCTTCCGGGAGCGACATTAGGAATGCTGGGCGGCGGGCAATTGGGGCGGATGTTCACCGTTGCCGCGCGCACAATGGGTTACCGCGTGATGGTCCTGGACCCCGATCCGGAAAGCCCGGCAGGCCGCATTGCCGACGAACATATTCAAACGGATTTTCACGATGTCCCGGCATTGCAGCGTTTAAGTCAGACTTGCGCTGCGATAACGACCGAATTTGAAAATGTTCCCGCAGATACCCTGGAGTTGCTGACCCAATCGTGTTTTGTCCGCCCTTCCGCAGACGCCGTGAAAATTACGCAAGACCGTATTAATGAGAAATCATTTTTAAAGCAAAATAGATTTCCCACCAATCGCCTCGCGGAAATTCTGACTAAAAACGATCTGCCTGATGCATTGAGCTCGATCAGAACCCCCGCGATACTCAAACGCAGCCGTTTAGGCTATGACGGTAAAGGACAGTGGAAAGTCAATGCCCTCGATGAAGCCGTCAAGGCTTTTGAAACAATGGGATCGGTTCCGTGCGTTCTTGAAGAAATGCTGTTGTTTGAAAAAGAAATTTCCGTCGTTCTGGCGCGAGGTATTAACGGAGAAATTTCCGCTTATCCGCCGATTGAAAATATTCACGTCAACGGCATTCTCGATACGTCGATCGTTCCCGCGCGTATCGCAAAAAAAATTGCGGATGAATCCGTAAAAACCGCCTCCGCCATATCCGAAAAAATGAATTATCACGGCGTGATGGCAGTTGAATTCTTTGTCATGCCGGATGGACGTTTACTCGTCAACGAAGTCGCTCCCCGGCCGCACAACAGCGGCCATTTTACACTCGACGCCTGCGCAACGAATCAGTTCGAACAACAGGTGCGCACGCTGTGCGGACTTCCGCCCGGCGATACGCGGCTGCTCTCCCCGGTGGTGATGATAAATTTGCTAGGTGATCTCTGGGGAAATTCCAAACCTCAGTGGGAAAATGTGTTGAAATATGCGAATGTGAAACTGCATCTCTACGGCAAAAGGCAGGCGCGTCAGGGCCGAAAGATGGGTCATGTTAATGTATTAGATCACGATATTGAAAAGGCGATCGCTTTAGCCCGAACCGTCAAGACGCAATTACAGAACATCCGTCCCTGAGTGGATACGCTAGCGTGCTTCCGTTTTGTTTGCTTTTTCACCCGTCATTTCCCAATAAAGCAGCGAGACCGGGATGACACCTGAGTTAAATAAATGATTCATGAATTCTTTCAGAACAAAACGGCCTTCTCTTTGCCGCGCGTATTCAGTAATAAGTTCTTCAATTTCAATCTTACCGATATTATAGCTTTCGCCATAGGCCGGCTGCCGCAGGTAAAAATGTTCTTCCCACTGGATCGTTGAGCCGTCAGCGGGCAGTAATCCCCAGGGCGTCCATTTCGAGGCAAATTGCGTAGCTTCATCAAATGTCATTTCCAAACCATGCTGATAAAGCCCGCCCAACCCCCGTGCGGCGCGCATGGCAAGCAGCATCCAGATCAATTCGCGCGCCCTGGGTTTTTCATCAAGGAAGCCTGAGTGCATCATCATTTCTTCCATGGCGGTTGCCAAACCTTCAGAACGGCCGTCAAAAATGTTGTAAAGTAAAGCTTGTCGTCGAATCGGATTGAGATGCGGTTCTTCGCGCATGCGGGCTAATTCGATCCAGTGTGTGTCATGCGTTCGCATCACGATCGGTCCTCGATACGTGATCTCCGCAAAAAAATTGCGCAGGCCGCTGGATTCTGAATATTTCCCGACCCGATTCCTGAGCGCCGGTTCAACATATTCCTTAATTGTGAAGATCTCCTGCTTTTTGAGAAATGCTGCATATTCATCAACCGCTTCATTCATACGGCGGTCATATTCTGCCGCATTGGCCATGGAAGACAGCTTAGGCAATTTACGGTTCCGGTTTTCTTCGAGCCGCAAGGAGGTATGCGCACGCGCTAATTCACGCTGCAACAGCAACACCTCCTCATCCCAGGTAAAATTCCGCAGATGCACATTCTTCAAATACCAATTGTAATTGTCTTTCCCGATACCGGAAGGGCCGGTCTTGGAGGCCGCTTGCTTTTCCAGCCACCCGGCGAATTGATCCGATGCCTTCGCCGCCTCTACAGCTGCCGAGGCTAAGTCGGGATGTTTTGTTTCAACTGATTGGGCGAAGCGTGTCAGATCCTCACTTTGAGCTTTAATGCTTCTGATTCCGAGAACCCACAGATCACGCGCGTTACCGGTCAAATTGATCTTAGCTCGTTCATACACAGCGCGTGTTTTGCGTAAGCGCTCAGCAATGGACGCGGCATCCGTGTCTGACAACGGCTGACTGAAATACGCGTATTCTATATTGCCGTGAATGGTCGGCCCTTCACGGGTTGGTGTATCGGCCAGGTCGGGATAGAACCAGACATAGTAGGCCGGATCGCGCACCCATGGCTGTGTGACCCGATGCTCAAAATTCATTCCATTCATTTCAGCCCAAATCAGGGTCCAGTCAATTTTATCTGATACCGGCCAGCCGGTCGTGTCAATGGACTTCAATCGCGCCTGCCAGCCGGGTAATTCTTTATACTGCTTGTCCATTGCAGCTTTTGTGTAATCCGGCACGCCGTCATGCATCATTGGTTCATTAAACGTCCGCCACGCCTGGAAAAACTTAACCAGATCATCATGGGATTTGATATTGGTTTCAAGTGAAGGCTTTGAATTCTGCGAACAGGAGAGTAAGAACAGAAAAACGAAGAAGAATAATTTAACGGGTTTCTTCAACATATAAACCTCAGTTTTTTGGATATATTTTAGGGTCGCGTAAAACTTGTGTAATACAAAATAAGTGAAATATTATCCGACTGGAAGTGAAAAACTGAACGTCGAGCCCTTGCCATGTTCACTCTTGACCCAGGCCCGGCCGCCGTGGATTTCGACGATCTTTTTCACAATGGCCAGGCCGAGGCCGGTGCTCGATTCACCTGCAGTTGGTTTTGCGCTAAGTTTCGTAAACGTGGTAAAGATCTTTTTCAGATCATCCGAGGTAAGGCCTTGTCCCGTATCTTCGATGTGAACTTGAATTTCAGAAACAGTCGCTTCGCCAAAAATTCGGACCCTGCCACCGGAGTGAGTATATTTTATGGCGTTGCTCAGTAAGTTGTCAACGACGGACGCGATCTTCGAACGGTCAACATGAACGCGTGGTAATGCGTCAAGAGATTCCATCGTCAATCGAATATTTTTTTGCTCTGCCCGCCTGAAATGAAGCGGAGAAATATCTTCGACTATCCTGGCGATACTTTCGGAGTGTTTTTCAAGGTGGACCTTGCCGGATTCAATGGCCGCAATGTCTAGAAGCTGACTGATAAAAAAGGACATATGCTTAGAGATTTTATGAACCTTTTCAAGATCTTCCAATAGTTCCGCTTTCTCTACGCGGCCTGATCTAATATCGGCGATTAGCATTTCTGAGTAACCCATGATTGCCGTGAGCGGGTTTCTGAGGTCATGGGCTACGATGCCGAGGTATTCGTTCTTCTTATCATTCAGTATTCGGAATTCATCAAGCAGCCTGGCCTTCAGAATAGCCCAATGCAAATGTTCTTTCAGGTTCTTCAATAGTAGAATGTCTTGTTTTCCGAGGTCTACGGACTGGATGTTGTCAAACAGCAGATATCCTTCGATCTGCGTTCCACCACGCAAACACACAACCAGCAAAGAATCCAAAGGCGGAAGCTGGTCAAATTTATTCTGCGCGACACGGCCGGTAATATTTCGGACGACCCAAATGTCTTGCTCGATCTCGGCGCCGTCTTTGACATAGCGTTCCAGTACTTCATCCTGCGTAAGTTCAATCGATTCCAACTTTTCAAATTCCACGCCGATACATGCCTTGAACTTGAACTTCTTCGTCGGCGTGTCCCATGCCAATACCGAAGCCGTTTTGACATTCGTAATCGCCTGCGTTTTTTCCAGAATGGAATTAAGCAAGTCATGTAGAGCAATAGCGGAATTCAACGAGCGGACGACGTTGACCGTTTTTTCCATCTGGTCGTTTAGAACCTCGAGTTGACTGTTCTTCTCGGCAAGGGTTGCATTGATCGCCGCCAATTGCTTTGCGTTTTCAATTTCTGACTGGTAAGACTTAGTCTGGGCTTCCGCAGCCAGGGCGCGTAATTCGGCTACTTTGATCCTCGCCGCTTCTCTCTGGCTTTCGATCAGTAGTTTTGCCCGGATCTTAGTTTTTTTCGTCTGAAAGCGGATGAATCCTGCGACACAGCCTGAAAAGATCAAAACGTAAATCGTATACGCCCACCACGTGCGGTACAAGGGTGGCGCGATCACAAACGGAAATGTGGTAGGCTGGCCTGTGTAATGGGCTTCGGTGGAAGTAACTTCGAAACTGTAGCTTCCCTCCGGCAAAAATGTATAGGTCTTTTTGAATTCTTCGCTTTGGATCCAGTCAGTATCAAATCCATTGAGCCGATAGCGAAATTGGGGCCTTTTGAGGCTGAGATTACCCGGATCGGCAAACGCGAAACGAACTTCATTCATCGAGTAATCGATTTCCAGCAGTTGCTCTGAAACGCCTTGCCCGACGTAGATTAGGGAATCGTTTTTCATATGTACAGTCAGAACGATGGGCGGATAGGCTTCTGCCGGCTTAGGATCGATATTCGTGAGGGCTGACGAACTCTTGTATCGCAGCAGTCCGTCGTAACCGCCAAACCATATTGACCGTCCTTCATTCCAGATAGTAGATACATTGCCAAATTCTGAAATGCGCCTCAAAAGCAGAAAACGGCTATATCCGACATTTCGCTTGTAGTGTATCTTGCCAGCCTGATCGGAATTCGAGGCTTCATCCAAGCCAATCCAGAGATGGCCGACTGAATCTTCGCTCATTCGAAGCAAAAACTTGCCGCTTTCAGGGAGCAGCGGTGCAATAACAGTATCATTTTCAAAAATATCTGCAGCGGGCCTGAACCGCATGAGTCCGCGATCGGTGACAAATAGAACTCCCTGCGTCGTAGTAAACAGCCGGTTACGTCGCGCGCGGGGCTGCAGATTGGGATGATAATCGCGAACAGAGCCGTCAGGCAGAAGGCGCTGAAATCCATCAAAACCGCCGGCTATCCAAACGCTGCCGTCTTTTTCCTCAGCGATATAACGGATTTCCTCACGAATGGCCTGATCGATTCGATCAAAAACATAACCATCCGGCGTGCGGCGCAGGCGGCCGAGTCCGTTGGAAAGCCCCACATAGATGATCGAAGGATCGAGCTTGGACGGCGATAAAAGAAATGCGTACGCATCAGTGACACGGCGCACCCGGCTTCCGGAAATTTCATATATACCGTTCCTCGAAGCGGCAAGCAAATTACCGTCGTGTGTCAAAAGGCTCCAGCACTGTCCCTGCGGCTCGTTCAGTTTCTTGAAGACCCATGGCTTTTCGAGATTGTTCTTCTCCAGAGAGAAAACGCCAATGCTCGTTCCTGCATAGAGCTTTGCAGCATGACGCGCAACAGAATAGACCGCGCCTTCAAGGCCCATCGACTCATCCCAATAGGTAAACGGCGCAAAAAGATCCGCACGCAATATGCCCCGGTTCATCGCAAGCCAAATACCTTCCGTGCGGTCTGTAAAAATATCATAGACCGTGTTATCTTGGAGTCCAGATTGCTTATTGTAGATTTGAACGATCCGGCCGTCCTGTTCAGTCAGGACAACGCCGTTACGGAGCGTATTGAACATGTACTGACCCCAGGAAGTGAGGATGCCGCCGTATACCTGCTGTTCTTCAAGGTAACGCCCTGCTTCCCAGGAAATCTTCTTGAATTGATCTTTTTCCCAAAGCCAGGTTCCGCTTGAGCGTGTCTGTATGAGAATGGCGTTGTCGGCGTGAGGCAGCATGGCATAGATCTGGCTACCGGCCAAGGCTTCGCTGCCGGCTACAAAGATGAGACTGTCGCCGCTGACCTCGCGCAATCCGGTTTGTTCATCCTGCACGATGAAACGATCGCGAAGCCAGTACGAAAAACGGAACCGATGCGCCGGTTTCCACGAAGCGATGAAACGATCGTCGTGGGTGTAAAGGAAAACATGCTGTGGACTCGTGAAGAAAACACCGCGCGGAGTAACGTGAATTTTCCAGACATCCGAGAAATCGCGAAGCACTTTTGGTAGTGAATCCGACAACGCGATCCAGCGCAGCCTTCCGAATTCATCGCCTTTGAGATATCCGAATTCGGCATACGCTCCGGCATACATCTTTTGCGAAGCGCCCAGAGACAATGATCGGACAATTCCTCCCTTCGGCGTGGGGTACATCTGCCACTCGCTTCCGTCGTAGCGAAGAATGCCGCTCGTATTCCCGAAGAACATGACGCCGGAGGAGTCTTGCGCAACGGCCCAGTTCTGGTTGTGCGCCCCATACTGATTTGCGTTAAAATACCGGGATAAGGGCAATCCGCTTTCCTGCGCGATCAGAGGACACTGATCGACAGGGAATGAGATCAGGATCGATACTAATAAGATCCCGAAGGAGAGATGGTCGTTACCCTTCGTCACAGTTGATCGATTCATAATAAGCGGACTAAACAGGCGTTTTATTATACGCTGCGAACTTACTCAGGCGGAAATATACGTGAAATTTTATCCTGAAGAACCAAACGCCGAGCCCTTGCCCCATTCGCTCTTGACCCAGACGCGGCCGTAGTGGATCTCCACGATCTTCTTAATGATGGCGATACCGAGGCCCGTGCTTGATTCCTCGCCGGTTGGCATTGCGCTCAACTTGGTAAACGTGGTGAAAACTCATCGAATATAAGTCTCTGCCCTGTATCTTCGGCCTGCACGACAAGTGGTAATTCTTTCTCATGAATAGAAACCCCCTCTATCTGAGTTTCAGATTGGATTTCAATGTAACGAATTCCATAGTACTTGCCAATCTAAATTTCAATAAGAATTACTCTTCTGCAGAATGTCCGGAGTCCGTATAGAAAATATTGTAAGACAACGACACCATCAATGCAAAGGCCGTCGCTGCGATACCGAGTAATACGTTGGTATAACCGGGCGCGGTCAAGGACAGGCGGATCAGAACGGTTGCCGCGACAAATCCTGAATTTCGGAACAAAACCGGAAAGCTCGTCGTGTAGCGAAGTGCGATCAGTACGATCAGGATGTCACTAAAGATCAGAAGCGTGTAAAATGAAGTAAAGAATTTGGGCGTTTCCCCTGCAAAAACCGCTGCAATGTTGGAGGCTCCGAGAATTCCAAATGCGGCAAGCAGAATCATCGCCAGAATTTTTTTTGCGGCGATGAAGCTGCTTTGTTCCGTATCGTCATGTGTGATGCGTTTATGTTTCTGAATGCGATAATAAACACCGATCAACACATACACCCCCAGCGCACCGCCCAAATCCGCAATCATGAGATAAATGGATTCCGATGCGCGCTCCCAGAGTATGGGTTCTCCGAATGAACCGAGATTTCCAAACGCATGCCGCAGAAAGATGATGGCCAGCAACTCAAGTTGTTTACCCAAAGAGTTGGCTACGGAACGAGGCAAGACAAATACCAGCGATATGATCTCCACGACGAGCAGCAGGGTGAAAGCATTGGTCACCGCCTCAAAATGACTGGTTCCGAAAAACGGCTTCAGCCATTGGGGTAACAGACCGATGCGATGCGCTTCGGTGAATACCAGTGAAGCCAGGAAGGCTCCTACCATGGCCAAACTGATGGTGCGATGGGTACCCAGGCTGTTCCAGATGCCCAGCAACCGGTCGAATACCTTTGAACCGGGGTCGAAAAAGTATTTATGAATCATAATGTTCTGTGTTGTATGCGGGATAATGTAATAATATAAGAACTCTAGATCAGGATTTCAACCAATCGTTAGACGGCTCAATTCTCCTTGAATTTCCTGCATTATTTTAATACTTTGCTAAGCGGTCATCGACAATAATTTATACAAGGCGTGATGAAGAAAATTGCGGTAATTCCCGGCGACGGGATCGGCAAAGAGGTCTTAGCCGAAGCGGTCAAAGTCATTCTGGCAACGCATACCCGAAAACCTATGGATATAGATCTGGTTGAGATGGATTACGGTGCTGAAAAATATTTGAAGACCAAGATCACTATGCCGGAGGAACAGTTTGACGATTTCAGGAAAAATTATACCGCGATCCTGATGGGCGCTTTCGGCGATCCGCGCGTTCCTACGAATGAGCATGCGAAGGATATTTTGCTTGGCACACGCTTCAAACTGGATCTCTATGTGAATTTTCGACCGGTGAAATTGCTGGACGAGAAATTCTGCCCTTTGAAACATAAGACCGTCAAGGACGTTAATTTTACGATATTCCGCGAAAATACCGAAGGCCTGTATGTCGGCGTCGGCGGAATATTTAAGAAAAACACGCCGGATGAAATTGCCGTTCAGGAAGAGATCAATACGCGCAAAGGCGTGGAGCGGATCATTCGTTATGCATTCGAATTTACGAAAAAGAACGGCTTGAAAAAGCTGGCGATGGCGGACAAAAGCAATGCGATGACTTACGGGCACAATTTATGGTACCGCTGTTTTTTTGAAGTGGCCTCGGAATATCCGGACATACAGGCGAAACACTATTATATTGACGCGCTGGCGATGATGATGATACGCAATCCGGAAGAATTCGAGGTCATCGTGACGAACAATCTTTTCGGCGATATCATCACCGACATCGGTGCGCAATTACAGGGCGGAATGGGCCTTGCCGCTTCCGGGAATATCAATCCCAACGGCGTCTCGATGTTCGAGCCCGTGCACGGGAGCGCCCCGGATATCGCGGGAAAAAACCTGGCAAATCCTGTAGCCGCGATCCTGACGGCAGAGATGATGCTCAGGCATCTGGGATTTACGCAAAATGCGGATATGATCGACCGTGCCGTCCGCACCGCGATTCAAAAAAACAGATTAACCAAAGAGCTCGGCGGCGATCTCGGTACAAGAGAATGCGGCGATTTTATTGCGGAAGTGGTTCGGACTGATAATTAGGACGTTATTCTGTATCCTTAAGATATTCAACCGTCAATCTAAAATATAAAATCTCCATGATCATCGTTACCGGCGGCGCAGGATTCATCGGAAGCGCTGTGATCAAAAAACTGAACGACCAGGGCATCGAGAAAATTCTCGTCGTGGATGAACTTGGAAATTCCCCCAAATGGAAAAATTTACTCGGTAAAAAATTTTCAGATTACATTCACAAAGACGAGTTTTTAAAAGCATTGGAAAACAAGAATAATTTTGCCGATGCGGAAGCCGTGATCCATTTCGGCGCGTGTTCCTCCACGACGGAGCAGGATACGGACTTTCTGATGCGGAATAATTACAAATATTCACGCGTCCTGGCGGAGTGGGCGTTGGCAAAGGACATTCGTCTTATTTACGCCAGCAGCGGTGCAACGTACGGCGACGGTTCGCTGGGGTTTTCAGATGACGATACCGTCACCCTTAAGTTACGGCCGCTGAATAAGTACGGATATTCCAAGCATATTTTTGATCTTTGGATATTGCAAAATAACTTGACCAATAAGGTCGCCGGTTTGAAATTCTTCAATGTGTTCGGCCCGAATGAATATCATAAAGAAGATATGACGAGTATAGTTTATAAAGCGTATTTTCAAATTAGGGAAACGGGTAAGGTCGGGCTTTTTAAATCGTATCGGCCGGATTATGCCGACGGAGAGCAGGTGCGTGACTTCATTTACGTCAAAGACTGCCTGGATGTGATCTGGTGGCTTTTACAAAATCCGAAGGCCTGCGGTATTTTTAATTTGGGTACCGGAAAAGCACGTTCGTGGAATGACCTGATGAAAGCGACTTTTTCGGCGCTCAATATGAAACCAAAAATTGAATATATGGATATGCCGGAAGGTCTTCGCGGCGCCTATCAATACCATACCGAAGCGAAAATGGATAAATTAGGCTCGCTCCGCTGTCCTCTTGAGTTTCGTACCCTTGAAGATGGGGTGAAAGACTATGTGTCTGAGTTTTTACAAAAAAACATTTCATACCTCTGATGATCACATTTGAAGACATTCTTTCCGCCTACCGGACGCTGTTGCCCGTGGTTCATCATACGCCTATCGCTACGTCACGTGCGATGAATAAGATCTCCGGAAATGAACTTTTTTTCAAGTGTGAAAATTTCCAGTTGGTAGGCGCTTTCAAGATCCGCGGTGCGTATAACAAGATTTCCTCGCTGACCCCGGACCAATTGCACCAAGGCGTCGTTGCGTTTTCTTCCGGCAACCATGCGCAGGGGGTCGCGCTGGCGTCGAAACTGCTCGGGACGCATGCAACGATCGTCATGCCGACCAATTCTCCGAAATTGAAATTGGAGGGCACACGGTCTTACGGAGCCGAAATAGTTCTGTACGACTACATGAAAGAAAATCGCGAAGTGATCGGTAAGCGGATTGCGGAAGAAGAAGGCAAAACCCTTGTGCCCCCGTTTAATGACGACCATATCATCGCCGGGCAAGGTACGATAGGGATAGAGATCTTCGATAAATTGAAAGATCTCGAGTATGCGTTCTTTCCTGTCGGCGGCGGCGGATTGATTTCCGGAAACGCGATCGCCCTGAAACATTTGATTCCGGGGATCAAGATCATCGGCGTCGAGACGGAGACCGCCAATGACGTTTATTTGTCGTTTCGAAAAGGCTCGATCGTTTCGATTGAGCCCACGAAAACGATCGCCGACGGCATGCGTACGCTGGCTCCCGGCCCCAAAACATTTGAGATCATCAAGGAGAAAGTGGACGATGTGATCCTGGTCAGCGATAACGAAGTGATCGACGCGATGGCCCTCATTTATTCACGAATGAAAATAATCGTCGAGCCAACCGCAGCGGTACCTTTGGCTGCCGTGCTGAAAAATGAATTGAATCTGAAAAACAGGAAAATCGGTATTATTTTAAGCGGTGGGAATGTCGATATGGACGTGTTTTTTGATTGGCTAAGACAATCAGCGAGTTGAAATATGAAAAAAGAAAACCTGAGAACTATCCTGTCGTCCGGCTCCAAAAAACATATTTTGGTCATCGGCGATATCATTTTAGATAAATTTATTTGGGGAAGTGTTGACCGCATTTCTCCCGAAGCGCCCGTACAGGTGGTCAACATTCAGCGTGAGAATATTGCGCTCGGCGGCGCTGCGAACGTCGCCCATAATCTGGCGGCCATCGGCTGCGAGGTTACAATGCTCGGGGTGATAGGCCGGGATGACAATGGAAAAATTATTGAAAAAGAATTCGATAAGACCGGGATTCACAAAACCGCGGTGTTCACAGATACGCAGCGGCCCACCACGACAAAAACCCGTGTGATCGCCGGCAGTCAACAGGTCGTGCGTATTGACCATGAAATCACCGATTTTATTTCGCAGGCTATTGAAGATCAAATGCTGGATTATTTGAAGGCAAATGTTACAAAATTTTCTGCTGTAATTATTTCCGATTATCAAAAGGGCGTCCTGACCGATAAGATCATTCTGAATACGCTTCAGTTGGCTAAGCAAAACCGGGTCAAGACCGTTGTGGATCCGAAACGAAAGGATTTTTCCATTTATTCCGGCGCGACGATCATCAAGCCGAACCTGAAAGAAGCCGAAGCGGCCGCCAATAAGAAACTGGGAACGGAAGACGACATTCTCGACGCAGGCAGGCAGATTCTAAGGCAATGCGATTGCGAAGCCGTTTTGATCACGCGCGGAAGAGAGGGCATGTTGTTGATTGAAAAGAACTCGCAGGAAAATATTTCATCTACGGCGCGTGAAGTGTTTGACGTGACCGGCGCGGGCGATACCGTGGTTGCCTATGTGGGAATGCTCATTGCCGCGGGTCATTCGTTTTCTGATGCTGCAAGAATTGCCAATATCGCCGCAGGTATTGCGGTGAGCCGTATCGGGACATCTACGGTAACCAAAGACGACGTGCTGCACGATATAGAGGAAACGTCAAGCGGCTCGAAAAAAATCATGACTGCGCCGGAATTGGACTCAATTCTATCCGTCATTCGCAAGGATAGAAAGATCGTCTTCACGAACGGCTGTTTCGATATTCTTCATATCGGGCATATTACGCTGCTTAACAAATCGAAATCCCTGGGGGACAAGCTTGTAGTTGGCCTGAACAGCGACGCATCCATTCGCCGGATCAAAGGCGAGAACCGGCCGATTGTTTTGGAAAATGAACGGGCGCATATTTTATCCGCGCTGGAATCGGTTGATTACGTGGTGCTGTTTGATGAGGATACGCCTTTGGAATTGATAAAAAAACTGAAGCCTGACGTTCTGGTCAAGGGTTCGGATTATAAGGCGGACCAGGTCGTTGGCCGGGAAGTTGTGGAATCGTACGGCGGAAAAGTGGCGTTGGTAGATTTGGTTTCCGGATTTTCGACGACCCATATTGTGGAATCTGTTTTAAAGAGTTACGGTTCGGCGGAAAAGAAAAAATAATCGGAGTGTTTTTGAGAATATCTATTGTCGGTCCGGTGTATCCGCTGCGCGGCGGCATTGCGCAGTATACCAGCATTCTTTATCTCGAACTGAAAAAAAAAGGCCATGACGTCCAGATTATCAATTTCAAGCGTCAATATCCAAAATTTCTGTTTCCCGGTAAAACTCAGAATGAAACGAGTGAAGAGCCGATAAAAGTTGACAGCCATATAATCCTGGATTCCATCAATCCGTGGACCTGGCTTCGCGCCTACCGTATCATCAAGCGACATCGGTCGGATCTCGTTATTTTTAAATACTGGATGCCGTTTTTCGCACCGTGTTTTGGCGTCATAGCCCGATTGACAAGCCGGTTTTCTAAAGCGAAGACCCTGTTCATCTGCGACAACATCCTTCCGCATGAAAAGCGATTCGGCGACGTTACGCTAACCAGGTTCGCACTGAAACCCGTGGATTATTTTATCACCCAGTCCGATACCGTCCGGAAAGACCTGCTTTCGCTAAAACCGCATGCCGTTTACAAGAACGCGCCGCATCCGCTGTATAACATTTTCGGGGAAATTCGGGATAAGATTACGGCTAAGAAACTGCTCGGTATTGATAAACCTGACTACACGAAGACGCTATTGTTTTTCGGTTTCATTCGCAAGTACAAAGGCCTGGACCTTTTGATACGCACGATGCCTCTCGTGTTGAAGAAAATGAAAATAAAACTTTTAGTGGTCGGCGAATTTTACGGCGATGAAGATTATTACCGCGGCCTGATCAAGGAATTGGATCTTGAAAATGTGGTTGATGTGCATGCCGACTATTGCCCGAATGAGAAGGTCGGACTGTTTTTTTCCGGGTGCGATGCGGTCGTGCTTCCGTATATTTCGGCGACGCAGAGCGGTATTGTGCCTATTGCTTATTATTTCAATAAACCTGTGATCGCAACCGATGTCGGCGGGCTTGCGGAAGTGGTGATTCACCAAAAAACCGGTTTCATCGTTCCCCCTTCAGACCCCGCCGCTCTGGCGCAGAGTATCATTCGTTACTATGATGAAAAATGTGAAGATACTTTTTCCAGGAACATTGAAACCGAAAAGAAGAAATATTCCTGGGAAAGTTTTGTCGAAGCCATAGAAACTCTAACTCGGGAAATTGTATAGTTTGGATCCTCAACACCCTATCAAAACAGCATCCGAAACGCGTGAAGTTGCCGTCGGTGCGGTCATTAATCTTCTCGGGAATTTCGGAAGGCTGTCGCATTTTGCTTTCGACATTATTGCCGCGCGGGTTTTAGGACAGACCCTGTTCGGCTACTTCAGTACAACGTGGTTCACGATCAACCTGTGCTTCATTTTTTGTTATTTTGGCGCGCATCGGCTGGTCATTGATTTCGTTGCAAAGAATAGAGAGGGCAATGAAGAAGAAAGTTATCGCGGCATTCTGAGCTGCATTATTCTCAGTTACATCCTCAGCGGATTACTGGTCGGCCTCGTATACTTGTTCGCCCACGATTTCGCGGTGTTTCTCGACAAACCCCCGATCGAAGGTTATTTGAAGATCATGTGCTGGTCGGCGCCGTTCTATTGCACGACCGTCATTTTACTCTCGGCGACGCGCGGCCTTAAAATCATGAAATTCTGGGTGTACGTCCGAAGCGTTACCGAGCCCTTAATAGATTTGCTTGCTCTGGGTGCTGTATTTTTTATTCTTGTGTCATTGAACGGGCCTTTTTATGCGAAAATCGCCGGTTTCATATGGGGATCCTCGTTTGGCTTATATTATTTTAGAAAACATTTTTCTCTTAAAAAGCTTTTTCTGCATTGGCCGACTTGGGCGAATTGGAAGCGCGTTCTTTCATTTGGATTGCCCGTTATGTGCGCCGACTTCCTTTCTATGGTCACTCTTAAAGTCGACCTCATACCGTTAAGTATCCTGGCTCCAAGCGCGCACGTTGCCATGTTTCAGATCATTCTCAATATCGCCAATACCATGCGCAGTATACCTCAGGCCACCGATCCGATTTTGATGCCGGTCGTGGTCGAGATGCGAAAGCAAAATAATTCGCAGGCGCTGGAAAATATTTACGCGATCATTATCCGGGTAAGTTTATTTCTAAGTTGCGGTTTTTTTGTTCTGATGTCCGTTTTTGGAAGCACGGTGCTGTCTGCGTATGGAAACGATTTCATCTATGCCGCTTCGGCGCTTACGCTCACCTGTTTCGGCATTGCTATTCATACCGTCTTTTCAACTATCGAACCGGTATTGGTAATGTCCGGTTTCCCGTATTTGAATTTGTTTAACAGCGTGTTTTTTGTGAGCGTTAATTTAATCGCGGACTTTTTTTTAATCCCCTCGTACGGCATTATGGGGGCGGCCTTAGGAAGCTGCCTGGCATGCGTCCTGACGGCCTGCCTTCAATTGGGCCAACTATATCGCAAGCTTGGACTTAGGCCGCTCCGGTGGAATGTGTTGAATATTTTCTTATTGGGCGGGATTTTTTATGGGGCCTTCAAAGCTATTCAGAACTATTTGTTGAATGATGACTTTCAATTGACTATCCAAATAGCGGGCATGGCGCTTTTTACCGCGTCGTATCTGGCCGTGGGTTGGAAGTGGTTTCTCCATCAGGAGGAGCGCGAACTTTTTGCGGCAATCGTCAAACGAAAATAAACTTTGCTTTTCCTGTTCAACTTTTTTATCCTGTTGGTAACATCAGGTGCAGACAGCGCTTGATTTGGTTTCAGACGCAAATTACATAGGAGACTTTATTAAAGTATTAGAAAAAAAATTGGTTCAATTTCTTCAGGAACATTCCCACAACTCGTACAAACCCAAAGAGTTGTTCAAGAAACTGGATATCCACGACGAGGATGAACGAAATAAACTCACCCGTATCCTGGACAAGTTGATCGCGGACGGACAGATCGGCAAGAAGGAAAAATATTATTTTTTCAAACCGGCGCAATCCAAATCCAATCAGCTGGTCGGAATCATTTCCGTCAATAAGAACGGCGAGGGATTTGTGACCGTGGAAGGTTTCGAAGAGGATTTCTACGTCTCCGTTTCCCGCATGAAGACCGCATTCAACAAAGACACCGTGGCGATTGTTCCGCTCACGACCAAACAAAAAGGAAAACGGAAGGAAGCGGAAATAGTGGGCATTGTCACGCGCGGACTGACAAGGGTCATTGGCACGTTTGAACAAACCGGAGATTTTGCTTTTGTCGTTCCTGATGATGTCCGCATTCGAAGGGACATTTACGTTGCAAAGAACGCAATGCACGACGCAAAAAACGGCCAGAAAGTTGTCGCGCTGCTGGAATCGTGGGACGATGAATCGCTCAATCCGCAAGGGCGGATCGTCGAGGTGCTCGGTTATCCGGATGAAAAGGGCGTGGATGTGCTTTCCGTCGCCAAGAAGCACGATTTGCATTTTGATTTCCCAAAAGCGGTTGAGGCCGAATGCGACGTTATTTCTCCGGAGATTTCCGAAGAAGAGGCCGGGCGAAGGCTGGATTTGAGAAATGAGGTCTGTTTTACGATCGATCCGTTCGACGCCAAAGACTTCGACGATGCCGTTTCGTTAAAAATTCTCGACAACGGAAATTATTTACTCGGCGTACACATTGCCGACGTCAGTTATTATGTAAAGGAAAATTCTGAATTGGACAAGGAGGCTTATAAACGCGGGACCAGCACGTATCTGGTGGACCGCGTAATACCGATGCTTCCGGAAAAATTGTCCAATGAACTGTGCAGCCTCCGTCCGCATGAAGACAAATTAACCTACAGCGTTTTCATGGAAATGACGTCCAAAGGCGACGTAATCGATTACGACATTGCCGAAACGGTCATCCACAGCCCGCGGAGGTTTACCTACGAAGAAGTGCAGTCAATCGTCGACGGAAATGTGGTACCCGATTTGGATGATAAGATCTTGAAATCCGTTAACGACATGTACAGGCTTTCAAAAATTCTCACGAAAAAACGATTGGCCGAAGGCAGTATCGATTTTGATTCACCGGAATCCAAATTCAAGCTTGACGATGAAGGCCATCCGGTTGAATGTTATCGCAAGGACCGTTTAGACAGTCACCGGTTGGTGGAGGAATTTATGCTTCTGGCGAACCAAACCGTGTCCCGCCACGTCGGCTCATTTGAGAACGGCAACGGAAAAAAGAAGCACGAATATCCTTTTCTGTATCGTGTGCACGATAAGCCGGTCACTGAAAAACTGGAGAATTTCGCGCGTTTGCTGAAAGTGTTCGGCTATCACTTGACGCCGTCCAAGGGCCACAATCAGATCAGGCCGAAGGAAATTCAGCGTATTATTGAAAAAGCGAAAGGCACGAAAGAGAGTATATTAATCGAAAAAGTGGGCATTCGTTCCATGGCCAAGGCGGAATATTCTCCAAAGAACATCGGGCACTTCGGCCTGGCCTTCGACTACTATTCTCATTTCACTTCGCCCATCCGCCGGTATCCCGATCTGATCGTTCACCGTTTGCTCAAAGAATACGACCGGGGCATGAACTTGAAACGTCTCGACTGGTGGACGGATAAATTACCGGCCATGGCCAAACATTGCTCCGACCGTGAAAAAATTTCCGTCGAAGCGGAACGTGAATCGGTGAAAGTCAAGCAGGTTGAATTCATGCTGCAGCATGTCGGGAATGAATACAACGGGATTATTTCCGGTGTCATGGGATTCGGGATTTTCGTGGAAATTACGGACTTCTTGATTGAAGGGCTGATTCACGTGCGCGACATGAACGACGATTATTACGCTTATGATGAAAAAAATTACCGGCTATTCGGCGAGAGAAAAAAACGCGTTCACCAGCTTGGTGATGAAGTGAAAGTCCGTGTCGTCAAAGTGAATCGTGAAAAGAATGAAATTGATTTTGAATTACTGAACGACTAGCATGGTCATTCTATCCATATTGGATCGCTATTTAATAAAAAAATTTCTTTCGGTTCTTATTTTTTCATTAATAGCGATGATTACGATTTTCGTTGCGGTCAACTACGTTGAAAATGCGGATAAATTTATCGACCGTAAAGTGCCGGGTGAAATCATTTTTCAATACTACCTCAATTTCATTCCCAATATTGTTACACTCACACTTCCGGTAGATATCCTGATGGCGAGCCTGTTTTCGATCGGCAGCTTGGCGCGATTCAATGAACTGACGGCTATCAAAGCTTCCGGCGTAAGCTTGTTTCGGATGATTTTGCCCCTTATTCTTATTGCGGCCTTAGTGAGCGGGGCGGATTTCGTGATTAGCGAGACGGTCGTGCCCGGAGCTAATATCATGAAATCGGAACTTTGGAAAACCTATGTGGACCGTACCTCTACGGTACGCCGTATGACGGGAAATAATATCCATATGTACGATCCGGACGGCACGAAAGTTTTCATTGAGCGCTTTGACAGAAAAAATATTGTAGCGACCAATATCACTATTCAGAAATTTTACGGGCACCGGTTGATCAGCCGTACGGATGCCGCGGAGGCGGGCTGGGATTCAATCCGAAGTGTCTGGATGTTGAAAAACGGATCAACTCGGACGTTTGAGGATAATAAGGAAAGACTGGTGACTTTCACGCGGCTGGAGAAGAAAGATCTGTTTTTTGTTCCGGACGATATCCTGAAACGCGAGCGCAATCCCGATGAGATGAATTTTTCAGACCTGAGCGGCTTTATTCAAAAGCTTAAGAACAGCGGCGCCCGCACGGAGCGGTGGGAAGTGGATTATCAAAGAAAATTTTCTTACCCGCTCACGTGTTTTTTTATGGTTGTATTCGGTGCGCCGTTGGCCGCTTCGCGCAAAAAAAGCGGTGCGGGAATGAACATTTTTTTCACGCTGGTCATTTGCCTGGCCTATTGGAGTTTTTTTGAGATAGGACGCTTTTTCGGCTACGATCTAACTTTGGGACCGGTTCAAGCCGCGTGGATAGCCAATGTTTTTTTTGGGATATTGGGATTCATCATATTTGCCCGACTCAAAAGCTGAAATAAAAAAGCGTCACAGAACCCATAACTGTGACGCTTTCAAATCGAGCCCCCGACTAATCGGGGTCAACTTAACCCTAAATCCTCAAAACAGGAGAAAAATTTCAAAAAACTGATGAATATCTTCAAAAAACTGTCAAAAAGATGATCTAAACTGCTTAAAAACAATACCAACCGCTGACTGATATCATTATATAACAACTATCGTACCGATTTTTCAACAAAGTGCAATTCCGGCATAATATCATTGCAAACAGCTAATTTAGTCGTATATTACTGCGGGCTGCTTGACAATCTCAATACTTGGTAAGTTTACGATGGCTTTGAAATCGAAGTTCTTCATTTCACTGTTGGTCTGTTTCCTTGCATCGTTCCAAATTTCTTCAGGCCAAAACACGGGCAAAGAAAAAGCGAATGAAAGGAAGGGTGTGCCGATTTTGGTTTTCCACCGAATTGGTAATTACTCGGCGGGAGAATACCGGCTTAGCATTAAGGATTTTTCAGCTATTTTAAAAGCGCTAAAGGATAGTGATTTTTGCCCGGTTGGGCTGAACGAAGTGATCTCCAACAATTTCAGGAAAGAATGTGACGGCAAAAAGCTCTTTTGTATTACGCTGGACGATTCCCATGTCAGTCAAATCAAGTTCTTAGAGGATGGAACCCTGGATTCTACATGCATGACCGCCGTGCTGTTATCCTATTTTGACAATCCGAAGGCCACTTATTTCATAAATGTCAATAACGGACCTCCGCCATGGATCTACGATTCAAAAAAGAAAATCGACTTTCTAAGATCCAAAGGCATGACCATCGGCAACCATACGTCAAGTCACAAGAGATTGGACAGCCTGAATACCGATGAAATTATTGAGGAATTGGGCAAAGTTTTTGAATACACGGACTCGGACACTATGTTCTTATCCTACCCATACGGACACCGATTTTGGAATGAAACCGTTTTCAAAGACGGATTCACTTACGGCAATCACAGATACTTCATCCAGGCAGCGTTCACCGAGGTCGAGGAGCTCGAGTCTATTGTATCGATGGAAGATAGCGCCCAGCTTGTTCGACATCTCTGTCCTCTTGGTGATTCAAAAGAATTCGAGAAAAGAAGATTTGAGCTTCCCCGCATTAACATCGGCTCGCTTCAGGGCTTGACGGAAGAAGTGATCAAGAACAAGAATGTCTTGAAGCTCGAGACACCCGACTCCAATCTCATTCTGCATTCCATAGGCTTTTCAAATTAACTCACTGCTTCATTTATTTGATTTTCGCTTGATTTTCGCGGGCCGTTGACCTTTGCCGTCCTTTGAAGTCTTCGCTTTCTTGATGAACCCCGGATGGCCGGCACCCAGAGGGTTCAATTTCTCGATCATTCCGGCATAACTTACTATTTCCTTCCATTGCCCCTTGCCGTGTAGCCCCGCTTCCTCAAGAACTTTCTCGGCCGAACCGGTCGACAAATAATGCCCCTGCCGGAATGGACAAAGCGTTCGACGCAACCCTTCATTCCAGCGAACCCATTGATACATGGTAGGCAGGGTGAAGTCTGTCATTCCCATCGAGTGAGTTCTGAAGTTCTCAGGAAAGATCCTCTCCTGTTCTTTATCCGGAAGTAATTTGAACAATTCCGTGCTCGCTACATAATAGATATTCATATTAAGGCCTTCACGGTCCAGTTTTTCAAGGACTCTGCTGACAAACATGCTTCCGACGCCGCAGCCTTGCAAAACGAGTGTTCCGTTGTATTGTTTCGCCCCCAGGTCCGCTTTTCGAAAAGCATAAATGCCCTTGACAGCCGTTGTCGCGCCGGGTATTTTTAGCTTCGCACGGTCTGCTATCGTTTCAGCCGGCCGTGTTACAAACGGCGCCAGTATTGCAGGACGTTTCATCAGTCCTTCAATCATCAACGGCCATACTTCGTCCGGGGACCATGGCGTAAGCGTGATCAATTTACCTTTCGGAAAGTCTTCTGTAAGCAATTGCAGGCACTGGGGGTCGGCATGCGTCGGTCCGTCTTCTCCGGTCTTGGGGCCTGCATGGCCATTCGTCATGATCCAGGTGTGCATGGGCTCGCCGGTACGCTCCCAGTAGTTTTGCTGACCAATCGCATGACAGCGTGCCGCCGTATGCTCCATGGCAACAATAAACGCGGCATACGAAGCGCTGATACCCATGTGCTGACGATAACTGGAAACGCCGGACATGAATGCTCCCATCGCGTCCTCGCAGATACCGCCGACAGCGATAAGGCGTGATTTCGGGTTCTTAAATGCGTTAAACAAACCCTCCGGGAATCCTTTGTTAACCACTGCAATACTCGTGGATTCAAATAGATCCGCCGCAGTAGCCACCAGCGCACCGTTAGTCTTTTTGTTCAGCAAGTTCAGCACTTTTCCCAATTGGCCGCGAACCGTGGCGGATTCGCCGGTTTTGAGCAGCATTCCTTCCGGGACTGTGGTGGATCTAAATTCGCCGTCATACATTTTTTCCAGCTGAGGCCCATCGGCGCGTTTCTTGATATTTCTTTTTTCCAACCGGATTTTTGAGGCGCGAATCTTCTCCGTCGCTTTGGTCACTAACGCCGTGTTTCTTTTCAAGACGCCGCGGATGACCAACAGCGTGTCCCAGTAGTATTTTTCAATATCCACCGGATTCTTGGCGTCGCCCGCAAAACGCGGAAACGAGGCGTTGAAATGCTGTTCAAACGGCCCGATGAATTTATAAAACTCCGGTGAACAGAACTTGTATCCCGCTCCGTGCGAAGCTTTGCCGGTGATACCGTAGCTCCACCCTTTTACCGTCCGGTAAACGATCGCCGTAGGAACCTGGGAATCAAGTGACAGAGCCAATTTCTGCGCGGTGAATATCTGATGAAAATTATGTCCTTCGGGTGCGTAAATCACATTAAAATCATTAAGATACATGAGTTCGCACGGATCCCATTGCACATAATCGCCTGGCTTGTCGCCTTCAGCGGTGCACTGGTCTGAATCAATGGTAGATTGATTCCAATCGATATGCATGATCGCGTTGTGCAATTGCGCAGATGCCGCCGCGGCGATACCTTCATACACCCGGCCCGGAGTCATCCCGCCTTCGCCTTCGATCAAATGAACTTTCGGAGGATCGTCAGGAAAAGTGTCCAGCGCGCCGAAAGCCAGCCCAAATGCTGCAGGAACGCCGACGCCGCTTGGCCCCGTAGCCGTCTTTACAAACGGAACAATGCACGACGGGTGGCCATCGAGCGAAATAGATTTGAATTTTTCAAAAAGTGGCGTACCTTGAGTGACATTTTTTCTGAATCCCAGTAAATCTTCCAAGCGTAGTTGTCTTTTCTCCGGCGCAAGCAAAGACGGATCGGAAATCCGCACCATTTCATTTCTCAGAGCCCACATACCATAGAGTCCCATCGCCTTGTGCCCGGCGGTATAAGCAAGCATGTCATTTTCCGGAATATCCGGCCTGGCAAAATCATAATCCATCGAAGTGTAAAGCAAACCTTCGACAATGCGCCCCGATGAGAGGCTTCCGCCCGGGTGGCCTGAGAGCGGAACGAAATTATACAAAATACCGCACATCGTTCGATACACCAAGTCAAGTTCTTCAAAAAACTTGATCTCGCCTTCCGGAATTTCAGTGCCTTTTTCTTTGATTATTTCTGCGACATCGTAGAAAACGGCCCGCCTTGGGCGCAGATTAAACGGCCTTGGTTTAGCCTCATCAAAATTGGTGCGGTGGGACATAGGATCTCCTGGAATAAGAATTTGAACTGTTGGCTTGAATTAAAGAGGACGCTGTATGAATTCTGTTTGCAAATTCAAAAAAAAGAATCTAACTTCACTTATGCCTGCTAAAAATAATACTCAAAAAGACTCGAAGTCTGAAAATCTTTCAGAAGATACTGTCGTTGAATATAACGATTTTGACCGTATACCGCAAAAGCAATTTACAAAAACAACTAAAGGACGCGCCTCAGGTTTCAATCCCGCCAATCGCTTTGATGAATTTCATTCCGAAATCTCTGTTGAGGACATCGGTGATGAAGACGCAGAGAAAAGAGTTCCAACCGAATTTATCCGTGACCATACAAAAACCATTTTAGCTAGAAACGATTCTCCCGACATTCCTTACACTTACAGTATCAACCCTTACCGGGGGTGCGAACACGGGTGTATTTATTGTTACGCGCGGCCGTCCCATGAGTATTTAGGATATTCATCCGGCCTGGATTTTGAAACTAAGATCCTGGTAAAGTATGATGCGGCGGCACTTCTAGAAAAGGAATTTTTAAAACCCGATTGGAATTCTGAAGCCATCTGCCTTTCCGGCAATACGGATTGTTATCAACCAGCCGAACAAAAATTCCGGATCACGCGTGATTTGCTCAAAGTTTTCTTGAAATACCGCAATCCCGTTCGGATAATAACAAAGAATTTCCTGATCACACGCGATATCGACCTCCTGAAGGAACTAGCCCGGCTGAATTTATGCGGTGCGATGATCTCGATAACGACGCTGGATGTGTCCTTGGCTCATCGCATGGAGCCGCGCACGTCCATTCCCAAAAACCGTTTGAAAGCGATTGAAATCTTAGCAAAAAATGACATTCCGGTCGGCGTGATGACGGCGCCGATAATCCCGGGTTTGAACGATCACGAAATGCCGGAAATTTTGCGCCTCGCAGCCGAGGCGGGAGCGGCCAGGGCCGGCTTTACGGTCGTCCGGTTAACGCATGCGTTGAAGGAACTGTTCACCGACTGGATGCAGCGTGAATATCCCGCAAAGAAAGAAAAGGTCATTCATGCTATTGAAGCGGTCCGGAATGGAAAATTAAATACCTCCGAATGGGGCAAACGTATGAGCGGCGAAGGCCTTATGGCGGAACACCTGGCTCGTGTTTTTGAATTATATGCCGGCCGATACGGCCTGAATAAGAACTTCGCCCACGGCAACCCCGCACCGTTCCTGCGAGGCGGAATAGATCAAATCAATTTGTTTGATTAATTCATTTTTAATCTTATCTTTTGGAGCTTTATTACCATCGAATAATTTTGTTTTAATGGAAGGGGACATGGATATCGTAATTGTAATAATAGTCGCTCTTATCGCGGCGGCGGCGGGCATCGCGTTTTTGCTACATTGGAAATATCAACTGCAGATCCAGGAGCTGAAAAAAGACAATGAACTGCAGCTTGAAGAGATGAAAAAGAGGCAGGAGCGTCAGTTGGACGACCGAACGTTTGATCTGAAATTACTTGCGAAAAGCCTGAGAGAGAAAAAGGAGGAACTTGAAAAGATAAATATCATCGTCAAGTCCATTAATTCAGAAATGAATTTTGTCGGCTTTTTGAATACGATTCTCGACCAGTCCAGAGTCATCAAAGGTCTGGAGCGGGCGAGGGTTCTTGTCTACGACAAAGACTCGGACCACTTCAAATTCAAAGTTACCAAGGGCTGGGATCTGGAGGCCCTGAAGTCCATCGAGTTAACTCCGGAGGAAACGGCCGATCTGTTTACGAAAAATGCCGACGAGCTTTATGAGGATATTTTTCTCGTGAAGAAAATGCCGGAACGCCAGAATATGCTGGATCATTTGCCCGTCCCGAAATCCATGATCGTTCTTCGCGTTAAAGTTAAACAAACCGTGGAAGGATATCTCATTTTTGATAATATGCAGAGTGAAGAGGCTTTTGATGACCACGATCGCCAGATCCTGCATAATCTGAAAGAACACATCATATCGGCTTTCTTGAAGACAAAAATTCTTGAAGAGCTGAAAAAATTGAACGAAGCCAAAAATGAATTTTTAGGCGTGGTGGCTCACGATCTTCGTAATCCGCTGGGCAATATCGGCAACTTCGCGCAATTGCTGCTGATGGATATTGAAATGGAATCGTTGGACTTGGTCAACGCAAAAAAAATGCTGGAACGCATTAATTTTTCCTCGAAGAATTTAATGGAAATCGTAGCCGGCTTGTTAAATTTGTCTGCCATCGAATCCGGAAAAATCAGCCTTAACTTAAAAAAAGAAAGTGTTCATTCCATTTTGAACGAGTGTGAAGAAAACCACAATAGCAGCGCCGCCAAGAAGAATATTAAACTCGTAATCGAAAAGAACTCCCGCTTGCCGGAAGTCATGCTGGATAAGACGCGTATCATGGAAGTATTCGACAATTTGATCAGCAATGCCATAAAATATTCTAATGCGGGCGGGCACGTGCGTGTATATTGTGAATCGACAAATAAAGAGGTTATCACGCATATCGAGGATAACGGGCTCGGCTTGACCGAAGGGGATATGGATAATATCTTCGGGAAATTTACAAAACTGAGTTCCAAGCCGACAGCCGGGGAATCCAGTACGGGCCTGGGATTGTCTATTGTCAAAAAGATTGTGGAAATACACGGAGGAAAAGTTTGGGTGCAGAGTAAAAAAGGAAAAGGTTCCACTTTTAGTTTTTCCATACCGATCGAAAGCCCCATAGCGGAAGCCGTAAAATAAATAGTTTCTTTGTGTCCTATGAGCAAGACCAATTGGCTCAAATCCCTCCGGCCGCTTTTCAAGAAATATTCCGGTAAAAAACATCCGTTGAATTATAAAAACCGCTATCAACTGGTTGTAGCGACCCTGCTCTCCGCCCGCGATTCGGACAAGCATATTAATGAATTGGCTCCGGAATTCTTCAAAGCTTTTCCTTCGATGAAAGAACTCGCCCGGACTACGGTAGATGATCTATTTCCTTACATCAAGTCCGTGAGAAATTATTTCAACAAAGCCAAATGGCTTGTCTCATTGAGTCGGGCAATCGGGAATGACGAAAAAATTCCGTACACGATGGAAGAACTCACGGAACTTTCCGGCATTGGAAGAAAATCGGCCAATGTGATCATTCGCGAATCGGGCGGAAAATCCGAAGGTATCATCGTGGACTTGCACGTAATACGGGTCGCGCCCCGCATCGGTATCGCAACGGGAGACAAGCCGGACAAAATCGAAAAGCAATTGATGGAATTGATTCCAAAAAAACACTGGAATGAGGCCGGAATGGCCATTTCTTTTTTGGGAAGGGAAATCTGCCGGCCCAAGAACCCTCAATGCGACGCGTGCATCATGAACGGGGTGTGCCGGTATTATCAATCGTTGTTGAAAGGCAAGTGATCGTCAGGAGGTTTGGAACGGACATTGTGTCCTGGAGAACTCACCTGTAAAAAGTTGATTTTACGGCGTGTTTCGATTACCTTTGGATACTATGACACTTTTTATCGAATTGGGATTTGGGGAAGTTTTTGTTTATTTTCTGATTGCCGTTTTATTGGTCCTTCTGATTATTCAAATTGCTTTCTTGGTTAAGGTTCGAAAATCACTGACCCAAATCAGACAGTTCCTGAAAATGATCAATACCATTTTCAGGGAAATGACGCACATTCAATCCCTGACGATTTCTACCGCCCGTGCCAATCAGGAATCGCTCAAAACGCTGCGCAAGCCGAAAATCAAATCGAACAGAAAGAATACGTGCCAGACCTGCAAGCATCGTCTTGCTTTTTTGAAAATGGGCTCTAAAGACATTTCCTTTCATTATCAATGCCATCTTTCTAAAGAAGAAATTTCACTCGATTATTCCTGCCGTCTTTTTGAGACTGAACCTTCCGAGCACGAAATTTCATAGCCGGCAAATCTCAACGATCGGGCATCCTGCGCATTTGGTCAAATCACGCTTCTTCGGACACATCTGCAAAATACCCAGACGACAGATTGCAAAATCGTATTTGACAGGATCAGCCGGATCCAGCTTTCGAAGGCTCTCCGTAATTTCCAGAGCCGTTTTCCACGAAAGATCTTCCCGATCGGTCAAGCCGATATTATATGAAATTCTTTGAACATGGGTATCGAGCGGAATGATCAATTTTGATGCCGGCAAGTCGCTCCAAATTCCGCAGTCCACATTGTCTTTTCTAACCATCCAGCGGAGCAACAAGTTTGCCCGCTTGCAGGCGCTTTTATTCAAAGGATCAGGAAGCAAATGACCGAAACCAATTCCCCGGGACCTCTTCCACTGCCATTCACCGGCATCTATAGATTTGATTTCTCGGACGCATCGTGCCCAGGTAATTCCCAAATGGTCATCGGCATCGTCGTATTTTGAAGAAATCCATCCGGCCAGGGAATCGTGTTTCTGCAAGATTAATTTCAACGTAAACAATAATCGCAGCATATCGGTGGGTTTGACCATGCGGTAATAAAACTTTTTCCAGCGCACGATCTCGATTTCGGGGAGAAACCGATCAACAAAGGTCCTCGGCGTGTGGTCCATCAAATCGAGACAAAATTTCCCGGCTTTTATGATTTGCTGCACGTGTCCGAAAGCCATCGCGGAAATCATCACGGCAGCAACTTCCTGATCGCGGGGATCCGGAAATGTTTTTATCAACTGGAGGGGATCGGAAAAGATGTACGTGGCGTCGTATGTGGAGTAGAGTTGATCCAGCCTGGTTTTTCGAATGTCAGCCACTACGAATCCTTGGGCAACGCGCTCAGCAACTTCGTCATCAATGCGCCGCGTATGTCATCGCCTTCAAGTTGATACGCATTGATCAGATTCCGCAGAACCCGGCCGATGATCATTTTTGCATCGCATTCTAGATGAGCTATTTTTTCACGGGTCAGTAATTGCGAAGGTTCTGTCGTCTCAAGACGCTGTTCATCCACGTAGCGGCCGTGATGGAAACAATCCACGATGAAGGATTTTGTGCCCGAGTACGCACGCGTGAGAAAATGTCCGGGGAAATTCAGTCCCTGTATCTCCAGCCCCAACCGATGGCCGACTAAGATATAAATGCAAGCCAGGCTGATCGGAATACCGCGTTTTTTTTCAATGACGTAATTTAGATTACTGTTCATCGGACTATGATAATCCGTCTCCGCTCCTTTGAGATTTTTTATTTCAAATAAAAACTCTGAAAGCCGCAGAGAATCATTGGCGGGATAAGTTGATGCATATTCTTCCGCCAGCTGATCGAGCAGAAATCTCAAGGTCACCGGATAATTTCTGCCGTATTGAAATTCCGCCAATAGGCTCAATGCTTTTTCTAATTTTTCTTTGTCGTCGAGGAGCGAAAACCATTGCGGCCACACTTCTTGAATCCAAATTTGATTTTGGCTCTCCAAAAACTCCTGCAAGGCCTGCTTCTGCTGTCTGTCCAAAATAATATTCTGACGGGTGAGCTGTGTTTGAAGCTCAGGGCCGAACGACATCAATTCTCTCATCACGGTCTCTTGAACGATTTCCGACTCGTCATCGAGAAGCCTGATCAAATACGGCAGTTGTTTCGGATCGGACATAACCTTTTTTATGATTTGTATTTGTTTCCGGTTGGATTAGGGTCACTTTTCTCCGGCTGCTTTTCTTTCTTCATATTCGTGAATGATCTTATGTGCGACTTCATGCGGCAATTCGGCATAATAAGAAAACTTCTTCCGGAACACCCCGCGGCCGCTGGTCATCGAGCGCAGGATGGTTGCGTATTTCAGGATCTCAGCGAGCGGGATATGCGCGCGCACGATTTGAAAATGTCCGTCCGCATCCATGCCTTGAATCTGCCCGCGCCGGCTGGATATGTCGCCCATGATCGCACCCATATATTCGTCCGGGATCTTTACTTCCAGTTCATAGATCGGCTCAAGCATCACCGGATGCGCATCTTTAAAACCTTTACGAAAAGCCTGCGCCCCGGCTATTTTGAAAGACAGTTCATCCGAATCCACATCGTGATATGTTCCGTCAAACAATTCCACGCGAACGTCCACCACCGGATAGCCGGCGATCACACCGCCCGTCATCGCCTCGATAACGCCTTTTTCGACCGCCGGGATAAATCGCCCCGGTACGACGCCGCCGACAATCTCATTAACGAATTCAAAACCCGCGCCGCGTTTCTTAGGGTCGATTTTCAAATGCACGTGCCCGTACTGCCCGCGTCCGCCGGACTGCTTCTTATGCTTGAATTCCGCGTCTTTGATCGCACTGCGGATCGTCTCCTTGTAGGCAATTCTCGGTTCGTGCAATTCCACTTCCACCCCAAAGCGGTCCTTCAAACGTTTTGTGATAATCAGGAGATGCATTTCTCCCTGACCGCTGACGATGCTCTGCAGGGTCTCGGTGTCGTACGTAAATATGAATGCCGGGTCTTCTTCGTGAAAAGCGTGTAAACCGGTACTGATTTTGGTTTCGTCGCTCTTTCCTTTGGGCGTGATCGCAAACGTGATGATCGGGTCGGGAAATTTAATTTCCTCAAAACGAATGGCTTTGTTCTTGTCGGTGAGTGTATTGTTCGTGTGTGTATCCTTGAGTTTAACCAGCGCCGCAATATCGCCGGCGCCCGCATACCCTATTTCCGTGCGCTCTTTGCCGTTCAGCAAAAACACCTGGCCGATGCGCTCTATAACGTTTTTGCTGGAATTCATCACATCTTCGCCGGTTTTCACCGAACCGGAATAGACGCGGAACAGGGACAATTCACCGACGTGGGGTTCGCTGATGGTCTTGAAAACAAACGCCGAGAAAGGTGCGTCGGACTTACATTCGCGTGTTTCACTCGCGCCGTTGAGTGCCAGCCCCTTCTTCACCGGCCTATCCACCGGTGACGGCCCGTAGTCAACAATGAAATCAAGCAGCTGCTTGATGCCGACGGAAAAAATCCCATCCGTACAGAATACCGGGATGATCTTTCTTGCCAAAATCCCTTCACGCAACCCCTTTCGAAATTCTTCATCGGTTAACGTACCGGTCTCAAAAAAATCCTCCATGAATTTCTCTTCGCTTTCCGCCGCGTCTTCGATCAGAATTTCATGTAATTTGTTCATCCGGTCTTTGAATTCATTGGGAACGTCAAGCGCTTCGTAATTTCCGGATTTGTCAAGCGTGAATTTCAACAATTGCATTTTGATGGTGTCAAAGATCTTGTTAAAATCCGGACGCCCTTCGCCGATAGGAAATCCGATTTCGACGATGTGTTTATCTCCGCCGAACCGCTCGACTATAACGTCAAACGTCTTGTCAAAATTCGAGTTCTCTTTATCGAGTTCGTTGACGACAAACATCGCCGGAATCTTATACTCTTCCGCGTAATCCCACGCAATTTCTGTTCCCACATCCAGCAGGGCCGTTGCCCTGACCGGAATGATCACCATGTCTGCCGCACTCATGGCACTTTTCACCTCGCCGCGAAAATCTGCGTAGCCCGGCGTATCGAGAATATTGATTTTGTGACCGTTCCATTCGCAGTGCATCAGCGATGTGTTGATCGAAAATTTCCTCTCGATCTCATCCGAATTATAATCGCTCGTGGTCGAGCCTTCTTCGACCGTTCCAAACCGTTTCTTAACGCCGGTGACGTAAAGAATGGCTTCGGCCAAAGTCGTTTTTCCGGTGCCGCCGTGCGAAGCAAGACAAATGTTTCTGATCTTGTCGGGTGCGTAAGGCTTCATGGTCATTTTCTCCCTGTCGGTAGTTTCAGAAGTAGTTTAAAAATCAGAGGGAAGGAAATCATTCAAAATCTAATTAATGACGCGGTAAAAATCAATTGACGGATTGTTTCCTCAAATAGCGCGCAACAATATTCAACGCCCAGAAAACGCCCGTGCCATAGAGCATCGCGCCGACGGTCAAGATCAAATACGCTGAGTAGGAAGCGCTCGTGGACACTTTTGAAATCGCCGGATTTTCAGGGTCGTAATGAATCGTCACAACGGTTCCGGCGGAATATTGTCCGACAATTTTTCCGGCGGTCGTGTGCCGGCTGCGTTTATTCTCAAATTCGGGCATGTTCATGTCCGTGCTGTCCACATACGTGACGCCTTGAACCTGATATTGGTATTTAATATCCGGATGGAATGCCCGTACGCCGGCAATCTGCGAGGAAATAACTTTCGCTTCCGCTGTCGGCCATTTTCGTATTTTGAAAGAAGCTCGAATTTCAGCGCTTTCGATGACAACTAAAGTTATTCCAATAAGCAACGCTATTGGAAACAAAATTTTCCAAATGACGTGCGGAGAAAGTGCTTTAGTGGTAAAAAAGATAATTACGGAGACGAGAGAAATAACTGCAAAAATAATTACGTTGATCACATTAGGATTTTAAAAATAGGATGAATAAATAGAAATCACTTTCCGTGAAAATTCGCTTTTCTTTTCTCAATAAATGCTTTCGTGCCTTCTTTCATATCTTCCGTTGAAAACGCAAGTCCGAATAGATTGGCCTCCAAATTGAGACCTTCGGCAAGCGTCATTTCCATACCGCTTTGAACCGCTTCCAGTGTGAGTTTGACAGCTACCGGGGCCTTGGCGGCAATCGTATTCAGTATTTTTTCGCAGGTAGCTATCAATTCTTCTTTTTTCGTAATCTTATTGGCCAGTCCGATACGGTACGCTTCTTCGGCGGAGATCATATCGCCCGTGCACAGCAATTCAAGGGCACGGCCTTTTCCAATGAGGCGCGGAAGGCGCTGCGTTCCGCCGTTGCCGGCGATGAGTCCCAAATTAACTTCCGGCTGACCGAACTTGGCGTTTTCTGAAGCGACACGCATGTGACACGCCATGGAGAGTTCACATCCTCCGCCGAGCGCAAATCCGTTCACCGCGGCAATGACCGGCTTGCTCATGCGTTCGATGGCGCACAATACGACCTCGCTCCGCAGCGCGAATTCTTTTGCGGTCACCGGGGTTTGCACAGCCAATTCGGTAATGTCGGCTCCGGCGACGAAGGCTTTTTCGCCGCTGCCGGTTAGGATGACGCCGACAATTGCGGCGTCTTCATTTATTTTCTTTAACGCGTCGCCCAATTCGGTGAACGTTTCACTGTTCAGCGCATTGAGTTTATCCGGACGATTAATCGTGAGGTAAGCAATTCGGTTTCTTACCTCAAATAATAGATTCTTATAGGACATCGTTCAAACTCCTCAATATTACATATTACGAGAATCAAATGTCTTTGAACAAATTCGAAAATAAAAATAGCCCGCGGATAATTACTTCAGCGCCAACCGAATGATCTTGTCAATGAGTACCGGAAATTCCATTCCGGCCGCTTTCGCCGCTTTCGGAAGCAGGCTGCTGGATGTCATACCGGGCAGCGTATTCACTTCGAGGCAAAACAATTGATTTTCCGGGCCCAATCGAAAATCAACGCGTCCGTATCCTTTACAGCCCAAAATTTTAAACGCCGTTAATGCCAGCCGCTGCGCTTCCGCAGAAATGTCATCCGGCAATTCCGCAGGGCAAACGTACTTGGTCTTTCCTTTGGTGTATTTGTGCTCGTAATCGTAAATTCCGCCTTCTGGAATAATTTCAATGACCGGCAAAACTTCATCGCCAAGGACCGACACCGTTAATTCGCGCCCGGCAATATAACTCTCTATCAGAATATCACCATAGCGCGAAGCTTTGTTCCAAGCAGCTTCCAGGGCAAGCTCTTCTTTGACCACCGTCAATCCAACGGTCGAGCCCTCGGAATTAGGCTTAACGACAATTGGATATTCTTTTTCATTGATTAGGTGTTCGGCGGCATGAAAATCCGAATCTTTTTCATAAAAAAGATAATGCGGCGTCGGAATGCCTTCGCTTTCGAAGAGGCGCTTGGATAATACTTTATTCATGGCGACCGCACTTGCGAGAAAGCCGGAAGCCGTATATTTAATTTTGTTCAGGTCAAGAAATGCCTGAATAATTCCGTTTTCGCCGTCGCCGCCGTGCAGCGCGTTGAAAACCAGATCTACCTTAGCCGAACGAATTAATTCAACAAGTTCAAAAGCATTCCGGCCGTATTTTTCGGATGACAAATTTCCCAAAACCTCCGGGTCCGGCGGCGTTTGTCCGATTTGAGAAGCTTCGTGAGAGGGCTGATCCTTTCCAAAAGCAGGGTCGAGCGCTACCACTTCGTGTTTGAGTTCTTGCAGGGCTTTGATAATGGCGGAACCGGAAGACAAAGAGACGTTGCGCTCGCTGGAAGTTCCACCCAAAAATACGGCGACTTTCATGGTTGCATTTGATTATGAATGGCGAGAATTTTGAAGAGGCTTATACCACAAAGACACAAAGTTACATAATAATTAACAAACCGGGACGCATTCATTAAAGAACAAGGTGAAACAATCCTTTCACCACATCGGTGATAATCGAAGGAATCACGCCCAGTAAAATCAAGCCGGTACTGCTCGCCAGAATTGTCATCCAGGTTGTTCGTGAAACGTGAATATCGTCCAGCGGCTTTTCAGAATCTTTGAAGTACATATTTACCATCACGCCGAGATAATAATAAACTGAAATCGTGGTTGTGATCACGGCGACGACGGTCATAACGACATAACCCGCGTCAACGGCCGCTGAAAAGATCTGAAGTTTACCGATGAAGCCGCCGGTGAGCGGAAACCCTGCCATCGATAGCATGGCTATGGACATGGATACGCTCAGCAGAGGATAACGAAATCCAAATCCCGAAAAATCTTCAACATTCAAATTTCTTCCTTCACGCGTTTCAAACACGTGGATGATCGTAAATGCAGCGACATTCATCAAAGTGTAAACCATGACGTAATAGATAATGGCCGCCGGAGCCAATTCAGGATTGCTTTCGGCCAGCTTGGGCCCGGCAATGATTCCCATGATAATATACCCGGCATGTGAAATACTCGAAAACGCCAACATGCGTTTGATGTCGCGTTGAATAAGAGCGAGCAAGTTTCCTGCGATCATACTGATGATCGATATCCAAAATAATATCGGCGCCCACTCGAGGGACAGAGAGGGAAGGGAGTCGATATACACGCGAGCAAATGCGGCAAAGGCCGCGGCTTTAGGGCCGGTGGCGATAAATGCCGTGACCGGCGCGGGTGAACCCTGATAAACATCCGGCGACCACATGTGAAACGGGACGAGCGCCACCTTAAAGCCGAACCCGATGAGCAGGAGCGACGTACCCGCCAGCATCAGCGGATCGCCTAATAAATTGTGGGCGTCAAGGTAGGATTTTATTTTCACCAGATCAAAACTGCCCGTCGCACCGTAGGTGAGAGAAATTCCGTAGAGAAAAAATCCGGATGAAAATGCACCCAGAAGAAAATATTTCAACGATGCCTCGAGCGAGCGGACGCGCGCACGATTCATACCGATCATGATATACAACCCTATGGACATGATCTCCAAACCGAGAAAGATCACCATCAGATTTTGACTCGAAGCCATAATGATCATACCCATCGTGGACATCAGGGCGATCGAGAAAAACTCTCCGATCTTGTGTTCATCGACGTCGTCCCGCGTAACCAGACAGACCAACGCCGAGCTCATCAAAATGATCGCACAAAAAGCATTCGTGTAGTAATTGATAGTGAGCATTCCGCTGAACACCACGAGATTTGACTGCCATAGGGTAAACACGCTGATCAAAGCGGCAACGCATGTGGCGAACGCAATATAGCCGATCCATTTTCGCAAGAAAGGAGTGAAAACGCCCATCAGTAAAACCAAACACGCACCGATGCACAGAATAATCTGCGGCATGATCGCCGCCATGTTCGTATCCGGAATAATGACCTCCACGTAACCTCCAAACGAATTAGAGTTTTTGATTTGCGATTTTCGATCGTCTCACTACATGCCTCTCAGTACTACCACTTTATCCTCGTGCCGGGTAATATTATACACGCGGCAGCCCGGATTTTGGATCATCACACGCGACAGCGGTCTTGAAATCAGATCTTCCAACGACCGGTTCACTCCCCGTGCGCCCTCACGCTTGTTGTCCAGGCCTCGAACGCAGAGATCAACAATTTCACTGGCTACATTAATACGGATTTCCTTTTCTTCGAACCGCTTCACAATGGCGTCAATTTTTTGCCGGGCAATCTGCCGTAATACACTTTCATCCAGCTGCTGGAAAACGATGATCTCGTCAATGCGGTTCAGAAATTCGGGACTAAAATGTTTTCTGAGTGAATCGGTAATGCCATCCGAAATTTCTTTATGCGCGTCCGTATGCGCAGTCCCAAAACCCAGTTTCGATTTGCCGTAAATGTGCTCCGAACCAAGGTTCGACGTCATGATAATCGTACTGTGTGAAAAAGAAATCGTTTGTCCTTTTCCGTCCGTCATTCGCCCATCATCAAATACCTGCAAAAACGCTTCGTGGATTTTCGTATGCGCTTTTTCAATTTCATCCAGGAGTATAACCGCCGACGGGTCTTCCCGTACCGCCTTAGTTAAACGTCCTTCGTCATCATAGCCGACAAAACCGGGTGCGGTGCCGATGAGTTTCGACAGCGCGTATTGATCACTGTATTCGGACATGTCAATCCGGACGAGGCGCTTTTCGCTGCCTTCCAGCGCTTCAGCCAAAGCTTTCGCCAATTCTGTTTTTCCAACTCCGGTCGGTCCGACAAACAGGAATACTCCGTCCGGCCTTTCGGGATTAACATCCAAACCGCTCTTGGTCATCCGAACGACTTCCGCAACTTTCGTAATGGCCTCTTCCTGACCGATCACCCGCATGCGCAATTGATCCTCCAGTGAGATCATTCCGCTCATAGCATCAATCTGAATATTGCTTTCCGGAATACGCGTTATCTGCGAAACCGCTTGAACCACATGATGTTCGTTCACGGCTAAAGTTTCCTTACTGTCGCGAGGCCGCGATAGACTCGCTTTGATGGCTGCACGTTCAAGTATATCGCAGGCTTTATCCGGAAAGAAACGATTTTTCACGTATTTGTCCGATAACTCAAGTACGGTACGCAAGATCTTTTCCGTGATCTCCACATGATAAAACGTCTCTAATTTCCCCCGCATGGATTCCAGAATCTTGATCGTTTCATCTTTGGCCGGTTCAAACACGGTGATGCGCGTAAAGCGCCTGTCGAATGCGCCGCTTTTGGCAATATTTTTCTGGTATTCTTCATTCGTCGTGGCGCCGATCAATTTAAAATCCGGCTGGGTCATCAGCGGCTTGAACATCTCATCCAAACCGCCTGTCTCATGCGAACTGTAGGAACCCGCGCCCATCAGCGTGTGAAGCTCATCGATAAAGATGATCACTTTATTCGTTCGGCAAAATTGCGCCAACTGCATGAATTTTTGCTCCAGGGTTCCGACGTAGCGTGTTCCGGCTACTACCGCAAACACTTCCAATTCCAGTAAGCGGTAGTCGCGCAAGATATCCGGCACCTCTCCTTTCGCAAGTAAATGTGCCAAACCGTTCACCAATACGGTTTTGCCGACACCCGGCTGCCCGACGATTAGCGGATTCGCCTTGCTCCGGCGACACAAAACCTCAATGACCTCGAGTAATTCGTTTTCACGGCCGAAAATATTATCAATTTTATTCTCTTTGGCTAATTGTGTCAAATCGCGCAGAAAATTAGGAAGCCCGGTGACGACGGTTTCGCCCAAAATCCCGGCCGTGGAAGTGGTGTCCTGGTGAGAGGTTTCCGTGGGCGCTGCAATTTGATAATTCGGATCAATTTCAGCAAGCAGGTCGTCAAACCACTTATAATTCGGATCGAATTGCTTCCCTTCCAACAGCATTTTCTTGGCAATATCATCTTTACCTAATTTGTGATAGGCCAGCGCGACATAATAGTACCCGTACGAATTCTTATTCTCGATAGTAAATGATTTGGTCAGAACCTCAATCGCTTCCTGGTATTTCTGCAGATCGCAAAATACACGGCCCAGCTCACGCATCACGCGGGCATTCTTCGGTTCCAGTTCGACGAATCGTCCGAAAGACTTCACCGCTTCTTCGAGGCGGCCTAAGTTCATCAAACTGTAGCCGTAATAATCGTAGACAAACGAATCGCTGATCTTATTGGGATAGGTCTTTTCAACGAGCTCGCACAACTGCTTATCTTCTTTTAGGTCATAATACAAAATTTCAAAAATATGATGCATAGCCCAGTTGAAATAGCTCGCGTCCGCCCTCTGATAGCTCGTCATCACTTCGATGGCTTTTTGTGGATTATTCAGCTTGCGATACATTTCTTTGGTCTCGTAAGCCGCATTGCTGTCTTTAGAATTGAGATTCAAAATGTTTTCAAAATATTTTAGCGCTTCCGCCCAGTGTGCTTTTTCTTTATAGAGCCGGCCGAGGTTTCGCAGCGTTTCAATATTCTTATCGTCAAACACGAGGATTTTCTTATATTCGTCGAGCGCCTGATCGATTTTATTTTCTTTTTGATAAACTTCCGCCAGTTTATTGAGCAGCGTCGGCTGATTGGGCTTTAACGAGGCGGCTTTCTTGTAATTATCCTCTGCCTTTTCAAATTGTAATTTTGCCAGATATAAGTTGCCCATCGCCTGATAGAGGACCACGGATTGAGAATAAGTTTTCAATAATTCCGCTTGATAAGCTTCCAACTGTACCAGGTCCACCGCATCATCGACAAGATTATCGAAGTTCCTCTCATAGGTGCCGGAAATAGCCATCCCGTGCAAATACGATTTTGCCGCAAGTGTAAACAGGCTTTGTTTATCATAAATGTCGGCCAGCAGATTGTGATGTGCCGTTTCCGTCGGCAGGAGCCGAACGGCTTCTTGCGCGTGTTTCAATGCTTTATCCTGCACGCCGATTGGCTCATAACAAACGGCCACGCCATGGTGATTCCATGAATCCTGAGGATTTATTTGCAGCGCGCGTTCGCAGCATGTTAAAGCAAGAGCGTCTTTATGGACCGCATGCAAGGCCAAGCCGATGGTCCTGAAATCCGTATCGTTGTTATAATTACCGCTAAACAAAGCCTGGATCAGATAAGCCGAGTCTTCAAATCCCTGCCGGGAGATATCCAGTAGGATTTGCTCAACCGTTGTAGCGTAATCAGCGGAGGCTAGCTGCGAGGCGTATTTTTGCGGAAATTCATCCACGTGGGACGCAAATGTGTATTTACAGTAGACGCACGCCGCCAATCCCTGGTCGAAGGTGTTGGTTTTTGCGCAGCTCGGGCAAATGATGTAATGGGACTGGCTCAAGAAATCATTCCTGTGTCAAATTAGTCGTCGTTTTTTTATTTCTCTTTTTCTTATTAACGATGAATGTTTCAACGGTCTTCGTAAATGAAGCGTTTTCTTCGACGAAGGGATAGTGCCCGCTTTCGTCGAATATATGAAGCTTCGCTTTTGGAATCAATTCCTGGATTTCCGCTGCTTGCCGCACGGTTGCAATCTGATCGGCGCGGCCTGCCAAAATCAGTGCCGGCACCCTGATCTTGTCCAAATCACTTCTGAGATCGAAATCTTTCATCGTCCCGCCGACCTCTACGTCGGGATCCTCGCCGATCATCGCGTAATAGACCTCGTCCGCAAATTGATCCGCCCCTGCCTTGATCGTTTCGTATTTCCTAAAGAATTTTTTCTTTTTTTCAACACTATTCCAATACAAATTTTCAATACATGGGTCATAAAGTTTTCTCCATGCTATTGTATTGGATTTGGACTCCGCACGCATTTGGTAGAGTTTTTTCCAGACGCCGGGATAGCTTTCCTGAATGCGGCGGTTGCAGTTATCAATGTTGCTTTGCCAGCCTTTCGCGCTGTGAAACGTATTGCACAAGATCAGGTGCTTCACGCGATCCGGATAACGGATCGCGTAGCTTTGCGCCACGATTCCGCCGAACGAATGGCCGAATACATTGATCGTTTCGTAACCTAGATGCTTGCGCAAATTTTCAAGGTCATCCGCATCTTTGTCCACGGTATATGAATCGGAACGCGCAGGTTTCGTCGAACGGCCGCGGCCGCGTGCGTCAAAATAAATAATCGAGAAAATCTTTTCTAACTTATTGAAATAAGGTTTGAAGTACGTATGGGAGCTTCCGGGCCCTCTCCCGATCAAAACGAGAGGTTCACCCTGCCCCGATTGTTCGTAATAAATTCTTACGCCGTCCGATGATTCGGCGTACCCATTGTCAGCCTGCAGCGGCCGGAGAGCGAAAAAAAAACAAAGAACAAGAAGAACATTCGTTTTCACGTGGTACGTTTCTATTTGATTTCTTTGACGGAAATTGGTTTCTTAATTTCCTCTTTGTTCTTGTTTTGCTCAATTGCCGTGCGATAATTCTTGAGGTACTTTTGCATGGTCGCTTCGGTTTTGTCAGTCAACGTTTTAGGATAAACACCCATCCAGAAAATAATAATTACAAAAGGGATGATCAGACAGTATTCTCGCAAGGACAGATCCTTCAACGTTCTGTTTTCTTCGTGTTTTATTTCTCCGAATATGACCCGCTGATACATCCATAGTAAATAAACCGCTCCAAGAATGACGCCCGTCATGGCAATGGTTGCATACAACTTCGAATGTAAGATCGTCGAGCCAAAGGTTCCGAGGAGCACCAAAAATTCGCCGATAAATCCGTTGGTTCCGGGCAAGCCCAGCGAGGACATACATACGACCATGAATATCACAGAAAATGCTGGAATGACCTTCCACAATCCGCCGAATTTATCAATTTCATGCGTATGCCTCCGGTCGTACAACATTCCAACCATCAAAAAGAGTGCACTCGTTGAAACTCCGTGACCGATCATGATCATCATACTGCCCTGCCAGGCCTGAATATTCATTGAATAAATCCCCAGCATGACAAATCCCAAGTGGCTCACGGATGAGTAGGCGACTAATTTCTTGGCATTCGGCTGAACCATCGCTACCAGAGCCCCATAGACAACCCCAATCAAAGCCAGAGCGATGATAAACGGAGTCAGTTCTTGCGAAACCGTCGGAAAGAACGGAATGCAGAATCGTAAGAACCCGTAAGGCCCCATTTTCAGAAGAATCGCAGCAAGGTCAACCGAACCCGCGGTCGGCGCTTCCACGTGGGCCAATGGAAGCCACGTGTGAAAAGGAAACAAAGGTACTTTCACGGCGAACGCCAACGCAAATGACAAGAACAACAAATACTGGGTTTCGTACGGCAATTGTATTTTGGAAAAATCTTCTATAGCAAACGAATGCAATGATGTCATCAGGCCATCCACTGCGACGGGCGCAGTCTGAAAATACATATAAATGATAGCAACCAGCATAAACAAACTTCCCGCCATGGTATATATAAAGAACGTTACGGCCGCCTTGATCCGATTATCATGGCCCCAAATTCCAATGATAAGGTACATTGGAATCAGCATGGCTTCCCAAAACACATAGAACAAAAGGAGATCGCGGGCAACGAACACGCCGACCATCCCTGCATCCAAAAGTAACAGAGCGATCATGAATCCCTTAACATGGAAGTGAATGCTCTTCCAGGAAGCAACCACGGCCAAGGGCATGGTAAAAGTGGTTAACAAGATCAGCAAAAGGCTCAATCCGTCAATTCCGATGGAATAATATGCGCCCCAATTAACGATCCAATTGGCTTTGTAAACAAATTGCATCTCCGGGTTCGCCGAATTGTATACGAAATACATCGGAACTGAAACAAGAAACACGAGCGTGGTAAAGGCAAATGTAATGACCTTAATGAGGTATTCTTTCTTGTTATCAATAAAGGCGAGAACAAACACTCCGACTATCGGGACGAATATGATCAGCGATAAAACTATGGCGCTATAAATTTCTTCCATCTGAGAGCCTCGTTATATTGAACCCAATACTATTTCATGATATAATAGATAATAATCGCAACGCCGAGTGATATGAAAAACGCGTAGGTTTGCACATACCCCGTTTGAAATAACCGAAGTATTCGACCGATAAGGTCAAGCGTTATCACAAGAAGGTAGATCAAGCCGTCAATGATCTTGGTGTCAACGCCTTTCCAGAGAATCTTGTCAGACACCCATTTGATCGGTTGAACAATGAATTTATCATACGCTTCGTCAACGTAATATTTATGATAAATAGTCTCATAAATGGGTTTATAGTCCAGCGCCAGCTTCTCAGGGTCAATTCTCCTGAGTATGTACATCGTATAGGCAAGGCCAATTCCGACAACACCGGCAAGAACGGAAATAGCCAGTAAGATCTCTTCACTGAAACCGTGTTCGCCATGCGGTGCCGGATGTTCACCTAACACCGGAGCGAGAAAATGTTTGAACCAGTTATCCCCGCCCAAGACTTCTGGAATTCCAATGAATCCGGCAATTACGGCAAAAAACGCAAGAATCATCAACGGCACCGTCATTGTGAAACCGGAATCTTTCAGATGTTCTCGCGCTTCGGGCTTAGTACGACTCTCTCCAAAAAACGTGAGGAACACCAGTCGGGACATATAAAACGCGGTAATAGTTGCGCCGATAATGCCGAGCCAGAAAACTCCGTTATGTCCGTGTTCATATGCGGAGGACAAGATCTCATCTTTGCTGAAAAACCCTGAAAAAGGAGGAATTCCGCTGATTGCAATCCATCCGATGATAAACGTGATCGCCGTAATTTTAGCTTTTGAGAACAAACCGCCCATGTTGCGAATATCTTGAGGATCATCGTGCACTCCGGCCTTTTGAAATCCATGTTCCATGACGTGAATAACGCTGCCCGCGCCCAAGAACAATAGAGCTTTGAAAAACGCATGAGTCAGTAAGTGAAAAATTCCGGCCGAATAAGCCCCTACGCCAACGCCGATAAACATATATCCTAATTGGCTTACGGTTGAGTATGCGAGAACTTTCTTTATATCTGTTTGAGCTAATCCTATCGTAGCGGCAAACAGGGCCGTTGCGCAGCCCGTATAAGTCACCAGATCTCCTGCGCTCAGCCCAAAAACATATCCAGCCGGCCCGATATCAAATGAAAATATCGGATTACATCGCGCAACCATGAAAACGCCCGCTGTGACCATCGTCGCCGCGTGAATCAATGCCGACACCGGCGTCGGACCTTCCATCGCGTCCGGCAGCCACGTATAGAGGGGAATCTGCGCAGATTTACCCATCGCGCCTATAAATAACAGCATTCCGATCGTTGTCATGGTCGTCCCTATCGAAAAGATATTCGGGTATACTTCTATGGCCTTGAATAGAGGTTCAAAGTGAACGGTGCCAAATGTTGAAAAAATAAGAAATATCCCTAATCCAAATCCGAAATCTCCTATGCGGTTAACGATAAAAGCCTTATTCGCGGCATCCGTGGCACTCTGCTTCTTATAATAGTAACCGATAAGTAAGTAAGAGCAAAGACCAACGCCTTCCCATCCTAAGAACATCACAACTAGATTATTGCCCATCACGAGCATGAGCATCGAAAAAATAAACAAATTCAAATAAGTGAAAAACCTCGGCCTGTCGGGATCATGCTCCATATAGCCTAGGGAATAGACGTGGATCAGGAATCCTATTCCGGTTACAATCAAGAGCATTACGCCTGATAATTGATCGATCAGGAATCCGAAAGTGATTTTGAGATTGACAACAACGATCCAGTCAAAATAATCAAGATTGAATTTCTCACCGTTTAGAACTTTAGAAAAAACAACGAGTGACAGGATAAATGAAATTCCAACGGTAGCGCATGCGAGATAAGCGGCAATGGGTTTTGAATGCGCTTCGGCATGTTCGGAAGGTGCCCCGTGCTTCTCGAACCGCGTTCCAAAGAAAACATTGACAATCGCCCCGGCCAGAGGAATTGTCGGAATTAAGAGAATGATCAGATCCATGAAACGCTCCGAAAAAATTTATCAGTCATTGTTCGCAGACATCACCCTTGCATCATGTGCATTTCGTCAATATTGATCGTGTCCTTCTTTCGGTAAATGGCCACGATCAAAGCCAAGCCCACGGTAACTTCCGCGGCAGCAACTGTCATGACAAGAAAAACGGCAATTTGTCCGTCCATCGAATCCAAAAATCGTGCGAACGCCACCAAGCTCAGGTTTACTGAATTGAGCATCAGTTCAATGCACATGAAAACGATGATCGCGTTCCGCCTTGTCAACACACCGATAACACCCAAAGTGAAAATAATCGCCGTCAGAATTAAGTAGTGAGATAACGGAACCATAATATCTCCAAAGATTTATTCTTGTTTTTTCTTTGAAATGATAATAGCGCCTACCATGCCTAGCAAAAGCAATATGGAAGCTATTTCAAAAGGGTATAAATACTGAGAGAACAGCAGTTGCGCAAGAGATTCAGTGTTTCCCGCATCGCGAATTCTTTCAATCGGATAAACTCCCTTTTCTCCGATATTGAATGCGGTCGTTTTTACGGCAAAACCGACCTGAATCAAGATGATGAAGGCGATGGCAATAGAAATATATTTCATCGGCCCTGAGTGTTCCACCAGATCCACGCCGCGGCCCAGATTCAGAAGCATGATCACGAACAGAAACAACACCATGATCGCGCCCGTATACACGAGCACTTGTATGGCAGCGATGAATTCTGCTTCCAGTGTGATGTATATAACGCTGATGCAAAAAAACGTCAGAACCATAAATATGGCGCTGTAAACAGGGTTGTCTACCGTCAGCATCAGAATCGCAAGCAGAACGGCCAATCCGGCAAAAATATAAAACAAGGGGCTGACCGTAAAATATTGTATCGCAGATTCCATATCACCTCTTAAAAAAATTCACCGTCATGCATGCTCGCACGGGCGGCCCATTAATCAGTGAGCGTCGTGTCCGGGGTGTTTTGAAAATTCAACATCGGTCACGGTAAAATTGCTCGAATTCTTCATGGCTTTGTAATTACTGTCGGACCGCGTTGCCCTGTCCGGGTGGTTTTTGACGTATTCATCATAGACACCAAGCAGGCGCTGTTTATCGTAAATAAAATCTTCCCGCGTGTAGTCCGCTAAATTGTGCATGTCGCTCATGTCGATAGCATCTTCCGGACACGCTTCCACACACATGCCGCAGAAAATGCATCGCAGCTCGTCAATTTCAAAGATTTTGGGGTGTTTTTCACGATTTTCAAAACCGTCCTTCCACTTATCGCCGCTGTCGTCGGCAACAATTCGGATACAGTCGGCCGGACATGCCGTCGAACACATCTCGCAGGCTACGCATTTTTCCCGCCCGCGTTCATCGCGCGTGAGCATATGTAATCCGCGGTAATGCTGCGGTAAAACTTTCTTGTCTTCCGGATAGCTTAAGACTGTCTTTTTAGCAAACATGTGCTGCAGGGTAATAGCCAACCCTTTAAGTACAGCGATGATATAAGTATTATCTACCCAATTTCCGCCGCGGGGCATCGAAACGTTCTTGACTGAACCAGCCATGATGAATTCCTTCTTAAATTTTCACTTTACAATCGCCATCACTACTGCCGTAATGATGATATTCGCCAAAGCCAGAGGGATCAGTTTTTTCCAACCCAGCCGCATCAATTGATCATAACGAAACCTGGGCAGCGTCCAGCGGACCCAAACAAAGAAGAACATGAGAAATCCTACTTTGAATGCAAAACCGCCAAGCTGGATGAGTTCGGTCGTTCTTGAAGCCAAATGAAGCGAAGTTAGAAAAGGAACATTCCAGCCGCCAAGAAACAGTAAAGTAATCATACAAGCAGCGGTAAGCATATTACAATATTCACCCAGAAAGAACATTGCAAATTTCATCGAGCTGTATTCCGTGTGATACCCGCCGACCAATTCCGCTTCCGCTTCCGTCAGATCAAAAGGCAGGCGATTGGTTTCAGCAAACGCCGTTGTTATGAAAATTAATCCGCCCAAGGGCTGCCACACAATTCCCCAAACAGAGTTCATTTGAAACTTGACGATTTCTTCCAATTGAAGAGAGCCTGTGAGCATGACCATACCCAGTATAGCAATGCCCATCGGCAGTTCGTAGCTTACCATTTGTGCCGCGGAGCGTAATCCGCCGATCAGGGAATATTTATTATTGGACGCCCACGATCCGAATGTAATACTGTAAACAGAAAGTGACGAAACGGCAAGCACAAAGAGAACTCCGATATTGGTATGAGCGATCTGGACAAGGATCTCCTTGCCTCCAATCGTGAAAACACCGACCGGGATCACGCCGATCACAAAAAACGCCGGAAATACCATCAATGCAGGGGCAAAAATATAGAGCCACTTATTTACGTGATTGGGAATCACATCTTCTTTGGACAGAAATTTCAACGCATCCGCAATAGGCTGCAACAACCCCCAAGGTCCTACCCGATTAGGGCCCACGCGATATTGTACCCACGCGCTAACCTTACGCTCGATCAAAATCATCGCGGGAACGCTGCTCAGCCAAATGGTCAGAAAGGCAGCTATGAAAATGTAAGGCAGAAATGCTTCCATAAAGAATTCTCTATTGATGGATTAACTCACAAAACTAATTCTTCCTCTTCCAAAATGGTTTGTGGGTAAAGTTTTTCTAATTCCAGGGACTTGAATGAACCGATGCTTTCTTTCATTTCTTTTGCCACATCGCCGACCGTTTCATAATACCAGTCTTGGCCGAATGATTGCGCCAAGTCAATCATGATTTTCCAAATGGGCCGTGATTCACCCATCGGATTGATCGCTTTGTTAAATCGCTGAACGGCGCCGTCTTTATTCGTATAGGTACCGCCGGTCTCCGTGAACAAGGCGATCGGAAGGACGATGTCTGCCAAACGGGTGACCGCGTCCTCAAATGAACTGAGGACTATCAGTGTTTCCGGTTTGTTTATTATTTCAATGTTATGGCTATTGACAACAATCACACATTTTTTTGATGCCATGGTTTGCTCAATCTTAGAGTCTTGCAAATTCAATACGGTTTTGGCGCCGGCAAAATTCGGAGCCTTTTCGTTTTCAATAGTGAAAGGGTGTTTGTTGAAATCCGTCTTAAAAGTCTGGGTATAACCGTACATGGGCTTACTGACATCCACACCGGCGTTTATGGCTTTTGCTAATTTTCCCAACAAGTAGTTTTCTTCATTCGATGCGTACGGGCTTCCGACGAACGTTATCGCGTCCGGTTTATAAGATTTGATCTTCTCTGCCGCCATGGCCATCGCTCCAAACCATGCGGTTTCCTGCAGCTTTCCGTTTTGCACAGTATGCGGGACGAGCAGTCTCGTTTTTTCCTTATCGCCCTCCAGGTGATAACGGCCGTCATCGCAAATCCACCACTGATTGACGGCCATATTCTCACGCGGACGAATGCGATACACTTTATCAACCAGTTCTTCCAAATTCAGTTTCTGATGCTTCATGATATCCAGTGTGGTATTGCAGCCCTTGCTGCATCCGGGACAGACACTATCTGTATGAACAAAATTCCAGACGCGCCCTTCAAATTTTTCATGTTTATCGATCAAACATCCCACGGGACACAAATCAACGACATTGCCCATCATTTTGTTATCGAGCGGCTTGTTGGGTGCGATTTCAATCTCCGCATGCGCACCGCGGTGAACCACTTTCAGTTCTTCGCCTCCCGAAATTTCTTCCGTGAACCGCACACAGCGGGAACACATAATACAGCGTGATGTGTAAAGAAAAATTGAGGGTCCTAAATCTTTTTTCTCCGGGATGCGTTTGACTTCAACAAATCGTGACGCGTCATTGCCGTGTTCATACGAATAATCCTGCAGCTTACATTCCCCGGCCTTATCGCAAATAGGACAGTCGATAGGGTGGTTTAGTAAAAGAAATTCAAGAACCGCTTTACGGGCAATTTTTACTTTCTCATTTTCCGTAAAAATAACGGCATCATACTTATTTTCTAATTTTTTCCCTGACGATAATTCGGAAACCGTCGTCGAGCACGCGGGCATTAACTTAGGCATACCGACCATGTCCACCAAACACATGCGGCAGCTGGCAACGATCTTTAATCCGGGATGATAACAATAAAAGGGAATATCAATTCCAATTCGCTTGGCCGCCGTAAGGATCGGTTCGCCTTTTTCTATCTCGAGTTCTTGATTATCAATTTTGATAAGAGGCATACCGGATTTTCCTTTTCAAAATGAGGAGGAATCTTTTCCAATTTCGTCTTTAATTTGCGTCAGAACCCAGCTTTCTATGAGGCCGCTCGAAGTAATCGCGTGCGCGGCCCTGATAGCTTTGTCAAGCTCCATGATCTTTCGTGTAATGATGACGCCGGACTGCATTTCGGAAATTGAAATGACTTTGATTACAAATACATCCGACAAAACGGAATAATTCAGATTCATTTCATTACTGACATTCTTGACGGTAAAATTCTTTTCATCTATCAATTCCGTCGGATGTTCGCCCTCCGTCTCAAATTTAGCCGACACGTTTTTTACGGCAATCCACACTCTTTCCTGACTCGCGTTAAAAACATATTTTTTTTCGTAGACATTCTTAATGCGTTTTTGAATCAAATTGATCGGCTTGGAGAAATACCGCTGTTTATAATAGATTTCTTCTTCCATACCCTGAGTATTATTACTGTTCGGTCCGAAGTATTGAATGATCATGGTTCCGTTTTGCGGAAATTCATCCTGTCTGACCAGCATGTTGCCGCCGGAGCACCCGAGCACGGTAATCAGGATTAACAAACTCATGGTTTGATAAAAAACGCTTTTGGAATCCATACAACCTCCCCGCAAGCGATGCCTGCCTGAGATGTAATTCCACAGTTCTCACTTAGTTCGCTATTTCATATCCACCGCGTGTGCCGGTATAATACCGTTCCGTCTTTTTGCGTCTCGATTTCTTCCATCCTCACTGAACGCTTTACTCAATTTCATGCCTGCTGCATATTCTCTGTTCTTTGTCAGATTTTTTGTTATCGTAAGAGTGCCGTTGTCATCACAGCCGTTGCCCTGATTGTCATTGACAAAACCAAATTGACCGCTGATTACGTTGTTGCTAACGGCACCCGCAAAAACGTGTCTGCAGGCACTGCCTCCCGCATCCGTTATGGTTGCTATCAGTACATCGCCAAACACGGAGCCTGAAATTGAATTTGAATCGACCTGACCGCTATCCGAACTGATCAGCAGCCCTGTTACCGATGAACCGCTTTGATTAAACGCAGCCGTGAAAGTAAAGCTGCCATCGGTACCGCTTCCGCTTCCGGTCCAGGATCCGGTGATATTAACCGCGGGGGAGATTTCTCTGTACATTTTTACTACCGGAGCGCCGTCACAGTTAGAGTCTACAGCTGAGACTGATCCGCTCATTGTGTTCTGGCCGGTATCGATAGTAAATGAAAAGGGCATGTTACAGTCCGATGTGAAAAGCGTTCCCGTGAAAAGACTCCCGTTTACTTGTCCGGTGAGGGAACCGGTATCTCCAATTTTTGACTTGTTGGTGAAGGTTCCGGTCACATTAACGCTGTCGGTTTGATCCAAAAAGAAATCAACAATAAAGGAGCCGTCACTTGCGCTGATAAAAGATTCCCATGTGCCTGTGAGATTAGTCGGCTGACCATCGTCGGTCTGACAAGCATATATCACGATCAATGCAGCGACAAAAAACAAACTTGAAATTCTTATTAACCGCTTCATCAATTATCCTTCATTGTTTTTCAACAATCGCGTCAATCCAAATTCAATTCATCTGAGTGTTCTAATTCCACTCATCAGGTATTGTCACTTTGCATTTCTTATTCCGGACATGAAACTCAAATTCATCTCTGAATTTGTTCACGAAACTCTGTCCGTTCAGATCGCCGCCTTTATTCTTATCCGGCAATCCGGCAACGGGCCAGGCCACGGCATCACCCAGAGGGCAGATCGTACGGCCTGCGATATTGTTTGCGGTTTCCAGCATCAGATCCATATCTTCCATTCGCCCCCGGCCTGTTTCGATGCGGCCGCAGATCATTTCAAGCCAATGCGAGCCTTCACGGCACGGCGTGCATTGTCCGCAGGACTCATGCGCATAAAATTTCAATAAATTCCAGAGGGCATTGACCATGCACGTGGTTTCATCCATGACCATGCATCCCGCTGAGCCCAGCGCCGAGCCGACTTTAGTGAGCGCATCAAAATCCATGGCCACATCGCATTCCTCTGCGCGAAGCACCGGAACGGATGAGCCGCCCGGGATGACCGCTTTTAATTTTCTTCCTTTTGGAATGCCTCCGCAGAGATTGTTGATTAATTCCAATAGATTAATTCCGATCTTGGCTTCATACGTTCCGGGACGATTCAGATGGCCGCTCATGCAGTATAGTTTCGGCTCATTATCTTTCCACCATTGAACGCCGCGATTAATGATATGAACCGGCGTCACTAACGTTTCAACATTATTTACAATCGTCGGGCACTGAAACACGCCGGAAACGGCCGGAAACGGAGGTTTGATACGCGGCCAACCGCGTTTGCCTTCGAGCGATTCGATGAGCCCGGTTTCTTCTCCGCAAATATACGCACCGGCTCCGCGGTGAACCGTAATATCGAGGTCAAATCCGGTGTTCAAAATATTTTTTCCCAAATACCCTCTGGCATATGCTTCATCGATTGCTTTACGCAAAATTTGCGCGCCGCGGACATACTCGCCGCGGATATAGATATAGCACGTATGCGCTTGAATGGCAAACGACGAAATGATCAGACCTTCGATAACCTGATGCGGATCATCTTCCATCAGCACACGGTCTTTAAAAGTTCCCGGCTCGGATTCGTCGGCATTGCATAATAAATAACGCGGCTTCGGACTGTCTTTTGGAAGAAAACTCCATTTCATTCCCGTCGGGAACCCCGCGCCGCCGCGCCCGCGCACGCCGGAATCTTTCATCATTTGAACAAGTTCGTCCGGTGTCATCTTGAATGCTTTCGGCAAAGCCTGATACCCGCCGTGTTTCAAATACACATCTATGTTTTGCGAGTTTTCGATTCCAACCATTTTCGTCAAGACTTTTTCCATCACCCGTTTCCTGTTATGCCACAGAGATCACAGAGACAAGAAATATTATTTCTGTGTGTCTTTGATATTTGTCGTATGAGTTATTCCGATTTCCATTTGTTAATTAATTCGTCGACTTTTGCTTTAGTCAGATTTTCATAATAATCATCATTGACTTGCACCATCGGAGCGGTGCCGCAGGAACCGAGGCATTCCACTTTTATAATGGAGAACTTCCCGTCCTGAGAAACGCCCTGGCCGCATTCCACGCCGCATCTATCTTCCATTTGTTTTACAACTTTGCTTCCTCCGCGAATCGCACACGATAAAGTATGACAAATTTGAATATGATATTTCCCGACCGGCTGCTGGCGAAACATCGTGTAGAAAGTCACCACATCCTGAACGCGATTGACCGGAACTTCCAGCGTTTTCGCAACCAGTTCCATCACTTCCGTCGAAATGTAACCAAATTGATATTGAGCAATGTGCAAAACCGGAAGCATGGCCGCTTCCTTTCGCGGATAGCGGGAAATAGCCCATTCCACTTCCTTCTTTTTTTCTGGAGAAAATTCTACTGCCATACTTCACATTTCCGAACTAATAATTGATTTTCCGTGCTAATAGATTTCAGGAGCTCTTCCTTCTCAACTCTATCGGTCGCATTCTCCCGCAATCACATTCAAGCTTCCGAGAACGGCAACGCCGTCACCTACGAGTCCTCCTTCACACAGCCGCGGCATCATGGCAAAATGCAAAAACGATGGCGCCCGTACATGCACTTTATACGGCATGCCGGTCCCGTCGCTTACTATGAACCAGCCCAATTCGCCGTTAGGGGCTTCGGTCGCGTGATAAATTTCACCTTTCGGCATATCAATTCCGTGATGGTCCATTATTAATTTAAAATGGTGTATGAGTCCTTCGATACTTCCATACACTCTGCTCTTATCCGGTAAAGCGATCGTGTTATCGTCTACCTTGACAGGTCCTTCCTTCATTTGGCTCAGACACTGCTCGATAATGCGGATACTCTGCCTCATTTCTTCCATTCGTACCAGATAGCGTTCGAATACATCGCCTTCGACACCGATGGGCACATCAAAATCCAATTGGTCATAAACCAAATAAGGGTCATCTTTTCGAAGATCGTACGGGACACCGCTTGCGCGCAAGGAAGGACCTGTCATTCCGTAATTAATTGCTTCTTCACCGCCGATTTTTCCGATGCCTTGCGTGCGGTTTTGAAAAATTTTGTTGTGATTGAGAAGCCCCTCGATCTCCTTGAACACGACCATAAATTGCTTGATAAATCCGGCGATCTGCTGTTCATGCCCTTCCGGAAAATCCCGCATAAGCCCGCCAACCCTCGTGTAGCTGGTGGTCAATCGCGAGCCGGTCGAGACCTCAAATAAATCGTATATAAATTCACGCTGTTTGAATCCGTACAAGAAAACCGTGAAGGCGCCCAAATCCAATGCGTGCGTCCCGATACTGACCAGGTGATCGGCGATGCGCGACAACTCCGCCATGATGACCCGGATATACTGCGCGCGCACAGGCACTTCAATGCCCAATAATTTTTCGGCGGCGCAGGCAAAACCAACGTTGTTGGAAAGCGGTGAAAGATAATTCATCCGGTCGGTGACGGTGATGAATTGATTGAACGTATGATGCTCGGCTAGTTTTTCAAACCCGGTGTGAAGATAGCCCGGACAAGGATCGAGCTTGACGACGGTCTCGCCCGACAACTCCAAAACCATTCGCAGCGTGCCGTGCGTTGCCGGATGCTGCGGACCGAAATTCAGGATCATCGTGTCGGCTTTTTTGCCGGCTTCGGTCGGGTCGTCGTCATCGGCGCCGATCAGAGCTTTTTTACGGCTCTGCCTGATTTTTTCCTTGAGCTCTTCGGTCGTCGTTGCCGTTATGAAGTCTTCGTCCTTCCGGGACTCGCGGTCGACTATTTCCATAAATCAGCCTTTTTGGGATTGTCCAAATTTTAAACTCACAACGGGGCTAGCTGCCTTCCGGCAATATCAATTCGCGCTCGCCCTTGCCGTGCAGCGGATAATCTTTACGCAGCGGAAAATATTCGTAGGTCGCGGGCATTAACAGTTTTCTTAAATCCGGATGATTCTCAAACGCGATGCCGTACATTTCGTGCGTCTCGCGCTCCAGCCAATTGGCGGCTTTCCAAAGTCCGCACACCGTCGGAATTTTGCAATCGCTTTCGGAAACCGGCACTTTGATCCTGACCCTGCGATTATATTTCATAGAACGCAAATGATAAACGACTTGAAATCGGGGGCTTTTTTCCATCGTCAAATAATCTATCGCCGTCAAGTCTACCAAAAAATCATAGGACAATTCCGGGTCTTCTTTCAAAAACTTCATCAGTTCGACGATCCGGTCGCGCTTAACAATAACCGCTAATTGGTTGCCGAAAATTTCCGATTTAAGAATTTCGGCGCCAAACTGATTTTTTAGTTTATCCAGCGTCGAATTGTTTTCTAAAATATCTTTTTCCGCCATATACTTTTTCCGGTAAATTTCTTCACGACCATGAAACTATTCCCACTCCAGCACGCCCTTTTTCCACGCATACACATAGCCGACCAATAGAATCGCGATGAACACCAGGCCCTCGACCAGTATGAACGAGCTCACGGAAATCCAGCTTTTGTAGATCACCGCCCACGGATACATGAAAACAATTTCAATGTCGAACAAAATGAACAGCATCGCGATGATGTAGAATTTGATCGAAAATTTCGGATGCGCATCGCCGATCGGAGGCATTCCGGATTCGTAAACCGACAGTTTTCGATCGCTTGGTTTTCGAGGTCCCAGAACATGCGTGATGATGAGTATCGCCAGCGGAATGATCGCGGCGATGATCATGAGAATCAAAAGGGGGAAATAATTTTGATAAACCGTCTTATCGTCAACCAGGAAATGAATGAACAGCATATTATTTCCCTTAAGAATTAATCGTAAGGAATTAATTCGTTAATTTTTTCACTTTTTGAGTGTTAAAACAACTTAAAATAGTGCTGAGAACATGGCTGGGAAGTCGCTCAAATAAATCGAAAGTGCATAAATGATAATACTTTTCAAATTAAATTGCAATAATTTTTTGGGCGGGGCCATTCGGCCTCGCGCGCCTTTGATTATGCGCCTGCGGGCGAAAATTAACTTGATACAGTCGGCGATAATACGTAGCTTCGGTGTCATTTAAATAAGCCTTTCGCAGGGAATCATCAGATCAATCAGGAGCTTTGTTGCCTTCTCAAGTCAAACTGGAATTGCTTAAAAAGAAAATTCCTCATGCGCTGTTGACGCGCGCCAAGCAAATGGGTTTTTCCGATCGCCAATTGGCCCATATCTGGCAAACGGATGAATCGACGATCCGTCAACTTCGCAAGTCGTTCGGAATTTTACCTGTCTATAAGACCGTAGATACGTGCGCGGCGGAATTTGAAGCGGAGACGCCGTACTTTTATTCCACCTACGAATCAGAAACTGAAAGCGTCGACACTAAAAAGAAAAAGATCATTATCCTCGGCGGCGGTCCGAATCGCATCGGACAAGGCATCGAATTTGATTATTGCTGCGTTCACGGCGTGTATGCTCTGCAAGAGGAGGGCTACGAAGTGATCATGGTGAATTGCAACCCGGAAACGGTCAGTACGGATTACGATACTTCCGATCGTTTGTATTTCGAGCCGCTGACGTTTGAAGACGTGATGAATATTATCGAAACCGAAAAACCCGAAGGCGTGATCGTGCAGTTCGGCGGACAGACGCCGCTGAAACTCGCGATTCCGTTGATGAATGCGGGCGTGAAGATTCTCGGCACTTCGCCGGAAAACATTGACGCCGCGGAAGACCGGAAAAAATTCGGCGCCCTGCTCAACCGCTTGCACATTCAATGCCCGGAATACGGCACGGCTTCCTCGTTCGAGGAAGCGCGGCAGATCGCAAATACCATCACGTATCCCGTTCTCGTGCGCCCGTCGTACGTTCTCGGCGGGCGCGCCATGGAAATCGTGTATGACGACGAAGCGCTCGAAGGCTATATGACCCAGGCGATCAACGTTTCTCCGGAGCATCCGATTCTCGTGGATAAATTTCTTTCCGATGCCTATGAGTACGATGTCGACGCGTTGTCCGACGGCAAAGACGTTTTCATCGGCGGTATTATGCAGCATATCGAAGAAGCCGGCATTCATTCCGGAGACAGCTCCTGTGTGCTTCCGCCGTATTCCACTTCGGATGACGTCATGGCCAAGCTCCGCACGTTCACCATCGCGCTGGCAAAAGAACTGAACGTCATCGGTTTGATCAATATCCAATATGCCGTTCAAAATTCCGATGTGTATGTCCTCGAAGTCAACCCGCGCGCGTCGCGTACGGTGCCGTTCGTCAGCAAGGCGATAGGAATTCCGCTTGCAAAAATGGCGGCAAAAATAATGACCGGAAAAACATTGGGCGATCTCGGCCTGACCCATGAAATTATTCCCAAATATACTTCCGTGAAAGATCCGGTGTTTCCATTTGCAAAATTTCCCGGGATCCGTATGTATCTGGGCCCGGAAATGCGCTCCACGGGGGAAGTCATGGGCATTGCGGAGAATTTTCCCAAAGCGCTGGCCAAAGCGCATATCGCCGCCGGTATGCAGATGCCCGTATCCGGAGGTGTATTCATCACCGTCAACGACCGTGACAAATCGAAGATCGCGCCGATCGCAAGAGAATTATCGGAACTGGGATTCATCATTTACGCGACCGAAGGCACACAGAAAATTTTAGTCCAGAACGGCATTGACGCGAAACACGTTTTCAAAATTCACGAAGGACGGCCTAATGTCGTCGACCGCATCAAGAATAAAGAAATTCAGCTCGTCATCAATACGCCGACGGGAAAAGCAGCAAAGCTCGATGAGCGCTACATCGGCGAGGCGGCGATGATGTTTAAAATTCCCCTTATCACCACGATTCCCGGTGCGATCGGTCTCGTCAAAGGCATTAAAGCGATCATCGATGAAAAATTAGACGTCACAAGCCTTCAAGAGCATCATGCAGGATTGAAGTGAAAAAGCCCTTTTATGCAAACTCCCGAAAATAAGAAACACTGGCTCATACTCGGTCCATTGTTTGTGGTCATCGGTGCGGCGCTGTGGGGAACGGAAACGTACTTTCGCGTGAATTTGAATACGCGATTTGATCCGGAAGTACTGGTATTCCACGAACACTTATTCTGCATCCTCTTCACATTACCTCTTCTCTTTTTTAAACTAAAAGGCCTCAGGCAGATTCCCCTCTCGTCCTGGATCTATCTTATTCTGAGCGGTTCCGTTGGCAGCGCCATCGGCACTACCTTTTTCACGATGAGCCTGAAAGAACTGAATTTTTCCGTCGCCAACGTGCTGCTTAATTTTCAGCCGCTCATCAGTATTTTTTTTGCAAGCCTTTTGCTTAGGGAAAAACTGGGAAAGGGGTTCTTTATCTGGGCGGCGGCGGCGCTCGCCTGCGGAATGGTCATCGCTACGGATGAATTCCATTTTCATGATTTTAAGTGGAGCATCGGGCTTTTGTATATCTCTCTGACGGCCTTGACGTGGGGATTCAGCACCGTCGCAGGCCGGGGAGCGATGCTGCACATGCCCTGGCAGGTTGCCGTTCCCGGCCGGTTCATCGTCGGCGCGATCACGCTGGTGATTAGCCTCACGCTGAACGGAAAATTCAACGGTGAAACCTTGCATTGGGCGGAGTATTCCGACACGTTTGTGATTACAAATTACGTTTGGCTGAGTTTCGGAGCGGGCGTCGTGCCGTTGTATTTTTATTTCAAAGGATTGTCCAGGACTTCCGCCAGCGTAGGCGGATTCTGCGAATTGACGCAGACTTTTTCCGCGCTCGTGCTCACTTGGGGATTTATGAACAGCCCGCTTTCGCTCACACAAGTCGCGGCCGGAATTTCCCTGCTGTTTACGGTTTTCATGATCAATGTAAACTATGCCAAGGCAAATAACGAATTGGCGATGACCTCGCACGATAATGTGAAATGAAGCCGATTATTTTTTTCGACGGCGTGTGCGGATTATGCAACAAGTCTGTGGATTTTCTGATCGTTCGCGATAAGAAACAAATTTTTCTTTTCGCGCCGCTTCAGGGAGAAACGGCCAAACAAAAGCTCCCGCCTGTCGCCGATATGGAATCCGTGGTTTTACTTGATGAAAAGGGAATGCACGATAAATCCACGGCGGCATTGAAAATTTTAATTCGCCTCGGCGGAATTTGGAAACTGTCCGTAATTTTCTTTGCAGTACCGAAATTCATTCGCGATCCGATATATAATGTAATTGCAAAGAACCGCTACAAGATTTTCGGTAAAAAAGAAAGCTGCCGCCTTCCTACGCCGGAAGAACGCGTGCGATTCCTGGATTAACGTCTTGGCGGATCCCGGCGCATCCTGAAAACAACTCTAATAAATGAAGTTCACCCTCGTCAACGAAAATCAACGCGATGCATGGGACGCCTTCGTTCAATCCTCGTTGAACGGCTCCATTCTGCAAAGCTACGCATGGGGAACGGTCAAAAACGGAACGTGGAAACCGCTGTATGCGGCCGTGACAGATGACCGGGAAAACTTTTTAGCGGCGGCCCTCATTCTCAAACGCAAACTTCCCTTTTTCAATCAGTCTCTTTTTTACGCGCCGCGGGGACCCGTATTTAATTCTCTCGACGGCACTGTGGTCAATTTCTTTTTCCGGTCCGTTCGTGAATTAGCCAAAAAAGAGAATGCGTTCGTTTTTCGCTGCGATCCGGAAATTGCGGAACCTGAGTCCTCTTTTGTGAAATGCCTGAATGAAAACGGACTGCGGCACAATTCCGGCAATATTCAGCCGCGTGCCACGATCATTTTGGACATTCGTCCGGATGAAGAAAATCTGTTAAAATCGTTTCACCACAAAACCCGTTATAATATTAAGCTTGCCGAAAAAAAAGGGGTGGTCATCGAAGAAGAAAATTCGGAAGAAGGCGTGGATCTTTTTTACAGTTTATTTCAAATAACCGGTGCCCGCGACCAATTTCTTATTTTGAAAAAAAACTATTTTCGGCATTTGTGGAAAACTTTATCGGAAAAGAATGCGTGTACCATTCTTGTAGCTTATTATGATCACCAGCCTTTGGCGGCGATTTTCCAAACTGTGTTCGGCGGCCGAATGACGTATCTGTATGGCGCGTCCTCCAATGAGTATCGTAACCTGATGCCGAATCATTTGATCCACTGGCGCGCGATCCAATGGGCGAAGAAGCGTGGCGTGCACTGGTACGATTTTTGGGGCATCCCGTCGAATCCTGATGAGCAAAGCCCGCTGCAGGGCGTCTATCGTTTCAAAAAGGGATTTTGTGAGACCGAAACGAAATGGGTCGGAACGTTTGAATTAATCCTGAATTCGTTTTGGTATTTCGTGTTCGAAAAAGGAGCGTGGTGGTTTAAAGCGTCGGTTCGTTTCCTAAAAACCGGAAGAATAAAATCGTCTTTGGAGGAATGAGGGGCGCGGGGAGACAGGATACATTATTTCACCGTCAATTCCCGCGGATGTGTTTTCACTTTTCGATCGACGGGATGTTTTTTACAGTCTTCGCAAATTCCGAACAAATGCAGAATATGATGCGTCATTTGAAAATGGTACTGCTTGCAGACCACGTCCTGCAGTTTTTCGATTTCTTCCGATTCGAATTCTATCACACGCCCGCATATCGTACATTTCATGTGCTCGTGATGGTGCCGCCCGTACGTGTGCTCGTAATACGCCTTCTTCTCGCCTAATTTTGCTTTGCGGATCAATCCGCATTTTTCTAAAATCTCCAGCGTGCGGTAGATCGTCGCACGGGAAACGTGATATTTCTTTTTCCGCATACGCAGCAGAATATCCTCGGCTTCAAAATGAAAATGGGTGCTGTAAATTTCATCTAAAACTGCAAACCGTTCCGGCGTCGCTTTCAAGCGCTGCGAATGAAGAAAGTTTCGTAATTCGTTATGAACTTCTTCTTTTTTCTTTTCTTCCAACATGATGTAATTTGCTTCCTTATTCCCCTCCTTCGAAAGGAGGATCTGTCAGCGTTAGTGTCCCCGGTGGCTCGGTCCGAACGCGGCATCGCGCGGTGTTTGCCGTGGCGACGGTGTGGTCGATGGGGACAATTCGTTGCCGGTAATCTCTTTATACAGGTCTTTCGCTGTCGGATAATCAATTTTCTTCAGCTCCTCGATAACGAGCATTGCTTTTTCAGGATAACCGGTCGTGTTATAAATCAGCCCGCGGTAATAATGCGCATTGAAATGATCGTGTTTCAACCGCACGGCCTCATCGAAATGCCGCAAGGCGGTCTGCAAATCATTGGACTGATAATATGCCAACCCCAGGTTGTATTGGCAAGAAACATAAGACGGATCAAGGATCAAACATTTTTGGTAGTGGTCAATGGAGTTTTTGTAGTCCCCTTTGTTGTAGTATACGAGGCCCAGATTATACAAAGCGTATTTATAATCCGGCTGAATGGTCAGGGTTTTCTGATAATACTGGATCGCCTGGTCCCAAAGTTTTTGATCGTGATAGACCAGGCCGATGTAGTTGCATGCGTCGGCATGGTTCGGGTCAACCTGCAGGGTTTTATCAAAATATTCCAATGCCTGCGGATATAGTTTCTGTTCGTAATTCAAGATTCCGAGATTGTAAAGCGGTGCGGTAAACTTAGGATCGAGAGTTGTTGCTTTGTGGAAATACCCGATCGCGCTCGCATAGAGCTTTTTATTCATGTAAATCAAACCCGCGTAGTTATTGGCCTCCACGTGATTGGCGTCGTTTTGAAGCGTTTTCAGAAATTCTTCCAGCGCCGGATCGTCCTTGTATTGATAATAGTGACAGCGCCCTAAATTGTAATGCGCATAAACGTACTTAGGATCGTACTGCAGGCATTTGTTGAAATAGCCGATGGCCGTGTCATATTCTCTTTTGATATAGTAAATCAGCCCGATATAATTGATCGCCGGAACGTAATCCGGTTTAAGTGCCACGGCTTGATTGAAATAATTCAGCGCTTCGTCGTCGCGCGTGAGATTGTAATGGCAAAGCCCGATATTGTAGTAGCTGAAAGGTTTGTAGTAATTACCGTCTTTTTCAATTTCGATCGCTTTCATGAAATCCGGAATTGCTTCTTCGTATTTCTGCAAATCCATTTGATTGAACGCGAGGTAAAACCACGCGTCCAGATACACCGGATTCAACTCGATGGCTTTCCGGCAATAATCCACGGCTTGCTGAAATTGCTTGTTGTTTTGCGCATGCTGCGCCGCTTCATAACAACCTTCCGGAGTATTGAGATTTACGCTCGTTGGCTTTTTAATGACCGGATCTTTTCCGTCTTGGTTGTTGCCGGCACGCCAGGGATTTCCTGAAAAATCGCTCATGGTACTTTCCTTATTATGGTATCCGTTACCTTCCATAAAAATATAAACGAAAAGAACTACCTACGCAACTTTAAATTCGCTTTAAGAGTTTCGACCCGCGAGAAACTTCTTGCAATTTTGTGTTATTTGATTTACAATCAAAAATAATTTCTGATTCTTTTCCATTTTTTTCAAACAAGAAACACATCGCGGAGGAAATCATGAAAACAAGACTCGTGGCATTCGTCGTAACGACAGGTCTTTTTATCTGGCTGGTCGGCTGCTTCCAAACGGAATCGTGGACTACGATCGACTCAAGAGGCGGACTGGAAAGAAAAATTGACATCCAAATTGGAAAAGACAGCAAGGATCAGCTGAAAGATAAGAAGGCGGCCTTTGAGCAGGACGGTTGGAAAGTGTCGGAAGAGACGAAAGATGATAAGTATCATCTGATCGCAACTAAGAAATTTGAAGACGCTAACCTGTATAAATCACCCTTCGACGATTCGATGATCAAATTGGAAAAGAAGGATAAAAAGGTTTTTTTCACTGAAGATTTCAATGCCAAAAAATCAGCCGGTATCACCGATACGGCCCGCGGCGCGTGGAAGGATCTGAAGTATACATTTCATCTGACCATGCCGGGAAAACTTCAAAACTCCAATGCCGATAAAAAAGACGGCAATACGGCGGCGTGGGAATTTGACGTGAATAAAGTTTTCGATATGGGCACCCTCAACATGACCGCGGAATCTTCGGAGGAAGGAGGAATTTGCGGAAGCACCTTGTGGGTCACTGGAATCGGCCTTGGCGCGCTGTTATTCCTCATCAAATTCCTGTTTGAAGGATTCAGGGCTTATCGAAGAAGACCGGAACTGGTTCCGCAGGCGTAACGGATCCTTCCGGGAGTCGCATCGCCGGACCTATATATAAACAGAAAACGGTTGAAGGGAGATTCATTCGTCACGCGTGGTGGCCGCGAGAATCTGTTAGGCCCTTCGCGGGGCGATTTTGACTTACGTGAAATATTTGTTTGTCAATCCTGCAAAAATGGCCTATATTCTCAATTATCCAGCCTGAAACACTTTTCAAACAGCTTTTCCTGAAAGATCTTTATGAGCGGCGAAATTATAAAGAAACAGAAAGAGGCGTTATTAAAAAAAATCGCCGAACACAAGTCTTTGGCCAAGCCCGTACTGGATAAAGCGCGTAAAACGTCGCCGCTTGAAATTGTGTTCATGTTTGACACGACGGGTAGTATGGACGTTTATCTGTCGGAAGTTCAAATGCATGTGCAGCTGATTGTCCGTGAAATCCGGAAACGCGTTCCGGGCGCACGTTTGTCCATTATCGTCTACAAAGATCACGAACAAGGCCAGTATGTAACCATGACTCTGCCGTTCAGTGATAAAGAAGACGAGCTTATTTCATTTTTACGAAAACCTGAAATTGCGCCCGGGCAGGGCGGCGGCGGCGCGGAAGCCGTAGAATGTGCGCTGTACGAAGCGAATCAGCTCGATTGGTCCGACGGCTCTAAGGGCAAAGCGATTATTTTGATCGGAGATAAACCTCCGCACGGCGTGATGGACACTTTTGACGAATGCACGAGCGGACGTGACTACCGGGTCGAGACGAATAATCTCGTTGAAAAGCACGTGAAAATTTATACCGTGCTTTGCAATAACGTTTCGGAAACAATTAGTAATTTTCAATTCCTTGCCGAAAAAACGGGAGGAAAGTTTGTAAGGCTGGAGGAAATCCATGACCTGGTGGATCTGATCGTTGCCGTCAGTATTAAAGAATCCAATCCGCAATTGCTTCTGGCGTATACCGAGGAGCTCAAACAAAAAGGCACGCTGACCGCTTCGAAACGAAAACTTCTGCAGAGTATCCGATAAAAACAATGAGCCATAAAAAGAAGAAACTTGAGCCTCCCGAGCCAACCGCCGCCGATGAAACGGCCTCCGCCAAAAGCCGTGTCTTGCTTGTGGAAGATGATGCGGCCGTCCGTACAATGGTAGTTGAGTTTCTGCAGAAGCGGAACTATGAGATCTACGAGGCGGCAAACGGATTGGACGGACTGCAAATTGCAACGATGGAAAAACCCGACGTGATTTTGGTAGATATCATCATGCCCGGCATGAATGGATTGGATCTGATCAAGAATATTCGCAAGAATCCCGGGACCATGCTGATCCCCGTCATTGTAGTGACCGCCGTCAATGATTTAGAGACCAAGATAAACGTGTTTCGTGCGGGCGGGGACGGGCTTTTGATCAAACCGTTTGATCTGCAGGAACTGGACGTTCGTATCGAACGTGCGATCCAGATTTCTCAAAATTTCATGAAGTTGACCTACGTGGATGCGCTGACGAACGTGTTCAACCGGCGTCTTTTCGACGATCGCCTGCCGACTGAAATAAACCGGACCAAGCGATATAACCACGAGTTATCGTTGGTGATGATTGACATCGATTATTTTAAGAAATTCAATGACACGTACGGCCACCGCGCAGGTGATTTTGTTTTGTCCTCCCTGGCGCAATATGTGAAAAGATCCCTTCGCACCCAGGACTTCGTTTGCCGGTACGGCGGGGAAGAATTTATTGTCATCATGCCGATGACACAAAGCAAAGACGCCGCCATGGTGATGAGCCGTATCCGGGCGGATCTCCAGGATCGCAGTTTTTATTCGCCGTTTGATCACCGCGATTTCAACATTCAGATCAGCGTCGGTGTGGCTCAGTTTCCGGCCGACGCCGACGACGCCGATTCGCTCACACGTGCTGCCGATGACGCTCTGTATGAAGCCAAAGAGACCGGCCGCAATAAAGTTGTCATCTACGACCACGCCTCTACCGTATTTAAGAATAAAGTTGATAAACTTGACTTTTGATCCCCTTTCACACAAGTTTTTATGCAGGTGTTAGAGCTCCTCAGGGACAATCTGGAAATTTTTTTTCGTGCAATTCACGGCGCGTCCGAATCCTGCCTGATCGAAGAAACGGGGAACTTTGATTCCGGCGAGTATTACGCGGTGTATGAATTGAATGACGAGTTGTTCTTATTCCATTTTTCACATACTAGCATTTGTCGGCTCGTAGTCTTTGAAAATGTTCCCGCCGCGCTGGATTATTTACACGCTCAAAAATGACCATGGAAGGACCGGGTAATGTACTTTCTTGAGATCACAGCAGCTTTTTCGGCGGCGCATGCGCTGCGCGACTATCCCGGCGTCTGCGCACGCATTCACGGACATAACTGGAAAATTAAGGTCGGATTGAAATCGGAAAAAACAGATGGCCATGGAATGACGGCGGATTACGCGATTCTAAAACAAATCGTGGATGAACTGATTGTCCGGTTAGATCATAATTGTTTCAACGACCATCCCTACTTCAAAAATGTGAACCCCACATCGGAAAAGATTTCTGAATTTATCTATTATGAATTGGAAAAAAAATTTCCAGAAACCGTTCAGATGGATTTTGTTAAAATTTCTGAAACCGAAAATTTTTCCGTGATCTATAAAAAATAAGCGGCGAGAAAGATGCCGCTTGCTATTTTTCGATTATTTTAAAACAAACAGGCCTGCGCCGAGAATTCCCGCATCGTTGCCCAACTTTGCCCGAACGATTTTCAATTGTGCTTTTACCGGTTTCATCATCCGCGCCATCACCGCTTCGCGAATTTGCAGAATGAATCCGTCGCCTGCATCCGAAATACCGCCGCCGATAATAACGACGTCCGGATTGAGGATATTCACGACACTCGAGATCCCTGCTCCCAGGTACATGATCATCGTGTTAACGATACGGCCGCACAATTCGTCGCCATGATCCGCGGCGGCAAGAATCAATGCAGGATCAATGTCCGCATGCGAGCGAATGCCTTGCGTCACCATGGATTCTTCGCCGTTATTCAACGCGTCAATGACATCCCGGGTGATCGCTTTGGATCCCGCGTACCGTTCCAAACAACCGCGATTCCCGCAGCCGCATGCACGCCCGTCGGGCTGGACCACCACATGGCCGATTTCCGCTCCATTGAAAATTGCACCGTGATAGATTTTACCTTCGATAATGATTCCGCCGCCGACCCCTGTTCCAAGGGTGATTCCGACGATGTAATGATGGCCGGTACCTGCGCCGCAAATAAATTCACCGTACGTCATGAAATTCGCATCGTTGTCAACGCAAACGGGCAATTGAATTTTCTGGGATATCGTCTTTGTAATCTCAACACCTTCCCAATCGGGAATGTGCGGCGTTGGTCCGAGAGAGATGCCTCGATCGCAGTCTATGTTGCCGGGACAGCCGGCCCCGAGCCCCTGGATTGCAATTTTTTCTTTTTTGGCGACCCTCAAACATTCATGGGCGCAATCCGTCATGACCTGTAAAACCTTTTTTCCGCCTTCTTCGCTTTTCGCTGAAATCAGGTTTTTATAGATGATTTCACCGCGGTCGGAAACAATTCCGTACTTGAGGTTCGTCCCGCCTAAATCCAATCCTATGGCATACCTGCGCGGAACGTCATTTTTTACTGCAGTCATCGACATAGGCATTCTCAGGAACTCAAGGTGATGATTTTTATTTTGTTTCTATTTGCTTTTACGAACCGCTGGATGGTAAGGCGTTCGTCCAGCGCGTCCCGGTCGTCTGTGGTTTTCGTTTGAATGGAATTCGCCAAAGATTCTTTCCATTCGGAATTCTCCAATTCATCGCTTCGCAGTATTTTTTCGAGCAAGCCGTTCTGAATGAAATATCCGATGTTCTCATTTTCATGCAGGACCACGTATTTTTCATGGAACATCCCCGGTATTTCCTTCATTTGCTTTTTAACCCTCCGAATGGCGCTGCGAAATTTGTCCAGTTCCGGCGTTTTAGCCGAACGCGATTTCAAAAACGCGTCGATAGTCTCCTTTTTTTCCATGTGAATGAAGTGAGCGATAGCGTCGACAGCCCCGCGGACAAGCTTCCCATATTCTTCGGCGCCGACTGCTCCTCCGCAGGCGCCGCAGCAGAGGTTCAACCGGTACGAGAAACAGAAGCCCTTTTTTGCCCGGCGTTCTTTCATCAACTCAGGGCACAGTTTGAAATGACGTTGTATTTTGTCCAGAAGAAATTCCACGAATTTGGAGGATCTGAAGGGCCCGATATACTCTGCGCCGTCCTGTTCATTCTTTGTTTGCGTCGGCCAAACCCGCGGGTAGGGGTCACCGGTAATTTTTAAAAACGTATACGTATTGCGCGCGGTTTGTTCGATGTTGTGCGGGGGCAGGTGTTTTTTAATCAGCCGCGATTCGAGGATCAATGCTTCGAGCTCGCTGGCGCATTCGATGAAATCAAAATGGTCGGTGTGGTGAAACAGTCTCTTCTTTCTTGGAATGTCGTCTTCCCGCAGGTGGCTGAAAATGCGCGAGCGGATGTGGTTACTCTTTCCGATATACAAAGGCAGATTGTAAATATCTTTGAATAAGTAAACGCCTTTCGCATTCGGCAGTTCGGCAATCTGTAATTCCAAACGTTCAAGCCATTTTTCTTTTTTGTCGAAGGACCGCGCGTAAAGAGAAAATGTCTTTTCCGCATCGGGATGATGCAAATAAGTGATGAGAATGCCTGCCGCCGCCGCCGCGTCTCCCGCGGATCGGTGACGTTCGCTGACCGGAATATGAAGCCGATCGATCATGGCATCGAGGTTGTAATGCTTATGCCCTGGAAAAAATATCCGCCCCAGTTTCACCGTGCAGAACCGGTCCATATAGAAATGTTCACCGAGTACTTGGAATTCGGTTTTGAGACAACGGTAATCGAAATTTACATTATGCGCTACAAAAAAATTGCCCTCCAGCCTCGAACGAATTTCATTTTTGATCTTTAGAAACGGCGGCGCATCCGCCACATCTTTGTCGCGGATGCCGGTCAGCTCAGTAATGAACGGCGGAATATTCTGCACCGGACGAATGAATGAGCTGTACGTGTCAACGATCTTCCGGTTTTTAACGGTGACAATTCCGATCTCAATGATATGCCCGCCGGCACTTTTGCCGCCGGTGGTTTCAACATCCACGACGGAAAAAGTGGAATTTAAGTCGAACAGAGCTTGGAAACGCATTCAATCAATACTTTTCTGTTTCATTCTTTTTCACGGACAGGTCCGCTTGTTTTAAGTATTTATCCAGGAAAGCCAGTATCCCTTGGTAACCTTTGATTTCATTTTCTTTTTTGATAAATCCGTGCCCTTCATCCGGAAATAGAATATACTCCACCGGCACGCCGTTCTTCTTAACCGCATCCACGATTTCATCCGATTCCGGTTTGATCACGCGCGGATCATTAACGCCCTGCAAGACTATTAACGGTTTTCTGATCTTATCCGCGTGAAAAAGAGGGGAGATACGGCGTAAATATTCTTCATCTTTGTTCGGGTCGCCCATTTCTTTATACAGGGCGTCTTTAACTGCTTCCCACCAGGGCGGAATGCTTTTCAACGTACGTACCCAGTTGGAAACGCCGAACAGATCGACGCCGACTGCAAATGCGTCCGGCTTGAACGTCAGTGCCGCCAATACCATATATCCGCCGTAACTGCCGCCGATGATTCCGATCTTAGAAGTGTCCACATAACCCGTGGCTGCGAGAAATTTCTTTGCTTCCACACAATCGCCCAGATCGTCCTCTCCGTGCTTCAGGTCATCCATTTTGAAAAATGTTTTCCCGTAACCGGAGCTGCCCCGGTTGTTCACCGCCATGACAACGTACCCGTGATTGACTAGATATTGGATCAGAGCTGAATAACCGACGCGCGACTGTCCCCCGGGCCCTCCATGCACCCAAACGAGGGCCGGCACTTTCTCGCCGCGCTTGATCTGGTGCGGCTTGTATAAAACAGACGGAACTTCCACGCCGTCGTAGGATTTATACCGGACAACCCTGGCGTCCACCAAATCAGCCTGGTCAATCTCCGGGTTCATGGAATTGGAGAGTTGTAAATGCTTTTTGGTCTCAAAATTATAAATAAATAAATTATTCGGGGAGCGTGAACCGTTCACATAGAACGTCATCAGCTTTTCGCTGCGTGAAAAATTAACGGACGTAATTTCGCCGGCCGGAAACTTCGGCAAACCCACTAAAGCATTTGCTGCCTGTTCATAAACCTTAATTTCCGTTTTCGCATCGTTATTAATTCCAACCACTCTATATTTGCCCGCGTGGGAAAAATACGCAAAATTAATATCCCAATTGGTTTCTTCAACTTTCTCGGATTTTCCGCTTTCCATTTGATACCGTTTCAGATAGCTGAATTCACTTCCTTCGTTGGTCAGATAATATAGATCTTTGGAATCCACACTGAACGTCGCCGGATCGAAGTTTATATCGCCCTGATGCGGTGTAATATATTTCAGTTCCTTAGAAGCTACATCATAGAGATAGATATCTGAGTTGTTTTGGGTGATTGTTTTTGAAAGAGCGATCGTTTTTTTATCATTGGAAATATCGCCAAAATTATATCCGCTGTCATTTTGATGGATCATTTTCGGAATAAAAGTTTCAATGTCCATCTCGTATGTATCCATGAATTTCGGATTACGCTTGTTCGATCCGTAAAAGAAGCTTTTTTCATCATAGCTCCATCCGTAATATTCCGCCCGGGCCTTTTCATCGGCAGTCAGGTCTCTGGTCTTTCCGGTCTCTTCCCTTAAGTAGATATGATTGATTTCATTTCCGCCTTTATCGCTTTGATAAAGAATCCGGTTATCTTTAGGGAAAAATGAAAGCGCAAAAACGGAATTATCTTTCGAATCCGTGAGGGCTTTCGCTTCTCCCCCTTCAATCGGAACGGTGTAAGCGTTATAAATTCCGCTTTGATTACTGGAAAATAAGATCGTTTTTTCATCATACGAGATCGAACTGCCGCGGATCCGCTTCGTATTCATGAATTGCTCGATCGTGTACTGCTTCACGTCGCGGTAATCGCCGCTTTGGCAGCCCAGCAACAATAACAATATAACCCAACTGCTTTTCGTTTTCATAGGATCTCCTGGGGTTTAGTGGATAAGGCGGGTTTTTTCATGGTTTATATTCGTGTACTCCAATGCCTGTTTTTCTCCCGAGCCGCCCCGCTTTGACATACTCAACCATGAGCGGGCAGGGCCGGAATTTTTCGCCGAGCGATTGGTGAAGATATTCAAGAATGCTGAGACGCGTGTCGAGCCCAACCAGATCGACCATTTCAAAAGGCCCCATCGGGTGATTGAGCCCGAGTTTGAGCGCGGTATCAATATCCTTCGCCGAGCCGATGCCTTCCTGCAGCATGTAGAAAGCTTCGTTCCCGATCAGCGCATTGATCCGGCTGGTGATGAATCCGGGCGATTCCTTGATCGTAACGGTCTCTTTCCCCATTTTTTTTGACACTTCCTGCGTGATACGGATCGTTTCTTCATCCGTTTTGAGCGCTTTGATGATTTCCACCAATTTCATCCTGTGGACGGGATTGAAAAAATGCATACCGATACATTTTTGCGGGCGACTCGTGGCCGCTGAAATTTCCGTGATACTGAGCGAAGATGTATTCGTCGCAAAAATAGTTTCCGGTTTGCAGACTTTGTCCATGGTAAGGAATAACTTGACTTTAAGATCAATTTTTTCCGGCGCCGCTTCAATCACAAAATCGCCGTTTTTCAGCGACTCTTCCAGGTTACTGTTTAACTTAATATGATTGAGAGTATGTTTTTTCTCTTGCACTGTAATTTTTCCGAGTTCGACGCCCTTATCTAGATTCTTTTTGATCGTCGCCAAGGCTCTATCCAGAACTTCTGTGGAAATATCATTCAGGATCGTTTCGTATCCCGCCTGCGCGGCAACGTGGGCAATGCCGCTGCCCATAATGCCCGCCCCGATCACGGTAATTTTATTTACTGCCATGGTTTCTCCTCTAGAAATGATTGTCTTGTTTCCATTCTCAGCGAAAAAATCGTTCGAAATGCTCAAAAAAACAAACAACAATATCCAAATCCCAAACAAATTTGAATATGCAAATCCAAAATGCCAAACCAAAGAGTTTCAGAATTGTTGCGTAAACCGTTTCCAAGCGGACGACCTGGTTAACCTGTAAGTTGGAATTTGGAATTTATTTGGAATTTGCTTTTTGCTATTTGGGATTTTTCTTACCAAAAAACTAATTTCTCATTAATTTCTTGTATTTAATTCTGTGCGGGCGATCGGCATCGATGCCCATACGCTGTTTGTAATTTTCGTGATACTGAGAAAAATTTCCGTCAAACCAGTATGCTTTGCTGTCGCCTTCAAACGCAAGGATATGGGTCGCCACGCGGTCTAAGAACCAGCGGTCATGCGAGATCACAACCGCGCAGCCCGCAAAATCAAATAGCGCCTCTTCGAGTGCCCGAAGCGTATTCACATCGAGATCGTTCGTCGGCTCATCAAGCAGCAGAACATTGGCGCCTTCTTTCAGCATTTTAGCGAGATGAACGCGGTTTCGTTCGCCGCCAGAAATCTGGCCTGTTTTCTTTTGCTGATCGGAGCCGCTGAAATTGAACCGCGCTACGTATGCGCGTGACGGAATTTCCCGGTTGCCCAGCATGAGTATATCCTCGCCGCCGGAAATTTCTTCCCATATCGTCTTATTCGGGTCCAGCGGACGATTTTGGTCTACGTATCCGAGTTTGACCGTCTCGCCTATCTTGACGGATCCGCTGTCCGGTTTTTCCTGCTCTGTGATCATTCGAAAGAGTGTTGTTTTTCCCGCCCCGTTCGGCCCGATCACGCCGATGATCCCGCCAGGCGGTAATGAAAAATTCATATCCTCATACAGGAGATTGTCACCGTAAGCTTTCGATACTTCTTGCGCTTCAATAACAAGATTTCCAAGCCGGGGTCCGGGCGGAATATAGATCTCCATTTCTTCATTTCGTTTTTCATTTTGCTCGGACAGCATTTTTTCATAGGACGAGATACGCGCTTTGCTTTTCGCGTGACGGCCTTTCGGATTCATGCGCACCCATTCCAACTCCTCTTTGAGCGCTTTCTGTCTCTTGGATTCGTGTTTTTCTTCTACTTCAAGACGGTTCTTTTTTTGTTCCAGCCATGAGGAATAATTTCCTTCAAACGGAATGCCCTCGCCGCGATCCAATTCTAAGATCCATCCGGCAACGTTGTCCAAAAAGTACCGATCGTGTGTTACGGCGATAACGGTACCCTTATACTGCGCGAGATGCGCTTCAAGCCAGAAAACAGATTCCGCATCGAGGTGATTGGTGGGCTCATCAAGAAGAAGCACGTCCGGCTCCTGCAGAAGTAACCGGCACAAGGCCACGCGCCGCCGCTCACCGCCGGAGAGAATTTTAACGGGCGTATCGCCATCGGGACAGCGCAGCGCATCCATTGCCATCTCAAGCCGGCTGTCAATATCCCACGCATTCAAGTGTTCGATTTGTTCCTGCAATTTTCCCTGCTTCTCGAGCAGCGCGTCAAAATCCGCATTCGGATCGGACATCTTTTCTGCGACCGCTTCATATTCCCGCAAAAGATTTACCGTTGATTGAACGCCTTCCTCGGCAATTTGTTTTACCGTTTTCGAAGCATCCAATTCAGGCTCCTGGGGCAGATATCCGAACGTGATGTTCTTTTCTGACGCGATTTCACCGATGTATTGCTTATCTTGACCTGCAATGATCTTGAGTAGCGTGCTTTTGCCGGCGCCGTTCAAACCCAGCACACCGATCTTCGCACCGTAGAAGAATGAAAGATAGATATCCTTTAGAACTTGTTTGTTCGGCTTGTAGATCTTTCCAATACCGACCATAGAAAAAATAATCTTATTCTCGGCCAATTTTATTGCTCCATCCGTTAGAAATTAATTTCGCAGCAAACATAATCGGTTCTTGCTTAAATCGCAAGGGTTGGTTTTTGGAATACTTTGCCACTAAGACACTAAGTCACAAAGTTTTAAAAATAATTTTTTCGGTGCCCCTTTGTGTCTTCGTGCCTTTGTGGCGAAAAACAATATTAGCCAAAATAACGTTTTGCTTTTGATTTTACAAAAAATTACCTTAAATAAATTACCTAACCGGAGAACGTTCATGGCGAAATATTTTTTCTTTTGCTTTCTTATTTTATCTGGCCCCAGTTGTTCTAAATCAAAAACGCTGCCTTCCGGCGATCTTAATTACACCGCGCCGGATAACTGGATTCCCGAGCCTCCTATAAATGCCATGCGCAAAGCTCAATTTCGAATTCCCGGCGTGTCCGGATCGGACGACGGTGAGCTGGGTGTTTTTTTCTTCCCGGGCGCCGGAGGTTCCGTAGACGCCAATCTCAATCGGTGGTACGGACAATTTAAGCAGCCCGACGGAAGCGCCACGTCGGGCAGAGTCATTTCCGAAAAGAAAGAAGTCAACGGATTACCCGTTACGGTAGTTTACGTTGCGGGAATTTATTTGAAACCACGCGGTGGGATGATGGGCGGACCCGTGGATGAAATGAAGAATTATGCGATGCGAGCAGCAATTGTGGAAACGTCTAACGGGCCTTGGTTTTTTAAGGCGGTTGGTCCTCAAGCGACCGTTGATAAATGTACGGACACGTTTAACGCATTGGTTCAGTCTTTTAGAATTAATAAATAGGCCTTAATCTCTCTGGCAGCGCCTTATGGACAGAGGGGGGCATGAGAGAATTCATGTTGCTCATTCTCAATGACGGCGACAGTAAGTCTGCGTGGGCGGCTGACCAACATCAGGATTTTCTTAGGAAATGGGGGAGCTCAACCGGCGTTATGAAAGCAGAGGGAAGTTAAAGGCGAAAAAATTACGGGATATGTATATTCCAAGCACGCTATGTTTTTCTTCTTTTCTCAATAGCCTTTTTATATAATTCCATATACTTCTTGGCCGATTCACTCCACGAATAATCGCGTTTCATTCCGTTCATCTGAATTGTTTTCCAGGTTTTTTTGTCCTTGAAAGTTTCTATCGCCCGGTGAACCGTCGAGAAAAGAGCGTATCCCGAAGGTTCGCTGAAAGAAAATCCATCGCCGCCTTTTTCTCCCTGTGATACACTCTCGTGCCAATCCTGAACCGTATCTGCCAATCCGCCTGTTTTCCGGACAATAGGCACCGTCCCGTATTTCAAACTGTAGATTTGATTCAATCCGCAAGGCTCATAGCGCGAAGGCATGAGAAACATGTCGGCTCCCGCTTCGATCAGATGCGCCAGCTCATTGCTGAATCCGATGTAAGACCAAACCTTGTATGGAAGCGCGCGGCCGACACGGCTGAATAATTCTTCGAAACGGTCTTCTCCGCTGCCTAAAACCACCCACTGCGCGTCAAGTAACATCAGATCTCCGATGGCATCGGCAATGTAATCAAGCCCTTTTTGAGCAACAAGCCTGGATACAATGCCGATAACCGGAATATTTACATCGAATTTCAGCGTCGTGTTTTTCAGTAACTGTTCTTTGTTTTTAATTTTCCCGGACATTTTCTTCGGCGAAAAGTTAAACGGAATGTGCGTATCTATCTCGGGATTCCAATGATCGTAGTCGGCGCCGTTCAAGATCCCATAGACGTCCTGTCGCCGCGGCCAGAGCACGTCATTCATTCCCAATCCGAATTCATACGTGAGAATCTCATGGGCATACGTTTCGCTTACCGTACTGATAATTTCTGAAAATAAAATGCCGGTCTTCAGGAAGCTAAATGATCCTTGAAATTCATAAGGTCCCCCCGAATAGTAGAGCTCGCCTTTTAATTCCGCTTTGAATAAGGTCTCCCGCGGAAAACGGCCTTGATAAGCAATATTGTGGATGGACATTAAGGTCGCGGTGTGGTCAAACATCCGGTCCCAGGAGTAGTTGTCTTTCAAAAGAACCGGGATCAATCCTGTTTGCCAATCGTTGCAATGCACAACGTCCGGCGCCCATTTCATCTTCTGCATCGCCTCGATCACGGCCTTTGAAAAAAGAATGAACCGCTCATCTTCATCGGGATCCATCGTATAAATGTGGTTCCGAAAAAAATAATGCGGACAGTCAACAAAATAGACGTCGACATTGGAACCTGGAATTTTTGATTTGAGCAGATGCACCGAGCGCGTGTGTCCGTTGACACGAATCAGCATTTCGCCGATCGAAGAATCATAATTCAGCTCGTATTTATTCTCATCCACTTGCCAGTATTTTGGTATGAAAACTTTTACATCGCAGCCCAGTTTTTTTAATGCTTTCGGCAGCGAACCGATCACATCCGCAAGCCCGCCGGTTTTTGCATACGGAGCCGCTTCTGCGGCTGCTATGGCGATTTTTATCATCGAATCCCTGAATGATGTTAAATATAATGCCCGATCATCTGCTGCCAATAAGGCCAATCGTGCCCAACGCCATTATCCCAAAAATAATACCGGTGCCGAATGCCGCGGTCGGACAGTACTTTGTGAAAATATTCGTTGCGCTCGCGGCACGGATCGAGATCGCTTGTGACCAACGTCAACAGCGTTCGGGTGTTATATTGGTTAATGTAATTAATATCGGTGATGTGCTGCATGTAATGTGCGGGATTGTTGAAATAACACAGATCATCATAATAGCCGTTTAAAAAGCCCTGGATCGTGTACGAACCGCTGAGGCCGATTGCGTTGTCAACCATCTCCGGATGCTTTAAGGCAAAATTTATCGCGTGATAGCCGCCGAAACTGCAGCCGATGAGAGTTAAATATGCGGTATTAGTTTTGTTGCGGATGTAGGGAAGTAATTCATGGATCAGATAATCTTCATAGATCACGTGCCGCCGGACTTTTTCATGCGGTTGAATGTGGTCGTTATACCAGCTTTCATTATTGACGGAATCCACGCAGAATATCTGGATCAGGCCTTGTTCGATCTTCCCGGCAATCGGCTCGATCATGCGACGATCCGAAAATTCATAATGATTTCCGAGCGTAGTCGGAAACACGACCACCGGTGCGCCCGCATGACCAAAATGAAGAAAGTCCATGGTCTTTCCCAAACGTTCAGAAAACCATCCGTGTAAATAAGATTGCATAGTCCTCTCCTCGGGGTTTTTTCTCAAGAGCCAGAAACGGTTTTATTAAAGAGATCAAGATGTGTCAAGACATGAATGTCTACAGCGTATTGGAGAAGGACTTCAGCTCAATTTTGATCGAGCCTATTATGATCTTGCTCTTGACAAGCACCGGCATTTTTTTCTCGTCGTCCGTCAACCAAATATTAAGGTCGGACTTGTTATTGAACGGTCCGATCGGCGTTTGAACAAGGATACAATCAAAATCCCCCGCCGCGACAGAAACTTTTTCTTTTTTAATTACCTTCACCGTAGATTCTTTGATTTTTCCGTTATCAAAAGTATATAGTCGAAACTCCTGACCAATGATTAACGGTTGCATTCTCACAAAATAGAAAGCTGAAATAATATCTTGAACGGATGCCGGCGTTTTAATTTCAGTCTTTCCGGAATCCGTATCGGTAATAACCGCTGTATGTCCGATGTGATCAAAATCGACTTCAAAATTTCTTTTGTAATTGCCCTCATGCTGATGTTTGATATATCTCAACGGGTACAACGTTTCAATGTCCACAAACGTTTCAAGCCGGTCGCGAACTTTATACAACGTTGAAAAAAAGGCGTTGGAATTAGTGACTGCCGTGATGTGATAGCACGGCTTGTCTTTGACTGTCTGGATGTCTTCCACGGTTAATTCCGCGGTGCCGGCGCTAACAAACTCCCACCCGATAGAAAAACTTAATTTCTCTCCGACTTTAAATGTCTTGTTCGCAACTTTGTCTTGTTGGAGGAAAATATGAGACAGCGCAATGACCGGAATTAAGAAAGTATTGGTAAAATTCAACACGTGCCGTTTACTAATTGTTGTCTAAAGTTTTTGGAAACAGTTTTTGTTCAGCCATCGTCACGATCATCTGAAATGCTTCATCAATCGTGTTCTGAATTTCACTGAAAGTTTTTGAATAAAAATCAAAAGGGAAACCCATGGGATCAGGAATGGAATCTCCGATAGTAGTCGGACGGTCTTTCCCAAACGTTTTCATGAGATACGATTTGTGCCGCGCACTTGGAAAATTTTCCTGAATAAAGTTGAGATGATCTATCGAAAGCGCAAAAATCAAATCCGACTGCTCGACTAAAACACGGTTGATAGGTTTTGAGCGGATATTTGAAATGTCAACCTGATTATTGGCAGCGATACGAACGGCGCTCTCGGAGGGTCTATTGCCATCGTACGCGTAAATTCCGCAGGACTGTACCCAAATTTTATCTCTCAAATTCGGAGAACACTCCTCGCTGATCTTTTTCCTGAGAATCCCTTCTGCCAGCGGACTGCGGCACATGTTGCCGGTACAAACAAAAACGATCGAAAAAATGTCGTCAAAACTGTATGTTCCCATATAGCTTTCTATAATATTGAACGGACGGTTAAGGTTGTCGAGGGGTGATTTATTAAATAGTTTCTTTCTCAGCGCTTCTTTTGCCGCCTGGGCTTTCGAAATTTTTTGAACCTTTGACGGTTTTTCTTTAAGTACAACCTTGGGTGTTTTCTTGGGCGGTCGGCGCAGTTGTTTGGGTTTGTTTTTCGATCTTTTTTTTGGAATCGATTTTTTTTGTTTTTTCCTTTTTTGTGTCTTCTTCTTCTTGTGAGACGGCCGTTTTTTGCGGAAATGTTTTTTTACGGTATGGCTTTTCTTTTTCTTTGTCGAAGTTTTTTTCTTATTTTTTTTTTTCGCCCGCATAAACCGTTCCTGTTTTAGTCGACAACATTAAGCAACTATTTTCTCTTTTTCAAAAACTTCCACTTCCAGGCCTTCGGAGCAATTATGGCAAATGGGGATCTCTTTTCTTTGGATGAATATTTGCCGGCGAAATTTTGCATACGCCTCGCTTTTCCAAATCTTTTTCATTCCGCCGTCGTCAAATACGTTGCCGAGCCCGTATTCCGCGTTTTTATCAAAACAACACGGTGAAACCGTGCCGTCCCAATTAATGACGGGGCACAATAAAACCCATCGGCAGAAATTAAGTTCTTTGGTCTTTGTTCTGATGCTTCCGTTTTCGGTAAACTCGTAGCGTCGGTATTTTTCGCTCTCCGGCAAAAATTCTTTTGCCTGCTCTTTGGTGTAGACTTGCGCCGTCTTAAAAGACAGAACTTGAACTCCGCACTCCTGAGCAAGTTGCCGAATGCGCTCAATCTCATGTTCATTGTGTTTCATGACAATAAACTGGAGTTCGATCTCCGGTGTGCGGCTATGTAATTTCTTTTTCGCTTCAGAAACGGCCAATATTCCTCGATATACTTTTTCAAAATTTCCGTTTACCCGGTATTTTTCATATGTTTCCTGCGAGGCTCCGTCCATGGCAACAATTAACGTGTCCAGACCGGACCCGACGATGTTATCGGCGTTATCGGCCAAAAAGTGACCGTTGGTGCTGGTCATGGTTTTTATTCCTTTGTCTCCGGCGTATTTCACCATTTCCATGAAATCTCGATTCACGAATGGCTCCCCTTGACTCCACAGCGTCAGATGTACAAGATAGTCTCCTGTTTCGTCCATCAGTTTCTTAAAATTCGCAATCTCCATTATTCCGTCTTCCCGGGTCATTAGCTTACTGCCGGTGATACACAATGGACACCGGAGATTGCAGATATTTGTCGGCTCCAGCATCATCATGAAGGGATAGCCCATAATAACAGGGCGGCCGATAACCTTAGACAAAATGAACGATAGCGTTACTAAAATAATGTTTGGGATTTTTCGAATATTCCTTGGACGGCTTAGAATATCCAGCGCTTCTTTAATTAAAAACTTCATGGTTCCATATATAATATAATTGACATGCAAAATCAAGATGTATTGATAAGATCACTCTCTTGATTGATTATTTATATTAGTAGTAGTAGTAGGTATTGAGTTGTTGGGTTGTTAAGATAGGAAAAAATTCCTTGTTTATGCTGATTTAAGGGCACCTTGATTTGTTAGTTTGTGATGGATAAACCCGTAAGCAATGTTAGCATCACACTAAACCGGCCCGGGACCCGAGCGTTCAAATTCTTCTAAACAGATTTATTCTGACTATGTTGATAAGTTAAGTTCCGATGGTGATGTTCACATTAATTCCGAACAACGCCCTTGTAATACTACCCGTCGTGAGATTCTTGTTTTTTTCGTATTTAAAGAAAGCTCCACCCGTTATCCATTTGGTAAAGGAATAATCAACTTTCGGCTCAATAGACCACAATGTCAGATCTTTTGTTTTTGTTTTAGGACGTAATCCGTCACCGGTAGCCCTTGTTGGCTGCTGGAATTCTTTTTGTTTTGTGTAAGAAAAGATCATTCCAAATTGTATCCTGTTGTTTAGTTGTTTCTTTTTCAAAAACCAAATAGGTATTTTGAAACCCGTTTTTGAATACGTTACACTGGACGTAAACGTCTTTGAATTTGCCGTTTGAGTGAGTTGTTTTTGTTGCGACTCACTATTGGTATTGGTGAAACTGATGCTCTGCGAGACATTTCCTTTCCATGAAATATCAAAACTTAATTGCGGAAAGGTCTTTGTGTTCGTGATCGCGTCGATTTGAAAATTTTTCCCTTTGCTTCTAAATCTCAGTTCGGAGGTGTCTCCGACAATGATCCCGTTGAACGTGCTGAACTCCGATATGGATCGCGTCTCTTTAGCCGTATAGTTAAGAGCTAAATTCATATTCGTTGTCGCCGCTGCGAGTAGATTAAATATAGGAAAACGTCCGATATTATTCGCCCTCAGCGTAAGATCATAAACCGGAATGGGCAGAAATGCCAATAAAGAAAAAGGAACAGATCTTGTGATGGTGCGTTTTTCCAAACGGTCATTAGCCCCGAGGCTTCGTGATTCGACGCGATCGAAGCGCAAATCGAGTGTGAAAAGACCGAAATTAAACCCGTAAGTGAACCCGTAATTAATGATTTTTTTGTTCGAATAGGTGAACAAGGAGTTGCTTGGACCCGGCCCGTTCGAATTGGGATTATCAAATTGTTTTATCGTATCCAAATCAAAAGAGAATACGTTTTTTACGAATCCGCCACGCTGAGTCGTTGTATATCCGAACCATGTTAATGCGGGATCGGTCGGACGGTCGAGGCCGCTCATCTGAAAATCGTTCTGAAAACCAATATTAAAACGAACGTCATTAACGGTTTTTAAAAAAGTTTCGGTAAAGGAACCCACTTTCTTAGTCACATCTTTAAACACCGACTTGCCGGTGCCCGTGGAGTCGGTTTCGCTTTTATGTTCCGATGAATTTTGGCTTAGGCTCTTGAATTTGTCCCGGCGGCTTTTCTTAATAACACGCGGCTCTTCTTTTTTCTTTTTGGGCTTGGTTTGATCGCCGGTAAAAGGTTCTTTCGCCGAAGTTATGAAGTTTCTTAAATTGAACGTAACATCAATTTGCGCTTTACGCGAAAGATATGCGGATTGATAAGACAGAGTCCGCGGCGCCCTTAGACGGTTCGCCGCAACCGAAGAACCGTAATTCAGTGATTGAGAAAGAAACGAAAATGTAGAGGGGTTGTAAGCTACAGTAAAATTGTTTCTGGATCCATAGTCGCGGTTAAAAATAAGAGAATCCGCAGTAATGGATGAAACGCCTTTAATTGTATCAACCGCGGAACTGAATTTGAAATCACTGAAGCCGTCAAAAGGATTTAGTCCTTTTGCAATTCCCTTGAAAATCTCTCCGGATGAAAGGCCCCGTAAATCACTTTCGTAGCTGACCCCAATGGAAGACGTCAGCGATTGAAAAGGGCTTATTCCTAAACCATAGCCGCGCGTGGAGGTGAGTGTAGAAATAGGCGTTTTAGGCACCGGGTTTCCGCCAAGGTCTCGCTCGGTCAGTTCGGTTCTGGTCGACCTCAGCGAAAAATCGGTAGTGACGCCCGTTACTAATGGGTAATTGAAATCCGTCTCCGTAATATTCTTGAATAAACTCCCTAAAATGGGAACACGACCCAAAGGGATCCAGGCAAACGGCCTTACGGTTTTCCTCTTAATTCCCAAATTATACGCCGTCGCGCTGGCCCAATTTTTATCGACCCGGTTTTTTATTTGAGGGTTTTGTTGCTCTGTAATCGTGTAATTGAAATCCGACGTGATGTTATCTATCGTATAACGAAGGAGCCAAAAATTATTTTCGTTCTTCGCCTTTGAGAATTTAAAATTATAACCCTTTGTGGCAGTCACACTCTTGATTCGGGACTCAAAATCCTCGTCAATCGTCAGCTCACTGTCAACAGCCGCGCTATCGGTCATCAACTGTAAAATGTAACTCGGGTCCCCACTATGTGTTCTTTCGAAAGCAAGCCGGTTTTCGATAATACCCAGCGAATCTCTGAGCAAAACGAGGTTTTGTCTGTTTTGAGCCTTCGCGGTTACCACCAAGATATCGTTACCGGGTAAATATTTTGGACTGGCGGTACTTTGGCTGATATTAAAAGTGAAAGGTAAATTAATTCCCCATCGTTCCAGATAAAATTTTTGCAGTGAAATATTTCCATTGATATTCCACGAACGCGAATTTGCCGAATTCGTGGAGCTGAATCGCCCTTCTGCTCTGTTTCCATCAACCGTTCTCCATTCAGCAGATTGAAAATTAAGAGAGCCGTTAAACGTAGCTAAATCAGCCAGATTAAATGAGACAAAAGCCTTTGCGGCTTCTCCGGTTTTGTCATTGGCGTTTGATAAGCGCAATTCATCAACCCAAATTTCACCCGTGTATGATTGGGTCTCTTCGTTGTTAACCGCGCCTATATAAAGCTGGGAGATGGCTCCTAAAGAGGGATTCCCCTTTATCCGGATTATTTTTCCGCCGCCGACATAGAACGTTTTTATTTTACTAATAGAATCGGGTTTTACGGACGCGTCAATTTTCCTTGACGTAAGGTCCTTCAAATCAATATCAATTGAATTTTTTGATTCAGCCCAATCGGAAAAAAGAGGTTCACGGATTTCAAAGTAATTATTGGAATCAGAGCCGAACCGCAAGAAAAAGTCGATCGGGCTTTGAGTGGTAGATTCATTTTCCAGAGGAAGAAAAATCCCGTTCGCGCCGTTCTTATCGCCGTGAACGAACATTCTTAGATTCCCGTAATTTCGAAAATCAGACTGAGCAATATTCTTCACAATGATCGCCGTAGTTTTCAGCGGTAGTTCGTTCAATTTCAGATTCAACGATTGCTCTTTTACCTGACGCCGGTTACTGGATCCGCTTGTAGAAGCTACAAATTCGTCCACGACCTGGCTCGGCTTTTGATAGGTACTTCCCTCGTCCGTGCTGATGGACGATATTTCAACTATTTTCTTAACCTCCTCACCGCCGGGTTGTTTTCCTGTTTGATTCAGAATGATTCCATTCGCGTGTTCTTTTGGAAATGTCCATTCGCTTGTGACCAGTTGGAATTCGGCTAACTGCAGGTCTACAATGCTGTCATTGTTTTCCAACGGGTTTATCCAGACACGTAAGTCATTGATTCCGAACTGCAGGACATTTTGGACATTGTCCGAATTGATAATGGTATCTGGACTCAGAATTGGTATTCGGTAGAGATACCAGCCATTATCATTGCCATTCCCATCTTTGCCGCGCCCAACGATCAAAGAGGCATCTTGGCTGTTCAAATCGGTTGAAAACGAGTACCTGAGGTACGAATTCTGAATGTTAAATCTCCCAAAACCGCTTAGGTCCTCCAAATCTCCAATTCGGGTGGCGCCGTCGAATCTATTATTCTCTAATCCGTTGGGCTTCAATTTTGAAATGTCACCGGACTGAATCGCTTCTTCTATGTTTCTTTTTTGAGGGCTGGCGTCATCGGCATTCCAATTATCACCAAAAGGGTCATTAACATCTCTTTTGATCATTCCCCAGGGATAAGAAACCTGAAGACTGTCAACAAGCTCTTTTTGAGCCGGCAACAGATCCTCATACAGCACTGTATGCGGGATTCCTAAACTTATCAAGACGGAATCTTCGAGCGCATCTGAAAGACCATCTAACCCAACGTCATCCTGGTCTTGAATTCCGATTTGTAATCCTGATTTTATTTCCCGATCCGGCACTTTGTTTTCATTCTGATCCTCTGAAATGTATCCAAGCTCAATATTGATCTTTGCTTCCTTGTGTGTTGTGCTCTTCACCCACAGCTCAATAAACCTGCTTTCTGCCAGCTCCTTAGCGCCGCTCTGCGAAAAACCGTGGGCAATGCCGGCCCAGGAGTTAATTGAATTTCCGAAACTATCTTTTTTCGGTTGGAAGGCTATACCGAGAGTTGTGACGAAGTCCGTCGGATTAGTCGCAATAGTTGAAATGTTCTTTCTCGGCTCGGCTCGCTGATACCATACCGCATAGCCCCGGTCTTTTGGAGCACGCTCTACCGGAACACCGCACAGCGTCCACGCTTTTCTCGAATTTCCCAAAGGAAACGTTCTCTTGATAGCTTCGAAATCATCAACATAGGCGACCCCGTTTTCATCTCTCTTTATCAAGCCGTTACTCGTGTTTGGATTGGGAAATATCTTGGCATACTCGGCGCGAATATTTATCCTTGACGGCAGTGTTGAAGAAACCAGAGGAATATAGTTGGCGAATTTGGTGAGATAAGCAGCGTTGAATTCCAAATTGGTATTAACGTCCCACACAAAATTGCTGAATGGTTCCTCGCCAAGGTGGACTCTCTTATTAATGGTAGATTGGCTGTTAAAAAGCGCGGTGGTTCCAATGAATGAATTTTGACCTAATCCCAAATCGGTCAATGAATATTCTGCCCTGGCTCCAAAGATGGCTCTTTTCTCAACCTGAAATAACTGCGCCTGCTCATACCTCACATCAATATCGGCGTTCGGTTGAAGAGCTCTCGGGTCCAGCAGCTCAATATTTCCTGAAAAATAGTCTATGGTGTATCCCACGTCTTTTTCAAGCTTCTCACCGTTTAACAAAACTTCCTCACTGCTCTCTAATATGTTTATTCCGAGAGAAATACTGGAGGTCTTTTTGTTTGTGGTCATTTGAATCGTAAAACGATTCCCGCTGATAAACGAATTAATGTTCAGACCGCCGCGATCCAAATCGTAGATATCGGGAAACCTGGACGGATTATCCGCATCAATAGTGTTGGGAAAAGACTCCGGTTCAAAACCGTTCAAATTATTCGAAGGAGGATCAAACGGCCGCAGTCGGGGAAATATTAAATATCCGTCGGCATAATTCAATCCGTAGCCAACTTGGGACCAATCGTCAACTACATTGTCCGGAACTCTGCCGTTCGTTCCGGTTTCATCAATATGGAGAATTTCCATAATTCCCCGGCCCGTTCCGTTAATGTCTTTTATGCTTGCGACAGCGGGCGTGGAGGGAATGGTATAAACTATTTTAAATGTTTTTGCGTCCTCTAAGGAGAGACCTTTGACTCCAAGGTCATATATGTTTTTCATTTCCAGGTTCCATGTTGTGTCGCTTGGCGTTGGGTTGGCGCTCCATATTTTTCTTAACCTCAGCGCGCTACTGTCCACATTTCCCACATTAGTCCCGTCGTGAGTCTGATAATATACAGCCAGAATTTCACCTTGAATCAACGGGTTATTCATGGTTAATATGCCTAAGCGGGAGTCAATAATAAAATTCTCGCCGAGTCTCTGTTCTATGAACGAAACCGTTTCTGCATTCGGATCATTATCATATGCCTCTGCCTTGCCTGTAACGCTTCCCGGAATTCTCTCATTTCCCTGTGTGTATCTGAAAACCTTAATTTTGTCAATGAGCTTATTATCCGGAACCACGGTGTGAAATCCGGATGAATAGGTTTCATAATTATCTCGATAAAATAAGTCTAAGAAAAAGAATTTCGCTTTGGCATATTCCCAAGCCAATTTGGAAACCGCAGTTATTTGGCCGCCCCCTTTGAGAGAAAGTCTTGTCTTTTCTCCGCGTTGGATGCTGGCGATCGCCGTTAAATTCAAATTGGCTAATTTGAATATGGCCTTCACGCCGAATAGTCCCTTGTTTTGGCCTCCGGTAGTCACGAAGTCCGTTGCCGGCAAAGACAGATCTATATTTCCGGCCTCGAGCTTTTGTAAGATTTCATCATCGAATCCGGTGTAAGTAAGTTTGATGTTATTCTCGAAATCAAATTCCCGATCGCTGTCCTGGTCAAACAAGATTTCGACTTTTTTTCCAATGGTTCCCCTTAAATTGAATTTTTGCTTTTGTTCGAATTTCGGCGTGAATTGTGAATTTCTACCCGTGTTCACATTCCGATTGGACGAACTTTCTTTGGCGCCGGATATATTAAGATTAATGTTGCCGGTTGCATCCACAGTCACTTCATCGCCGCCGAAAATCTTCTGAAATGTTTCATTCTTAGTAACTGACGCGCTGAATAAACGTATGGCGCCAGACTGCGTCACTTCACTAATCGTAAGTTTGGCGACGACTGTTTTCGAAAAAATATTTCGAATTTGGTTTTTGAAGCTCGCTTCGATGTAACGAGCCTTGGTGACATAGGTTTTTTGCTTCAGAGAAATTGGTTTTTGCGACGGATTCGAGCCGAAGACATCGTCGAAAATGTAGTATTCTCCGCTGGAATCAAGCCGCGAGTTGGTTTTATAGTTCGGCAAAAAGGCCGCCGTTTGAGAAAAATCCAAAATAGCGCCTCTGGCGAGCAGATAGTTTTCATTAGGATCTATTGAAATGACGGAATAATTCTGAAACGGGTATAGTCTGATGGTTGAAAGGCGCAAGGTGTCGGATAAAGATGAATACAGCGACGCTTCATCAACCGATCCCCTCAGAATATTTTGGAGCGAAGAGTTGATTCCAAATTGACCCGAGAGATTCCGTAAGAGGTTCTGAAAGTATTTTTCAGCTTCCTTCGCAGCCGCAAGGGTCTCGGAAAGTCCTTTTGCGGGTTGGACAGCAGTATCTTTGGTTCTTAATGGGCTGATCGATAAGGACGTAGAATCGGCCGTCTGTTGAGCGTAACTGTAGTTCGCGCTCAATGAGAACACACAAATTACAGAAAATACGATGAGAACACGCACGGAGCCACGCCTCCAAGAATTTTAAAAAATTACACTATCCGATGACATTATTCAACTGATATAAACATGTAACTGAAGGGAGGGCAAAACACGGTAAAAAGGATTCTCGGCGGACTCCAAAGGTTGGTCAAGTGGACGGAACAAAATATAAAAAGCATTGAACCAATTCAAGAAAAATCTTAGAATTTATTTTTTACAATCAGCAGCACTCCTTCCTGGTGTTCATCGAACAAACCGGATTCATTCAATGAGCGGCTGATGATGGGTAACTTGTTGCCGTTGTTTGTCTTTTCAAGGCCATGGATTTCAGACGCAAATCTCTTCCCTTTCAATAGAAGCATCTCACCGCCCGGTTTCAGGAAAAGCCGGGCCAACGGAAGCAATTCCGTCAACGGCGCCAGCGCCCTGGCGGTAACGAAGTCAAAATTATTGCCGTAATCCGACAATTGAGACATATTCTCAGCGCGCTCGTTGACAGCCTCGATGTTACTAAGTTTGAGTCTGGCGATGACTTCATCCAGAAACCCCGACTTCTTCTTAATAGACTCGACCAATAAAAAAAATGATTCCGGGAACATAATTTTTAATATCATAGCGGGAAATCCTCCGCCCGAGCCCAGGTCGATTATTTTTTCGCCCGGCTGAAATTTTCTGAATGAGGCTATGGCGGCGCTGTTGAGAAAGTGCCGGTTAACAATGTTTCTTTCATTACGGCTGATCAGATTGATCTTGGAATTCCATTCGACCAATAATCCATAGTATTTTATGAATTGGTTCTTCTGAACGGCATTGATCTTAAAAATATTTTTTTCTATGGCGTCGAAGAAAGGGTTCAACAAATTTTCAACCGAAGCGGTCATATCGGGACTTCAGACAATTCATGAAATTCTTTTGCGGATCCGCGATTTCCTCTTTCAAGATATACAAGGAGTAAAGAAATATCCGCCGGAGTAATACCCGAAATTCGACTTGCCTGCCCCAAGTTCTCAGGCTTTATTTTTGACAGCTTCTCTTTGGCTTCTGCCGACAATGATTTTATCGTATGATAGTCGAAGGATTTCGGAATTCTTTTTGATTCCATTCGGCTGAATTTCTCAACTTCCTCTTGCTGCTTTCTTAAATAACCCTCGTATTTGATAGACGTGTCTATTTCACGCATGGTGTCACGATAATTCAATAATTCGATGATCTCTGCGGGAAAAATTGTGGGAGAATGGCTCAGAAGATCCGAGATCAAAATTTCCGGCCGCTTCAGCAGCTTGGATAATTGTTCCGGCTCCCCGAGGGGGCTTGAATTGATTCTCTCCAAATAAGAACCAATAACTTTTGGACTGACTGAATTGCCGTTTATCCATGACGAGATACGCGATATCGAATCCTTTTTCTTAATGAACATTCTATAGTGTTCATCGGTGACGAGTCCGAGTTTCCGGCCCATTTCTGTTAACCTAATATCAGCATTGTCCTGACGGAGCAATAGCCGATATTCAGCCAAAGAAGTGAAGATCCGATAAGGCTCCAGAGTATTCTTATTAACCAGGTCATCGATCAAAACACCTATATAAGCCTCATTTCTTCTAAGAACAAATGGCGCTTGCTCTTTAACTCTTAACGCGGCATTGATCCCCGCCATCATACCTTGTGCTCCCGCCTCTTCATAACCCGAAGTGCCGTTAATCTGACCCGCAAAGAAAAGCCCCTCAATATTTTTTGTTTCCATATTCAAGTTGATCTGATATGGCGGAAAAAAATCGTATTCGACGGCGTAACCCGGACGAAGGACTTTTACATTCTCTAATCCGGGCAAAGTCCGTAACGCTTTGTGTTGGATATCCTCAGGTAAACTTGTAGAGAAACCATTGACATAATATTCGATTGAATCGTGTCCTTCCGGCTCCAGAAAAATCTGGTGGCGCTGCTTATCAGAGAAGCGATTAATCTTGTCTTCGATTGAAGGACAATATCTTGGACCAACCCCCTTTATTCTTCCTGTGAACATAGGGGACCGGTCAAAGCCGGTCTTGAGTATTTCGTGCGTAGTGGTGTTAGTATAAGTTAAGTGGCAGGGGACTTGCACGTTGGTTATCTCTTCCGTTCGGTATGAAAATGGCTCAGGAGGATTATCCCCGTACTGCGGCTGACAAACAGAGAAATCAATGGAATCTTTGTGGATTCTCGGAGGCGTTCCTGTTTTTAAACGTGCGCTTTCAAAACCCAAACTGACCAGACTTTCCGTTATTCCTTTTGCGGGCAATTCGCCGTATCGTCCGGCGCTCATGTTTGTTAATCCGATGTGAATGATTCCGTTAAGAAAAGTTCCGCAGGTTAGAATGGCCGTTTTGCATAATATATTTTCGCCGCCTATGGTAACCACACCTCTTATCTTATTTGCTTGAATGATCAAATCAACAACATTAGCCTCTCTGATCGCAAGATTCTCCAATCTGCTCAGATGCTCCTGAGTTACTCGCGGGTAACCGGATCGTTCAACCTGAGCCCTCGGAGACCACACTGCGGGGCCCCTGGATTTGTTCAGCATCCTAAATTGAATGCAGACCTTGTCGGTGATGAAGCCCATTTCGCCGCCAAGCGCATCTATTTCCTTAACCAAGTGACCCTTGGCGGTTCCGCCAATTGCCGGGTTGCACGACAAGGTTCCGATCTTGGATCTTTCCATTGTAAGGAGAATAGTCCTACAACCCATTCTTGCTGATGCAAACGCCGCTTCATAACCTGCGTGCCCGCCCCCCACAATCAATACATCATATATCTCCATGAAATAACCTCAATGTTTCACGTGAAACATAAAAACCAATAAGCAGGCAGAATGTTCCACGTGGAACGTCATTTTCCTATGCAAAAACTCGAGAATATATTATCCAAAACATCATTGCTTGTAATTTCGCCCAGGATCTCGGATAAAGAGCGTATTGATTTTCTAATGTCCAACGCTACAAACTCAAACGACAATTTTTGATTCAAAGCCGCTGTTGCATCATTCAGGCTTCCAAGGCTGTTTTCCAAAGCTGTTTTGTGTCGTAACCGTGATATCATTGGATAGTCAAAAGACACATTACTTTCGAACAGGCTCTTGATATGATTCTTCAATTCATCTATCCCTTGATTGGAAATTGCAGATATTTTGATGAAGTTTTCATTCATGAAATCTCTAATGTAATCGTCTTCAAGAAGCTGGATATCGGTTTTGTTACTTACAAATACGACTTTTCTAAGCGGGTCTTCGGTCCTGAGTTGCTTCACAAAAAAAACGATTTTCTTGTCATTTTCATCAAACGGTTCGGAAGAGTCCATTAAGCAAATAATCAAATCACTGGTCTCAACCTGCTGGCGGGTTGTATCGATTCCAATTCTCTCTATTTGGTCTTCAGTTTCTCTTAGACCGGCCGTATCGATGAAGGTAAATGGAATTCCACCTATGTCAATAGCTTCTTCAATGTAGTCTCTCGTAGTTCCGGGTATGTCGCTTACAATTGCCCTGCTTTTCATGATGAGAGCATTTAGCAAGCTGGATTTTCCCACATTTGTTTTTCCAAGTATTGCAACTCTCGCGCCGTGTCTGATCAAGTGGCCCGTGTCGTAAGTAGAAAGCAGTTTTTGAATTTGCTTTTCAACCATTGTAATTTTTTCCGAGATCTCTTCAGGATCAATGTTGAGCATATTCTCTTCCGAGAAATCGAGGTCGAGTTCCAATAAGGAACACACTTGGAGCAGCTGAGTTCGCAGTTTTTGAACTTCATTGGATAGGTTTCCCATGAATTGAAATACGGAGGATCTTCTTGCACCCTCAGTCTTTGCATGAATTAGATCGGACACTGCTTCGACCTGAGAAAGGTCCAGTTTTCCGTTTAGAAAGGCCATTTTTGTAAATTCGCCGGGTTCGGCTAATCGGGCCCCGTGATGTATTATGGTCTCAAGAATTCTTCTCGTATTTAAGACACCTCCGTGGCAGTTAACTTCCACAGTGTCCAACCCGGTGTACGATTTCGGCTCGCGCATTACATTGAGCAGCACTCGATCAATTGTCTCCTTCGTCTCAGGGTCAATAAACGCACCATAATTCGTGGTGTGAGACTTAATCTCAAAGACATTTTCCCTGCCTGAAAAACACCGATCAGCTATCTTAAGCGCATCTTTACCCGAAACTCTGATTATGCTGATCCCCCCTATACCGACAGGTGTAGATATGGCGGCAATGGTTTCATCCAAAAACATGGTCTATTTAATTAGATGTTTTGACATCAGGTATTGTTGCCCCATGGTCAAGACATTAAATAGTGTCCAATACAGAACCAAACCTGAAGAAAAATTATTGAACAAGAAGAAAAACATGATTGGCATACCGTACATCATGAATTTCTGATTAAATTTCTGAGCAGGATCGGAGTCATTAACCGGCGGAGTCATGGGAGCAACTTTTTGTTGCACAAAGGTCAGTATGGTCATGACAATCGGCAATGGATTCACGCTGAAATCACCGATAAACGGCAGGCCGGTGTGCAAAATGGCAACAGTATCCGGTAATGAAAGGTCATGAATCCAACCAAAGAACGGAGCTTGCCTTAGATCAATAGACTCATTAAACACCTGATAAATCGGAAATAGTATCGGCATTTGAATCACCATCGGCAGACAGCCGGAAAGAGGATTATATCCGATTTCTTTATAAAGTTTCATCATTTCCTGCTGCATTTTTGCAGGATTATCTTTGAATTTCTTTTGTATCTCTTTCTGACGCGGCATGACTTCTTTCATTTTCTGCATGCCAACATAGCTTTTGTGGGTCAACGGATACAGAATGATCTTCACGATCACAGAGAAAATAATGATGACCCAACCATAATTCGGGATGATTCCATATAAGAAATTAAATGTGTATAAAATCGCTTTTGTGAGTGGCCGCATGATAGCCCATCCCCACTCCATGATGACCGTGAGATTCTCGTTGTACTGGTTTAATATTGAGAATTCGATAGGTCCGAGATATATTTTGAACGAATCCTTCTTGTCGGGTTCAAATTTCATGCTTAATGAAATTGCATTTTTCTTTTGCGTTGTGGCGCCCCCGGCAGCAACAGTTTGTGCGCTGAATTTACATCCAATCCCGTCTTTTTCCTGAGGTATCATGTAAAGAACAAAATACTTTGTTCGTGAGGCAACCCACTTCGTTAACCCGCTAAATGAAGCCTCGTCGCTGGCTTTATCCTGGACATCAAATTCTTCTTTCTCGTCCCCAAGTAATGAATAGGCTTTGAAATAGGTTAAGTCCCCAACCTCATCTTTTTCGGTTGGAACGAAACCGCCGGTCCATTGCAATTGATATTCCGTGTTCAGAATTTCATCGCCAAAATTTTTAAACTCGACTTCAAGATCAAAATGATAGGCGTCCTTATAGAAAGTGTAGGTCTGAAGAATAGATTTGTTTTTATCGAAAACGAGAGCATACGATACGCTCCACTTTTTTTCTTTTTCAAGATCAACCGCAGAATCAGAAGAAGAACATGTAAACACCGCATCGCTCAAATGGATCGTTTCATTGTGATAAATGAAACTGAGGTCGATGTTCTTTGAAGGATCTATGAAATTTACATCCTCGTTGTAGTTATTTTTATATTTTTTCAAACTCCATTTTTTTAATAAGCCGCCGCCGCGATTTGAGATCTTGGCAGAAAATAAATCGGATTTTATCGTTATCGTCTTTTCGCGGTCATTGGTCCAGAGATTGTTTTTATTCAGCGTATCCGGCTTGAGAGCGGCCGGCATTTTGGCCGGAGTTTTATCTGAAGATTTTTTCTCTTTTTGAACTTGAATATTTGAAGTATCGCTTCTTGTTAAAACAGAATCCGCCTGTCTGCTTTGGTTATCATTGGGCTGATCTGGTATCAGTAATTTTGTATAGAACGGCCATAAGATGATGACGAAAGCAATTAAGATCATCGCTAATATACTTCTCTTGTCCAAGTTAGAATCTCCTCTTTAAAATAATGTTCTTATAGGTCATGTTCACTACACCGATGACAGTTAGGAGGAACGGGATCGTATCCGCCATCGTGAAAAGGGTGACATTTCAAAATGCGTTTGAGCGTAAGCCAGCTGCCCGGCAGGATTCCGTGAGTTTGCAAAGCTTCAATGCTGTAGTGAGAACACGTGGGATAAAATCGGCACGAAGGAGGCAGGATGTATGAAATCGAATTTTGGTAAATTCTTATTGCAAGAATTAAAACTGCTTTGAACCACATCATAAACTAATAAGGCTTCTTTCGACACAACTCATTGAAAGAAGCCTTTACTTTTAAGATAAAAAAATTTTAGAAATATTTATTCGTTGCTGACCGTGAGTTTTTTTCTTCCTTTGGCTCTTCTTGAGGCAAGAACTCTTCTTCCGGCTTTCGTCTTCATTCTCTCTCTGAAACCGTGCTTGTTTTTTCTTTTTCGATTGCTCGGTTGATAAGTCCGTTTCACTCCGTCTCCTCTTTATTAATTATAAACACCTTAGGGGGTCAAATTTAAGATAAAACATTTCGAAAGTCAAGAAATAATTTGTGATTTGTCTGAAATCCACAAAACCAGTTGTATTTTAACCACTTAGGCTACATAGAGAAACAAGGACCAAAAGAAAGAGACTAGATTAAAACAAAATTCACAAAAAGTTGATTCCTAATTAATTAAAAATATTAGTCTAATAATTGAAACTTCGATCAGCAAATTTATTCCCCTTGACAATAGAAAGTTGTTTACTAAATTTATTCTCGTTCTCACAGACAGACGAATTAATGTTGATAATTTGTTAATTGTTTATAATTTGTGTTTATTTGGCGGCCGGTTGTCTACATTATATAGAGTTATCGATTGAGCATTACAGACAATTAGCAGATTCATCAGTCGACCTAAGTAAATAAAAACAATTAGTTACACCAATTTTTTCACTGAAACGGTGTTTTTTTTTGAATTCAGTTATTTAAATGAGATTAACATCTCAAAAATGTTAATAAGTGAATGATAGAACCGCAGAACCAAAATAATTTTAATTTTAATTATTCCGGAAACCTTCTCAACGAGCAAGTTATTGAGGAGGAGAAGAGAACCCCGCAGGAGAATTCACAGCGTTATAAGGAGATTTGGACGAAGTGTTGTGAAATTATCAAGAGCCAGATTCCCGGACCCTCCTATCGAACTTGGATTAGCCCGATTGAACCTGTCGGGATTGAGAACGGCAAATTAGTCGTTCAGATTCCCAATCAGTTTTTTATTGAGTGGCTAGAGGGGAGATATCACGAGATCATCCAGTCGGCCCTTCGCGGAATTGTTAATGAAGAATTTGGAGTTTCCTATGTGATAAAAGACGGTTCGGAGAACTTCAACGACAGTTCGTTTTTGGCTTCGGAATTACCCTCCATTCAAACGAAGAATTTCGAGGACAAATTTGAGACCTTTCTCAACGCGCGATACACGTTTGACAATTTTATTGAGGGAAACGGTAACAAGTTTGCCAAGGCAGCCGCCCTGGCGGTTTCGGAAAAACCGGGAAAAACATCATTTAATCCCTTGGTTATTTACGGCGTAGCAGGATTAGGAAAAACGCACCTGATTCAGGCGATAGGAAATTACGTTAAAACGCATTATCCGCAGAGCAAGATCGCCTATGTCACAAGTGAAAATTTTACTAACGATTTTGTCAGCTCAATCAGAAACAACAAAGTTCATGAATTCAGCAAACTCTATCGAAATTTCGACGTGCTGATGGTTGATGACATACAGTTTTTTGCCGATAAGGGCAAGACACAAGAAGAGTTTTTTCATACTTTTAACACGCTGCACCAAATGGGAAAACAAATTGTTTTAACTTCGGACCGCCCTCCGAAGGAATTAAAACAAGTTGAAGAACGATTGATTTCAAGATTTCAATGGGGGCTGGTGACGGATATTCAACCGCCGGATTTGGAAACGCGAATAGCGATATTGCAAAAACGAAGCGAGGAAGACGGCGTTTACTTGCCTCAGGAAGTTTGCGAATTTGTTGCGATGAATATTACTTCCAATATTCGTGAGCTGGAAGGATCTCTGATAAAGCTTCTTGCCTATGCTTCTATAGCGAACACGGAATTAACTTTGGATTTGGCCAAATCCGTATTGAAAGATACGATTGCCATCAAAAAGAAGAATTTATCCATCGATATGATTCAGAAAACGGTAGCGGCTTATTATAATATTCCCGAGGACATGCTGCGTGCAAAGACGCGTAAGAAAGAAATAGTAGAAGCCAGGCAAATTTGCATGTTTTTGACAAAAGAAATATTGGGAAGCTCGCTAAAAACTATCGGCCTGCATTTTGGAGGCCGCGACCATTCCACCGTCATTTATGCTTGCAGGCTTGTGGAAGAAGTCATAGCGTCCAATCCCAAGGTCAAAGATGACATAGAAACCATGAAGAGAAAAATAGAATTGGCGGGTTATTAGTAATTTTTTTCCTTTCACCTTCTTGAAATAAATAAAGGGATTTAAGCGATTAAATCCCTTTATTTTTTGATGAAAATGTATTGTTCAAATTGAGAAAACAATAATGAATTTGCTGCCCACGCCCTCCGTGCTTTCGACGAATATATCTCCGTGATTGATCTTAGCCAGATCTTTTGCGATAGAAAGTCCAAGTCCCGCACCCTGCTGTTCCGTCTCCGGACGATTGACCTGAAAAAATTTATTGAAAACATTGTGAAGTTTATCGGCCGGGATACCAACGCCGGTATCTTCGATAGTTACGCTGATCTTTTTGGAGTCCAATTTAGTCGTAATATAGATTTTTCCATTCTCCTTATTGAACTTTAGGGCGTTGCTGAAAATTCGCTCGAAAATATCCGCCACCTGGTCGACGTGAATTCTTGTGACCGGGATATTCGGATCGAACTCCGATTCCAAGGTCAGGTTCTTAGCTGACGCCTGTTTCTTAAACAATCCCATAAGATGCTGGAGGACAAAATTAATATCGCCGTCTTGGCTTGCCTCTCCGTATTCCCGTCGGGCCTCTCCTGCCGCAATGCGAACGGTGATCAAGAAATCTTTCATCAACGAATCCAGCCGTTCACCGCTTCGTTTTATACGGAGCAGCAGCTCCTGCAATTCTTGCGGTTTGAACTCCATGGATTCATCCAGAAGCAGATTGGCCGTTAGCTTGATGATGAAGAGCGGCGTATTGACTTCGTGCGTAATGGTGGACAGAATTTCACGTTTCAACAGATCAATTTGACTGAATAACTGGGTTTCAGCGCTTGAGCGGATTTCATTGACGCGCTTCAGTCTGCCGCGAATCGAGGCAATCAGATCTTCCTGTTCTATCGGCTTGGTCAAGAAATCGTCCGAACCGATTTCTTTGCCGTGCCGTCTTTTTTCCGCATCGGAATGCGCCGTAAGAAATATAAAAGGAATCGAACGCAGCTCGGGAATCTCTTTGACTTTGTCATACAATTGAAATCCGTCCATATACGGCATTGAAATATCACTCACGATAAGATCGGGAGTGAAGGTCTTTAATTTATCCAGCGCATCAACCCCGTTGATACTGAGGGTCACGTCATATTCCGCCTGGCGCAGATAGATATTAATAAGCTGGCGGTTTTGAAAGTCGTCTTCGACTACCAGAATTTTTGTGGTGACATTCTGCATATCTCTCAACTCACACGAATGCCCGCGGGCATTGTGCCTTCCGGGGTTAATATTTTTAGACTTTTTCCGTCTCCTACCGTGAGAACCATTCCGTTAGACTCCACACCGCGAATGGTCGCCGGTTTGAGATTGGATATCACGATGACCTCTTTGCCTATAAGATCCGCCGGTTGATAATATTCAGCTAATCCGGAAACCACCTGACGTTTTTCGAACCCAAGGTCAAGCTGGAGTTTCAAAAGTTTGGTCGTCCCTTCGATCTTTTCGGCGTGAAGAACTTTAGCCGTTCTCAGATCGATTTTTGAAAAATCGTCGATGGTTATCATGGCTTTCGAAGCCGGCTTGCCGACGGCTTCATTTTCTGTTTTCCTTTCTACGGTCTCATTCCACCTATCCGTTTCTTTTTGAACGGTTTCGTTTTCTATCTTTGAAAATATAATTTCAACCTGCCCTAACGGATGTCCTTCCTCGATACGTATTTCCGAAATATTCTTCCAGTCTTGATCGGCCACGGAGCCGCGGAGATTAAGCATCTTCCACACTTTTTCGGATGTGAAAGGAAGAAACGGGTGCATTATGAGGGCAAGTGCCCGAACCACTTGTGCGCTGACGTAAAGCGTATTTTCACATTGCGGCTTATCTGATCTTAACGTCTTCCACGGTTCGGAGTCATTGAAATATTTATTCGCATGGCGGGCTAAATCCATGAACCGACGGCACGCGTCCCGAAACTTGAAATGTTCTATGCATTCTCCAACCTCGTTTTGCGCGCGCTTAATTTCTTCCAGCATTTCCAGATCCATAGGTGCGAACGCGTGTGGTTTCGGAACTTTTCCATTGAAATTCTTAATCGTAAATGAAAGACTGCGATTAACAAAGTTTCCAAGGATATCGGCCAGTTCGTTATTGTTCTTAGCTTGAAAATCTTTCCAGGTGAATTCGGAGTCTTTGTTCTCCGGCAAATTGGCCGTGAGGGTATACCTCAGAGGATCGGGAGGAAATTTCTCCAAATAATCTTTCACCCAAACGGCAAAATCCCGACTCGTTGAAAGTTTCGCTCCTTCGAAATTCAGAAATTCGCACGCCGGAATTTCTGAGACTAAAACGTATTTTCCTTCCTGTTTGTTTCTGTTGTACGCCATGATGATAGCGGGAAACATGAGGGCATGAAATACGATATTATCCTTACCTATGAAATGAACGAGTTTAGTGTCTTCCTGCTGCCAATAATCTTTCCATTTACCGGGTTGACCTGTTTTTTGCGCCCACTCTTTGGTAGATGAAATATAACCCAGTACCGCCTCAAACCAGACATATATGACCTTACCTTGGGTTCCTGCAATAGGATTTCCTTTGAGATCGCTCTGCGGAAGCGGCACGCCCCAATCCAAATCGCGTGTGATGGCACGGTCGGCCAACTTCTGGTTAAACCAGCCCCGGCAATAATTAATTACATTATCCTTCCAGTGAGTTTTTGTTGCAATCCACTTTTCCAGTTCCGGTTGAAAATCGCCAAGCGGCAGATACCAATGCGTTGTTTCTTTAGCCACCGGTTTCGATCCGGTAACTTTACTCTTGGGATCGAGCAGCTGCATCTGATTGAGGTATGTGCCGCACCGTTCGCATTGATCACCGCGCGCTTCCGGATTCTGGCAGATCGGGCAAGTTCCTTCAACGTACCGGTCTGACAAGAACATTTTTGCCTGATCATCATACCACTGCATTTCAGGCTTTTTTTTCAAAAGGCCTTTTTGATGCAAATCGAGAAAAAAGTCTTGAGAAGTTTTATGATGAATGGCATTGGAGGTGCGTGAATAATGATCAAAACTGATGCCCATCTTTGCAAATTCATCCTGGATCATTGCGTGATAACGATCCACAAGTTGCTGCGGTGAAACGCCTTCTTTTTCCGCTTGAATTGTAATTGGAACGCCGTGCTCATCGCTGCCGCAGATATACAGCACATCCCTTTTCATGAGACGTTGATAACGTACGTAGATATCTGCCGGCAAGTAGGCTCCGGTCAATCGTCCGATATGACTGGGCCCGTTAGCATAGGGCAAGGCGCTGGTGACAAGAATACGTTTGAAATCCTGTATCAATTAATCCGCTCCGGTTTTGGACACTCAATTACCTTGGAAGAATAGGGATTGGGGGAGCTTGAAAAAGAATCACACCCGGTAAACAACTTCCTGTTGTGCGCAACATAGAGATAACGAGGGAAATTCCTTCTTCAGATCCGATTCTATTTGGTCAAGTTCCGCATCGGTACGCAGAGGCTCGTGGTGGGTCAACACTACTTGTTTGGGATTTATTTTTAAAGCATTTTCGCAGGCCATTCTGAAAGTACTGTGTCCCCACCCCACACGGTGCACATACTCTGTATCCAGATACATGGCGTCGTGAATCAAAATATCGCACCCTTTAGCCCAGTCAATAAATTCGCGATTGACATCGTTATCAATATATTCGTGATCACTGGCGTAGACAATGGAATTGACTCCGTCGCTGATTTTATAGGCATAGCAGGGATCCGTGTGATTCAGCGGCTTGAAAGAAACGGTAAGATTGTTTATGACGGTCTCTTTGACCAAACGATGAAATTCAAACTTAGAATTAAGCGCTTCCCAACCGTTGAACGGTCCGTAGGAACCGTCGAAATAAATATCCATCACATCCTTCATCTCCTCGGTCTTAAAAGGTGAATAGAAATGATTCGTACTCTTGGGATGATGGACAGGCCCGAAGTAATTGAGCCCCTGAATGTGATCCCAGTGGAAGTGGGAGATTAAAACATGGAATTGCCCCATCTTATTAGGTAAATGATCGGAATAAAATCCTATTCCAAACCCCGCGTCAATAACAATGCGGTTATCACCCTGGTTGACTACCACGCAAGGCGTCAGCGAGCCATATTTCAGAATTTGCTCGTCGGGCGCGCTTATGGAACCGCGGGTTCCGTAAAAAGTCACATCTAAAGCCATATCTCGCCTCCTTCACGAACAGCCAGAACCTCAACCGCATTTTCTTTCCCCAGCGACTTCAAGTAATCTTTAGCCGAAGATATTTTCTTCTCCACATCGTCATCTTTATCTTCCGGGGCGTGATGAGCCAAAATGATTCTTTTTACTTTTGCTTTTAGCGCAAGATCGACGGCCATCTCCGGCGAGGAATGTCCCCAATTCTCTTTTCCAATGATCGTCTCGTTGTTGAAATGCGTATCGTGAACCATCAGGTCGCAGTTTTTTACGAAATTCACCAACGTGTCATAAAATTCTTTTTCTTTTTTCTTCATGTCCTCTTTTTTCCATTTTTTCATCATGACACCGAGGTGGTTATTTTCAATCGGCGCATGGTCCGTGATGATGCAAATGGATCTTCCTCCGTGATCGATTCGATAACCGAGCGTCAAGCCTTGATGGTTGAGTTGAACGGTTCTTATTTTGGCTTCTTCAATTTGAAATTCCTGGTCGGGATGAAGCTCTTTAAAAACAATTTTATCCTTGAAAAGATCGAATGGGATCGGGATAAGCCCTTTGTCATGCTGATGTTCGAATAGTTTTTGAATGGTGTATTTTTCCGATCTGGGACCCATAATGGAAATCCTGGTATCTTTCGCAAACAGAGGGGCAAAAAACGGAAAGGCAAGGATGTGGTCCCAATGGGTATGTGTAATCAAGAAATGAGCCTGAATTCCGCCTGGATTTGTCTTCGCAACAGTAACTCCCTCACGAAAAATACCCGTTCCGCCATCCACATAGATCGCAGACATACCGTCAATGGTTATTTTATAAGCCGTCGTATTGCCTCCATACTTAACTCGTTTGCGAGTCAAGATCGGACGGGAGCCGCGAGTTCCCAGGAGGGTGAATTTCATTTCAATCTCCTTATTCGATGCAATAGTGAATCACAAGGCTTAGTACATGAAACTTACAACGATTGAAATCAGAGGATTGCCGCGTTGTTCTAAACTCTCGGCCCGGCTTTTCGCACATCCTGTGAAACGGAGCCTTCAAATTTCTCAAAATTCTTAATAAAAAGTTGCGCTAATTTTTTTGCGGCATCCACATACGCGGCCTTATCCTTCCAGGTATTCTTCGGTGAAAGTATTTCCGCGGGAACGTCGGGGCAGCTTGCAGGAACTTGAACTCCGAAAATTTCATCCGTCGTGTAATTTACGGAATTTAGTTTTCCCGATAATGCCGCATGGATCAATGCACGCGTATAGCCTAATTTCATCCGCGACCCGGCGCCGTATCCGCCGCCGCTCCAGCCCGTGTTTATCAGCCACACGGCAGAATTATGTTCGGTCATTCTCTTTCGGAGCAATTCGGCATACACATTCGGATGCAGCGGCCAAAACGGAGCGCCAAAGCAGGTCGAGAATGTCGGCGTCGGTTCCGTCACACCGGCTTCCGTTCCTGCGACCTTTGCCGTGTAGCCCGATAAAAAATGATACATGGCCTGAGGGGGAGTCAATTTGCTAATGGGGGGCAGCACGCCGTAGGCATCGCAAACGAGGAAACAAATGTTTTTCGGATGTCCGCCGATGCCGGGGATGATGCAATTGTCGATATATTCGACCGGGTAGGTTACCCGTGTATTTTCGGCGATAGCCGCCGAGTCATAATCCGGCGAGCCATCGGCTTTGAGCACAACATTTTCTAACACGGAGCCAAACTTGATCGCATTCCAAATTTGAGGTTCGCCTTCCTTGGAAAGCTTGATGGTCTTCGCGTAGCATCCGCCTTCAAAATTGAAAACACCTTCATTGGACCAGCCGTGCTCGTCGTCGCCGATCAATCTTCTGAGAGGATCGGCCGAGAGCGTCGTTTTGCCGGTACCTGAAAGACCGAAGAACAAAGTTACATGGCCGTCTTTATCTGCATTAGCCGAACAGTGCATCGGAAAAACGCCGCGCTCGGGCAACAGATAATTCATCACGGTGAAAATGGATTTCTTGATTTCTCCGGCATAGTGCGATCCCCCGATGAGGATCAATTTTTTCTCAAAATTAAGGATGATAAATACCTTGCTGTTCAATCCGTCAACCTCCGGAATACCTTGTAATCCGCAAACGTCGATCACCGTGTATTCTGCCTTGTGCTTGGCAAGCTCTTCTTCGGTCGGACGAATGAATAAGGTTTTTGCAAAAAGGGAATGCCACGCTTTTTCGCTAAGGACTCTCACGTGCAGACGATTTCTTACATCGGCACCGGCAAAGCCTTCGAAAACAAAAACGTCTTTGTTTTCCAAATAGGCACGAACTTTATTGAAAATCAATTCGAATTTCTCTTGGGAAATCTTTTTATTGTTGTCCCACCAGATCTTGTCCCTGCTGGTCGGTTCGTCCACGACGAATTTATCTTTCGGAGAACGCCCCGTGTACGGAGCCGTATTTGTCACGAAGGCGCCATTGGACGCCAATTGACCTTCGCCGCGTTTTATGGCCAGTTCGACCAACCGGCTGACCGGTAAGTTTTTGTGAATTTCTTTTAAGTTAACAATTCCTAATTCTGGAAATTCCTGCGCATTCATTTTCTTAATCTCCCCTTTTTCAATAACGTCAAACAGTCTATTAAATTTTGGGACGGGGAAAATTGTGGTCGTCAAAAAACGGGTCGTTTTCCATAAAGTCTTTTAGCGGATTCTGGATCTCGCCGTCTTTTACTTTGTCATGCGTATCGCATTTTCCGGAATTGCAGCCGTCCCCGCCGGAAGCGCAGCCGATGCCGTCGAGATGAACATCCAAATCGAATCCCAAGATCTTAGCCACATCCTCCAGTTTCAACGTTTCCCATTCATCGTCGTTTTCATGCTTGACATGAACTTGATTGCCGATGATGTCCAGATGTTTGATTTCACCCGGGCCCTTCGACGTCGTGATCGGCGCGCCGACCCCGGGAAACTTGGAAAGGGTGTAGACGTAAAAATCTCTTTCGTACGCCAGACAACATTTCAATCTCCCGCACAGGCCGGTGAGTTTGGAGGGATTCATTTGTAATCCCTGGTCTTTGGCGAAGTCCGTTGAAATCGGCTTGAATTCCGTGAGATGTCCCGAGCAGCACAGCCGTTTACCGCAAGGGCCGTAGCCGTCCACACGCTTGGCTTCGTCGCGTACGCCAATCTGACGCAGTTCGATGCGCGTCTTAAATTCCGTCGCAAGATCCCGAACCAAGGTACGAAAATCCACGCGCTTATCTGCCGTAAAAAAGAAGACCAGCCGTTTGCGGTCGAATTGATATTCGGCGTCGACCAATTTCATTTTTAAGCCGAATTTGACGACGCGCTGCTTGACGATCTGTTTGGCTTTTTCTTCTTCATTTCGGTTCTCAATCAGACGGGAAATTTCATCGGGATTGGCCAAACGAACAAAATTTCTCATTTCTTTTCCTTGGATATCTTCTTCCGGAATTTGTTCCCGCAACAGCGAGACTTTGCCCACATCCACGCCGGTTTCCGCCTGCACGACAACGTGGTCGCCTAGCCTGGCGTTCAAATGGTGTTTATTTTCAAAGAACTCTTTGCGGAAGGCCTTGAATTCAATCTGTATGGGGTTTGCCATGTATGAAAATCTTTCATGTTTGTCGAACTATTTTTTGGAAAAAATAAATTTTTTGAGATTAAGTCCTAAGTTAATCAGGACCAAATTAAGATAGACATTTCTCGAAATAAGGTCAACAGCTTTTTCAATTTCAGACACCGCCAAATCCGCATCCACGTGAGGAAAACTGCGAACGAACTTTTCCAACCGTTCTTTTTTGTCCTGATTGACCAAATGAACAAGCACCTTATCCGATTGGTTATTCATATTCTTCATATGAAATATATCCTGAAACCAAGCCATCATCAGCGTCAGTAAGTCTACAAAGAAGCCTTTGTCTTTCTTGAATTCAACGCTAAGACGCTCAACCGTCACGGCAATCGCACCGGATTGCGGGGACACGACGGCAACCAAGAACTCAAGCATGAACTCCCTTTTCTTGGCCAAGTCGCCCGAAAGCAGTTTCAGGGCCGTTGCATAATTTCCGTTGGATAAATTCGCAATCAGACGGGATTCGTTATCCTCGAGATTTTTGAACTGCTTCAATGCCGATTCCACTTCTTGATTCTTGAGGAGATGTAGTTTGACGACCTGACAGCGCGAAATGATCGTGGGCAATACCGACTGAATCAAGCTCGTGGTCAAAAAGAATAATGTCGAAGACGGCGGTTCTTCCAGGACCTTCAGCAAGGCGTTCATAGCCTCGGCATTCATGTCCTCAATGAACGTGACGATAAAAATCTTGACGTTTCCTTCGTACGAACGAAGACCGATTTCGCGAAGCAGCCCGCGGACCGAATTTTCTTCAGGATTCTCGGGGTCGCCAATATGAAGAGTTCCACCCTGAATTTTGACTCTGGAATACAGTTCTTCCGATTTGGCTTCCAGCAAACTGCGCATATCTTCGTCTTCCGTCGATTTTAGCTTTGGGAAATAATAATGGACGTCGGGGTGCTGAAAGGAAGAAATTTTCTTGCAATTCGAACAGTTTTGGCAAGGCTCGTAACCTGTCGGATCCTTATGTGAACACATGAAATATTTTGCGGTCTCAAGCGCCAATTCCTCCGCGCCCAACCCTTCTTCACCGGCGATGAGATACGCGTGCGCCAGGCGTTGATTGGCGTACGCCGTGAGCAATTGTCTCTTGGCTAAGTCCTGACCGATAACCCGTGACAACATAAAAATAAATTTTAAAAAAATTGTGAGTGAATATACGAAGATTAATGAGTATTTTGAAATACAAATTTATTTTAATAAACTCTTCGCATGATTTCCGGGATAGCCGCCGGATCCCATTTGCGGTATACGGGAGGCGGAATGATAGCGCGATCATCAGTAACTTAAAGGGGAGTTATGGTAACCAACAAAATCTGCATGATTACCGGCGCCCTCGGCGGATTGGGGCAGACGGTCGCAACTCGGTTTATCGAAAACGGAGCGGTTGTCATCGGTGTGGATTCGGAAAAAGGAGTGAACGACCGGTTGAAACAAACGGAATTCTGGAAAAGCATTTCAGCAAGTAAGAACTGGCTTTTCAAACCGGCCGATGTGTTGTCGGAGTCCGGCGTTCGGGAATTGGTCCGGGACGTTCACGAACAATTTTCACGCGTGGACGTGCTGATCAATCTGGTAGGCGGAATTTATCCCTGGTCGAATCTCACGGAAGTTGAAACGAAAACCTGGGATTTTACGATCGAATTGAATTTGAAGTCCACATTCTTTTGTTCCCGGGAAATCCTGAAAATCATGGCCCCGCAGAGATCAGGTAAGATCATTAACGTGGGCGCAGGTGTAGGCCTGAAAGGCGCAGCCCAGGCCGGTCCGTACGGGGCGGCGAAAGCGGGCGTGATCAATTTGACGGAAACCATGGCGGAGGAAAATAAAGCGAACCATATTCAAATCAACGCGATCGTTCCAAGTATCATTGATACTCCCGCTAACCGCAAATCCATGCCCGATGCAGATTTTTCAAAATGGGTCCGGGCGGACGAGATCGCAAACGTGCTTTTATTCCTGGCCTCGGATAAATCATCCGGGGTGACCGGTTCGATAATCAAAGTTCCGGGTAGAATATGAAAAGAATAACCGCGAAGAACGCAAAGTCCGCAAACATTTTTGTCTCCTCAGTCTCAGCGTTTTCTTTGCGTCCTTTGCGGTAAAGGTTTTTAATCATGTCCAACGTTCATCCGACGGCGATCGTTTCACACCATGCAGATCTTGACCCATCGGTAAAAATAGGCGCGTATTCGATTATTGAAGACAAGGTCATTATCGGTTCGGGAACGGAAATTTCTTCCCATGTGCGCGTAGATCCGTTTACGCGCATCGGAAAGAATTGCAGGGTACTTCACGGCGCGGTGCTCGGCAGCATTCCGCAGGATTTAAAATTTACAGGTGAGGATTCCGAATTGATAATCGGCAACGATACGACAATCCGCGAATACGCCACGGTCAATCGCGGAACCGCCGCATCGGGAAAAACAGAGATCGGAAACCATTGCTTACTGATGAATTATTCGCACGTGGCGCACGACTGTAAAATCGGCGATCACGTCATCTTGTCCAACGCGGTCAATTTAGCCGGCCACATTATCATCGAAGACCACGCTATCATCGGCGGGCTCGTACCGGTCCATCAATTCGTACGCATCGGAACGCATGCGTTTATCGGCGGCGGATACCGCATTAATCAGGATGTTCCGCCCTACATTTTAGCCGCGGGCGAGCCGTTGAAATTTTTCGGATTGAATTACGTGGGGCTGAGGAGAAGCAATTTTACGGAGGAACAAATCAAAGCGCTCGAAAGAGTTTATCATTTCGTTTATCGTTCCAAAATGAACACGACCACTGCTTTACAAAAGATCAAGGCCGAAATGGAAATGACGAACGAAATTAAGAACGTGATTCAATTTGTCCAGCGGAGTGAGAGAGGGATTATTAAGTGAGAAAAGCCCGGATATTCGGCAGACCGTTAATCACTTATTTAGCTGAATTTGAAAATAAATTGACAAAACGAAAGGCGGACCAAGATCATTTTTTATTCTTCAATCGCAGGCTGTTAGTTACGACCGAGACAGAACTCAGCGCCATGGCGGTTCCGGCGATCATCGGGTTGATGAGAATTCCGACGGGATACAAAACGCCCGCCGCGATAGGAATTCCGATGACATTATAAATAAATGCCCAGAATAAATTTTGACGGATGGTCGTGACGGTTGCGCGCGAAAGCCTGATCGCGCTGGCAATGGCTTGCAGATCGGATCTCATGAGCGTGATTTCCGCCACGTCCATAGCGATATCGGTTCCCTGTCCCATGGCGATACTGACGTCGGCCTGGGCGAGCGCCTGCGAATCGTTGATACCGTCGCCGACCATAGCAACGATCTTTCCCTGCGCCTGCAATTGCCGGACATAAGCGGCTTTACCGTCGGGCAGAACTTCCGCAAAGTAATTATCGATACCGGCTTGTCCGGCAAAATGGGCGGCGGACTGTTTATTATCGCCGGTGATCATGTAAATTTCGATGCCCAATTTTTTCAGATCTTGGACGGCTTTTACCGATGACTCCTTAATGGTGTCGGCAAATGCGATAACCGCTAACAACTCCATATCGTTAAAAAAATAAACGACCGTTTTGGATTGTGATCTATATTCGTCAACTTTATTCTGAAAATTTTCAGGAATGAAAATCTTATTTTCGGTAACCAGTTTTTCGTTGCCGACAAAATAATTCATATCGGCGGCGACTGCTTTGACGCCGTGGCCGGTGAACGACTCAAATTGATTTAAGGGCACGGCCTCTACGTTTTGATTTTTTAAGTACTTTACCAGGGCGGCGGCCAACGGATGTTCGGAATTGAGCTCGACGGATAAGAGAATTTGTTCCAGGTTTGATTTATTGAGAAGCACATCCGACCAAAACAGATCGGTGACCACGGCTTCGCCCTCCGTGATCGTTCCGGTTTTATCAAAAATTACGGCATTCACCTTATGTGCCAATTCCAAACTCTCGGCGTCTTTGATCAAAATCCCTTGCGTCGCACCCCGGCCCACACCCACCATGATTGCGGTCGGCGTAGCCAACCCCAGCGCACACGGGCAGGCAACAATTAGAACGGTGATCATTGAAATTAAAGCGTGTGCCTCTTTCGGTTCCGGGCCGAAAACGTACCATGCCGCAAAACTCAAAATCGAAACGGCAATCACCGCCGGAACAAAAACACCCGCTACTTTATCCGCCAGTCGCTGAATCGGGGCCTTGCTGCCTTGAGCTTCCTGAACGGCCTTGATGATCTGTGCAAGCCGCGTTTCACTTCCGATTTTTTCGGCAATGATCTGAATGCTTCCTTTTTGGTTGATCGTTCCCGCAAAAACTTTATAACCCGTTTTTTTCTCGACCGGAATGGCCTCACCGCTCATCATGCTTTCATCGACAAACGATTCGCCGCGGCCCACCCTACCGTCCACCGGGATTTTTTCGCCGGGCTTAATGATAATGAGTTCGCCCGCCATGATTGTTTCGACCGCAATTTCCATTTCAATGAGGTTGCGAATGATGCGGACAGTCTTGGGCTGGAGGCCCATGAGTTTTTTGATAGCGGAGGATGTCCGGGATTTTGCATTTTCTTCCAGCGTACGGCCGAAAAGAACCATAGCAATGATCACCGCGGCGGATTCAAAATAGACATGCGGTTCAAATCCCCGGCGGAGGAAGAATTCGGGGTACAGGGTATTGAACCCGCTGAAGCCAAATGCCATTCCCGTGCTCAGGGCAACCAGCGTGTCCATATTCGCTGAGCGGTGCGCGGCTTGTTTATACGCATTCACAAAAAAATCTTTTCCGCACCAGACCATCACGGGCAATGTCAACACGAGCATGACCCCATTCGCATACGGAACGAACATATGGAAAAACATTCCGATCAGAACCACCGGCACAGCGAGAACAAAGGACGTGTTTCTTTTGATTTTTAAGAGATGAAATTGGTCTTCACGGTGTTTTTCAAAAGCTTCTTTGCCGGAATTTCCAATTAATTCATATCCGATGCCTCTGACTGCGTTCTGCATATCCTGAAAGGAAATGATGTCAGGCACATATTCCACCCGGGCGCTGTGATTGGCAAAATTAACGCCTGCGCTCACAATACCTTTTTGAGCACGCAAAATCGATTCTACACTCGAAGCGCATCCGGCGCAGGACATGCCGCCGACGGGAAAATCAGTTTTAATTGTTTTTAAGTTCTTTGTGTCCATTTGAGGACTTCTGAAAAAGTTAATTTCTTTCCATGCATCAAAATGGCGACTTCAAAAATTCTGCTTGCCGTACGTAAGGCGAATAATAATGAAACGGTGAGAACGGCCATCGTGCCGATAATATGAACCCCCGGAGTGTCTGAAATGACAATTCTTAGAATCATCAGGGTCGGCGTAAGGACGGGAACATACGAAAGCACATTGACCAATAATGAATCCGGGTTTTGTAAAACTAAAACGGCAAAAGCCACGGGTAAAATTCCCACCATGGAAAGAATTCCCTGGATCGGCTGGATGTCCTGCTCCGATGACAAAACCGATCCAATCACCGCAAAAATGCTGGCGAACAACAGAAAGCCCAGGACAAAATAGACGGCAAAATACATCAGTAAAGCAGGCGATAAAATGTTGAAAGCTGCTTTTCCGCCAAACATAGCTCCGGCTGAAAACCAAATGGCCATTTGCAGTAAACCGACGCAGCCCAATCCCAAGATCTTGCCGGTCATTAGTTCGCGGGGCAAGGCTGAGGAAATCAGAATTTCCATGACCCGATTATTTTTCTCTTCGGAAAGACCCCGGAGAAAAGAGCCGCTGGAATTTAAGACAGAAAAAAACAGCATCATCACAACGATGATTCCCGTGATGTATTTTTCGGTTTCATCCGATTCGTTCGGATCGAGAGGAAGCGTTTTCAGGTGAAAGCCGTTGATCAAATCTTTCACATTCATGGTACTCAAATTCATCTTTTCTAATTCGCGTTCGGTCAGAAGTTCATTCAACATACTGCCCACACGCAGGAGCAGTGGATTATTTTCAGAGCCCTTCGTAAAACACGAAACCGATTTACCGGTAAATACCGTTTCGTCCAGCACCATGAATCCGTCCACAATCCCTTGGCGGGCCAATTGCAGCCCGGTTTTCATGACGCTGTCTGTATTCGTCATTTCCAGCGGAAGCAGGGTGACAGGAATATTATTCTCAATTATTTTTTGATGCAGCGCCCCGGTTAAATTTATCTTGTCGGCTACGGCAAGAGAGAGGGGTTTGTCCTGTTCGTGCGTGGCAAAATAAGCGGGAAGCAGCGTAAATCCTATAATGACCGTCGGCATGAACACGACCGAAAACAGAAAGCTCTTCGATTTAACTCTTTGAGTGAATTCCCAAAGAAAAATAGTCACCATCTTTTTGGTGAACATATTTCGTTCCCGGTTATTTATTACTTCAAAACGAGGATTAATTTAGAAAAAAGCGAGGTAAAAAACGACAAAAACTTTGACGGGCTCTTAATTCTTGTTTTGCAGTTTCAAATAGTCTTCGAAGCTCATTTCGGAATATTTCTTTTCTCCGATGTATTGCAGGATCGGAAGGAATTCGTCCGCCGCCACATAACCCGGAATCATTGTGATCATTTGGGCGTTCGGCTCGAAGAAAGCGGTAGCGGGGTAGCCGTTGACGCCCATGCCCCGGGTGAAATCGGCAGCGGCAATTTTATTTCCGCGATACGTGATCTGGCCGTCGGTTTCAGGATTTAACTTAATCAGAATATATTTTTGGTTAAGATAATTAACGATCTTTTCATCCGCGTAGGTCTTAGCGTCCATGGTTTTACACCACCCGCACCATTCGGTGTAGACATCAATGAGAATTTGTTTCTTTTCACTTTTGGCTTTTTCCATTCCCTCGTCGAATGAATACCACAGTAATTTGGATTCGCCAGGCCTCATGGCCAATGATAAAACCGCGGATAAGAAAATAATTTTGACCATTGAAGTTTTCATTTGCAAAACCGATCTTTAAAATAATTTGATATTTCCTTCTGCATTTACAACTCCCCAAATTAAACAAAATTCCGTTAATATTCAAATTAAGGCGAATAAACTATTTCACCGCCAACAATCATAGTTTCAATTCTTAATTCCGGGATTTTCTCCGGGGGAATATTGAAAATATCATCCGACAACACCATCATATCGGCCGATTTTCCCGGAGCAATCGATCCCTTGCGCTGTTCTTCGGCGGACGCATAGGCAGGGCCCATAGTGTAGGCGTGAATAATTTCACTGAGTCTAAGGCGTTCTTCGGCGTACCAGCTTGCCGCGCTCCCGCGTTTAGTGCGTTGCAGTGCGGACCAAATTCCCTCGAACACGTTGCAGGTTTCGATCGGAACATCGGACCCCAAAGCAAGCGTCGCGCCGGAGTCGATCAACGAACGGCAGGGATACGCATACCGTGCCCGCTTGCCCCAATATTTATCCGCGGTGTCGATATCTTCGGGAATTTGAACCGGCTGCATGGAAGCGATAACGTTCAGCTTTTTGAATCGGGGAATATCCTCAGGATGAATGAGTTGACAATGTTCGATCCGCTGCCGCAGATTGTTTTGAGGTAAAATATTTCGTTGATTCTCAAATGCATTTAAGGCACTGCGGTTGGCCTTGTCCCCGATAGCGTGAATCGCGCACGCAATGCCGTTTTGCGCGGCTTTAAGAACCAAATCGTTGACCGTCTTCTGTTCCAAAATTTCCATTCCATAATTGTCCGAATGTTCGAACGGTTCGAGCATGTGAGCCGTTTGAGAACCGAGCGTGCCGTCGAGAAAGATTTTCATTCCTCCAAATCGAAGCCAGGAGCCGCCAAATCCGCTCTTCATTCCGATCGAAATGACCTCGTCAAGGTACCTGACGGGCAAATAAAAATTGACGCGAAGTTTAAGTTCGCCGCGTTGATGCAAAATCTGATAGGACTCAAAATCTTTAATGGTTTCCATGCAATGAACGCCGGACAATCCGTTTTGGTAAGCCAGTCTCAGTCCGTTTTTCAGCGCTTCGATCCTTTCGTCAACACTTTCTTCGGCCATCACTTTCCAAATCAAATTTCTCGCTTCCTCTTTGATGATGCCGGTCGGTTCACCGTTTTCGTTTTTCAAGACGGCGCCGGTTGAATCGAAAGTCGTGGATCTTGTAATTCCGGCAGTTTGAAGAGCGAGGGAATTGACCCATGATGTATGCGCATCGCGGGCTTCGAGGCACACAGGATGGTCCGGTGAAATTTTATCCAGGTCATAGCGTGAAGGATAGCCGCCCCACAAATTCTGATTCCATCCGCTTCCTTTGATCCAGTGACCTTTTGGAGTTTGGAGGATTCTCTTCCCGATAATTTCTAAGCATTGATCGAGTGAATTAATACCATTCAGGTCAATTTGATTTTGCTTTAAGCAATAGGACAGAAAATGGGTATGGGCGTCCGTGAAGGCAGGTAAAACATGCCTGCCCCCGAGATCCATCGGCTCGAATGTTGGAAACTGGCCTCGTAAATCTTCGGCTGAACCCAGCGCAATGATGTTGTCGTCACAAACGGCAACAGCCGTGCATTCCGGCTGAGCCGGATCACCGGTGTAAAATTTTCCGTTGAGAAACAAGGACCGATTCATGTTGAAAATCCCGCTTTATTCAGGGTGACATTTTAAAAAAATAACTGATTTGGCCGAGAAGCACAACATCCATTTAACTTGATAAAGAATTAAGAATTTTCTAAGTTTGTTTAGCAAAAACAACCCCGATAAAAATTGAAATCATAAGGAAAACCATCATGTTCGATTTGGATATGATTAAAAGAGTTTACTCAAACTTCAAAAGTAAACAAGATAAAGCGCGAAAACTCTATCGCCGGCCTCTGACCCTGACGGAAAAAATTCTCTGTTCGCATTTTAGCGATCTTCCGAAATCTGCGCCCGTGCGTTTTATGAGTTATGTCGATCTGGCGCCGGATCGCGTCGCGATGCAGGATGCAACGGCTCAAATGGCGCTTTTGCAGTTTATGTCGTCCGGACGAAAACAAGCGGCCGTGCCGTCGACCGTTCATTGCGATCATTTGATTCGCGCGGAAGCCGGTGCGAAGGACGATCTGCGGCGTGCGCAGAGCGAGAACGAAGAGGTTTATAATTTTCTGGCGAGTGTATCGAATAAATACGGGATCGAATTTTGGAAACCAGGTGCCGGCATTATCCATCAAGTGGTTTTGGAAAATTACGCTTTTCCCGGCGGGCTCATGATCGGCACGGATTCACACACACCGAATGCCGGCGGGCTCGGTATGCTGGCGATCGGCGTCGGCGGGGCGGATGCGGTGGATGTGATGGCAGGGCTGCCGTGGGAATTGAAATGGCCGGGTGTCACCGGAGTTCATTTGACGGGAAAACTCTCAGGATGGACCTCCGCTAAAGATGTCATCCTGAAATTAGCCGGAATTCTAACGGTGAAAGGCGGCACGGGAAAAATTATCGAATATTTCGGACCCGGCACCGCATCCATCAGCTGCACCGGAAAGGGAACCATCTGCAATATGGGCGCCGAGATCGGTGCGACCACGTCCGTGTTTCCGTTCGACGGCCGTATGGCAACATACTTGCGCGCGACAGAGCGCGGCGCACTGGCAAAATTAGCCGAGCAGTACGCTAAAGAACTGGCTGCCGACCCGGGAGTTTTTGAACACCCGGAGAAATATTATGATGAAATTATCGAAATTAATTTAAGTGAACTTGAGCCGCACGTTAACGGTCCTTTTACACCGGACAAGGCGTGGCCGATTTCGCAGTTGGCGAAAGCCGTTTCGGATAACGGGTATCCCGAAGAAATTAAGGTGGCGCTGATCGGAAGTTGCACGAATTCTTCGTATGAAGATATCGAACGTTCTGCGAGCATAGCCCGGCTGGCATCGGCGAAAAATCTGAGGGCGAAATCGGGATTTGTCATTACGCCGGGTTCAGAGCAGATCCGCGCGACGATCGAGCGCGACGGCCAGCTTGAGGCGCTGACGAAAATCGGCGGGACTGTTTTAGCGAATGCGTGCGGACCCTGCATCGGTCAATGGAACCGGCACGATGTGAAAGACGGCGAGAAAAATACGATCCTCACGTCCTATAACCGGAATTTCGCCAAGCGTAACGACGGCAATTCCGCTACGAATTCATTTGTGGCCAGCCCGGAAATCGTTACGGCGCTCGCACTGGCGGGGACATTGAAGTTCAATCCGCTGAAAGATTCACTGCGCAACGACGACGGAGAGGAGGTTCGCCTCGAGCCGCCGACGGGAGATGAACTGCCGAAAAACGGATTTACTTCCGGCGATATGGGATATATTGCGCCGGCGAAAGACGGATCGAAGGTTGCCGTAGCAATTGATCCTAACAGCAAGCGTCTGCAAGCACTGGCGCCGTTCATGCCCTGGGACGGCAAAGATATCACAGCCGTACCCGTACTGGTCAAAGCCAAGGGCAAATGCACGACGGATCACATTTCACCCGCAGGCCCGTGGCTCAAATTCCGCGGACATCTCGATAATATTTCAAACAATCTTTTTATCGGCGCCGTGAATGCGTTCGGTTATGAGCCCGGCAAAGGAAAGAATGTCATGACCGGCCAGGTGCAATCGTTTTCCGATAACGCACGGTATTACAAATCACAAGGCATCGGCTGGATTACGATCGGCGATGAGAATTACGGCGAAGGTTCGAGTCGCGAGCATGCGGCAATGGAACCCCGCTATCTAGGCGGCAAGGCTATCATCGTGAAAAGTTTTGCGCGTATTCACGAAACGAATTTGAAAAAACAAGGCCTGCTCGCACTGACATTTAAGCAATCTTCAGACTATGATCTGATCCAGGAGGACGACCGGCTGTCCATTATCGGTTTGAAAAAGTTCAAACCCGGTGCGACTTTGACATTAATTATCGATCACAAAAACGGCGCTCGGCATGAATGTGAACTCAATCATTCGTATAACGCGTCACAAATCGCATGGTTCAGGGCCGGCAGCGCATTGAATTTGATCGGGGGAAACGGGAAACCGTCAGCAAAGAAGTCGTCAGCAAAGAAGCTCTCAGTTAAAGGAACTTCGAGAAAAAATGCAAAGGGCAAAAGGAAAGCGGCAAAAGGGGTGAAGAAAAGTCCAAAGAAGAAAGGTTCGAAGAGGAGAAGATAGTCTCTCCGGAAATGGAAATTTCAAATTCATCTTGATTTATCCTAGGTTCCTGCTTATCTTTAACATAGAGCGAATTAGTTTTGTACTCGACGGAGTAACTGAATGAGGCATTCGCTGCCGCAATTGAAAATTCCTATCGTTCGCTACTATTTGGTGCATTTCTACACCAATTCCCGAGCCGACGTGTCACCGCACAAGAATATTTTCGTCGCTTTTGCTCAAACGGAATATTCCCAGCTTTTGTTGACGGAAATGTCTTTTCACGACCGGGAAAGCCTCAAGAATAGACACAAATTCAATTCCAAGACACGCATTCCCATCGAGGAATTTGAAACGATTGAAAACTTCACGCTCAAATTCGATGAACATTCGTTCATCGAAATGGTGGTGCTCGAATACCGCGAAATGCCCGCAAACATCATCATCGCGGACCTGTCGGAAGAGATCATCGAATCGTTCGAGATTCTCTATCTGTTTTACAAAGGCGCGATCTATCCCGGCATTCATAAACTGGATATGATGATCGAAAGCGGCATCACAGCAATGATTCCTTTGCGCGAGCTGTTGTCGCGTTGCGTGCCGGATAAACTCAAGATCAATATTCTTGCGGAATATCAATTGATGAATTTTGACCGCGAACCGAACGATTTTATTGATTTCAATTTGATTTGGTTTCTTGGAAAAATGGATCTGGAAAGCGTCGATAAATTTCTGCAAGAAGAAGAATTGCGTATGCAGGAATTCCGTACGAATCCTGAAGAGGACAATGAACAAGAAGAAGAGGAAGATGAAAAGTTCTTTGAGTCGTTCGATGAAAGTTTCTCCGATGACGAGGAAGAAGAGTTTACCGACGGCCGGCCGGCCCAGCCGTTGAACGAACACGATCAGATGATCAAGATCGAATTGGAGAATGAATTGAAAAAATTTTATCTGACGGAGGCGCAATTTTTCACGCGCGCGGTCGGATTGCGCCATTATGATTTTAATGTATTCGACCTTCCCGAGGGCACGCGCGTAGTGCTTACGCACGAGCCGAACAATCCGCACGATACATTTGCCGTGTCGGTGACGACGACGGATGGAAAAATGATCGGATATTTGAAGAAAGAACTCTCAGAAATCATGTATTCGGAGATCAAAAAAGGGATTCTTTTCAGAGCCACGGTGGTAAAAGTTCTTCCCGAGCTGCTCGATACCAACAGCCGCGTGCATCTTCTCATTCAAAAAATGATGCATCATTTTAATTAATTATCTTAGTCATTTCCTCCCCGCCGCTGAGCGGCCCACCTTCTCCCTCAGTGAGAGCTCTGAATAACAATAAATGGATTCGGCGGAGAAGTTAACTCTGCACCTGCCGGTTAACATTAGGGCACCGGCCCGCCGCTTTCGCGGGAGTGATACTAACAATTAAGTCGGTTTTTATGCAGCCAATTTTAGACAAGGCCGTGGATCGGGCGAGAGCTTCTTTACTGCAAGGACAATTGGCGGATTACATTCCGGCCCTGACACGGGCCGATAAAACCCATCTCGGAGTTGCCGTTCATACCGTTGACGGAAACGTATTTTCTTCCGGCGACACAAACATTCCTTTTTCTATCCAAAGCATTTCCAAAATATTCTCTTTGACGTATGTCTTGAACGACTGTGGAATCGCCGGCGTTTTACATAAAGTCGGCATGGAACCGAGCGGGAATCCGTTTTATTCATTAGTGCAATTGGAATATGAATCGGGCAAACCGCGCAATCCTCTGATCAATGCAGGCGCGATCGCCATCACCAGTTTGATCAATGGAACCGGGGCTTCTGAAAAAGTTTCGAGGTTATTGGATTTTTTAAGAAAGATTTCAGGCAATCAAAAATTTGATTTAAATGACGATATTTACAGATCCGAATCAGAAACCAGTCATCGAAACCGCGCCGTCGGGTATTTTATGAAACACTTTGGACTCATCGACGGTGACGTCGAGGAGGCCGTGGATGCGTATTTTCAGCAATGTTCCATTGAAATGACGTGCAGCCAGCTCTCACGCATGGGCTTATTTCTTGCGAACGGCGGTGTGGACCCGATCACGAATCAATCGGTCACTTCAAAAGATAATGTAAAGTTCGTCAACGCTATCATGACCATGTGCGGGCTTTACGATGCGTCGGGCGAGTTTGCGTGCACCGTCGGATTGCCCGGGAAAAGCGGCGTCGGCGGAGGTATATTGGCTATAGTTCCGGGAAAGATGAGTATTGCCGCATTTGGCCCGGGTTTGGATGAAAAAGGCAACAGCGTCGGCGGTTTGAAAATCTTAAAATTCCTTTCGAACGAAATGAACCTCTCCCTCTATTTGTAAGAAACTTAACCGCAAAGAACGCAAAGGAAGGCCCGAAGCGCAAAGAAAAATTGTTTAAACAGACACCCTTCGCTTACGTGTCGTCTTGCGTATTCAAAAATGAAATTCCAGTCTATCGGCGGCGGCAGAGGCATCGGAGCTAATTCGCATTTTATCGAAGTTGACAAGATCGGGTTACTGCTCGATACCGGCATGGATCCTCGCCATTACGGTTATTCCAGCCTTCCAAAATTCGACCTCATTCAAAATAAGATCGTGGATGCGATTTTAGTTTCCCATTGCCATCTGGATCACGTTGGCGCCTTGCCGGTCGCGGTCAGGAATTTTCCCCATGCGCGCATATTCATGTCGTACGCTTCGAGTTTCCTATATTCTACGATGCTTCACAACGCGGTGACCGTGATGAATATTCTGAAACTTGAAAAAAACATCAAGGAATATCCTCTATATTCGCATGACGACATCGATATGATCTCTTTTATTATCCAAGGAATGAAATTTGAGAAGAAATTCAGATTGTACGGACACGGAAATTCGCATACCGGCATTGATTGTACCTGGTATCCTGCCGGCCATACTTTGGGCGCGGGCGGATTGTATATTGAAGCGAGGCACGGCAGGGTCTTTTTTACCGGCGACACCTCGGCGTCGAATCAATTTCTTATCAGAGGGGCGGCATATCCGGCAAAACCGGTGGATATTCTTATCGCCGAAAGTACATTAGGTTCGCATGAAGAAATGGAACAGGTCAAGCGGAAAAATGAAGTCCAGAAACTCACTAAAATTATAAACGAAACTTTCAATAAACGCGGCAGCGTACTCATTCCCGCTTTTGCGCTTGGAAAAACCCAGGAAATGATCCGGCTTATCTATAGTCTTAAGAAAAAAAACCTCATTCCCGACGCTGATATTTACGTATCCGGATTAGGACGCGCGATCGCCAGAATTTATGATGTAACGATTGAACACGCTCACCGGGTGGACGAAGAATTCTATTTCGATGACATCGAATTTCAGGTTATTGATTCACGGGATATTTTGCGCGAAGGCAATTGGCTCAAGCGTCCGTCGTTGATCATCGCCAGTTCGGGCATGATGCTGGAAAACACACCGTCGTATTGGCTGGCGTACCGAATGATGCACGAAACGCGCCATACGATCTGTTTTGTCGGATATGCGAGCCCGGATTCGCCGGCGCGAATCGTTGCGAACAGCCTCAAAAGTGAAAAGATTTGGCTGCCGGGCCTGACGGAACCGGTCTTGAGAAATTGCCGGGTGGAAAAATTACAATTCAGCGGTCATTCGAACCGAAATGAAATCCTGGAAATGATCAAAGCTATTCATCCGTCTAAATTAGTTCTCGTTCACGGCGGGAATGAAGAATCGGTGAATTGGATGAGTGAGCAAGTGGGAGAATGGAATAGCAAAATCGAGATCATCAAACCGGAAGTCGGACAAGAATATGATTTGTAAAACACTTGCCCGCGAAACATGCAAAAATAACGCGACAATAAGATACCTAATCTCTTAATTTCGGGTCGAGCGCATCGCGCAAGCCGTCGCCGATCACATTAAAGCAGACAACGGTGACCACAATGGCGAATCCCGGAAATGTAGAAATCCACCACGCATGGATCAATGTGTCCCGGCCTTCACTTACCATATTGCCCCAACTCGCCGTTGGCGGCTGGATGCCCACGCCCAAAAAACTCAACCCTGCTTCGACCAGAATGATCCCTCCCAGGCGAAGGGTAGCGGCAACAATGATCTGAGCGAAGGTGTTGGGGATCAGATGTTTGAAGATGATCCGGGCGTGACTGAAACCCAATGCATGCGCCGCTTGAATGAATTCCTGTTCTTTCAGTGATAAAATCTGCCCGCGCACCAGTCGCGAAACGCCCATCCAGCCGGTCAACCCGAGAATGAGGATGATAAGAAAGATCGAATTTCCGAATAACGAAATGATCATAAGAATTAGGAATAAATTGGGGAACGCCAGGACTAAATCTACTCCGCGCATCAATATGCTGTCGGTCTTTTTTCCAAAATATCCCGCCATGGCGCCGACGATCACGCCCAGCGTAACTGCAACCAATGTGGCGAAAAACCCTATCGTCAGCGAAATTCTTGAACCGTAAATGACGCGGCTGAAGATATCTCTTCCATACTTGTCCGATCCGAGCAAATAGAATATCTTTCCGGTGAACTCGTCTTCACGGCTGGAAACCAGATCCGATAAAGGCAGTGATTTTTTTTGCGCCCCTTGCGTGTAAAGGATGTTCTCACCGCTGATTTGAAATTCACTTACATAAACAACGTTGGGGTGACGGCGGTTCAGCGCATCGTTAACAGCAATCAATCTGCTTGCCGCCGCATGGGTCCATCCTTCGCCTTCGCGAGCGGCCATTTCATTACCGGAAGCAGTTTTCAGTTTCAAGAATGTCACGGTTTGCAGGGGCGATCGGTACCGCGTGACGACAACGTCCTGTTGGTCGTCGGGGTCGTGGGGTGCAATAAAGGGACACAGGAGCGCCGTCGCATAGGCCAAACAAAGCAAAACCATGAAAAAGACGACGGTTTTGTTATTTAACAATTTCACAGACGCCATCTGCCATTGAGAATGACCCTCTTGCCTGGAAAAATATTTATTTAAGCGATGGCGATGATAAATAAACACACCGGTGAGCCAGGCACAAAGAAATATCGAAGCAATCCAGAATTCAATGACATCTGCATTAAAGAGACGTTTTAATTCGTCAAAGTTTGAAAACATCAAAAAGACGGAGAGAAAAAACGACTCCCATCCGCCGAAAAACAGTTTAGAGTCCAAGAAGATGAGGACGAACGGAATGACGCTTGATGAAAAAAACAAAAAAGCGGTATAATAACTCTTATTTCTAAAATCAAAAAGACCGGGAATGAAAAAATGTACCGGCGAAATATATCGGGTTTCCATGATCATCTTTTGTTGAAAATATCCAGCCACTGCGCAATTTCCTTCGAGGACAACTGCGGGTCATTTTTTTCTTTAAATTCATCCATCGTATCGTTTTTCAACGTTGAAATTTTCTTGTGAAAATCCTCCGAACTTATGACTTCGCATCCGCAGCTTTTGGCGTAGCGCATGACGGCAAGGTCGGAACTTACAACGGTAATGGCGAAGAGGTGTTTGTCCTTATCGACCATTTTTTTGATAACATCATCCGCGGTCTGTGATTTTGAGAATATGGTCTTGATTCCGCTTTTCGGATTGCCGGCTGAATCGCCGTCGAAAACGACGATAATATGCGATTGTGAATTCCGCCGAAAATTCGCCAATTGAACGACGAGTGCGTCACGACCCTTTTCGGCGCTTTGATTGAACTTTGCCCGGTAAAAGTCGATTCGCCGGATCATATTATAGCCGTCAATAATGTACTGCGGTTTCATCAAAAATTATTAATTTGGATTGACTTTCGGCATTATTTTTATTATATTTGCGGTGCTTATACTGTTTTCGAGTTTTTACAAACCTTTAAAAAACCTAATCTTAAGAGGGTCCATGAAGCTTTCGGACTTTAAGTTCAAACTACCGGAAAAGTTTATAGCCCAATATCCCATAGAGCCCCGCGACAACGCTAAACTCATGGTGATCAACCGCAAAGATGGCGCACTTGTAGACAAAAAATTCAAAGACATTACTGATTACATAACGAAAAAAGACTGTCTGGTTGTCAACGAAACCCGTGTTTTTCCGGCGCGGATATTCGCCCGGAAGGAAAAGACCAACGCGAAAGTCGAAGTCTTTCTGCTCCGCGAGCTGGAGAATAACTTATGGGAAGTGCTTGTCAAACCCGCCCGCAAAGTTCGCATCGGAAACCGTTTGGTCGTTGACGGCGTTTTTTGCGACGTGATAGACAATACCGTTTCCGGCGGCCGCGTCGTGCGTTTCATTTATAACGGCGATTTTCATAAATTTATCGATAAAATCGGACAATGTCCACTGCCGCCGTATATTAAACGTCCCGCAGAACAGGGAGACAAAGAAGACTATCAAACCGTGTTTGCCAAGATACGCGGATCGGTAGCTGCACCCACAGCCGGACTCCATTTTACGAAGGAATTGTTATCGAAACTCAAACGCAAGGGCGTTACGGTTGTTCCTCTGGTCCTTCATGTTGGGTTGGGAACGTTTCGAAAAGTCGCAGTGGAAGATCTGGGACGTCACAAAATGGACTCCGAATATTTTGAAATTCCGGAAATCACTGCACGGGCGATCAATCAAACCAAGGATAACGGCGGCAAAGTAATTGCCGTGGGTTCTACCGTAGTTCGGAGTATCGAAACCGCCGTGACTTCACTGAACCGCGTGAAACCGCATCGGGGATGGACGGACAAGTTCATTTATCCGCCGTATGAATTCAAGATCGTTGACAAATTTGTGACTAATTTCCACACCCCGGAATCCACATTGTTGATGCTGGCGTGCGCTTTTGCGGACAAAGATGTGATTTTCAAGGCGTACAAGAAGGCGATGAAGGATGGCTATCGTTTTTACAGCTACGGCGACGCCATGCTGATTGAATAAGTTAACTCACCAATAAATCTTCCGCAAACACCGTCAGCTCAGATTCAGCGACTGAACCCACTGCCGGGCCTCATTTAAATAAAACGAATTCTTGTATTCGATCCACTTTTCCTGTTCGCTCGGATGCGGTTCCAGAATGTCCATGAATCGCTTCGTCGGATTGCGGCTGTTAGTCATGCTTTCCAGTTTTTTGCTCAATTCCGGATCCGACACACGTTTGTAAAAGCCGGTCATCAATTTCAGCAGTTCGGAAAAAGGCAGATTCGGAATAGTAATCAAGGGACATTTCGGATCAAAGATGATAGATTCGACAACCGCCGTTTCTTCTTTAGAACTGTCGGGAATGCTGTCTACATCATCATCTTCCACGGCTTCCAAAACATCGCGCGTGACACGAACGGTTTTGCCGTCCTTCGTGTTCAAGTAGAACTCTGCGTAATGACGATTGTCCTCCATCGCCTCCGCAACCGTTTTCACGTCAATTTCCATGCTTCGGACTTTTATGGATTCTAATTTGAAGCTTTTGCAACGGTAATTGACGATGCTTTTGAATCCGAAGCCGTACCATCCGAAACTTTTATCGTAATTGTATGTGTTCCCGCTTGCCCTGCTTGCGGCGTCCATGAGAAATTTCCATCGGAAGAAAGCGATGCACCTGCCGGGGCTCCCGACATCGTGAAATTCAATTGATCCTGTTTATCCTCATCCGTTGCTGAAACCTTGAAACTCAATTCCTTGCCTTCCGTGCCGCTTTGATTTGAAACTGCACTCAATTTAGGCGCGCGATTCACATTCGTTGCGGTAATAGTAACGGTTTTTGAATCTTCCAGACCTTGTCCGTCTTTTGATTTAAACGTTACCTTATAGTCGCCGGCCTGTTCGTAATTCGGTGTCCATGAGAACTTCCCGCCAGAAAAACTTGCGCCGCCGGGCAATCCGTCCGCAGATAACGTCACTTTACCGGCGTCTTCTTTGTCCGGATCCGTGGCCGAAACCGTAAAGGAGAGCGGGCTGTTTTCGGCAACTTTTTGATTTGGAATATCGGCAAGTGCCGGCTTGCGATTGGCATTTTTTACCGTAATGGATGCGTTTTTCGAAACGATCAGACCTCCGACATCGGTCACTTTGAACGTAACCGTGTAGCTGCCCGCCTGATCAAATGTCGGCGTCCACGAAAATGTCTTTGAGGAAGCGTTGAAAACGGCTCCCTGCGGAACCGCATCGGCCGTGATCGTGATGCGATCTTCTTTATCCAGATCGGAAGCGTCTATCGTAAAGGTCAGTTTATCGCCTTCGTTTACCGTCTGTGCGGCAATATCGCTGAACACAGGCGGGCGATTCACGTTGTTGACTTTGACGTCTAAATTTTTCGTGTCTGCCAAACCCGCAACATCTTTGACGGTAACTTTCACGCTGTAATTACCCGCTTGATCGTTCGTCGGTGTCCAGGAAATGGTTCGGGACGTGGCATCGAATTTCGCGCCTTCCGGGAGGCCTTCCGCGGAATAAACCAATTTACCGGCATCTTCTTTGTCCGGATCGGTTGCAGCGGGAATCACCACGGACAAAGGTTTTCCTTCGTCCCCCGCGGCCGGCGCAACCGCGGCAAGGGCAGGCAAGCGGTTAACGTTGTTGACCGTAACAGTGATTTCCTTACTGTCCGTGAGTTTTTCGGCATCGGTGACAGTAAATTTGACTTTATAAATTCCGGCTTGCTCGTACGTCGGCGTCCAGTTGAAAAGCAAAGTGCCTTGATAATCCTGCACGGTGGCGCCTTGCGGAAGATTTGCCGCAGTAACGACCCATTTACCCGCATCTTCCTTGTCCGGATCGGATCCTTTGATGCGAAACTGCAGGTTCTTTGTTTCGTCAACCGCCTGATCGGCTATCGCGTCAAGCACTGGCGGACGATTAATATTTTTCACAGTGATCTTGAAGGCGGCGGAAGCCGTAAGGCCCAACACATCTTTCACGGTGACTTTGATGCCGTCGTACATTCCGGATTGGTCATAATTCGGGAGCCAATGCACGGTTCGTGTTGCCGGGTCAAACGTTGCGCCTTGCGGCAAACTTTCGATCGCATACATCAACTTAGCGGCATCTTCTTTATCCGGGTCCTGAGCTTCAGGAATGATCAAAGTGAAATCTTTATTCTCTTCACCGGCTTGAGGCAGAATGGCGGCGATGACCGGCGGACGGTTGATATTAACGACTTTAACCTGAACGCTCAGTTCATCGGACGCGCCAGCCGGGTCGGTTACTTTGAAAGCTGCAACAAGATCGCCAGATTGGTCGTAGGTCGGGGTCCAACTGAATGTCTGCGTGGCTTCCTGATACACGGCGCCCTGGGGCAAAGAAGCGGCGGTGATCTTTAATTTTCCGTCATCTTCAGCATCCGCATCACCGGCGGTTATTTTGAATGTCAAATTCTTGATTTCTTCAACTTGTTGGGGAACGACAACGGCAAAGAACGGCGGACGATTAACATGGTTGACGGTGACGGACGTTCTAACCGTATCCGAAAGTCCTTCAACATCCTTCACAATAAAATAAATTCCGTCGTATTTACCGGACTGATCAAATGTCGGAGTCCAGGAGTAAGTTTGAGTACCTTTATCAAAAGCCGCTCCCGGCGGCAAATAAAATCCTGCGAAATCCAATTTGCCAACATCTTCTTTATCGGGATCCGCTGCTTGAATTTGAAAGGTAAGGGGTTTGTTTTCGTCCACGGTCATGTTTGCAGACAGGTCCGCAAGAACCGGCGGCCGATCAATGTTGTTGACCGTAAGAGTCGATTGTTTACTGTCCGATGCGCCGGCAAGGTCTTTGACGGTGAAGGTCAGGATATAGCTTCCGGACTGTTCGTAGGTTGGCATCCATTTGAACGTCAGGGTATTTTCATCGAACGCAGCACCCTGCGGAAGATTCGTCAGCGAAATTTTCAATTTGCCCGTGTCTTCCACATCCGGATCCGCAGCTTTGTTGATAATGAATGATAATTCCTTATTCTCGTCCACCGCATAGTTTCCCGGTGAGGGCAAGGATGGCAGGCGATTGGTGTTCGTCACCGTGATACTGATTGTGTCGCGTGAAAACAACTTCGTCTGCGTTTTTTCCGTTACCGTAAATACGATGCCGTCATATTTTCCTGATTGTTCGAATGTAGGCGTCCATGAAAACACCGAGTCGGACGCATTGAATTGAGCGCCTTCAGGAATAAAGTCCGCCGAAAATCCCACCGGATTGCCGTCGGGGTCCATTCCGCGAACTTTAAACTGCAATTTCTGGTTTTCAGCAACCGTCTTATATTCGGTCTTGTAAATCTTCGGCGGTTTGTTGTGCGTCATGACGATCACCGAAGAAAGATCTGCGATAAGAATAAAAATATCTGATTTTACAATACCGAACGCCTGTCCGGGTGTATCGTAACGCGCATCGAATGCCGGTTTCGATGGATTAGACACATCGACGGCCCGGATCCCCGCATCATCGACGGCTAAATAAATATAAGGACCTGCTTTGGTCAGGCCGTTGGCATAACCGGGAAAATGCAATTCCCCGACCTGTCGAACTTTTTCCGGATTGTTCACGTCCAGGACGACTAAGCCGTTCGATCCGTCGGCGATATATGCATATCCATCCGCGACTTCAATCCCCTCGGCAAATTGAGTTTGGTACCGTTTGATTTCTTTGGGCGCGGCGGGATCTTGAATATTGATAATGTGGATGCCCGCTTTGCGGTCGGCGAGATAAAGCAAATTATTTTGACCGATAAAAATCTTACGCGCAAAACCCCAATCTTTGTCGTTCCGCAAGGTCGCGACGATTTTCGGAACCTTCGCATCGGTGATATCCACGACGACAAGACCTGCCTGGCCCGACGCCACGTACGCATAATTGCCCTGGATATCCACGTCCCACGCTTCTCCGGCGGTCAGGAGGTTTGCGATCTTCTTGGGTTTACCGGTAACATCATAAACCAAAAGGCCCGCGAGATTATCGGTCATGAATACGTAATTATTCTTCTTTGCAAGGCCGTAATTTTGCCCGTCGGACTTGGTTCGGCTTTTAACGACCGGATGAGAAAAATCGGACACATCAATGACTTGTAATCCGCTGAATTTATTCGCCACGTACAGCGTTGAACCGTCCAAAACCATATCCTGCGCGCCATCGTCGGCTGTGCCCGCCCGGGCAACAAATTCAAACGCGCCTCTCGGATTAGCTTGTGCATGCAGTTGAGAAAATCCCAAACCCACATACAATAAACCCATGATGCACGCCGATTGCAGCGCGGAGGTTAAAGACGGGATTCGATTAACAGTAGCAACACCATATTCAAACATAGTACTCTCCGGGTATAAACTCTCAATAAACTTATTTAAAGGATTTGTAAAAAAATTTCGGAATCCGAAGGGACATCTTTACAACAGAAAAACACGGCAGGAATATAATTTAGTTATGGAATAAAAGCAAGAAACAAATAGGTATTTTAATTGACTGCCGGCTCATTTTTGAAGTGAATAACTCTCTGTGGATATGGGACTTCGATGCCGGCTGCCATGAGATCATTGTAAATTCTCGTCCGCAGGCCGGCGGCCACATCAAATTCATCTTTGTAATCGCGCACGCGGGCCACCATTCTCATGGCCAGAGCGGAGTCGCCAAAGGCGATCAAATAGGCTTCGGGTTTAGGCTCGGAGAGAATATGATCGAAATGGACGCAGGCGTCCGTCAGGATCTTCTTAACTTTTTCAATGTCGCTTCCGTACGCGATCCCGATTTCAATGACCAGACGCGACGCTGGGTCGGGATAAGAAAAATTGATGATCTCGTTCTTGATGATCTGGGCATTCGGAATGGTGACAATATTGTGATCAAAATCCAGAATCTTGGTGCTCCGCAGCCCGACGGTGATCACGTCGCCGACTTGGTTCGTGGCATTGATGCGAATGCGATCGCCGACACGAAACGGACGGTCCACCATGATGACAAACCCCGCGATCATATTTGCCAGCGTTTCCTGTGCCGCGAATGCGAGTGCAAATGAACCGACCCCGAGTGATACGACCAGAGCCTTGATGTCAATGTGAAAATGATCGAGGCATATAATCAGAGCGATCGAAAATAAAAGTAAACTTGACACGCGTTTAACCAGAGGAATTAATTCTTCATCCATGGGACTCTGCGTACGGTCTGAAATATTCTTTGCATACCATTCCATAATCGTACGAATAATGTTCGACAGCAGCAGGGTGATGAGCAAAGCTACTACCACAAAAAAAATACCGTCCATATAATCAGTCCATGCGCCCCTGAATATCTTTTCCAGCCAGTGGCTTGCAATATACAAGGCAATGACAATCACAATACGCTGAATGGACTTTTCAAAGACGGCGAGGAGCCGGTCGTCAAGATCGGTCTTTGTTTTGGAAGTTACCTTAATACGGATAACATGGATCAGCAAATTCATCACTTTTGCCAAAACGTATCCGCCGCCGGCTATGACCAAGGATTGAAGGATGATGCGCACCGCCGGATCCTCGATCTCGAAGATTTTAATCCATTCTTTCATAGGGTTGGAAATTTCTGCCGTAAGGCATTCAAGATGAAGTTCAGAACCTGAACCAAGCGCCGGCTTATCAAAGATTCCGGACATTTTTGTCAGATCGCCCGATATGCTATTTTCTTAAATTCTCAGCGCCAAACGCGTGAGGAATCAATTCAGAAGCTGCATAGATTTCATGTTTGCCTTTGAGATTGGCGCAAATAATTTTTGCGTCCCTCGCAAAGTCCCAGATAATCTGGCGGCACGCGCCGCAAGGATAACACGGAATATCGAGATCGGCCGCGACAACCACGTATTGAATGTCCCGTTCTCCCTCCGATAACGCTTTGAAAATCGCCACGCGTTCGGCGCACATGGTCAGGCCGTAGGAACTGTTTTCAATATTGCAGCCCGTGAAAATTTTACCTGATTTTACTACGGCAATCGCGCCGACTTGAAAATGAGAATACTGCGCCACTGCATGGGCCCGCGCTTCGATCGCCCGTTCGATCAAATTCTTTATGTCCACACACACCTTTTGAATGGTTGACAGATTATTCAGATGTTTTTAATATATCGAACCGATAAAAAAATTGCAAGGTCAATTCAAGTCCGACGCGTTCATGATCTTACCTATCGGATAGTGGTTGACTTCTGGATCCCAGTACGGCGAACGCATGTAAAACCAATTAAGCCGGGCGAATGCGTTACCGGCGAACACAGTGTCCGATGCCACTTTTTGTTCAAATTCTCTTTTCAGCGCGGAATCCGCACGCATCATGTCCTGCGCCAATATTTCAAGTTTGTAGGATTCGCCGAATTCTTTCTGCTCGAAAAGAGCATTGAAAAATCCCCATTGAACAAATGAGTCCGGCGCTTTGGGTTCCAACAAATGCATGATGACGCGGTTGCCCGGCTGATTCATGCTAACAAGATAATCGCCCTCATGAAATATTTTTTCTTCCGTTACGTGCCTGAGGTCGAAGCCCATGGTATCGCGGCCTTCGAAAGAGCGCCCGGGCCACCGGATGTTTTGAAAGTAATACGAATCCACACGCAGACGCTTTTCTTTTCGTAAGGTCTGCATGTGAATGCCGTGAAGGGCCAGAATTTCAATCACTTTCTTCCATTGCTGAGGAATAATGAATGCGAACGGCACAACGCACGCATACGTTTCCCTCACCGCATTGAAATAACGAATCTTGTAATCAATGGGAACATTTTCCCAAATCACAGACTGGTCGTTGGAAATCGAGCTCTTTTCCGTACGGAAATTGAAACCCTGAAAATCGATCATCTCATATGTCTTATCCTGTTCAAAAGTCAGCGGTAATTTCTTTCCTGCCAATTTTTCTGTTTCCTCGTCGCCTGCGGTCACGGCATTATGCAAGGACTCGCTTTCCTGCGCCACCAATTCCAGCGCATGCAGCAGCGTTTGATACGTTCCGTCCACGCGCATTTTGTAATTTTTCAACATGTGTGTTTCGATCAATAAGGCCGGGCGATTGCGCAGAGCCACGTATCCCGTCGAATAGCGCGGCGTACCGATCCCTCTGATTATTCCTTTCGTCATATCTTTCTCATCAACCAGTTCGACGTAAGGCGACAACGGAAAACCGCTCTTCAACATGGCCTGTTTCAAGAACGGCATACAGACGCGCGTCGTCCACGTGCGAACGGGCTCAACGACATTTTGCGTTTCATCAATGTTGTAGGTAACGACGTACCGGTGATCGGCGCCATCGGTGACGTGACAATCAATAAAAAAATCCGGGATCCATTCGGAAAAAACTTTGAGCCAATCGCGCATCTCCGGCGCGTCCGCTTTCATGTAATCGCGATTAAGATTCAAATTTTGCGAGGTTACGCGCCAGCCCATTTCCTTCGGGCCGTTTTGATTGATGCGATTATACGGGCCGAAACGCTCGTGCCCGTCAACATTGAAAATCGGCATGAATAGAATCGTCACGCGGTCCAGCAGGTCCGCATATTTTTTATAAATGACCATATCACGGATCAGCATCAGGCCCGCGTCTTTACCGTCAATTTCACCGGCATGAATGCCCGCCTGAATGAGAATAACCGATTTATTGGAAAGTTTCGAACTTAGCGGAGCAAATTTTCCGGATTTGTCCACAATGACCAAAGGAAGCTTTCTTCCTTCGGGGCTCGTTCCGAAATAGGTTAGTCGGAGCCACGGCGATGCATTTTCTAACCGGCGGATGTATCGAATGGTTTCATCGTAACGGGGCGTTTCAAGAAAATTGGATTTCTCGTAGTAGGTCAACCAATCTTGTTCTTTGGGTTTTCCGCAGGAAATAATTACCATAAAAAAAAACAGAACAATTCGAGTCATGAAATCGCCTCCGTATTTGAATTCATAATTTCATCTTCTTGGCTTCGTCCCAGTAGGTATCCATTTCTTCCAGCGTCGAATCCTTCATATTTCGATTCATTTCGGAAAATTTTCTTTCGACGTAGTTAAACCGCCGAATGAACTTTTCAATCGTTCCGCGCAGAGCGTCCTCAGGATTCACTCCCATGAACCGCGACACATTGACCATGGAAAAAAATATATCGCCTAATTCGTCCTCTTGTTTGGCGGTGTCATTTTCCTTGATGGCTTCGTGCAGCTCGGCTATTTCCTCATGAACTTTTTTCCACACGTCCTCCACGCGGCCCCAGTCAAATCCTACACGGGAAGCTTTTTCCTGAATCCGGTAAGCGCGTGCCAGCGCCGCCATGGATTTGGGCACGCCGTCCAAAACGGATTGACGGCCGGCTTCCGCTAGTTTGATTTGCTCCCAGTTTTTCAAAACTTGTTCGGCATTTTCCGCGATCACCTCGCCAAAAACGTGGGGATGACGGCGAACGAGCTTGTCGTTGATGCCCCGCAATACATCCGCGATATCGAAAATTTTATTCTCGGAAGCGATGCGCGAATGAAAAAGGATTTGCAGCATCAGATCGCCCATTTCTTTTTGCAATTCCAGGTACTGTTTTTCATCCAGCGTTTCCAAAACCTCATACGTTTCTTCCAGCAAATATTGCCGGAGCGAATCATGCGTTTGTTCCCTGTCCCACGGGCAACGGGAACGCAGCTCACGCATGATGTTGTACAGGCGGCCGAAAAGATCTCGAACTTCGGCGCTCGACGCATCGTCCTCCACGGCTATTTTTTCAGTTCCAACGGCTTCGGTCTGCAACACGAGTCTTCTCCGGTTTGATCAGAGGCACACCTCTGAAGAAAATGGCTATTTGTTCTGCTTCACGCGCTTCATCAATTCCTCCTGAAATTCCTTTTGATAACGCTCCACCAGCGTTTTAAACGAGGCCAGCATGCGAACAGAATTGAATAATTTGTTCTTTTCCAGCGCGGTGAAAGCGGTAAATTTTTTCTGGAAAGCTTTTTCGATCCAGCGCACGGACGATTCCGCATTTTGTTCGACGGCATAAAGCGAAGCCAGTTTGTAACACGCCAGAGCCGACGTGGAATCCAGCTGATATTGATTTTCAAACTGCGACTTAGCATCCCCGTATTTTTTTTGCTGCAGGAGAATTTCCCCGTACTGTCCAAAAGCAGCCGCATCCACGATCCCGGACTTCTTCATCAGCGCCAGCGCGTGCGCGATCTCCGATTCCGCTTCATCCAATCGCTCCAAAGCCGAATACCACTGCGCCAGCAATTGATGCGCGGGATAATTATTACTGTCCAATGCAATGGCCTTCTGAAGGTCGACCAGTGCTTTGTCATATTTTTTCGCCGTCAAATGCGTTCGGCCGAGTTCCACATACGCGTCGGTATATTGGGGGAAGATCTTCACCGCTTTCTCAAACGCGGCAACCGCCTCGTCCGTTTGGTAGGCGCCGCGCAAAGCCAAAGCGTAATAAAAATACGATTCGGCATTAGGATAAATTTTCAGACTCTTAATAATTTGCAACTGCGCGCCTTCAAATTTCTTTTCTTTGATCAGGATCTTTCCCATCATGAGAAAACATTTGGCGTAATTGTAGCTGTCCGCAACATGCAGAGAATATTTTGAATAATATTCGTATGCCTCCGGCAGTTTATTCAGCTGGAAATAGGCTTCGCCCAAATAAAAATTAATCCGTTCGGTCTCGGGTTTGATCTTCAGCGCGATTTGGTATTGATTAATGGCCGCTGAAGGATTATTCAAATAATAAAGCGACGCGTAGCCTATGGCGGCGCGGTAGGTAAACGCCTGCGGAGGCTTCAGATCGCCTTCCACAAGAGTATCGCTCAGCGAATCCACGAGAGCTTGAACGCGCAGCGTTTCCCTTTTGTTTTTGGAAATGAATTGAAAAATCTGGATCGGATTTTCTTTCGCATTTTCCAACTCAGGCTTGAGCAGCAGCGCCGTGACATATTCGAGGGCCGCGGGTATTACGGCGTCCTGATAAAAATAAATGTTGGCCAGCGACAGGCGGGCCTGGGCGTCGCCGGGGTCCAGCCCGATCACCTCAAGATATAGATTTTTCGCGTCATTATATTTGCCTTCGATCTCATCGAGACGTGCCAGATTTTTTCGTGCGGGGATCTCCCTGCGATTCAGTTTCACGGCTTGCATGAACGATTGCTTTGCGTTCGCCGTATCCTTCGTTGCGACGTACACGTTGCCGATCAGGTTCAGCGCCGAACTTGCCGCCGGCAGGCTTGCGTTGGGATATTTCCAGACAGCCAGCGCCTTTTTAGCGTTAGTGACCGCCAGGTCAAAATCCCTGTTGACGTAATAGCCATAGCCTAACTGAAGCCAGCTCTCGGCGTCATTCGGATTGATTTCCAATTCTTTTTCATAAAAACCCTTTGCCGATGGGATGTCATTTTTGTTGGTGTAATAAATATCGCCGATCGCACGGTACACGCCTTTGACAGCCGGATCAAATTTCAACGCCTGAAAATAAAACTCAATTGCCTGGTCATAATTTTTTGACGCCGCCTGGGCCGCGCCCATGGAAACATAGACGGCCGCGCTGTCTTTAGTTTGCGCCGTGACCGCGTGAAACACGGGGCCCAACATCAAAACGAATAAAATATTTTTCTTCACGTTTCTCCAGGGTTAAATATTATTCCGCAATGGCACGGCTCACTTTTGCCAGGGACACATCGTAACGGTAACTTGTTCCCATGTGGCCGTCGTCAAATTCCTCATACCAATAATCAATATCAAGCGCTTTCAGTTTTCCTGCAAAAATCCTTGCGCCGATGTGCAGATGAAATTCATCACGCGAACCGCATTCCAGAAAAAGTCCTTTTAATTTTCTCAAATTGTCTTGAACCATTTGCTTGTCAATAGCATATACCGGATCTAATTCGAGCCATTGCTTCCAAATTTCCTCCCGCATTTCGCCCGTCGTCAGATCAAACGGCAGATCGAAGCCGTACGGCCTCACCGAGCGATTCGGTGAATACGCGGCCGCCATCGCAATGAGGTTGATCGCCGTGATCTGGTCGGCGGATTTTTTCGGAGCGGAAAAAAAATTGTCAAAGAATTTTTCCAGCCCTCCGGCCCGGTCGATGGCGTTATAACATTTCGGAAAGTCCGGTTTATAGGTGTATTCGAAATACATATCGCCCGAACTGGAAAAAAACACGGAGAAAATATCCGGGTACTTGACGGCAAGCATAAGCGCGCCATAGCCGCCGCTCGACTTTCCAAGCACCGCGCGGTGTTCCGCTTTGGCCAGCGTTCGATAGCCGGTATCGACGAACGGAATTATTTCTTTGATCACGTAGTCTTCATAATTGCCCAGAGCCGTTGAATTCATGTATTGCGACCCGCCCCACCTGGTAAAGCAATCAGGCATCACCACGATACATTCTTTCATTTTGTTTTCGGATATCAATTTGTCGCAGCGCTCGTCCAGCGAATAACCCCAGGCCTGCGGCGAAAGAAACATGGTGCCGAACCCCATGAAACCGCTGAGCGCATAGATCACGGGAAATCGTTTTCCGTTGGCATAGCCCGGCGGCAGGTAAATCGCCAGTTTTCGAACGGCCGGATCGCCCAGCGGGTTGTTCTTCAGAACCGCACTTTCAAAATTTTTGATGACCACGGTGCCGTTGGTATCCATGCTTCGGTATATGAATCGATGATTTGAATGAAGAAAGGGAATTAAGCTACCCGTTCAACCTCAAGAATATTTTCAGCAAATTCACTGAGCTTCTGCATGATAGGCTCCAATTCCGTATATTCCATCAGCTCCGCACGCAGCTTGGCTATATTCGGCAGGCCCTTTAAGTAGCCCGAATAATACTTGCGGAATTCCAGGATGCCTCTGCGCTCGCCTTTATATTGAACCGAGAGCATCAGATGATCCCTGCACACTTGAAGGCGTTCTGCGAAACTCGGCGGAGCAAGCGCTTCGCCCGTGGCAAGAAAGTGCCTGACCTCGCGGAATATCCAGGGATTCAGGATCGCCGCACGTCCGATCATCGCGCCGTCGCAGCCGGTTTCGTACATGCGTTTAATATCTTCGGGGGTTTTCAGATCGCCGTTGCCAAAAACCGGAATAGAAACAACGTTCTTAATTTTTTCAAGCCAGGACCAGTCGGCCGCGCCTTCATGCCCCTGATCGCGCGTACGGCAATGCACGGTGAGCGCCTGCGCACCGGCCTGTTCCACCATTTTTGCAACTTCCAGGATGACAATGCTCTGCGCATCCCACCCGAGCCGCGTTTTTACGGTGACAGGGAGTTTCGTGCCTTTGACGGTTGATCGGACGATCGCTTCAAATCGCGGCAGGTCTTTGAGCAATCCGGCGCCGGCCCCGCGCAGCGCCACATCCTTCACCCAACAGCCGCAGTTGATGTCAATAAAATCCGGACCGGCGTTTTCAGCGACTTTGGCGGCACCTTCCATGGAAGTTTCCAGACCGCCGAAAATCTGTACGGCCACCGGCCGCTCTTCTTCGGCGACCTCGATTTTTTTCAGTGCCTTTTTAGCATCGCGTATCAGCGCTTCACTGCTCGTAAATTCGGTGTACAGCAAATCCGCGCCGAGACGCTTGCAGATAATTCGGAAGGAAATATCCGTCACATCTTCCATGGGCGCGAGCGACAACGGTTTGTCAATTTCAATGGTCCCGATTTTCATACGGCGTTAGATTACAAAAAATCGGCCTGAATTGCAACATCGCCTGTTTAATTAATTTATCAAATGATAGATTCTATCAATTTCAATCTAACTGCAGAAAATCCATTGCTTTCAGCAGATAATATGGAAATTTCGCTTAACACTTTAAACTTTCTTCCAAATCCCTAAAATTCTTCTTGCATTTTCCTGGATTTGTACATAAATTTATTGCGGAGGTTACCCCCTAACCTCTGGCTACGATAGAGACCCAGGGTACTCCCTCATCCCTGGGTTTTTTATTTTTACTCCAAAGGCATAGAGGATGATGATGGATATTAACCAACCGACAACCCCCGATGCCGATGAAAAGCCGAAACCCAATAAAACCCGTCTTCTGAAACTCTTTCTTTTCTTTGTACTGATTGTGGCGTTAGCCTTCATTTTCGATAAACGCGTCTGGATCAGGAAAAGCCTGGACGGTTTCACAAGTCATCCGGCCAGCGCGCTTGAAGTGAAAGTCCTTGCCGTCGTCACGGATTCGCTGTCGGCAATGCCGGCGGTGATTCTATTTGAGGAAAAAGAAAACATCGCTCTCCCGATCTGGATCGGAGTGAATGAGGCGGTGGCCATTGAGGCCGAGATCGCAGGCGAAAAATCGCCTCGTCCGCTCACCAATGACCTGTTAAAATCCGTGATGGACCAACTGGACGCCAGGCTATTGAAGGTGGAGATCACGTCGGTGGTAGAGAGAACTTTTTATGCGCAGCTTTATATTCAAAGCAGCGACGATAAGATTTCTGTCGTGGACGCAAGGCCGAGCGACGCGATCGGCCTGGCGGTTCGTTTTCAGTGCCCGATCTTTGTAAATAAAAAAGTTCTGGAAAAATACGGCGTTCGAAATGAGGACAACCATGTGCCTCGCAAAACAAGAAAAATTTAGAGCTTTTTGTTCTTAAAAAATTTACATTGAGTAAAACAAACAAGGGCGGTATGAATAAGAAATTTCCTCTGATTATCCTTGCAGGAATTCTGCTTGTCGGAATTTTTGCGGGACTGATCGTCAGCTCCAGAATGGATGTGACGAATCCTTCATTTGCGGGCAATAATTCCAAAAACGAAATCTCGTCCGATAACAGCCGGTTGGCGAATATTGAAAATACCGGAAAAGCGTTTTCACAGATCGCCAAAGAAGTTACTCCGACGGTCGTTACCATCACCAGTGTAAAGAAAGCTGCGGAGGGAGAAGGTTTTGACCGTATTTTTAATAAATTTCACAAGAATATACCTGAACAAGGACTGGGCTCGGGCGTCATCGTTCGCGAAGACGGATACATACTCACGAATAATCACGTGGTCAAAGAGTCCGAGCGAATTACGGTAATATTATTTGATAAACGCGCGCTTGAGGCCCGGTTGCTCGGTGCGGATCCGCTCACTGATGTGGCATTGATAAAAGTCGACGCAAAGAATTTACCTGTTACAAAATTCGGCAATTCCGATAATTTGGAGGTCGGAGAATGGGTGTTGGCCGTGGGTTCACCGCTGAGCCTGACTTCAACAGTGACCGCGGGAATTGTGAGCGCGATCGGAAGAGGACACCTCGATATCATCGGCGATCAATACGGCGTCGAGAGTTTTATACAAACGGACGCCGTCATTAATCCCGGCAACAGCGGCGGCGCTTTGGTGAATATCAAAGGCGAATTGATCGGAATTAATACGGCGATAGCTACGAAGACGGGATTGTATCAGGGCTACGGCTTTGCCGTGCCGGTGAATATCGCGCGGGATGTGATGGAGGATATCATCAAGTACGGAAAAGCCGTGCGCGGATATATCGGCGTCGGCATCAAAGAAGTGGACGCCACTTATGCGAAAGCCGTCGGGCTCGACAAGGCGCAAGGCGTGCTGGTCGAATCTCTGACAAATAACGGAGCCGCGAAAGAAAGCGACATTCACGAAGGGGATGTCATATTGGAAATTGACGGACGCCCGCTCAATCAGACGAACGATCTGCAGGCGTATGTAGCGTTGAAAAAACCGGGTGACGTCGTCAAACTTTTGATCTATCAGAACAGAAACAAGGTCATTAAATCCGTGACATTGAAATCCATTGACGGCAAAACTTCCCTCCCGACCATTGATGTCAAACAAAATAACCTGAAAGAAAATGAAGAGGAGATCGGGAACGGCATGGGATTCGAGGTTCAGGAAATCAACGGCGACGGAAAATCAGCCTTGGATAAGGGTTTGGTGGTAGTCAGTTCGTCCTGGCATGCGAAAGAACAGGAAATTTACGAAGGATTTATCCTAACGAAAATCAACAATAAGCCGGTCACATCGTTGGAAGAATATCAAGCGTTGATCAAGAATTTCAAGAACGGCGATGCGGTGGTGGTTCAATTGGCGCATGCGCAGTCGAGGGAGGCAAAGATCATTACGGCGATAGAAGTGAAGAAGAAAAACTAACTAAGTTCCGGGCTCTAATCTTTTGCTTTACCGGTCTCATCCCCGAACAGTTCTTTTTTCATAAAGTCCTGTTCATACCATTCCATAATAAAGACTTTCAAAATAGCCGTCAGCGGAATGGAGATCAGCAATCCGATCATTCCCCAGATCTTTGCGAATACGAACAGGGAAAAGATCATCAGCACCGGATGCAGCCCCAGTTTTTCTCCCACGACCTTCGGCGAAATAATAGCCGTATCCAGGATCTGAATGACCCCGATGACGAGCATGATCTTCAGTACCGCCGTTTCCGGAGAAGGATTGAGCAGTCCGAGCACGGCGCCGATAATAAAAGCGAATATCGGACCGACGTAAGGGATCAAACTCATGAATCCTGTCGTCATGCCGATGATCAGGGCAAAATTAATTCCGAACAAAGCCAATACGGCCCACGTGATCACCGTAATAATTCCCGCCGCCAGGATCTTGCCGCGAATATACAGACTCAGTATCGTATTCACACGGGTATAGATCTTATCGACGAGCGCCCGGTGCCGCGCGGGGGTTCGTTCCTTCAACGTACGGATATTCTTGTCAAAATCGCGGAGGAAATAGAACGTCACGAACGGAATAAGTATGACATTGATCAACTGTGTAATGAGTGAACTCAGTCCGGTCGTGATGCTCAAAGCGCTTTGCGTGAAGAATTTTATGATCTCATTTATTTTTTGGGATGTCTCGCTCTGGATGGTTTGCATGAGTTTATTCGCGTCGATGCCAAAACGGTCTAAGAAAGCGAATGAATTTGTTTGGAGTTTTTCTTTAATTTCCTCGTACGACGGAAGCGAAGCGGTCAGATTTTTAACTTCCTCGGCTAATTGCGGAATGACCAGCAGGCCGAAAAGCGCCAGGCTGCCGAGAATAATAAAAGTAATGATCAGGATCGAGAACGTTCGCGATATTTTTTTTCTTTCCAGCAGCTCCACGACGGGATTGAACAAATACGCCAGCGCGAAAGAGATCAGGAACGGGCTTACGATATCCTGCAGGTAATAGAACAGCCAGACCATGAAGATCGTGAATACCAGGGCTATCAGGACGCGAATGGACTTGTGCTCCCGGAACGGCAGCATGAAGGCAATGATGATCAGCGACAAAAGAAAGGGGGAGAAAACCTCTTTGATCGAAAAAAACCAGATGCCGAAGAGTATGGCAAAAGCCAGCGCGATAAGGATGAACCGGGATTCTTTTTCGTTGGGCATGAAATTAATATAAATAAAAAACGCCTAAAAGTAAAAGGATTTTGTATGGGTAATGATTCAAGGATGATGAAACATGGATATTATCTGAAGGACCTTAAGAATCAAATCAATTAGCGGTGACTCCATGAGAATTTTATATCAATTAAGAGACATCAGTTTGGAACACTTCCGTTTGACGTCGCAATTACATACGCGCCTTCGCTATTGCTAGTTTTGAATAAAGTCCCATCTATCTTTATTTCAACCCTAACGCTTCCGTAATCATTATTGTTTTGTGCCGATAAATAAATAAATGTCCCTGGACGAGCATCAAACTTATACTGCCAATTGTTGTTGATGTGTTGTATTTGTGACGTTCCTCCATTTTCATTTTGATAGGTAATGTTATAATCTCCAGAACTGCCACCCACAACGTACGTCACGTAATGGGCTTTCGGTTCAACTACATCAGGACGTTTAGTCAATTCCGTATAAAAATCATCTATGCTTTGCAGGTCCTCGTTACGTAATTTACACCTCCAAACTAGAGTTCCCAACAATTTAGACTTCCCAAGAATTTCAAACGAAATCTTTTCTCCTTCAGACATCCTTTTTATCTCACTAAGCGACATCTCATAAAGGGATGTTTCGGATGAATAATTATTGACTAATTGAGCCGTGGTATTGAAGTCGTATTTTTGTCCATCAATCCGAATTGTTAATGATTTACCAGATTTGATGTGAAAACCGTCTTTAGTTGCACAATTTACAATTAGGAAATGTGCAACAGCATCTTTCAAGATCGTGGTCATCATTGAAAATGCTAACTCAGCATTACCGCCTTTCAAAAGAGTGCTGTCTGCTTGCAAAGTAACAGAATCACTCTTAATAACTATTGCACCGTTATCGTAGTTAACTCTAACATTCGGAGGAATGTGACGGTTTGCTTGCTCTTTTTGTTGTTTTTGATCGATGTAAGCGGAGGAGTCGGAGGATGTTCCAATCCAAAAGTATGTTCCAAATTTCGAAACCATAATGGATACAAATATGAAAATTGAAAGCAATATGACTATCAAACCCCCATAAGACTTTTTACTTTTTGCGGAGGGTGAAAGGGATACGGTGGCGTGAGTTTTGGGTTGACTTTCCAACTTTGTGCCGCATTTTCCACAAAACTCGTTTCCAGTTGGATTATCAAATTGACATTTTGAACAGATCATAACTTCCTCTTAAGCTTCTCAATTCTCTCATCTGCTTTCTGATTGTTGTAAGACATTACAGCCCAAACCGCCAGTGCCAACCAGAGAATAATTCCGGTACCAAAAACTAACAACAGCAAATATGCTATGATTTGCAGGACTATCGCTATTAGAGCTGAAAATACCTTTCCACGTAGGAGAAATGAAAGCCCCGGCACCAGAATAGCTATAAGTATCATATATGTCCTCCGTTCGGTTTTGACTAGTTTCTGCCTAATCTTGCCATGAAGTTAAAATATCGTTTTCAAAATACACATACTGATTATGTTTATAAATCCACTGTTCATGAACACCCCAGCTCCCAACCGTTTTGTGGACGTCTTCTGGTTCTCCCCAGGTCACGATGACCATTTCACGTGTCATTCCCAGCATGATTGTACCTTCTCGAATTGCCGTAACAAATTTCTGAGCAATATTTCTGTGATTAAGCAAATATAATTCTTTACGGAAATCTTCATTCGAAATTAATTTAACTTCGCTATCTGATAAATCGTTTTCCTTAATCCAACCCTCATAAGTATTGTCGTTTGTTTGAATTCTGCACCATCCTTCATCTTTTTCCAGTATTAGAACATTGCAACCCTGTCTTAGAATAGTGACCGTGTCAATAACATGGGGCCTCAACCTTAGTATACTGCATATAGGTTTAACCCATTGAATCGACTTATTGTTCTGTCTGTACAATTTTAGAAAATTACTGAGAGAATCCGTTAATTTGATATACTCTTTGTAGATGAAATAAATTTTGTCATTAAACTTCACCTTAACAAAATTTCTATTATCTGATTGACCAACAGCTAATAAAAGGGTCATTGGCGGAACCATTATTTTGCCATCCAATAGCATTGTTTCTTTCAATAACGCTACTCCGGTTGTTCTAATCCACATTCCTTCTTGTTGTGTTAGTCGTTGCGCTATCAGTCTTTCTTTGAGTGATTTAAGTTCATCCAATTTGTCACTTCTTACTTTAATTTGGACCTGAAGGCTGTCAATTTGCGCGTCTATTTGCTCCATAGTTTGAGACGCCGCAATTGAGAATTGAAATGCGATGAAAAACACTATCGCTTTCATGACCTCACCTCTATTTAATCGACTCAAATTAATCTTATTTATAGTCTTAAGCAACTTCTCTGGTTGCAAGTGGGCGTGGCATTCGTCGACTAATTCAATTTTGCAGTTCCTTAATCAATTGCTTAACGGAGCTGAACTTTTTCAAACCAAGACCTTTGCTGACTTCTTTGATGGCCTTTCGTGTTTCCTTGTTTGGAACACGAACGTGTATACTGGATTTTTTAGACATAGCTTAATTTTACCCTTCTAACTATTTACGGAGATGCTTCTCTTCAAACAAGAAGACCTCGAAGAATACTCCCCGAGGTCCTTGAACAAATCCATACTCGTAATGATTTATTTACCGTGACAATTTTTGAATTTTTTACCACTGCCACAGAAACAAGGATCGTTTCGACCCAGTTTCTGTTGACGATTGATTTGCTCGACAAAGTCTATGCTCTGCGACGAGGGATATCTAAAAGACATTCTCGTTATAAAATTATAGTTTGTAATAGAAAAATCTCCCAGCGTTATAACGTCCATGCCTATCAAAACTCCAAACTTGCCACTCGTAGATTTACATTCTGTCATTCGTACATTCGGTACGCGTAAATGGTTCGGCAAATACATATCAGCAAGGTAAACGTCTACTGTGGAGACTCCGTCCACATGATGAACTTGAGCTTTAGAAATAGGTTTTAACCCAAGCTTATCGGCCGTTTCCTTGGTGATCGCAGAATTCGTCGCACCGGTATCCCACAACGCCTTCGTATCATAAAGAGTAACCTGACTTAAATCAGGATCATCTGATAAAAGAGGGGTTGAGAGCTTTACATCGGAAATAATTTCAGAAGCGCGCCCGTTAAATGTAAGAGTGAACGCTGAAGGAACGGGAAGACTAGGCAAACGATACCCTCGAATTAAAAGTTTGGCTATAACTCTCGGAACCTGGAGTACATTTTTGGATCAAGAAAGTTCCCAGAGCATGATTCTTTTGCGACTCACCATAGGCCTCCGTTTCGGAATCATAAGATCCGATAACCTTTTCGCCAACTATGACTATGTATTTCCCGTCATATTTCTTTACCAGATCACTTTGATGGTCAAGATAATATTTGAATTCTTTATCCAGCATATGTTGATTCACCTCCAGATAAAAATAACGAAATAGAGTTATAAAGTCAAATGCACAAATAGCATTTTGAGATCTTACCTTGATATGGGGTTCGCCAAACAAGGTTTACTATGCTTTTTTATAGTTAAACAAATGCGATAAATTTTAACTATAAAATATTATGGAATTACACTAACAAATCTGTTCACCTGGGGACGCCGTCGGCGGGACTACCAACTGAGCTACAATTCAGATAGCCTTGAAATAAAAAATCCTAAGTTTTGCAACTTAGGATTCCAGTGGCTCCGGGTCCCGCGAGCAGGCGGGAAACCGTAGGATTTTTCCCGACAGGTCGGGACTCTACCAACTGAGCTACAGAGCCGGTAAACAAAAAACCCCGAAGATAAATCTCCGAGGTTTTGAGGAAGTGGCTCCAGGCGGAATTTCCGCCAAACCTGTCAGCCTCTGGCTGAGGCGGATGCGCCTCTGGCGCAGAACCGTAAACAGAATTTTCTCGACACGTTACCAAACTGAGCTACAGAGCCCAATAAAACAAAAACCTTCAAGATTTCTCTTGAAGGTTAAAAGTGGCTCCGGGCGGAATTGAACCGTCGACACAAGGATTTTCAGTCCTCTGCTCTACCAACTGAGCTACAGAGCCAATCTATTTTAATCGCCGCCATTATAATCATTAATCTTTTTTCAGTCAAGATTTATTTCAATGCTTGAATCTTCTTGTATATTTTTGTAACATGTTCAGGCTTAATTTGAAAGAAAACAGAGATGACATTGGACGCGATGTTTTTCGGAGCGCATCCCGATGACGTGGAATTGTCGGCGGGCGGCACGGCGGCGAAATTGGCGAAGCTCGGCTACAAAATCGGCATCTGTGATCTGACCCGCGGCGAAGCCGGTACACGAGGCAGCGCGGACATGCGCGATAAGGAGGCGCAGGACGCCGCGAAAATTCTCGGCGCCGTCGTTCGTGAAAACCTGGCATTACCGGATACGGAATTTCAAAATACACGCGAAAATCAATTGAAAGTCATCCGGCTCATCCGAACCTATTGCCCGGAATTTATATTCATTCCGTATTGGGACGATCGTCATCCCGATCACGTGCGCGCAAGTGGACTTCTGCGAGAAGCCGCTTATTATGCGGGCCTTGCGAAAATTATCACCGAAGAAAATGGTAAACCCCAAACCGCTTTTCGTCCGCGGCGAACCATTTATACTCCGGCAAGGTATCTATTCTCCAGAGACGCCGGAACTTCATTCATTGTTGACATAACGGAAACGTTTGAGATCAAGCTGAAATCCATGGCGGCATTTGCCTCGCAATTTTACAATCCGGATTACCGATCGAAAGAGCCCCAAACATTCATCAGTACGCCGGAATTTCGGGAGGCGATCGAAGCGCGCGCACGGCATTTCGGTTCGCTCATTGACAAAAAATACGGCGAGATCTTCCTAACGCGTGAAAATATCGGGACCGGCGACCCGATAAAATTATTACGGGATGGCGGCCAGGATACGAATAAATCGGGCTTCGCTTGAATTTGGCCACAGAGGCACAGAGAACACAGAGTATTTATTATTGATTGATCATTGTTCATTACTCGGCCACAAAGTCACATAGAAACGGAGTTTTTATTATTCATTAATCATTACTCATTATTCATTGCTTGGCCGTTGTTGTTTTTATTATTCATTAATCATTACTCATTATTCATTATAAATGCCTGTTCCAAAAAACATCTGTATCTTCGAAGATGAGGGCGCTGCAGATCTTTTTCCGCTGACGTATACACGTCCGGCTTTTGATCTCATCTGCGGTACGATGTCTTTAGGGGAGCGCATTCAAAAATACTTTCCAGGTTCAAAAGTTTTTTTCATGTGCCGTGATTATTTGGTTGAGCGCGGACGTGAACAAAAACGCCGAACGAACGAGATCGTTCAGGGCGAGTGCCTTTTTATCAACGGGCGCGTTCTGTTCGACAAGGCGATCTGTAAAAAGATCATCGCCGATCGTACGGCGACGTTGATCCACAAAGGCGCCACCGTTGCCTTTTGGAATTCTCTGTCGACAAAGAAAGAACCCTGCGAAGCCAGGATCATTAACTATCCCTGGGACCTGATTGGAGCCAACAAAGAAATGATCACGGCCGACTTCAGATCCGGCAATCAGAGACTGACGAAGACAAAAGACGGCGGAGTGCTCGTCAATCGCCGCAGTATTTTCATCGGAAAAAATTCCAGGATCAAATCCGGCGCGGTGCTGGACGCCGAGAACGGCCCTATCATCCTCGGCGATAACGTGACGGTGATGCCCAACGCGGTCATCGAAGGTCCTTGCTTCATTGGTAATAATTCAGTGATCAAGATCGGCGCGAAAATTTACGAAGGCACGACGATCGGCGAAATGTGTAAAGTAGGCGGAGAAGTGGAAGCTTCGATCATTCACGGTTACAGTAACAAACAGCACGACGGATTTCTCGGCCATTCCTATATCGGCGAATGGTGCAATTTAGGCGCCGGCACCAATACCAGCGATTTGAAAAACAATTACGGCCGAATTAAAATTACGGTCAACGGCAGGGAAACAGATTCAGGCCTGATGTTTGCGGGATTGACCATGGGTGACCACTCAAAAAGCGGGATCAATACCATGTTTAACACCGGGAGCGTTGCCGGCGTGGCGTCCAATGTCTTTGGTGCAGGATTTCCTCCGAAATATATTCCCTCGTTTGCTTGGGTCAATATGCTCTCCGTCGCAGAAAACGAATTGGAAAAAGCAATTGAAGTCGCGCGCACGGTGATGAGCCGCCGAAATGTGGACATGTCCGCGGCGTACGAGCAATTGATGAGAGCGGTTTTTGAAATGACCAAACATGAGCGGTCCTACTGACGGGTTAATTCACACGCCCGCTGCCTGCGGGAGTAACGCAGCACCTTTTCCTCGAGCCGATATATGCAAAAAATAGCTATCGCAAAAATTCTTTCCGCAGCGATCATACTGCTCATCGGCATTCATTTGTTTCTTTCCTATCGCCGGATCCATGATCCGTCCGATGAAGATCTGGAAGCCGTTTCCCCGAAACAAATTACCGTCGGCGTCAGCATGGACTTGTTTGAAAATTACCTGCCCATGGATAAAATGATCGATTCGTTACTGATCCACGAATATGATATTCAGGGCAATTGGATAAAAAACGAACGTGTGCAGCTGGAAAATCTGAATTATCTTAGAAAATCCGTTCAGATCCCGAAATATTTTCCGAATACGCTGTTTAACGTGGACATGAAAAATTTAGCCGATCAGAACAAATGGAAAATCCTGGGCGTCACGGAAAAGATGACACGGCAGCTGGGAGTAAGCGATTTCAGCATGGACATCGGTAAGGGCCGTGTGATCTACGAACGAATGGACTTTGAGGTAAGCCTTAAGCTGCGGGCGTTCCCGAAGGAAGTTTATTTCATTATTACCGGCTTCGGGGTGAGCGAGTTTGACTCTTTGGCCAAAGCGTTTATGGAGTTGCCGGAAAAAATTTCTTTTCATGTTCCGAAGGGGCAAGCCAACGGGAAGTTGCTCGCGTCCGAGGCGGACCGCGCGTCGAAAGCCACCGTGAAGGTCTTGCCATGGAAATATATTTATTATTTTGATGATTCGAATCAGGAGAAAGAAATTACGGAGCGGCTGTATGAAATTCTGGACAATGGGCCGGGCCGAATGTATGTCATCGGGCACGAGAAAAAGCCGACGTATAATGTGCTTCAGCGTGAATTACCCCGCATTGTTAAGAAAGGGTATCTGGTCAGATTGTATAAAGAGAAGTGGTGATTTCGTTGCCGCTTTAAAATCGCCGCGCGGAATGGTGTAAAAACCTCTCTCGCGTTCTTTCCGGCATTACCATGCCTTTGGCAATGTTTCGTGGGCCTATATTCGCGTTCTTCCGCCTGCAATCAGTTTTTTTGTGTTCTTTCGTGTCTTTCGTGGACAAATGTATTCCGCGTGTTTAGCGGGGAACAATCAATTTACACTGAACCGATCCAGATCGATTCCCGGAAAAGGGGCTTTTGTCCGGGAGGCTTTGCGTGCGCGCTTTTCAGCCCAGGCACGAAGCGCGTTGATATGTTCCGCCATGACACGCGAAAGGGGCACCGAAGTCCGCAAATTATTTTGAATATCTTCCATGCTCAATTCACGGTTTTCTTCAAAAGCATCATACAGTCCCGCGATAATCGCCTGTTCAATTTCCGCACCGCTGAATCCTTCGGAATTCAGTGCCAATTTGACACAATCATAGTTTTTCGCTTCGCGATTCCGTTTTTGCAGATGAATTTTAAAGATCGCTTCACGTTCCGTCTGTTCAGGCAGGTCCACAAAAAATATTTCATCAAACCTTCCTTTGCGTAAAATTTCCGGCGGAAGCAGAGTAATGTCGTTAGACGTGGCAATGACAAACACCGGCTTCTTTTTTTCCTGCAGCCAGGTTGTGAACGTTCCAAAGACCCGCGCGGCGGTGCCGCCGTCGCTGAAATTGGAACTGGCCATCCCGGAAAAACCTTTTTCAATTTCATCGATCCATAGAATGCAGGGGCTGATGGATTCCGCGACCTTGATCGCATGACGGATATTCGCTTCGGAGGAGCCTACGATGCCGCTGAACACGGTGCCGACGTCGAGTTTAAGCAGAGGCAAATTCCAATGCGACGCGACGGCTTTCGCGGTGAGGCTTTTTCCGCAGCCTTGGGTTCCGACGAGCAACAGGCCTTTTGGAGTCGGCAATCCGAAGCGCGCCGCGCGGTCGGTGAAAGCTTCCGCGCGCTTCGTCAGCCAGATCTTCAGATTTTCCAAGCCTCCGACCTGATCAAAATTTTCATCCGGAGAAAAATATTCCAACGTACTTGATTTCCGAATCACTTGTTTTTTTTCTTCAAGCACCTCCCGGATAGAATTCTCATCAATGGCTTTTCTGTGCACGACCGATTTAGCGAGCACATTCTCAAATTCAACCAACGTTAGCCCCTGAGCGGCCTTCAAAAGTTTTTCGGTGATCTGAGGCGTCAGTTCCATCGTGACATCCCGGCGTTTATTCAGGATTTTAAGAGCATTGTCAAAGCTCTGAGCAAGATCAGGGATGGCCGGTAAGTCGAAATCGATCACCGCAATATCTTTCGACAACTCCAGCGGAATCGTCATGGCCGGCGCAACGATAATAATTGTTTTATTGCTTTTGCGGAGGAGCTTGGAAAGATCGCGCAACTGCCGTCGTATACGGACATTGTCGATGAACGCATGAAAATCGAACAATACGAAGATCGCGTTGTCGCTGCTTGCTGCAATGTGCTGAAGCATGACCTCCGGATCGGATTTCGATTCGTCGAGTTGATCCGAAAGGACATAATTGTACATGCCCTGGGTTTGCGTCCACACGAACAGCATTTTACGCAGCGTGACCGAAATTTGATCCAACACTTTTAGAATGCGGTCTTCTTCCCAGGAAACCACGTAAATCAGCGGATAGCGGGCCTGGATGTATATTTCAAGTTCCTGAGTCACACATTCTCCTTCTATGGGATCAAAGTAACTGTAAGCGGCGTAATATTCAAGTGCCCGGAAGTAACAACATACTTATTGACAATGTAATTAAATATTACTACTTTGTATTACAAAGTAGTTTGTAATATGGAGTATTAGCCATGGATAAAAAAGAAGCGCAGGCGCAGATCGATTACATGAGGCGGTTGATGGAACGTTCCGTCCGGTACACCAATCTATCTCCGGCATCGGCCATTGGCATCGGCGTGCTCGGATCGGCCGCCGCAGGATATTCTCAATGGCTCTTGAACGGAACCATGCTGTACACGCAATTTTTGACAGAACTCACCGTATGCTGGACGGCGTGTTTCCTGTCGGCAATTTTGGCCTCGATATTTTTTAGTGTCCGGCGCGCAAAAACCATGAATGAAAAAATCTGGATCGAACCGGTTAGACAAGGACTTATTCATTTCTCCATGGCGGCGCTTCTCGGCGGCGTTCTGACCGCGGCGCTCAGCAGTTATTATTTGTTTTTCCTTATACCGCCGGTGTGGATGCTGTGTTACGGTACCGGTCTTTATGCTGCCGGGTTTTATTCGCTCAAGGAACTGAAAGCCCTGGGTACCTTATTTTTCTTATCAGGGACCGTTGCCGTCTTTTTTCCGCTGATCAATTTTATTTTACTGATGCTGACGTTTGGATTGGGGCATGTCGTCCTGGGTATCGTGATCTACCGTCAATATTCAGAACCCAATGCAACAAGGACCGAACCATGAAACATTTTTATGCTCCAGGCATAATACTGTTCTTTTTGAGCTGCCGGAGTTGAATTCCCGGAAGAAAATTCATCTATGGTCACGGCGATGAGCCATTTGTTTCGCGCACGCTCTCTTATGTGGCGGAGTACCTTCGGAAAGTTTCTTGGTCTGGAATTCAGTACCACCGATGAATTCAATGAGGCCGGGAAGCACACTCTTTTATCTTTTAGATTTGAAAATGTAAAATGATTCAAAAGGAAACGATCGAGCGCATCGACGAAATCATTCACCAAAAAGTGCGGTTGGGGATCATGTCCATTCTTGCTGCGCAGGAGAAAATTGATTTCGTGGAGCTCAAAGACCGGCTGGGCCTGACGGACGGTAATCTGAGCTCGCATACCGCATTGCTGGAAAGAAATAAACTACTCACCGTGAAAAAAACTTTCTTAAATAAAAAACCGAAAACGACGCTCAGGATAACGAGAAAAGGGCGCGAAACGTTACGCGGCTATCTGAAATTATTGACGACCATCTTAAACAACCAATCCGGAAAGGACTGATTGATGAGATCCATTTGGTTTAGAAAGCTTGGTTGGATTTACCAACCCGTTTCATTCGCAGGGTGGTGCATCACCATGATGACATGTGTGATGTGCGCGTGGTTTTTTGTCGTGATTGACCTTTATTCGCATTCCGTCAGCGACACACTTATTGGTTTTTTCCCCTACGGCGTTTGCATCTGGACGGTAACTTTTTGGATCGCATCGAATACAATGGCTGAGCCAAAACATTTGAATTGAATAAGATTCAGATTTTCTCGGCCCTAATAATTCCCGCGCTTCCAAAAGTCAGATATTTTTTTCGAATGCCGGTGAAGCCATGATTTTCCAGGGCTGTGGGCCATCTTTCAAACCAACGTGTTTGGCGAATGAGATTCGTCAAGCCGGAGTCAAATACCTCTTTCCATTCTGGAAATAACCGGATGCCGATGAAGTTCATTATCCGATTATAAATTGACCAAATTAAACGCGCGAATCCGTTTTGCGGTAATGTGAAATCATGCAGTACGATCACGCCGCCGGATCTCACATGCGGGGAAATATTTTTTAAAAGTAATTCCGGGTCAACGTATTTTGGGATGTATGACGAGACAACGGCGTCGAATTCTCCATCCAATTTCACGTTTTCTGCATTTCCCAATATGAATTTTGCTTTAATATTCTTCTTTTTGATCCGCTCCTCATAAATAGCCAGATAGTCATCCGTAATATCCACACCTACAATTTCCGCTCCCGGAAATTTTTTAGCCAATCCCATCGTGACAATGCCTGTTCCGCAAGCCAGATCCAGAATGCGGCTTGAAGGAGGGACCCGTTTGTAGATTTGTTTTTTCCAATACCTGTCCACGCCCAAAGAAAAAACACGGACCACGGTATCGTACGACTTTCCGGTTCCCGGAAAAAAAGAGCGAATAATGGTGTGGCGATCGGCAATCGTTTGATCGGCGGGCATTCAAAAAATACCGGTAAGTGTCACATTTCTTGAAACTCCAAAGAATTCATCATCCGCTTGTCCATCGCCGTCAAAATCCAGGATACTCCGGAATTCACCGAGATTATCTTTCATGGTGACATGATAGCGCAGCGTGGCGGTTTTCGGTTTAAGCTGATGAACGATCAATGAATCGTTCTGTATGGACCATTCTCCGGACGGATTATACACTATCGAATCCTTCAAGTTATGATATTCGGCATAGTAAGTACCGTCGGCTTTAAAAAAGGTCCGGACCGGCTTGATCCTGGTTATTTGCTCCCAATTATTTTGATTGGCCGTCATGACACGCATGGAACCGGAATTATAAGCGCTTTGCATACTCACTTCGATCGAAACAGATCGCCATTCCCCGATCATTTTCTTCCGAAGATCGGAGATCGCGTCACGATCCCAAAGCATGAACATCCACAAAATAATCCAGAATAACGGCGCAGATAAATACTTCACAAATACCGATCATTTCTTATCAACGTAAATTTTTCCTTCTTTCATGACGAAGGAAATTTTCTGCACGGCCGAAATATCATTCAGCGGATCGCCGGCAAAAGCGATCAGGTCGGCCCACTTATTTTTTTCAATGGAACCTGTTTCGGCACCTATTCCTAGAAGTTCAGCGGCAACGGAAGTTGCCGATTTGAGGGCGTCGATAGGTTTCATGCCGTAGGTTACCATCATATTAAGTTCCTGAGCATTGGTTCCGGGGAGTTCAAACGTGTCCGTGCCGAACGCTATTTTAACATTGGTCTTCAACGCGCGCCTGAAAGTTTCGGCGTGACGGCTGCAGGTGTACGTTAATTTGATCTTATCCTCCCCGGAAATCTTGCCGAATAATCTGTCGTCACGCCAGAGTTCATAAACCAAAAGCGTCGGCACGTAATAAATATTTTTCTGCGCCATCAGGCGGAATGTTTCTTCTTTAAGATACAACCCGTGTTCTATCGAACTTACTCCAATGTCAATTGCTAACCGCGCCGCGGAATCCGAGTAGGTATGCGCCGCCACCTTGAGCCCTGCGCGATGCGCTTCTTCAACAAGCGTTTGAAACTCCTCTTTTGAATAATTGAATGCGCCGGTCAGCGAATCCTTGCTGGTTTGCTTCTTCTCATACGATTCCATATAAATTTTGATCACATCGGCGCCGAGCCTGGCAACATTTCTGACTTGCTTTCGAATTTCCGTGATTCCATCCGCAGGGTAGGAGATCGGAGGTGTTTTTAGGATCGGTGAATAACCGGTCACTTCATAAGCGCCTGTGGCGGTGACGGGCTGAATCGCCGTCAGAATTCGCGGGCCCGGAACGATGCCTTTATTGATCGCATCGCGCAGCGCGACATCGGCAAGTCCCGCGCCTTCATTGCCCAGATCGCGAATGGTGGTCACTCCGGATTCCAGCGTGATCTTGGCGTCCACGGCAGCATAAATTGCCTTGTATTCGTAAGACTCTTTTAAGATCTGATCGGTATAATTTCCCGGATGAGAGGCAATATGCGTGTGTGCGTCGATGAGACCCGGCATGACCGTCATACCGCTCAGGTCGATGACCCGTGCATTCTGAGGGATCGGAATTCTTTCGCCGACATCAACGATCTTATTTCCGTTGATCAAAATAATAATATTCTCTTTCAGCGCACTGCTCTTGCCGTCAAATAATTTTCCAGCTTTGATAGCAATAACATTTTCCTGGGCAAAAACCATTTGCAATACCAGAAACATCCAAACCGGCAATGAAATAATCTTATTCATATGCATTTCGACCTGCAATCCGGTTTCAACCGTACCCGTTTATTTGAATTAAGGGATTCTTCGTTCCGATACCCTTCGACTTCGCTCAGGGCAGGAATCGGGACTCAGAATGACACCTGAACGTTTTCACTTTTTCAGAAATTTCGTCACCGTCGCGAAATAATCCGCGCTTTCCTCGATAAACGGCATGTGCCCGCTTTTTTCGAACATGACAAATTCCGCCTGAGGAGCGTAGGTCTTATACTGTATGGAGAATCTCGGATAAACCACCCGGTCAAATCTCCCCTGGATGATCAGCATCGGTATCTTGATATCTTTCAACCGTGTCCGGAAATCCAGATGATACATATCGCCGCCGATAATAAAATCACCGTCATCGCCGACCATGGCATAATATAATTCCGTATTATTTGAAACCGAATCGGAAGCGACCTTGCCGGCCTTTGCAGGATCATAAAAATACAAAAGCCCCGAAGGAACCCGGCTGTAAAGTTTTTGATGGTCCACTCCGTTCGAATGCTGGCCTTGTGCGCGCACGGCCATCAATTTTTCCCAAATTTCGGGAAATTGGTTGCGGATCTCATGATTGGAATTATCGTCGTTACCTTGCCACATTTCCGCGTTGTACAGGGTATTGGAAAGGACCAGTTTACTGATCGAAGACGGATATTTCAGGGCGTAGCCTTGCGCGACCATGCCGCCGTACGAATGCCCGAGAATGATCCACTTGTCGATCTTCAAAACCTTACGCAGGGCTTCAACATCTTCCACATCGCGATCGAATAAGTATTCTTTCGGAGATTTTGCGCGATCCGATTTTCCGCGGCCGAAGGCGTCGAAGTAGATCACGCGAAACAATTTCGCCAGTTCGGTAAAATACGGATGAAAATAAATGTGCGAATTGCCGGGCCCGCCGGGAATGATCAGAACCGCCTCGCCTGTGCCTTCCGATTCATACCAAAGCTTTGCTCCGTTGACCGTAACGAAGTCGCCATTCGGATGTTTGATTTCCTGGCTCCAAACGGAAGCCGCAAGGATGAACAGAAAAAATGCTGACAAGGTCTTCTTCATGAATCCTCCTATATATTCACTTCTTCTTAAAATCCAGCGATACGGAATTCATGCAATAACGCAGGCCCGTAGGATGGGGCCCGTCGTCAAACACGTGGCCCAAGTGCCCGCCGCAGCGCGCGCAGACAACTTCCACGCGGGTCATTCCGTGGGTCTTGTCCTTAATTTCGGCTACCGCATCTTTGTCGTAAGGCTCATAAAAACTCGGCCAGCCCGTGCCGGACTCAAATTTTGTCTTGGAATTGAAAAGTTCCAGTCCGCACGCGGCACACACATAAGTGCCTTCGTCGTGATGATCCCAGAATTTTCCCGTGAACGCCCTTTCCGTTCCTTTCTCTCTCATAACATAAAACGCTTGTTCGGAAAGTATTTTTTTCCATTCGTCATCGGTTTTCACGACCTTGTCCTTTCTCTCGGATGTATAGGTTGCATGCATCTTTTCACTTTGTGCTTTGGCGCACGAAAAGGAGATCAAAAACGAGAAAATGAGAGGAAATTGCTTCATAAAAGGATTTCTTTCATTTTGTGGAATCGGTTTCATACTGAAACCGAAAATCACAAGAACTATTCCTGGAAAAACAAATTAGCGTCCTATTTCCATTGCCCGGCAGGGTCGAAATACGTCCGGATGATTTTTAGATCCATGTAACATTCACTTTCAGCGGCTTTAAAATCATCGACACTCATATTCGATAATTTCATATCTTGCAAGGCGGCCGTCGGATAGATCCACTCGAATTTATCCTTTGAAGTGGTCACGCGAACGGGCATATGAAAAGTTTTAACATCCGCCTGCCATCTGTAATCGACTTGGAGATCCGTTCCGCGCTGGTTGAGAAACAGGAACAAAACCGGGATTTTCGGATACCGGAGATACTGATCAAATAAATACTTGTAATCGGATCCGGTTTTGGAGTTTACAAATTGAATGAGGTCTTCCGTCGTGACCGTTTGATATTTGTATTTGTCCTGAATGCCGCGGAGAATTTCGAACCACAGCGAATCGTTGTGAATGACATGGCGAAGCGTGTTGAGCATCATGGAGCCCTTCGGGTACATATCTCCGGAGCCTTCATGGTTCACATTATACTCGCCGAGAATGGGCTTCTTGTTGCCGATCTGCTGTTTCTTAGAATTCTGATAACGCTGTCCCGCTTCGTAGCCCCACCGGGACTCCACGTAGAGAGCTTCCGCGTATGCTCCGAAACTTTCGTGGATCCACATATCCGCAAGGTCTTTGGATGTTACGCTGTTGCCCCACCATTCGTGCGCGGATTCATGAATAATGATGAAATCAAACATCACTCCCTCGGGCGACGAACTGAAACCTTTATAACCCTGCAGAAATTGATTGCCGTAGGCCACTGCCGTCTGATGTTCCATCCCGAGATGCGGGGATTCGATGAGTTTATAGCCGTCGCGGTAAAAAGGATATTTCCCGAAATATTTTTCAAACGCCGCAAGCATCGTTTGAACTTGCTTGAATTGTTTTTTGGCCTTCTCCAGATTGTACGGCATCACATAATAATCGCAGGTTAACAGCGATCCGTCCGCACTTTTGTAAGTGTCGCCGAAGTGACTGAATTTTCCCACATTAAAGGTGACGCAGTAATTATTGATCGGCGCGGCGACCGCCCAATCGAAACGTGTTCCGTTCTTCACGTCCGTTCTCTTACGCAGCCGTCCGTTGGAAACATCTTCGAGGCCCTTCGGAACGGTAATACTGATCATCATACTGTCGGGTTCGTCGGATTGATGATCTTTGTTGGGCCACCAGCAGCTCGCGCCGAATCCCTGACATGTAACTGCGATCCATAAATTTCCCGATTGGTCCCTTGTCCAGGTGAAGCCGCCGTTCCACGGAGGATTTTTCGCGATCACGGGTGAACCCGAATAATAAACCGTAATCTCCTCATTCGCATTTTTCTTTAATTTTTCCGGAAGCTGTATGAAGACGGCATTGAACTCCCGCGTGAAGGAAGCCGGTTTATTCTTGAACAAGATCTTTTCAATTTTAAGGTTATCAAACAGATCAATTTGCATCCGGTCGAAATCGTCCACAACCTTGAATTGGATCAACACACTGCCTGCGACCGATCGGGAGGCCGTGTCGATGACCAGATCCAGGTGGTAATAGGTTACGTCATAGCACGTGCGCAGCGGCGTCAGCATGCCCCGCAGCGTATCGGCCCGTGTGAAAACCGGTTTCTCGACAAAAAGTTGCCCGAGCGAAATATGTACGGACAAGGTCATTAAGCCGATAAGAAAGCAGATTCTGTTTTTCATTACAGTTTCCCTTTATGAATTATTAGAATACAAAATGCTATTTCTTAACGGGGCCCTGCCGGCAAATGTTCTTTCAAATATCTCGTAAGCAGCATACGCAAATGCATCGTCGTGTTCTCACCTTCATTGATCGAGTGCGTCCGGTTCGGATAGGGCATGAATGTGAAATACTTGTTGGCCTTAATTAACGCGTTGATCAGTCGCTCGGAGTTTTGGTAATGGACATTGTCATCGCCGGTACCGTGCACGAGAAGCAAATTTCCCCTCAACCCGTTCACATACGTGATCGGCGCTGCCTTGCGGTAACCTTCCTCGTTTTCGACTGGCAAACTCATATATCTTTCTGTGTAGATGTTATCATAATAATGCTGGTCCGTGACGGGTGACACGGCCATTCCGGTTTGATATAGATCGGGATAACGGAACATTGCCTGTAATGTGCTTGCCGCTCCGCCGCTCCAGCCCCAAATGCCGACGCGTGTAGGATCAATATATTTCCACTGCCGCATTATGCGAACGGCCTCCGCTTCGTCTATCGGCCCGAGATAGCCGAGCTGCTTATACACGCACTTCCGCCATTCGCGTCCGCGCGGTGCCGGAGTTCCGCGATTATCTACGCTGCATATGATATAGCCTTGCTGCGCGAGCATTTCATGCCAAAGATAATCCCCCCGTCCCCACTTGTCCATGACGGTTTGGGATGCAGGCTCTCCGTAAACAAACATGAACAGCGGATATTTTTTAGTTGAATCGAAATCAAAAGGCTTGATACGCCAGCCGTCCAATTGAATTCCATTTCCAATATCCACCTTGAAGAATTCCGTCGGACGTTTTTTTAACACGCTCAGTTTCTTTTTCAATTTCGCGTTGTCTTCCAAAACCCGTATGACTTTGTGGCTCGGCAATTGAACGAGTTCGTATTGGGTCGGTTCGTCAATTGTCGAAAACGAATGGATCGCCCATTTTGCGTTCGGCGAGATCTGATAATCGTGGCTGCCGTTCAGCGCTTTCGTCAATCGTTCAGCTTTTCCTTTTCCGTCCATTCTGACGCGATAGAGAAATCGCTGCGTGGCATTATCCGGAGAAGCGATGTAATACAACATGTTTTCTTTTTCATTTACCTGTAAAGCCTTGACTACGTCAAAATTTCCGGGCGTCAACAGCGTTATTTTTTTTCCGTCCCGTGAGACTTCATATGCATGCTTCCATCCGTCGCGCTCGGAGAAAAAAGGAAGTGCGTTGCCGCCTTCGACCGTGTAGTCATCTTCTTCAAAATCAATCCGCATGTCAACCCAGGCGCTGTCCCGGTCGGTTAAGATGGTCTGAACTTTTCCTGTCCGAGCATCGCCGAGTAAAATTTGCAGCGTATTTTGCAAACGGTTCAAATGACGCATTACGACCGCGTCCGATCCCGCCCAATCCATATGAGGAATATAATTATTACGCGGATCGCCCGGAACATCCATCCACGTTGTCGCACCGCCCTCAGCGCTGATGGCGCCGACCTTACACGCAGAATTTTTTTCGCCCGCTTTCGGATATTGCACAGGAATCATGCGGGAATAAACCGAATCGGTATTATTGATCATATAAAAAACACCGATGCCCGATGCATCCAGCTGCCAATACGCGATGGACTTGCTGTCCGGGCTCCATCGAAATCCGTCACGGCAATCGAATTCCTCTTCGTATACCCAATCAAACGTACCATTGATGATCGTATTCGAGCCATCCGTCGTCAATTGCCTGATCTGGCCCGACTCGACATCTTCGGTAAAAAGGTTATTTTCGGACACGTATCCGACTTTTTTTCCGTCGGGCGAAAATTTGGCGAACATAAGCGAGGATTCCGGAGCTTTACCGCCCAATTTTTGCAGTTTACCGCCGGTCAGATTCAGAATCCAATAATCGCCGCGCGTATGGTACCGCCAAACTTTTTTTGTGTTTGTAAATATCAAAAGACGTTTGGCGTCCGGGGACCAGAGGTAATTGCTGATGACCAAGGGCCGAACCGCGCCCCCGGGAATCAGTTTATCCGCGCCGACCAGGACTTCTCGCGTGCCTTTTTCCGCATCATACTTGATGATGTCCGTTGCGCCCACGAACATCGCAGAGGCTTCCAATGTGGTGTAACCGTTCCCATCGCCAAGCCAACGGGCCGGTCCGAAGGATTTTGGCGTGAGTTCTTTGGAATTAAATATCCGATCCAAAGTGAGTAAGGTGGAATCGGATGTTTGGGCGGAAAGCTGAAATGAAAAAATGAAAGCGATAGCGAGTAGATGACGAACCATGGCGTCTCCTAATAAAGTTAAAGAATTTCATTGAAAATAATTTTGGTTCAACCGAAAAAAAATTTTCCCGTGAAAGACGGTCTTCAATTTACCGTAAAGCCGGCCGAATGAAGTATCGCTCCGGAGGGATCGGCGATCTCGACTTTCCAATCGCCTTTTTTCCCCGTGACGGTTCGGTACGCATAGGTACGCATAGAGTTGGACTTGATATCTAGCTGTGTTTCGCCCAGCGAATTGCCATTCCGGTACCATTTCACTTTAACGGCTTTTCCTTGCCCGCCGGAAATCTTCATCCAGCAATACACTTTGTCCGAACCGCCGGAAAATGAAACTCCCTCTCCAACGATCTCCATTTTATCCACACTCGAACCGAATTTGAGTGATTCAACTCTCATTCCGTGCCCCAATGCTCCGTTAACCGACTTGGAAGTTGAGGAATTAGTATTATTGATCAACGAACCTTTCCCGGTGGAAGATATGGTTGTATCAGGCGATCCGGCGCTTTTATTCCCGGATGAAATAACAGAAGATTTTGTCGTGCTGCTCGCTTTTGTGGTCGTTTTAGTGGAGCCCATTGCGGAATTCGCCCGTGTAATTCCATACACGCTGGACAGATCATAAGGCATATAACGAGCGGGCTCATGCCGGCTCTCACCGCCGTAGCTCAACATCAGGGCGATTTTCTTTTTGTAATCGAGCCACTCGATAAAGATAGCGCTGTGTTCGATTTCGCCGTACGAATGGTTGACGTAATACAACCAGTCGCCGTTCTTGATCTTACTAATATCGGCGTAAGGGCCCGCTTTCACGCTTTTGAAAACATCTAGACGTTTTCCCCAACCGAATCCTGCGCGGTCATAAACGGCGTTGGCATAGTCCCAGCAACTCCCCGGGAGGATTTCTTTATTTTTGAGCGTCATCGTTCTTCCTGTTTCAAGCACTTTTCGCGCGTCTTCGGAAGATTTGGTCTCGGCGCTTAATATGATTGAGTCGTAATTCTCCGATCCATATTCGTCCTGGCTGTAAGCTACCCTGGTACCAAGAATCAGCAGAGTACTGAGAATGTAAGATCGAATGAGGTTTTTGTTGCAGTGTATGTGCGACATGGTGAGGTTACGTTGGTGATTTTAGAAATCCCCCAGACCCTCCCTCGACAAGGTCGGGACAGGCTCTTTTCAAGGGGGAAGAATATCGGTTCATTTTCTCAAAATAATATCTACAAGGTCTCTAGAGTCCTGGCCAGCTCCTTCGCACCGATGCTTCTCGTTTTTTTGGATTTCTTGCCGTTGCCGTTCTCACCCAATTCTTTTTCGTCCAAACCTTTCAGGATCTTATCAGGGGAAAAAGGCGTCGAATCGAAACGAACGCCGATCGCATTGTAGATCGCGTTGGCGATCGCTGGAATGGCTGCATGAAGCGGGCCCTCACCGGCTTCTTTTGCGCCGAACGGACCTTCGGGATCAATGGATTCGACGATAATGGATTCAATTTCCGGCGTGTCGAGTATCGTCGGAATTTTGTATTCGAGTATGGAAGGGTTTTTATGCAAACCGTTTTTATGAAAAATATGCTCTTCGAATAACGCTTCGCCGACGCCCATGTAGACACTGCCTTCGATCTGGCCTTCCACGATCACCGGGTTCAGCGCGCGTCCGCAGTCATGGGCCGACCAGATCTTTTCGATCGTGACCATGCCGGTTTCGACATCGACAGAAACTTCTGCTACGTGCACGCTGAACGTGTAGGACGGCGACGGGCCTGCCCCCGCGCCTTTGTAGTCACCGCCGATCTTCGGCGGTTTGTAGCTGCCCGTTGCTCCGATCGTGCCGAACACCGTTTCAGCCATGTTGGCGGCTTCAATAAAGTCGATGAATTTATTCGGATCGGATTTAGAAAAAATAAGGCGATGGCCGCAATCGAGATCGAGTGCCGGAACGTGCAATTTCTTTGAAACCATTTCGAATAGTTGCGTCTTGATCTTTTCTGCCGCCTCGATGCATGCATTACCGGCCATGAACGTTACCCGGCTGGAATAACTTCCCAGATCTACCGGCGTCAGATGCGTGTCAGTCTGGCAAACGTGGACATCTGAAACTTCTATCCCGAGAATTTCTGCCGTTACGTAAGCCAGCATCGAGTCGGAGCCCTGTCCGATATCCGCCGCGCCGCAAAAAACCGCCACACCGCCGCCGCGGTCCACTTTGATCTGAACACCCGAATGAGGCATTTCATTCCAAATAATAGATTTTCCTGCTCCGCTGATGTAGGTGCTCGCTGCAATACCGATGCCTTTACGGATAATTTTTCCGGTTTGATTTTTGTAACTCTTGAATTTCAAATTCCAATTCGATTTATCACGCGTGCGTTCCAGACATTCTTTGATGCCGCAGGAAGTTATACGGAATGAATTGATCGTCATCGAATTCGGTTCGATCATGAGGCGCAAACGTAATTCAACCGGGTCCACATTCAATTTCTCCGCGACTTTGTCTAACTGACATTCCATGGCGAATCGTGGCTGAACCGCGCCGTGTCCGCGTTTAGGGCCGCCGGCCGGTTTATTCGTGTAAATTCGAAAGGCGTCAAATTTAAACCGCGGGACTTTATATGGGAGCGTTAGAAAGACGCCGGAATAATACGTGGTCACAAGTCCGTAACTTCCATATGCGCCGCCGTCCAGGAATGTCCGCATGTGAATGGCCCTAATACTCCCGTCGTTCTTGTGGCCGGTCTTTAATATCATTTTCATCGGCTGACGCCCGCGATGGGCATAAAAAACTTCCTCACGCGTATAGAGAATTTTTACCGGCCGTCCGGATTTCTTCGAAAGCCACGCGGTGCAAAATTCCAGATCGAAAGGTTCCGACTTACCGCCGTAACCGGCGCCGATGTGCGGTTTGATGACGCGGATATGACTGCGCGGCATTTTCAAAACGTTGGCCAAGGCGACGTGAAGATAATGCGGCGTTTGCGTCGATGACCAAATAGTCAATTTACCGTCGGTCCCGAATTGCGCCAGTGCGCAGTGCGGCTCGAGCGGCACGTGTGTATTGCCTTCAAAAAAATATTCGTTCTCGATCACAAAATCCGATTCGGCGAATCCTTCCTCGACATTACCGAATTCCTGATGAACTTCTTTCATGACGTTGGCGGTTTTTGTGTGCGCATGCATTTTCGGAAGGTCTTCGCGAAATCCGTCCTCGATCGTGAGGCAAGGTTTCAGCACTTCATATTCGACTTTGATCAGCTCGCACGCTTTCTCCGCCGTTTCTTCATCAACCGCCGCGACCGCCGCAACCCCGTCGCCGATATAACGAACGCGGTCAATACACAGGACGGTTTCATCCTGAGACGCGGGCAGCACGCCGTAATGTTCGGTCAATTCACTTCCCACCATCACAGCTTTTACTCCCGGCAATGCTTCGGCTTTACGCGTATCGATGGATTTGATCAAGGCGTGCGGATGCGGGCTGCGCAGAATTTTTCCGATCAGCATATTGGGCAATACCAGATCATCGGCATAAAGCGCGCTGCCGTTGGCCTTTTCAAAGCCTTCGATCTTCGGCATGCGATTGCCGATGATGGAAAAATTTTCTTTTTTTGGTTTGATCATATAGACCTTTCACCGCAAAGGCGCGGAGACGCAGAGAAACAGAATCCGGAATTTACCCTTCTTTTCAAACCCGACCAAACTCCGCGCCTCCGCGTCTCTGCGGTTAAAAAGTTTTTTCTTTGCGGATGAGTTCGCCGGCCTCTTTCATTGCCGAAATAATTTTCGTATACCCCGTGCAGCGGCAAATATTTCCTGACAAAGCCGTTTTGATTTCTTGTTCGGTCGGATTCGGGTTGCGATCGAAGAGCCATTTCGCGACGACCATAAATCCCGGCGTGCAATAGCCGCATTGCGAAGCGCCGTTATTGTTCCAGGCAATTTGCACAGGATGCGGCCGGTCTTTCCGGGCGATGCCTTCGACGGTAAGGATCTCTTTTCCGACTGAATCCATCGCTAACGTAATGCAGGCCTGGATAGGCAAACCGTCGATGAGAACCGTGCACGCGCCGCAGTCGCCCATATCGCATCCTTGTTTGGATCCCGTTAAATGGCAATCATAGCGCACCGCCTCGAGCAATGTGCGGTTGGGGTTAACGGCAATTTCGTAATCATCTCCGTTAACTTTCAGTTTGATCAGTGATTTCATGGGCCTTTCCGGGTTGATCATGCAGATACCGGCTTCGATTACAAAGATAAGATTTGATCCACTATAATGCAAACATATCTTTCTTGAATTCCGGAATATTGAGTTTTAATGGCCCTCTTCAGCCGGCACGATAAAAGAAATTTTTTGAAAATTAGCAAGAAATAACTAACATCTTTCCGATTTTTATTTTAATTTCTTTCCACAATTTTCTATATTCATCATATGAAGAAACATAGTCAGCAATTCAAACCAATAATCACAAAAAGGAGTCTCTCATGAAAACAGCAAAACCCTGTATCGGCCTTGTCGCGGTATTCCTGTTCTCACTCGTGTTCAGTTTACAGGCGCAGGAAAAGAGAGCTAGTCCCGCAGCTTCGGCAGCGCAGGTCGTAGGAAAAGCGCAGATCCGCATCAATTACAGTCAGCCCGGAGTTAAGAATCGTAAGGTCTGGGGAGAACTGGTTCCGTACGGCCTCACCAAAACTAAAGACGGGAAAATGATCCCCTGGAGAGCCGGAGCAAATGAGAACACGACTTTTTCAACGACGAAAGATATCAAGATCGAAGGACAAGTATTAAAAGCCGGAACTTACGGTGTCCACATGATCCCCGGACAAGACGAATTCGTTATTATTTTCAGCAAAAATTCAGCGGCCTGGGGGAGTTTTTCGTACGATGAGACTCAGGACGCGCTTCGGGTCAAGGTGAAACCCGCTGTTTCCGATTTCCAGGAACTGCTTACGTACGGTTTCGAGAATATGACGGATAACTCTTGCACGATTTTTCTGCAATGGGAAAAACTAAAAATTTCTTTCAAGTTGGAACTGTAGCCGTTACGCTTCAGGTCAGTTACGCTAAAAGCCTTTAAACTATGGGGATCAAAAAACTATCTTTTGATGAAATAAAGGAACAAAGACATTCTCCTGAAGAATTAAAAACAAAAAAGCGTTTCCCGATATATGTTGTTTTGGAAAACATCCGGAGCATGTACAATGTCGGCGCGGCTTTCCGGACGTCGGATGCGGCGTGCATTCAGGAATTGATCCTGTGCGGCTACACGGCTCAGCCGCCGCGAAAGGAAATTGACAAGACCGCACTCGGCGCGACGGAAACCGTTCCGTGGCGGTATTTCAAAACCGGCCTTGAAGCCGTGGAATATTTAAAAAGCCTCGGTGTGAAGGTAATGGCGCTGGAACATTGCGATCAGAGCCGGGATCTGATGACGATGGATTGTCAATTTCCGATTGCTTTGGTCGTCGGTAATGAAATTGACGGCGTAAGCGAGAAAGTTGTTTCGGCCTGTGACTTAGCATGCGAAATCCCGATGTACGGCATGAAACAGTCGCTGAATGCGGCGGTAGCGTACGGGATCGCGGTTTTTCAATTAGTATTGAAATGCCACGGCAAAACTTAAAAAATACTGCGGCCAACCAACTTAACTTTTGTCCACTTCTAAAAAAAGAAATTGTTCATGAAAAAACATCTGCCAATTTTCTTTAGCATGCTGATATTGATTCAGCTTGGATCCGGAGTTAATTCTTTCGCTCAATCGAAAGCGGATAAAATTGATGCCTTGATGAGGCAGTACTATGAATACGGCCAATTCAACGGATCCATACTGGTCGCCGAAAACGGCAAAATAATATTCAAAAAAGGGTATGGGTTGGCGAACATGGAATGGGAAATCCCGAACGCGCCGGATACTAAATTCCGCCTTGGATCGATCACGAAACAGTTTACCGCGACGCTGATCATGCAACACGTCGAGCAGGGGAAACTCAAATTGGATGGAAGGATAACAGACTATTTACCGGACTATCCGGCAGCAACCGGAAATAAGGTCACCATGCATAATTTGCTTTCCCACACTTCAGGAATTCCCAACTATACGGCATTACCTTTTTTTCGTGAAATAGAACGCAAAAGAATGAGGGCCGATGACTTGATAAGAACTTTTTGCGATTCGGCCTTGCAATTTGAGCCCGGAACGAACTATTCGTATAGCAACTCCAATTATATTTTGCTCGGAGCCGTTATACAAAAGATCACAGGTAAACCGTACGAGCAGGTTCTCGCCGAAAATATTTTAATTCCGCTCGACATGAAAAATACGGGCTATGACCACTCCGAACCGCTCCTGAAGAAACGCGCTCAAGGATACGAGAAAAACTTTACTAATTACCGCAACGCCGATTTCCTGGATTTATCTATTCCATTTGCTGCAGGCGCACTTTATTCGACGGTCGAAGATCTGTATTTGTGGGATCAGGCGTTGTATACCGAAAAATTAGTTTCAGGCAAATCAAAAGAAATTTTATTCAGAGGAAAGATTCAAACGCTTGACGGATTGGAATACGCTTACGGATGGGGTGTGGGCAAATTACCGATCGGTAATCTCAAAGACAGCGTGGCCGTGCATTTTCATGGGGGTGGTATCAACGGATTTAATACATTGATTACGCGAGTTCCCGCCGATAGAAATTTGGTATTGCTGCTAAATAACACCGGCGAAGCCCAGCTTCTGGAAATGAACCGCGCGATACTCGGCATTGTCTACGGAAAATCGTATGATCCGCCGAAAAAATCACTTGCGGAAAATCTAATGAAAACGATCACCGAATCAAACATCGAGTCGGCTTTGAAAGAATTTCATGCATTGAAAACGAAACAGCCCGATAAGTATTTTATAAGTGAAATCGAAATGAACGCCCTCGGTTACATCCTGATGGGGGAGAAGAGAATAAAAGAAGCGATTGAAGTCTTTAAACTTAATGTTGAAAACTTTCCGCAGGCATGGAATGTATACGACAGTTTAGGCGAGGCCTATCTGGAAAACGGGGATAAAGAATTAGCGAAAAAAAATTATGACAAATCAGTAGCCCTTAATCCGAACAATGCCAATGGAAAAGAAATTCTGAATAAACTTAATTCAAAGTAATTCAATCAAAGTATGATTTTGTCGGAAGAACGGCTCCGGTCAATAGGATGTCTGAAATGATCGAAATAATTCAACACTAAATTAAGGGATCGAAGTCGTGCCTGGAGGGCCTTACACTGCAGGTGTCAATTTATTTCAAATTGGAAAGATTCTATCTTAATGCAAAAAAACTCTTTTTCTATTGATATTAGAGATCTCAAAATTAAACCTCTCGCTCGAGCGGAAACCATTCCGTCCAGTTGGTACACCGATCCGCGATTTTTGGAATTGGAAAATCAAACTATTTTTAACCGGGTTTGGCAATACGTCGGGCATGTTTCACGTTTAGAAAATCCGGGGGACCATATCATCGGTACGGTTGCGAATAATCCGATTCTCGTGGTTCGGGGCCACGACGCAAAATTACGTGCGTTTTATAATGTATGCCGTCACCGCGGAGGACCGATCGCGACGGAAGACGGGTGCGGCGTCAAGACACTTCAATGCAAATACCATGGCTGGACCTATACGCTCGACGGACACTTGCGCGGGGTACCGAAATTTGACCGGACCGAATTATTCGATAAAAAGAATTACGGGCTCAAACCGGTGCAACTGGAAATTTGGGAAGGATTAATTTTTGTCAATCTCTCCGAAAATCCCGGCCCTCTTTCAAAGATAGTCCAAGGAATTTCAGAACGTATTTCGCCGGTTAAACTGGATTCGAAGCAATTTTACCGCCGGATACAATATGACGTTCGCTGCAACTGGAAAGTTTATGTAGACAACTATCTCGAAGGTTACCATTTGCCGTTTGTTCATCCGGAACTTTGTAATTTGCTCGATTACCAACAATACGTTACCGAAACGTTCGAGTATTACTCGCTTCAGCACAGTCCGATCAGGGCAAAAGATAATATTTATGGTTCGGATGAGGGTACTGCTTTTTATTACCACCTATTTCCGAATTTCATGTTGAATATTTTACCGGGGCGTTTGCAGACCAATTCGGTTCTTCCGGCCGGTCATGAGAGATGTTTGGTTATTTTTGATTATTACTATGATGACATCACATCCGAAAGCGGAAAGAAAAAAGCGGAAGACGATATTCGATACAGCGACGCCATTCAGCATGAAGATATTGAAATTTGCGAACACGTGCAGAAAGGACTGAATTCAAGCGCTTACGACCGAGGGCGATTTTCCGTGGAAATGGAAAATGCCGTGTACCATTTCCAATGTCTACTTAAGAATTACTTTAAACGTTATACAAAGTCAAAAAGCAAAAGTCAAAAGGCAGAGGCCAATTAAGAATTAAGAATTGAGAATTAAGAATTGAGAATTCCAGTACCTTGATTACTATGATTCTAAGGCGCAAAGTTAACAAAACTCTTAGAGCCTTGGTGTCTTTGTGGCCATGATTTCAGAGCGGCAAACGGCAAACGTGAAACGACCATCTGACAACTGATAACTGACAACTGAAAACAATTCCCATTTTGATATCGCCTTCATGGAATCCACACAAGAAGAGCTCCCTCAAACTCTTTCCCTGCTCGACGCAACGATGATCAATGTCGGCAGTATGATCGGGTCGGGGATTTTCATTGTACCGGCAACGGTCGCACTATATCTCGATTCGTCTCTTCTTGTAATAGCCGTTTGGATATTCGGAGGCTGCATCAGTCTTTTCGGAGCGTTGTCCATCGCGGAACTGGGAGCGATGATGCCTAAAGACGGCGGACAATTCGTTTACCTCCGGGAGGCGTATCACCCGTTCTTCGGATTTTTGTACGGATGGACCAATTTCGCCGTGATCATGACCGGCTCGATCGCCGCCGTCGCCGTGGGTTTTGCAACGTATCTGGGTTATTTCATTCCCCTGAATGCATTGGAAATAAAGATAATCGCGATCGGGTCCATACTGTTTTTAACGACGATGAACAGCTTGAGTGTACGATTCGGAGCCATGTTCCAAAATATTTTTACCTTTGTGAAAATATTTTGTCTCACCGTGATGATCGTTCTCCCATTCGTATTAAAAGGAAGCTCCCTGTCAAATTTCGCGCCGATTTTTTCCGGCTATTCGGCATGGGAACTCACCGGCCCTTTGGGACTGGCGCTTATTGCGGTTTTGTGGGCGTACGACGGATGGATAGAAATTACTTTTGTGGCCGGGGAAGTTGAGGATCCGCAAAAAAATATTCCGCTCTCCCTGATCATTTCGACCCTGATGGTCGTAGCTCTCTACGTGTTGGTCAACGTCGCGTGCATCTATATTCTGTCATTGGCGAACATGGCGCGTTCGCAGCTCGTTGCGTCCGACGCGGCGACAGTCATCTTAGGCGCCGCCGGCGCGTCGGTGGTTGCGCTGGCCGTAATGATTTCCATGATAGGCGCCAATAACGGGTTCATATTTACCGGCGCCCGGATTTACTATGCGATGGCGAGAGAGGGTTTGTTTTTCAGGTCGGTTGCCAACGTTCATCCGGAATTGCGAACGCCTCATATTTCGCTGATCGCCCAAGGCATCTGGGCCTGTGCACTCGTACTGACCGGAACGTTTGAGCAGCTGTTCACCTACGTCGTATTTGCTTCGTGGCTATTTTATGCCCTGTCGTGCGGAGCGGTTATTATTCTTAGAAAAAAATTTTCAGACAGGCCGCGGCCATACACGGCATGGGGTTATCCGTTTTCACCGATCGCGTTTATTCTGTTTTCACTCTATCTGGTTGTCAATACGATTATCGAAGATCCGCGCGACGCGCTCGTCGGTCTTGGAATAATTTTTTCAGGAACGCCGCTGTATTTCTACTGGAAGAAGGCCGCATCAAAACCGCCCGAGGAAAAATAGCCGTCTAAAAATTATGATGGCTTTTGGCGCTATCCCGTCTTATATTTCAACCATTCTTTCCAGGTTCACTTCCGTTTCCTGTCTTGAAACCGGAATAACCAAAACCCTAATTTGGAATAATTTCAAAGAGGCAATATGCGAAAGCTCCGTATAGGAATCATTGACCTTGTTACCAAGGGGCCGACCCGCGCTCTGTACGCCCGGGTCATGCATGCCAACCTGGCGAGCATCATGCCGCAGGTAGTCGGCGTATGGTGCGAGGAAGAAGGGCACGAAGTCACCCTGGTATGTTACACCGGTTTTGAAAATCTGGTTGAAGAACTTCCCGAAAAACTTGACCTGGTTTTTATCGGCGCTTTCAGCCAGGCCGCGCAGCTATCCTATGCGTTGAGCAATTTGTTCCGCTCCCGCGGTGCGGTGACGGTGCTCGGCGGTCCGCATGCACGCTGTTATCCGGAAGATGCGGTGAAGTACTTCGACTACGTTTTGGGATTTTCGGATAAATCCATCATTCAGACGGTACTCAAGGACTGCGCACAGCATCGTCCCGTCGGTATGCATTTGGCGGCCAACCAACAGCCTTTAGAGCTTCCCGGCGTGCGTGCGCGGTGGAAATTTATCGAATCGACTTTGAAAAAAGCGCCGCTTTTTAAAATGGTTGGCATGCTCGGGAGCCTGGGGTGTCCGTATACATGCAGTTTCTGTATTGACGCGGTGGTTCCCTATCAACCGCTCGATTTTGAGGAAATGAGGAAAGATCTTCAATTTCTGCTGACCAAATACAAGCGGCCGCGGGTCGGCTGGCATGATCCGAATTTCGGGATCCGATTTGAAGATTACATGGACACGATCGAAGAAGCGATTCCGCCCGACAGCATTGATTTTGTTTGTGAAAGCAGTTTATCCCTTCTTTCAGAGCCTCACGTGCAGCGTCTGAAAAAAAACGGTTTTAAAGCCGTTTTACCCGGTATCGAGTCCTGGTACGATTTAGGCGGCAAATCGAAGACCGGAAATAATCACGGAATGGATAAAGTGCGCATGGTTTCGGACCAAGTGAACATGATTTTGAAATATATTCCTTACGTTCAAGCTAATTTTGTGATGGGACTTGACGTGGATGAAGGTCCGGAGCCGTTTGAATTAACAAAAACATTTCTCAACATGACGCCGGGTGCATTCCCTGCTTATTCGCTTCTTTCGGCATTTGGCCGTGCGGCCGCATTGAATCTGGAGTACCAGCGCGCGGGGCGCGTCATTCCGTTTCCATTTCATTTCCTGAATAACAATCATGCGATGAATGTGAAACCGAAAGGCTATGCATGGCCTGAATTTTACGATAACGTCATCAGTTTGAGCAAGCATTCGTTCTCATGGGAGAAAATTGCCCGCCGCTTTGCGGCTACCCATGCGGCCATTCCGAGAATGTTAAATTTTGTTCGTGCCGTGTCCTCGGAAGGATTTGGAAGAATCAAGTATTATAAGGAGGTTCGAAAAAGACTCGACGAAGACCGTCCTTTCCGGAATTATTTTGAACAACAGAATACCGAGCTGCCTTCGTTTTTTACAGATCGCGTGAAACACGATCTCGGGCCGCTGTGGTCGTGGCTCCCCAAAGATGCGATGTTCCACGATGCGTACGCCTATCTCAAAACCGAAAAAGTTGAGACGATCCTACCGACCCTGCCGCAAACGATTTCTTAAGGGACTTTTCATCGTCCGCTCGCGGCCCATCGAATTCCAATCCGCCATTACTTTGCCGTCAAGAACTTCCGGATGATCTTTTGAAAAAATTTCGGAACTCCCGGAAGATAATTTTCGAGCGGCTTTAGAGATCCTACGGAAGGCCTTTCATCGCGGTCGTACTTCATGCCGGGGCAGCCGGAATCATAATACAAATTGCCGTTCACACGGTACCACGGATATTCGCGGCATCCTTGCGGCCGCCCGTCATACCGCGAACAAAATTTGTCTTTCAATAAACAGCAAACCGATCCATGAGATTTCAGAATTATCACGTTACCGGTCCGGACCATAAATTCTTCGCCGATTGTTTTAGCTTCGTCTTCATTCACGCTCACGCCGCTTCCGAGAACCTCACAGCATAATCCGCAGTCACCGCCGAGGCACTCGAGCCGCGCGGGATGATCCGCTTTTTTCAAAAACAATAATCCTTTTCTCCGCGCATGAAGAATAGTTTGAATAATATTTTTGAAAGATTTCCAATTCACGCGGTGACTTTCTTAAATGAGGTAACAAAAAAACCCAGTCCGAAAATAAAAGAGGAAACGAATAAACTCGCCGCCGGAGCCAAAAAGACAAGGTCGGTATTCAATATGAATTTTCCGTATCCCGCGGAGGTCCAACCGGCGATGAACCCGCACGCGATGGCTGCCGCCGCCCAGCGGGACAACCGAATCAATGTTTCTTTTTTCATGTACAGCGCTGACAGGATGGGTACAAACAAACCTAATTGTGCGCCGTAAATCGCAAAAACGAAATCCGCAATGGAAAATCCGGCGGAAGAAAGAATCATTACAATGATTGCAGAAATTAACGCGGCCGCTATTAAAACGACCCGCGACCATTGTAGTTCGTTCGCTGAATCCATGCGTTCACTGAGCGCCGCATGTTTTTTGCGTGAAATGATATCTTCATAGATCGTGTGCGACACGGCAATGAGCTGGGTGGAGGCTGTGGACAACATCGCCCCGTATAGTCCCGCAACAACCAAAAACAGGATCGAGGCCGAGAACAGGTTCTCCGAATTTCCGATCTCCGCGAGCAGCGTTACTAAAGGATTTATTCCGGTTTCCGGCACGATGACCATCAAAGCCAGGCAAGCCATGACGACAAACAATCCCCAACTCAATGCCGAACTCACCACGCTCGATAATAACCCGCCGAAAACGGTTTCGGATTTTTGCGACGCGGCAATGCGCTGCCACACACTCATGTCCGAAATAAATGTCGGAATATTGATGATCGCTATGCCTAAAATAAACGCCCAAAGGTCTTCCCGATCCGAAAAATGACTGACGTCGTCAGGAATTTTCGACAAATTTATTGTCCATCCGCCATGCGTGTGAACAAAATAATAATAATATACACCCAGGGCCGCCAGCAAAATCCAGATCGAGACCATTTGAATACGGTCCGTAACGATCACGGCCCGAAATCCGCCGTACGAAGTATAAGACAACCCGATGAGCGCGAGCACGCCGACAACGATCCACGCCGGTATTTCGGGCAGCAGCCCTGCGAGAAAGCGGGAACCTACCGTTAACTCGACGGCGAATGCGCTTAAAAACCCCAGGCTGGTGCAGACTGCGCCGATCAAGTAAACGGAAGACGAGTTAAATTCTCTTCCGAGAAATTCATGCAGGGTCGGCCGGTGATCGTATTCGGCTAATTTAGTCCAGATTCTCGCCGCCGTAAAGCGAACCGCGAGCAATCCGAGCGACGTCGTGATCACAGTCCAGAATAGCCATACCCCCAATTTTTGCGCTAATTCAAAAAACGCCAAGACCACCGTAGCTAACGAAATCGTGGTAGCAACGGTGCTGGCGGAAAATTCGGCGGAAGTTTTTACGGAAGCCTGGTGGCCAAGGGCTAACGGAAGCAGATCGGCTAAATTTTTATTGTTTTTTCCTAAATAAAATCCGACGCCGAGGTAGACGATAAAAGCGGTGAGCAGTGCGCTTAAGACCGTGATCGCCGTCATCCGGTTTTCATACGTTTACTCATGCGCAATTCCACGTTGATGCGCTGTTTCAGTGCGGGCGGGATCGCGTGAAATTTCCCGTTGGCGATATCAACGAGGACGGGGATCTCCGGGCCGGGATAGACCTCCACCGCCCAGCCGCGTTCAACCAGCACATTGAACACCGCAATTTCTTCAAGCAGATACTGCGTCGAAAGCGCGATTGCCGTCTTTTTATCCACGATCGTTGATTTTTTGTTTTTGACTTGCCGGGAAATGAATTCGGATGAAGTTTTGTCGATTGATTCCCTGAATTCGTAGCTTGACACAAAAAGTTCCTCAAGAATTTTTTTGGCTTCATGAAACTCCCGTGAATCCAAGTACGATTTCCAGCGCGTGATTTGAAATTGTTTCTTGGAGAGACCGTCCAGAACCTTTGCCGATTCCTCGATAAAATCGTCACCCATCCGCAGCGCCTCGATCTCGGCTTCTTTGCCCTGGCGGTTATAAAAAATATGCTCATTGAACCGCTGCAGGTAGTCGCCCACGACGATCACGCACGCGTCGAAGTGTTCCGCGATCCATTGCAGCAGCGCTTCAAATAACTCACCGCGAAATTGCGGATTGCCGATGCTGATACCTAAGTAGCACCGCCGATGATGCAAAAGTTCCTTGTGCGACATCGGCGGAGTTATGTTTTCGATGCGGATGACTATTTCAGCTTCCTTACTTGCTGTCAAGTTCGCTCCATATTTTTTCAATATGCTTTAATTTTTTCACCGTCTCACTGTAAGAAAAACTCGTGCCGTAATGCAGCCGGTCATCTTTGGAGTTCATGACGGAATTGTCGGCGAACGCAATGACGTTGCCGCCTTTTAATTTGTAAAACCAGAGATTATTCATCTCGACGGATTCATGCGCCAGGAGTTCGTTAAGCTCGGCCAATCGGGGATGCCCCCATTTGATCTCGATCTTGCCGATCATTTCGTCAAAGCGGGGGATTCGCTGCTCGTATTTTTTACGGTTTTTCAACAGATGCTGTTTAAACTGGTGTATGAATTCTTTGAGAACTTCTTTCCGGGCGGAGGCCAGATACATGATGTTCATTTTTTCAAATTGATTTTCCCACAGGAAACTGTGGTCAAAAAATTCAAAATTTGCGCTGTCGGTAAAGGCGCGGTAATCGCGAATGACGCCGATGATATGTGTGATACGCCATTTATTTTTTTCTTCCCATTTGGCCAGCTCGTTCGGCGATACGCGCGGAACGTAGCCCTGCAAGTTCTCCAGCAAATCGAGGGACAGGTCGAGATAGAACGGCGGCGTCGAGCTGAGCAGGGATTGTACATGACTGTCCAGTAATCCTTCCTGATCGATCACTTTCGGCGATGGAGTGGTCAGGAATTTTTCCAGTTCGAGATCCAAATGCCGCTCCTTTATTTCATCGGCCACGACACCGGATTCATTCGATTTTATGACCGGCCACAGAGGTTCAAGCTTTCCGAGAAACGCTTGCAGAAGCGGGTCGGCCTCGCCAAGCAATCTGGCGGTGGCGCGCATATCGTCGATGGATTCGATACCCGACTCCATCACCTGGATGGCGATCAAGATCTTGCACATAGGCTCGAATTCAATGCGTTCAAAAGATTTAATGACCTGCAGCGCTTTTCCCGGCTGGAGAACAGCCGAACCCGCCTCAACCATCCGGTAGGAAGAGCCCCCCAAACCCAATTTGGCTGCCACGTCATCCGATGACAACACCATAAAATTTCTCATGCGCTGTAAAACCAATCCCAGCGCCTGCATGAGCGGGTTCTTAAAGATCCTTTTGGAAGCATCGATCTCTTTGTTTCTTTCCGGTGTCTTTCGCATAGCTAAGGAGTTATGTGAGTTTGATTGACATGAAGATAGGAAAATATAACAAAAAAGTCAATTTATATAACACAAGATACCGGCTATTTGTAACAAATTGTCAGAATAATCAAACATATTTGTTGACAAACAGGACATTTGTTCCTATATTTAAGTTCATATTTTCTTGTCAGTTTTGACCGATATCAGGAGCGAAACGGTTTATGAAACCCCTGCTTTATTTCTTTTTCATGATTGCTCTGAGCGTTCACGCTCAGATATCCGACAAAACAATTTCGCTTGAGAAGCATCTGAGGAACGATACCGGCAATGATTCGCTGCGCTTTGAGCTGGCGAAACTCTATTTGACCGGCCGGAATTACGACGATATTATCGATTTGTATAAACGAAAATTTGAAGAAGAAAAGTGCACCGCTGCCGAATATAAATTGTATGCAGTCGCCCGGATGCAGAGTTATGAACATATGGTCATTACGGCAAAATTATTTTCCAATTTGCTGGGCAGTACCATGACTCATGCGAGAGAATCATTGAACCGGGTATTGGAAAAAGATCCTCACGACACAGAGGCGCAATTTTTTAAAGGTGTCTATTATAAAATCAGCGGCGATAATAAGGGCGCGGAAAAGATCTTTCGCGAGGTGATCGAAACAGATCCGCATTTCAAAACTTACGCTTATGCCGACCCGTGGATTGAGTTGAGTGCACTGCTCAGGAAACAGGAACGTTTTAACGACGCGAACACGCTGCTTGAAAAACGCGTAGCGCTGGACAGCGCGGATACGTGGCCGATGATCGCGCTGGCTATATCTTATATGGATCTAAAAAATGACGACCGCGCGACACGGACTTTCTATCGCGGACTGGAACGCATCAAGGATGAAGAAAAAATCGGCCAACTCTATTTGGAAACGGAGCCGATCATGGACAAAGCCGAACAAACCAAATGGAAACTATTGAACGGGAGCGAAGAAAAACTGCGGTTTCTCAAGACCTTCTGGAAGAAACATGATCCGAATCCGGCGGATAATATCAATGAGCGGCTGGTCGAGCACTATAGAAGGGTACAGTATGCGCGGGCGTTTTATAAGAAAATCCGTTCCCCGTATTTTGACGACCGCGGACTGATATATATTCGCATGGGAAAACCCGACCGGACCTACGCGGGAGTCAGGGACGCTACGTGGGTGTATGAAAGTGGGCAGGCACATTTCGATTTTGTTGAAGCGGGAAGCGGCGCCTATGAACTGCGGCCTCTTTCGGACGCGGTTTCATTGACCGGCAGCGCACTGGAAAGGTTCTCAGAATTGAAAGCCCTCGTCGAGGCGAGAAGAAATTATGATCCCTACTACGAACACATGGCGAACAAAATGCAATCGCTGATCGACCGCATTTCGCCGGAACGGAACTTCAGCCAGGTCACGGCGATCGCTCAGGGAAATTTCGGCACGATTCAGCAAGCCTTGACAAGCGACCTGGCAGCTCAAAGCGCCAAGCAAAAATTTGATTACAACATTGGGGGTTCACCGCTCGCAATCAATGCCAATTTTGCATCTTTCAAAAGTATAACGAGTAACTCGTCCAGGCTGGACTTCTATTTTATGATTCCACTCGAACAGTTGAAATATCTGTTCGTCGAAAATGCCGAAAAGAAATCGTTTCTTGTTTTGAAAATGAAAATGTTTGATGAGGAATTTAACGAGATCAACAGTCTTGAAAAGGAATACACGTTAGCCACGCACGATACTTCCGTTTCCCCGTATTACTTTATTCTGGATGAATTGCGTTGTCTGTCCAAACCGGGAAATTATTTATTGGCGCTGGATATTCGCTCCAATAACAACCAAAAAGCCGGCGTATACAAAATTAATGTTTCTGCGAGGGATTACTCATCAAAGAATCTGATGCTCAGCGACATCCAATTCACTTCGTCGGTAAGCGCAGGTGCGATCGAAGATAAGTTCATGAAGCCGAATACCCGTTTGCGCGTCGTGCCGGATCCGACAGCCAACAAATTAAAAAGCAAACCGCTGACCATTTATTATGAAATTTACAATTTAAGACCGGACAAAACGGGGAAGACTTCGTACGAAGTGTCGTATCGCATTCGTGTATCCGGGAAGAGCAAAAATCTTTTCTCGGCTATCGGCAGTCTTTTTTCAGGCAAGGCTAAATCGGATATCCGCATGACGACGGTCAGATCAGGGACATCCGCTACCGAGCATGAGTACCTAGCGTTTGATATCACTGAACTTTCCGCCGGTGCGGCTGAATTGGAAGTCAGAGTTAAGGATTTAAATTCGGCAGAAGAGAATGTATCCGGGACAAATCTGACAATTACAGAATAAGCGATCCATTTCGAAATTCATCTTTTCACATACTTCCAGCAACTCTCCACGTGGTCGTCCACCATACCCGTAGCCTGCATGTGCGCATAAACGATCGTCGAACCGACAAATTTGAATCCCCGTGCTTTCAAATCCTTGGAAAGCGCATCCGATTCCGGTGAAGTTGCGCGGAAAAATTCCTTGCGCATACCCCTCGGGTCGCGCAGCGTTCTATGGCCGGTAAATTGCCAAATATATTTATCGAATGTGCCGAATTCTTTTTGCGTCTCCAGAAAATATTTCGCGTTCGTGATAGCGCCCGCGATCTTCAAACGGTTGCGGACGATACCTTCATTTTTCATCAGGCGCCGGAAATCTTTTTTGGTGAATTTCGCCACTTTTCTCGGATCGAAATTCCTGAATGCTTTTCGAAAAGCCGGACGTTTACGCAAAATCGTGATCCAGCTCAATCCCGCCTGAAATCCTTCCAGGATCAGCATTTCAAAAATCTTTTGATCGTCATGCAGCGGCACGCCCCACTCGTTGTCATGATAGTCGCAGTAAACCGGGTCTTCGCCGCACCAAAAGCAACGGGGTTTAGATGAAGTCATCGTTATCCCTTTCAATTTATCAAGTCTTCACATGATCCTGTTTATCCTGATATCTATTTAACGGATATACATAACAGTGTGCAGTCATCGTTGAATTCCGATGAAAAGCGCGAGAGCTCTGAAAACATTTGATTCACCGTAGCCGATGAGCTTTGCGCCGTTTGAGACAGAATTTTCCTGATACGCTCTGTTCCGAATTCTTCACCTGAATTATTAGTCGCTTCGTTGACACCATCCGTGTACAATAGTAAATTCAACGGCGCTCTAGAGTCTATCTTCTTCGAAGGGAATGCCGATTGAGGAACAATGCCCAATACCAGCGATTTGTGAGGAAGTTCCGCGATGATGCCGTCGGATGTTATGAACAGCCCGGGCATGTGGCCGGCATTGACGTATTCGATGATCTTATTTTTTTCGTCTATCACGAACGCCGACATGGACACGAAAATTTGCTTGGATGAATTTACATAAATAAAATGATTCAGCCTGCCGAGCAGCGTTTCAAGATCCGTAAATGATTCCGCCAGCGCATGCAGCGCGCCTTTGACCATGGCCATCGTCACGGCGGCTCCGATGCCGTGTCCCGATACATCGCCGATAACGGCTAAATACCGGTCGGCGGACAACGAGATACAATCCATAAAGTCCCCGCCGGTTTGGGCGGCAGGAATACAACGCCCGCAGATCTCCACACGTGAAAACTCAACGGAGATATCGGGTACAAGCTGCCTTTGAATTTTTTAGGCAACCTGAAGTTCTGCGTTAAGGCCGGCTTGCCGTTCACTCTGAAATTCAACGACTTTGGTGTACATTGAAACAGCAACGGACATGACCACAAGAATCGCCGCAGCGAGGCCGATCACGGTCCAGTCGAACTTTTCTAAAGGAATACGCAATCCCTCAGAAGTTGTAATTTCAGAAGCATTGATGGAGAAGGTGACTCGCTGGATGAACATCGACGCGGCGTACAGCAATGAAACCGCTACGCACAACAACGTGTGGAATTTTCGCAAACCGGGCAATAACAGGCATAAGGTCCAAACCGTTCCCAGGAGAGCGGAAAACAGGTAGGCTACGGCAATTGAAGACAGCGGAGAAATGCCTTTCAGCATGATGTGAATAAGCATCGCGACGGTGAACGCGAATAAAAAATATGCCGCTGAAAGTTGAATACGGTTTTTCACCGGCAGAATTGAAAATCGCTCCAGCTGCTTGATCTGGCGATTTTCGAAAAGAAAATGCCGGACTGCTTTCAATAGCATAAGGGTCCTTTCGGGAGCCTCTGAAAAATAGGATCAATTTTCAAAGACTATTCAACGTAACAAACACCAGCTTCCGTAGCAAGTAAAATTGCCAGTGGATTCGCGCTTGACTTTCAAAGCGATTTCGTCTAAATTTTTATCGTCAGTTGTAAATTCTTTTCGCTAATTAGGGATGAACCGGGCATCTTAAATATATCAATTCCACGGTCGAGTTATTCGAAAGGAGTCTATTTTGCATCTTAAAATCAAGTACCTCGACGGCTCGCGCCTCAAGCGTTCGGTTATTGCCGGCTGTAATTTTGTGATCAATAGAAGAGAACATCTGAACAACATCAATGTCTTTCCCGTTGCCGACGGCGATACCGGAACCAATTTGGCCTCGACGATGAAAAACATTGCGGAAACGGTTGAAAATAATAATGAAAAAAACATTGAATCCATGGCGGTAGCATTGGCGGATTCCGCGTTAATGGGAGCACGTGGAAATTCGGGCGTGATCATGGCGCAGTTTTTTCAAGGCATGAATGAAGGGCTCAAAGGGCTTTCACGCGCCACAACCAAAGATTTCTCCGATGCGGTCACTCTGGCGAAAGATTCGTCGTGGAGCGCGATTTCGAAACCCGTCGAAGGAACCATATTGTCGGTCATACGCGATTGGGCCAAGTCCGTTGAAGAGAAGTCAAAAAGAACGGACGATTTTTCCGAGCTTTTCAAAGCATCCCTGGAAGACGCCAAAGTTTCCCTGGCCCACACCCCGGATCAAATGGAAATGCTGAAAAAGGCGGGAGTGGTTGACGCCGGCGCGGATGGATTTGTCACCATGCTCGAAGGCATTTATCATTTTATCCAGTCGGGACGTATCTCGGACATGAAAAAAACCGGATTATCGGAAACGGAAGATGAAGCGCTGGAAGTACATATTGACGAGCATGCGGAAGAGAATATCACGTTCCAGTTTTGCACCGAATGTCTCATGGTCGGCGCCAACATGGATCGTGAAGCGATCCGCGAAAGAATCACTTCCTATGGCGATTCTCTGATCGTTGCCGGTTCCAATAAAAAAATCAAAATTCACCTTCACTCCAACGCGCCGGAAGACGTTTTCGAAGTTCTCTCCGATTACGGCCATGTCATTTCAACCAAAATTGACGATATGCGTCAGCAGTTTCTCAACGCCCATTCGGATACCAAACAGGAAGTGGCCATTGTCGTAGATTCGTGTTGTGATTTACCGCTTGAGTATATTCGGCGGAATCACATCCACGTCATTCCGCTGAATGTGAACTTTGGCGATCACACATTTATTGACCGATTGACGTTGACGCCGCGAAAATTCTATGAGAAATTGGAAAAATCCGGGGATCATCCGAAATCGTCCCAGCCGTCGCCGCAGAAATTCAAAGAGTCGTTCGAGCGGCTCCTACAGATTTATCCCCAGGTCATTTCGCTGCACCTTTCGTCAAAACTGAGCGGCACCTATCAAGGTTCGCTGAGTATGGCCAAAACCATCGCTCCCGGTAAGATTCACGTCGTGGATACGCAATCGGCATCCGTCGGCATCGGCTTGATGGTGCAGGAAATCGAGCCGATGATCCGTGCCAACGAGCCGGTAGAAAAGATTTTGAATCATTTGAAATATTGCATTAGAACCATGAAGGTTTTTATCAGCGTTCAAACGCTGGACTTTCTGATACGCGGCGGCCGTTTGAGTAAAACGCGCGGTGCGGTGGCGAAGTCGCTCAACATCAAACCCATCCTCGGCATTCACGAAGGCGAAGTAGTTCCGATCACCAAAGTTTTCGGTCATTCGAATGCGCTGAGAAAAGTGATGGACTTGGTGAAAGAAACGGCAAAAGGGAAGAAGAATTTGCGGTTCGGTATTGCGCACGCCAATTCCATCGGAATCGCCGATTGGTATGCGAATGAGATCGTAAAGTATTTCGAAATATCCCGGGATAATATTTTAATCACGGATGTGTCAACGGTGATCGCCACCCACGCCGGCCCCGGAGCAGCGGCGGTCGCTGTGTTATACGATTCTTGATTTTTCAACGCTATTAGGAAGCACCGGTCACGTGAGAATATTTTTTCAATTGGCTTTTTTGGCGGCGGTCAACGCCTCTTCTGTCTGCCCGCAAGCCTTAAGCGACAAGGCTTTACAGACGTATGTTGACTTGTGGCGTGACGAACAGGTTGATTCCGTGCGCTCGCTGCTCCCGACGCTGGCAGCCAGATTCTCCAATAAGCCGGAAACCTTGTTTTTTCAGGCGGTATTTGAATTGAACGGGGAACGGGCGAATAAAACGTATGAAATGATTTTAGAGAAATATCCGGGCAGCGCCCTGGCCGACGAGTGCCTGTACCGCCTGATTCAATCGGATTATGCGGCCGGCGTGTATCAGAATATTCCTTTGAAATTACAGTCGCTCAGGAATAAATACCCGCACTCCAGGTTCATCAAAGCGGCCGAGCAGAACTTCTCCTATGCCGACAGCGGTTCTGTGAAATTCAATTCAACAGTACAAAATAAAGACAACCAGGGCCTTGCAGAGACGACGAAAAAATTCAAACTGCAGGTGGGTGCTTTCAGTCAATTAAAAAACGCGGAGGAATTGAAAGAAAAACTGAATCGGTCCGGCTATGCCGAAGTTGAATTTTCAGAAAAAACCGTTAATGAAAAACAGCTGGTGTTGGTTTGGGTGGGTGCATTTGAAACCAAGGAAGAGGCAAGAAAGAACGGCGAGGTCCTGAAAAGCAGGTTACAACTAAACTACACGATCGTTGAAAAATAGTGTGCTTAAGGCGAACGGCACGATACGCGCTTTTATCGCCATTGAAGTTCCCGAAGCGATCCGGCGGGAGCTGTTAGCCATCCAGAACGCATTCAAGCCGTTGTTGAGCCGCGGCAGGATTTCATGGGTTTCATGGTCAAACCTGCACCTGACGTTGAGATTTTTCGGCACCGGTACGCGGGATCAAATATCAGAGATCATTCGTGCTTGCGAATTTATCAGTTCTTCCGCGGTGTTTGACGTGCATTTGGACCGGATCGGTTTTTTTCCGGACGAGCGAAAACCCCGCGTATTCTGGTGCGGTTACGCCGCGTCGGAAAAATTGAAGCAGCTGCAGGAACGTATCGAAACGGTCTCGACCGAATCGGGTTTTATTAAAGAAGAAAGGGAATTTCATCCGCACGTTACTTTGGCCAGATTAAAAGAAATAAGAATGACGGAGGCAGACGCAAAAAAGATGAGCGAGCAGGCCAAGGGCTGCCGGTTTTCGTTTGTCCATAGCGTTGAATCGGTGACGCTATTCCAAAGTCACCTCTCGTCCGAGGGTTCGGAGTATGAAGTCTTAAAAAAGTTCCGGCTGACAAATAACTAATCTTTTATTGCGTTACATTATAATCTTGTGAGGAAAAAATGAAATCCCGAATGCTCCTGACCTGCTGCCTGGTTATGATCCATACCGCCGTTGCTCAAAACCGCTACGGAGACATGGTGCTTGAAAAGAATTCGACTCAGAATATCGAAGCCAAATTCGTTCAACTGCTGCAATTGGATCTGTATTATCTTCACTACGGTGTTTATTTTGATGCGTACGGCGGAGCAACGGGAACGTACAACGATGCGACGGTTCACGCGGTGAAGGCCTTTCAAAAAGATCACGGCCTTGTTGAGAGCGGCGTCGTGGGCGGAGAAGTGGCTTTGGAAATTCTAAAGGCGCTGGCCAAGAGTGAATTGGGCAATGAATGGATTCATTTCAATCCCATGCGTTACGACGGAAGAAAATTGAAAAAAGGAGATCGCGATGAAGGAAAACAGAATGTGGTCGCGCTGCTTCAACGGGATTTGAACGAGCTGGGTTTCGAGACCATTGATCCGCCCGGGCAGTTTGACGAATCTACGGAGATGGCGCTGAAGTCGTTTCAGATCGAAGCGCTCGTTCCGTCCACGAAAATAGTTGATGAATCGACCGTAACGGCATTAGCACACAACATCTGCCTGCATATCGGCAGAAAAAAAGAAGTCAAAAAAAAGTAGCCCTCACGGTGCTACGATCCATTTTTTCTTTTTATGCACATCCTATCCATTTCCTCCTACCGGAAAAAATTTCAGAAGAAACAGGTCTGCGTGGTCGAGTGGAATTCCGGCGAAAAGACCGAATTGGACCCGGAGACGGTAGTTGCATTCGGCTTGCGAACGAACCTGGAACTGGATGAAGCGGCGTATCGCTCGCTTCGTGAATTCGACGATAAGAAAAAGTGTCTTGCCGCCGCCCTGAATCTGATTTCCATCCGTCCGCGCAGCGTGCAGGAACTGCGGGCCCGGTTTTTGCGCAAAGGCTATTCGGAAGCGTCCGTGGAAGAAAATTTAGCGAAACTCGTGGACAAGGGGTATTTGAATGACACGGAGTTTGCCCGCCGCTTTGTTAAGAGCCTGTTACAAAAGAAAAATATTGGCAAACAAGCCTTGGAATTTGAGCTTAGAAAAAAGGGCATTGCGCCGGGTATCGCGGAGGCGGCATTAACGGAAATCTACAGTGAACGGGACGAACGGGAGGACGCCCGGGCGGCTGCCAACAAAAAAATGCATACGTATCGCGGCCTGGAGAACTCGAAAATGCGTGTGAAGCTGTCGCTTTTTCTCCGGCAAAGGGGCTTTTCGGCTGCAACCATCAATGAAACCGTCAAGAAATTATTAAAATAATGATCACGCTGTTTTGATTTTTCAAACTAATTTACATACATTACCGGTGCAGCGTTTCTGAAAAGACACATTACCGGATAAAAAAATGAAACTAACTATTCGCTCGCGAATGATTTTCTACATCGTACCTACGATTGTCGTCGTGAGCATTGCGTCGACGCTCATTGTGAACATCGTTACGAAGTCGGTTGTTGAAGACTTGGCGTACGGCAAGGCGCTGGAATCGGCGCGTCAAAATGCGAACCAACTCAATGAAGAATTGAATTCGAATCTTGTTACGGTCCAGACCCTGGGAAAAATGTTGGAAACCTACAAAAGCCAGCAGCGAAATGAAATCAAAGAGATTCTCCGTCACTTATTAGAATCGAATTTTAACGCTCTGGGTATCAGCGTCGCGTATGAGCCCAATGCGTTTGACGGAAGAGACAAGAAGTTCGCCAATACTACCAGCCACGATGCGACCGGACGATTTATTCCTTATTGGAATCGATTGCCCGGAGAAATCGTTTTGGAGCCGCTTCACGATGTGGATGAATCAGACTGGTATGGGACGCCTAAATCGACGCGGGCGGAATTCGTGACGGAACCGTATTTGAATAACAATGCATTGATGGTTTCTTACGTTTCACCGATTGTAAAGGAAGGGATATTTCAGGGCGTAGCCAAATTGGATATATCCCTGGAATATCTGGATCATTTGGTGAACGACATTCAAATTCAGCCTTTTAAGACGAGTTACGCTTTCTTAGTCAGCAACAAAGGCGTTTTCGTGGTTTATCGCGACCGTAACTTAGTCGGAGTCCGATCGCTGCAAGACCTGGCGAAAGAAAAAAACAACCCGGCTCTCGCCCAATTGGTGGATCGCATTAGAGAAGGCAAAGAAGGCTATATTGAAACGAGGGATCCGCTAACTCAGCAAGATGTGGCGATGTTTCATTCGCCCGTGCGTACCGGAAACTGGGGCCTCATCATTGTTGTTCCGACCAATGAAATTCTCGGCAATGTGAGCGCTTTAACATCCGTCATTGCCTTCATCGGGCTTTTGACCATTATGATCATCGGCATTACCGTATTTTTAGTTTCCGGAAGATTATCCGTGCCTATTAATGAAGTCGTCTTAAAGATGGATGAAGTGGATCTGAACACCGTTTTTAATTCACAAAGGGACGATGAGATCGGCAGTCTCACGAGGTCGTTTGATAAATTTATTATCTCGATCAAACAGACCTTGATGGAAGTTAACGTGGCCTCGAATGCGGTTGCCAGTACAACGAAACACATATTCACACGAACTGAAAACATTGCCAGCAGCGCGAACGAACAAACGGTGCAAACCAACAGCGTTACCGCAGCGATAGAAGAAATGTCTCGAACCGTTTATGAAATTTCTCACAGCGCAATGAACACAAAAGAAATGGCTTTGCATGCGCAAGCCAGTGCCGAGCAGGGCGGGCAAGTTATTGAGGAGACCGTGTCGGGAATAAATAAGATGGTGGCGATGGTCAAGCAATCGTCCGATGTGATTCACTCGCTGAGCGAATCCAGCGGCAAAATCGGAAGAGTACTTAACATCATCGAAGATATCGCGAAGCAGATCAATTTGATCGCTCTTAATGCATCCATTGAAGCTACAAAAGCGGGTGAAAAGGGAAAAGGATTTTCCGTCGTGGCGGACGAAATAAAAAAATTAGCCGAGCGCACGGCGCATTCGACGACGGATATCAGCGAGATGATCAACAAAATTCAGTCCAATGTTTCCGAAGCGGTGAGTTTGATGGATAAGAGCAAAGAAGAAGCCGACAGCGGGATCACATTGGCACAGCAGGCGAAGTCCAGTTTAAAGGAGATTTCGGATGTGTTTCAAGAGGTCACGCAAATGGTCAATCAAATCGCCGTGTCGAGCCAGCAGCAATCCGTAACCAGCGACCAAATAACTGAGAATGTGAAGATGATCAACTCCACGACTCAGCAAGTAGCCACAGGCATCCAGCAAATCGCGAAATCGGCTGATTATTTGAATTCTCTCACCGCCAACGTTCAAAAACTGATGAGACAATTCAAGATGGACAAAACGGAAAATTGAATTTACAGGATCACGGATTCGGCTTACCTTTCCTCCCGTTGTTACATTTCTGCAGAGGAGATTTTGTTGTCTTGATCAGACGCAGGATCTCTTTTGAAATTGAGATAGGACTCAGTCACACCTCTTCGTTCACAATGACGCGGAACGGCACTAAGAGCCTGATGGAATGAAAAAACCAACGCTCCTTTTGATCAATCCTTATATTTATGATTTCGCTGCTTACGATCTGTGGTCTAAGCCCTTAGGTTTGCTGTATCTTGCCGGCGTGCTTGAAGAGAACGGATGTGAAATAATGTTTCTCGATGCGCTGGATCGATGGCATCCTGATGTTTTGGAATTACAAAATCGTGCGGCGCCGAAATCAAAAGTATACGGTGACGGACATTTTCACAAAGAAACGGTCATCAAACCTCCCGAATTTTCGGAGATAAAAAGAAAATATTCGCGCTACGGAATGCCGCCGGACCTGATCAGGTCGAATTTAGAAAAAATAAATGCAACGAGCGACGTTGACGCGGTTCTGATAACTTCCGGTATGACCTACTGGTATCGCGGTGTACATGAAGTGATCCGCATGTGCCGTGAAATATTCCCAGGGAAAAAGATCCTGCTCGGGGGCATTTATGCAACGCTATTTACCGAACACGCCCAAAAAACTTCCGGAGCGGATTTTGTTTTTAAGGGAGAAGGGGAGCGGCCTGCGTTGAAGCTCATTTCGGAATTACTGGGATTCCCGGTCCGAACAAATTATCTGAATTACGACGATTATCCGCTTCCCGCCTATCATCTGTATCCCAAACTGGACTACGTTGCCATGATGACTTCGCGCGGATGTCCGTATTCCTGTTCCTTCTGTGCAACCAATGAATTTGCGGCAAATTTCATGCGTCGAAATCCCGAAAGAGTTTTTGAGGAAATTGAATTCTATGCCGCGGAACGGGCCGTCAAGAACATTGCATTTTATGACGACGCGTTGTTTGTCAATGCCGAAAAGCATATCAAGCCGATTTTGAAGCGCATTATTGCCCGAGATCTTCACGTCAATTTTCACACGCCCAACGGGCTGTTTGCAAAATTGCTCGACCGGGAATTGGCAGAATTGCTCGTCCAAAGCGGATTCAAGACGATTCGCCTGAGCTATGAGACCAACAATAGAGAGCGGCAACGGCAAATGCGGAAAGTCAATGACGACGATCTGGAAACTGCGCTGAAAAACCTGGAACACGCGGGCTTTGCCAGACAGGAAGTGGTGGTCTATTTGATTATGGGGCTGCCGCATCAACTTTCCATAGAAGTTGAAGAGAGCCTGCGTTATGTGAATGCGCTTGGCGCCCGGGTCAGTTTGTCCTCATTCTCTCCGATTCCACATACAGCTGAATGGCACATCGCTGTAAAGGAATTCGGGTTTCCGGCCGACAATCCGCTGGTAACGAATAAATCTATTTATCCTCTCAAAAATAAACTTTTTACCGAGTCTGATTTCGACCGGCTGAAATTGTTGGGAATTGAAGGAAATAAAGAATTACTGACGGATCAGCCCGAGGTCTCTGATTACAACATCTATGCTTAACATAAGCAGCCGCATTGGATTTATTTTTTCGTTAATCCTCAGCTTTTGGTTGGCCAGCGGCGGTTATCCGCAAAACTTGCAAAAAAAGATCGGTGAGAATCAAAAGTACCTGCAGAAATTGAAGAAAGAAATTTTTGAGTACGAAAACAAGATTGCATCCGAGACCAAAAAAGAAAAATCGGGAATTGACAAATTAAATGATATCAATCGAAAGATCGGCTTGCTTCAGCAGCTCGTCGGTTCACTGGAACAAGAGCGGACGTTGACCGAGAGTAATATTGTCGAATTAAAAGTGCGCCTGACGCAAACGACGTCCGATCTTCAAACCCTCAAAAAGTTCACAGCCCAACGCTTGATACAGATATACAAACACCGGGAAGAACAACCGCTCGCTTATGTTCTCACTTCTGATTCATGGACGCAGGCGTATGCACGAGTGAAATATTTGAAACTCATCGCCCATCAGGATAGACTCGATCTGCAACTCTTGCGTCAAAAGAAAGAACAAATTGAAATTCAGAAACAGGAAATTGAGTACGAACTCCGCCGTGAAGTGGCCATTATCGCCGAAAAGAAAAATGAAAAGAAAAATTTAAGCGCCGAAATGACCCGGCGAAAAACGGTTCTCGGAAAAATTCGAAAAGATAAAACTCTATTTCAATCTCTTTTGGAAGAGAAAAAAGACGACTTAGAGACGCTGCGAGCCTTAATTGCCGAATTGGAAAAGAAAAAGCGAGAACAGGAGGCCGCGGCCCTCGAAAGAAGAAAGAAAATGAGTACCGGCTCTGCAACTTACAAAGAACCCGTGTACGAAGACCAATCAACGTTCGGCCTGTTTAAAGGAAAATTGCCTTATCCGGTCATTGGAAGGATCGTCCAATCATACGGCGATCAAATTAATCTGACGCTGGGAACGAAAACGCGCAATCCCGGAGTCGAAATCCAGGCCGGGCTGGGCGCGCAAGTACGTGCCGTTGCGAAGGGAAAAATTACGATCATTTCGTGGCTTCGGCGCCTCGGTAACACGGTTATTATCGATCATGGAGGCGGCTATTATACGGTATATGCGCATTTAGCGGAAATATACGTTATTCCCGATCAATCGGTCACGGCAGGCGATGCCATCGCTTCCATTGACGAATCGGAAGAGGGTAAATCGATTTTGCATTTTGAGATCTATAGAAATCGCGAAGCACAGGATCCCGCTCAATGGCTAAAATAATTCTATACTGAATGGAAATCAGGCATGCCCGAACCAGATTCTGAGGAAAATTTTTCTTCAGGCCAACAACCGATTGCAGAACCAAAGGAACGATCCCTCAAAACAATAATTTTCCTTCTGCTCAAAATTACAATCAGCTTAATTCTGATCTATTTCGTTCTGAGTAAGATTCAATTCTCCGAAATCCATGCCGATTTTAAGGACATTCGCTGGACGCCGTTCGCGATCGGAATGGCGTTGACGGTACCCAACCTTTTGGTGCAATATTATAAATGGCGATATTTGACACACATCGTAGACCCTCTTATCCCGGAAAAAGAAATTTTTTCCGCGCTCATGTGCGGATTTTCCATTGGCCTAGTGACGCCGGGCCGCATGGGTGAAGTCGGCCGCGGACTTTTTATCCGTTCCAATTCGAGGTCCCAAATGACGGGCATGGCGATCATTGATAAGCTTCTATCACAATGGACATTGGGGGTATGCGGAATTGCGGCGTTGTTTTATATGATAGAATTCCGGTTTGATTTTTCCTTGGCGGCCAAAACGGTTTTTCTGCTCCTGGCTGTGGTTTTTGTACTCACGTTGCTGCTGCTGGTTTTTTTTCCAAAAGTTTTGCGGGCATGGATCCGACATTCTAAAAAATTGTTTTACTACGTCCCGTACCGTCAAAACATATTTGCACTTATTGAAGCGTCGGAAAATTTCAAGAAGCACCACTTCATGCCCAGTTTCTATTTTTCGATCGGATTTCAACTGATCATTTTTCTGCAATTCTATTTTTTTGTCAATGCGTTCGATCATATCGGCTGGTGGAACGGTTTAATAAGCGCTGCCGCGGCGATGTTTGTCAAATCGCTTCTGCCGATCGCGGTAATGGACTTGGGGGTACGGGAAGGCGCCGCCATTTTCTTTCTGACCAAATTCGGCGTCCCGGCCGCGTCGGCATTTGACGCCTCGATCATGCTGTTTTTGAGCAATGTACTTTTGCCGGGCGCCGTCGGCATTTACTATTTCACGCGGTTCAACCTTATTAAGGACCATGAAAATTAATTTTAAGTTTTATGCCATAACGGACCGAAAACAGATCGGGCCTGCGTTATTTTTGGCCCAAATAGAGGAGGCGTTAACCCACGGCGTTCGAGCGATACAAGTTCGTGAAAAAGACCTGTCGCCCGCCGCATTGCACCGCCTATGCGGAGAAATAAAAACTCTCACTGAAACATTCGGAGCAAAGCTGTTGATTAACGATCGATGTGACATCGCTCTCAGCCTCGATTTGGACGGCGTTCATCTTTCGGAAACAAGCATTTCGGCTGACCGGGCAAGAAAAATCCTTGGAAACGAAAAACTGATCGGCGTTTCCACGCATTCACGCGAGGGGGTTTTGAATGCGCAGTCGCTCGGTGCCGATTTTGTTGTCTTAGGGCCGGTCGCTGAAAGCTCGTCCAAACCGGCCGGGCCTTCTGTCCTGACGGCCGGCTACTTTCATGAATGTTGTAAGAACTCAACCATTCCCGTTTTCGCTCTGGGCGGGATTCATGCAGACAACGCCGGTTTTTGGCTGCGTCAGGGTGCGTATGGCGTCGCCGGAATTTCTATTTGGATGAATCAACATCCTTGGCCGGATCTAAAAGATATTTTAGGTTTGACTACCTAACCTTAGGGAGGTGACCGATGATCCATTTCAAAAATATTCTGGTGCCGACGGATTTTTCGGAGGCGGCGAACGAGGCCTTGGATTACGCGCTGTCGCTTGCTAAGATTTTCCAGTCCAAACTCTATTTACTGCATGTATACGAACCGATGGTCTTCTATACCGACTCGCCGATGGGCATGCCGGATGTAATGGAACTGGAACAAAGCATACGGACGTCTTCAGAACAATCGTTACGGCACATTCATGAGAAACTGATTAAAATGCGCGCGGGTGAATTCGGAGACATCCAGGTAGAAACTTTATTATTGCAGGGTAAGCCGTTCGTTGAAATCATCAAAACGGCACGGGAAAAAAATGCGGACCTCATTATCCTCTCGACGCACGGACGCAGCGGGCTGGAACATATTTTGCTCGGGAGCGTGGCGGAAAAAGTAGTCCGGAAGTCACCGTGCCCCGTTCTGACCATACGCGCCAAAGATGGTTTTAAGATGCCGTAATGAAAACAAGTAAATTCTCAGCGATCCTGTTAGCGGCCGGTGAATCCGAGCGGTTAGGACAGAACAAATTGCTTTTGCCGTTACGTCATAAAACGGTTCTGGAGAATGTCATCGACAAATTTGAATCGGATGACATTCTGGAAATTCTCATTGTTGTTGGGAAATTCGCCTCCGCTTTTAAGAAAAACATTCACGTTGAAAAAGTGAAATGGGTTCTTAATCCCGATCCCTCCAAAGGTATGAGCTCCTCGATAAAAATCGGGCTGCAGCAAGCCGCCTCCGATTCGGCCGCGGTTTTTATCACACCCGCCGACATGCCTGTTTTCAAAAAAGAAACCGTAACCGCGATGATAAACGCATTTGAACGGGGAGCCGTCATTGTTCCGACGTTTCAGCGTCACCGGGGCCACCCGGTTCTGCTCGATAAAAAAATAGCCGACGAATGTCTTTCGTGCACGTCAGAAAGAATTTTGTATCAAGTGCTGCGCGATCATCGGAAAGATATTAGATGGCTGGCGGTTGAAGACGAAGGCATATTACAGGATATGGATACGATCGAAGATTATGAAAAAATAAAAAGCTCCCGTCAGTGAAATATCTTGTCTTTCAAGGCGAGGACCGGCTTTCGTAATTGGTAAATTAAAAGGGAGCTCCCAACGCCGACCGCCGCTCCCATGAGCACATCACTGGGATAATGCATCCCGATCGCGATACGGCTGTATCCCGCAAGCGAAGCCCACGCATACGAAGGGATGATCACATACCATTTCGGATAATGGAGTGACAGCATCGTTGCCATCGCGAATGCTGAACTGGTGTGCCCGGATGGAAACGACGGTGAAGTTTCAAGCGTGCCCTTGGTGTGAACGCCGGCCAATGTTCTAAAAGGCCGTTTCCGGTCTATCAGATATTTCATTCCGGTGGTCAGACCGAAATTAAAAACCGCCGTGGCTGCCAACAGCGTGCCGGCGTCTTCCGCACGCTTGTCTTTTCGAAGGATACCCGTTGCCAGAAACCCGATGGGTAGGCCCACGTAAACCGGTTTGACCGTCGCACTCTGAAATTGAAAAAAACCATCGCTGAAAGAAGAATGATTATTATTGATGCTGCGAAAAATGCTGACATCGGTGTGATTTTGTGAAAACAAATTTCGGCCGGTCAAAGAAATAAAGAGAAATAAAATCAGGAATCTTTCAATGATGCGGTCCATGGCTTTGTGACTGTTCATACGGTTTGGTACCGGGAGATCATTTCCAGGAACTTCTCCGGCGGCCGGACCGGCTTCATATTACTGTCCATGAATGCGTGAATCGTAAAACCTCTTGCGGCCAACTTCGAACTGCAAAACAATTCATACCCGATCTTCAGCCGCGCGCCCGTTTGCTCGTGAATCCGCGTATGAAGTTCAAGCTCGTCGTCGTAATGGACCGGTTTCAGATAAGCGCATTGCGCTTCGATCACCGGCAGAAATACTCCCTCCGACTCAAGCTTGGTATAGGGATAGCCGTACTCCCGGATGAGATCCGTTCGCCCGACTTCAAACCAAATCAGATAATTCGAGTGATAGGCCACTCCCATACGGTCCGTCTCTGCATAGCGGACGCGCAGAAGAGTAATGGATGTGTGATTGGAATTCATGCATTCCGGGTTACGGAAAGAGCGCTATACCATTCAAGTCATTTCTCCCCAACGGCCCATTTTAGAATATTTGGCCATACGCTGATCCAGCAGTTCACTCGCAGGCATTTTTTCCAAAGCCGCGAATTCCTTCAGCACCGCTTCCTTGACGTTCATTGCGGCGAGGTCGTAATCATGATTGGCGCCGCCTAAAGGTTCTTTGATGATGCCGTCCACGACATCCAATTTGACCAGATCTTCGGCCGTAAGCTTCAGCGCCGCGGCCGCTTTCTCTTTGTATTCCCAGCTTCGCCAGAGAATGCTTGAACACGATTCCGGCGCAATGACCGAGTACCAGGTATTTTCCATCATCAGCAGTTTGTCTCCCACACCGATACCTAAAGCTCCGCCGGACGCGCCTTCACCTATAATGACGCAAATGATCGGTACCGCCAATCGCGACATTTCCAAAAGATTGCGCGCAATTGCTTCCGCCTGCCCGCGCTCTTCGGCTTCAATGCCCGGGTAGGCGCCGGGCGTGTCGATCAGCGTAAGTATGGGGCGCTTGAATTTCGCCGCCATCCGCATCAACCGCATCGCCTTGCGATAGCCCTCGGGATTCGGCATCCCGAAATTTCTGAACACATGACTTTTCGTATCCTTGCCTTTTTGCTGGCCGATGATCATCATTTCCCTGCCGTCCATTTTTCCGATTCCGCCGACGACGGCATGATCATCGCCGAAAAGCCGGTCGCCGTGCAGTTCGATAAATCCTTCGCTGAAGCGCTCGATGTAATCCAGCGAGCGCGGACGCTCGGGATGCCGCGCCAGCTGAACTTTCTGCCACGGCGTCAGATTGGAATAAATTTCAACCCGCATTTGATCCAATTTTCTTCTGAGGGCGGAAATTTCTTCGGAAAGGTCTACGTTCTCCGTCAGACTCATTTCCTGAATCTTGCTTTCCAATTCCGCTATCGGTTTTTCAAAATCTAAAATAACCGCCAATGCGCCTCCTTATAATTGTCCAAAAAAGTGCTTGATCTTAAGCTTCCAAACCAACAAAAGCCCTTCTTTAACGATGTTGGCGGACATTTTGGAATATCCGATCGTGCGGTCGTAAAAAATAATCGGCGTTTCATAAATACGAAATCCGAGGATCCACGCCCGGTAATTCATCTCAATTTGAAACGAGTAGCCGCTTGCACTGACTTTATGAAGGTCAATGGCCTTCAGGACGGCCGTTCGAAAACATTTGTATCCTGACGTCGCATCTTTGATCGGCATACCCGTGACGATGCGCGCATACAGATTTCCGAAATAACTGATAAGCAGGCGGCTTAGAGGCCAATTGATGACATTGACGCCCTTCACGTAACGCGAACCCACGACCAGATCATATTCCTGAATTTTGCCGAGAAAATCTTTAAGGTAAACGGGATCGTGCGAGAGATCCGCATCCATTTCAAAAACATAATCAAAATTCTTTTCAAGGGCATAAGCAAATCCCGCGACATACGCTTTGCCCAAACCTTGTTTTTCCGTACGTTGAAGAAGATGAACCTTTGGATTGCTCAGCTGCAGTTGCTTCACAACATCCGCCGTGCCGTCCGGAGAATTATCGTCGACGACGAGGATCTGCAATTCCGATAAGAAGTCATCGAAATTAATGGAAAAAATTTTTCCGATGATTAACGGAATCGTATCCTTCTCGTTATACGTTGGTATAACGATCAGGGCGCGTGCATGGGTCATTCAAACTCCGGCGTTAAAATCGGCAAGCGTTTTGTTTGAAGAAGCGTAAGCGTTCGCGTAAATGCACATCGGACATCGAAAGAATTTGCGCAGCGAAAACGGCGGCATTTTTAGCGCCCGCATTTCCATAACCCATGGTTGCGACGGGAACGCCTTCCGGCATTTGCGATAACGCGAATAAGGCATCCGCATTTTGAAAAGACGCCGCCTGGAGCGGAATGTTGATGACCGGTAAATACGTATGTGAAGCCACGGCCGCTGCCAGGCCTGAACTCATTTCCGCCGCCGTGATAAAAAGCTTGATGCCCGAGGTCGTGGCTTTCTTGACAAACTCCTGCAACGCCGTCGGATCGCACAAGGCCGATATGGAGGTCACTTCGTACCGTAAACCGAATCGCTCCAGATATTCTTTGCAGCTTTTGACTTGCTCCAAATTTTTCTGATCATCGAGAACAATGGCCAATTCCGTAATATTCATGATAAGCCCCCGGCATTAAATGATAAAACCAAAATTAATTTATATTAATTTTACACAGCTTTCAAGTGCTATTAAAGATTCTATTGAACGTCACGCCAAAATAACAGTATCTTACTCTTTAAAAAGAACTCTTATGCCGCTTCCTTTACTTCTGAAAATCACCGGACAAAAAGAACGGCGCATTCTGGGCATCAATTCCGGGACGTCCATGGATTCGATCGACCTGGCGCTGGTACGCGTGGCCGGCGCCGGGCTGTCGGTAAAAATGAAACTGGAGTACTATGACGAAATGGAATTCCCGGACGGATTGAAAAAACATGTCTTCTCTGTTTCGAATGCCGGAAACGCCAGGCTGATTTCCCAATTAAATTTTCTTTTAGGCAAAGTTTTTTCGGATGCCGTAAATGCATTCATAAGAAAGCACCGGATCCATCGAAAGACCATAGATCTTATAGGTTCCCACGGGCAAACCGTTTATCACCATCCGGAGAATGAGAGCTTGTTTGGCCAACGTGTTAATTCTTCCCTGCAGCTTGGTGATCCGTCCGTCATCGCACTGGAAACAGGCATCTTATCGGTCGGCGATTTTCGCTGCGCGGACATTGCCGCCGGCGGCACCGGTGCGCCGCTCGTTCCGTATTTTGATTATATCTGTTTTCACCACAAGAAGCTGAATCGCGGAATTTTAAATATCGGAGGCATTGCCAATATCACCGTTCTGAAAAAAAATACAGCAGTAAATTCGGTTCTTGCTTTCGATACGGGACCCGGGAATATGATGATTGATTATTTTGTCCAAAAATATTTTGGTAAGGCTTTCGATAAAGACGGAGCAATCGCGCACTCTGGAAAGATACATGAAGCTTTGCTGAACGAATTACTGGCGCACGCTTATTTTAAACGGCCGCTTCCCAAATCAACCGGCCGGGAAGTGTTTGGAGAAAATTATTGTCGGGAAATATCCAACAAATTTCAATTGCCCAAAGAAAGCTGGGTCGCTACGGCGGCCGAATTCACGGCACGTTCCATCGCCGGCCAGTATGCAAGATTCATAAAACCGCATGCCGTTCTGGATGAGCTGATTGTCAGCGGAGGAGGTGCGGAAAATTCGCACCTCCTTGAACGATTACGATTTCACTTCAAGAATATCCGTGTTCGCCTGTCTTCCGAATTTGGCATTCCTGCTCAGGCCAAAGAAGCGATGTTATTCGCTTTGCTCGCCAACGAAACGATCATGGGGAATCCTTCGAATATTCCAAACGCGACGGGAGCCAAGAAAAAGGCAATTTTAGGAAAGATTTGTTTGAGTTAATAGAGTTTGTAGAGTTCATGGAGTTCGTAGAGTTTATAGAGTTTGTGGAGTTCATTGAGTTTTAGAGTCTTTAGAGTTGGGACTGTCGCAAATATTTAATGAGTCCTGATAACATTTTTGATATTTCTTCACATCGGCCATAAATGTCCTTAAAAGTACTTTCCGATATAAAATCAAGGTCCAAGGCAATATAGGTTGCGGATTGAACTTCCGCAACGGAACCATGGGCTATAAACAAAAAGTTCACAAACTCTTTGTTTGTTCTTCGGGCAAATCCTTCAGAAATGTTTAACATGATAGAAATAGCGGCTCTTCTTGTTTGGTCTTTCAGTCCAAAATCCTTCTTAAATTTCTCAATCTCTGTAATTTTATAGACCGCATTGACAAGCTGCCTTGCTTTTTGCCAAGCCACAATATCCTCGAATTTTTCTATCTTCGCCATGGGTCAACCTCAACAACTCCCAAAACTCCCAATTTCACAAACTCTATGAACTCTCTAACTCCAGAAACTCCACCAACTCCATAAACTCTACAAACTATTTGCTCTACTCTTTCAGTTCCAACCTTTCCACCGGCTTAAACATCGTAAATCCGGATTCCTGAACTTTCTTCTGAAACCTGGCAACATCTTTTTCATACGTTTCGTTGAATTCCTTGACGAGCGTTTCGACGGATTTTCTGAGCTTGTCATATTTCACACGGCTGCCTTGCGTCGGCGCGCCGTATGTGCTGGTCACGGCGCCCAGAAGGTCTCTGATCTTGGTGGACAACACATCTTCGAAATCACTTAAGCCTTGCTTGTTTTTTTCCGGTTCAATCTTTTTATGGATAGCGGCTAATTTCTTATCGACCTCCTCGGCAGATTTTCTCAATGCATTCCCTTTGGCGGTATCTAAATTTGCCGAATAATCAATGACGGCTTTGATGGCTTTTTTTGTCTCCTCTACCTGCTTGTAAATTCCGGCCGTCGTTTCCAACAAAGAACCCGTTCTGCCCGCCAGGGCTTGCGTTTGCTTGCGGCCTTCCAGTTCGGGGACGTACCTCGGATCAGGTCTCACGTCAACGGTTTGCGTGTATTCCTTTCCATCGTATTTCATTCTTATTTTGTAATTTCCCGGCATAACAAAAATCCCGGATCCTTCCAGATCCGTGCTGTCGGTCGAACCCGGCGAGCGAAATTTTCCGCGTGACAGATCCCACGCCGCACGGTTAATGCCTTTTCGCATCGGGCCCCTGAGGACGCGGATCACGGAGTCGCCGTCGAGAATTTCAATTTTCAGTTTCATTTCCTTCGGCGTATCTTCAAGCGCACTCGTGCTGTCCGGAGGATTCACGAAATACGTTAAGATCGCACCGTATGGGCGCTGCACACCTTTGAACATAGCATCGCCGGAACTCGTATACGGTCCCGCCCAATATTCGGAGTGATACTGGAAAGCGTTTTGAATTTCGAACATGTGAAATTTTTGACCCGCGATTTTCTGACTGAGATTCCTCAACGAAGTTATGTCGTCTAAAATATAAATGCCGCGTCCGTGCGTTCCGACGATCAGATCTTTTTCCCGCGGATGCACTGCCAGCGCCTGCACCGGAACGGCCGGTAAACCCGCCGTCCACTTCATCCAATTTTTTCCGCCGTTGAAGCTGGCATGGAGTCCGAATTCCGTTCCAAGAAACAGCAGGTCTTTGTCAGCCGGGTCCTGGACAATCACGTGCGCAAATCCGTCGATCTCCGGCGCTGCGAGGCTTTCCCATGTTTTTCCGAAGTCACGCGTGACGAAGACATATGTTTTCCAATTCGATCGCCGGTGATCGTCAAAAACGGCGTACGCCGCGGCCGCATCAAATTTCGAGGCTTCGATATGAGGGCACCAGGTTGCCTTTGGAGGAGCATTGGATTTCAATGCGCCGGACGTATTGGTCCATGTTTTGCCGCCGTCCTGAGTAACCTGAACGTTTCCGTCATCCGTGCCAACCCAAATCACACCGCGTTTTACGGGGCTTGGCGCGACGGTTAATATCGTGCAGTGATTTTCTGCGCCGCTGGCATCCTGAGTCAATCCGCCGCTTTCAGATTGTTTTAATTTTGCCGAATCATTCGTAGTCAGATCGGGGCTGATAATTTCCCACGAATCGCCTTTGTCCGCGCTCTTGTGCAGAAATTGACTCCCGTAATAAATCGTCTTTGAATCAAACGGATCCGTTGCAAACCCCGCATTCCAATTGTAGCGGTCTTTGACGTCACGCTCCGTCGGACGAATTTCTTTGCGAGTTCCGAGTTTCGCATTGTAGTAATAAAGATATCCCGTTTGCGACATGCCGTAACCGCATTCCGGGTTTTCCGGATCGGCCACGGTGGCAAATCCGTCGCCAAAACCGACCATTTCCCAGGAATCGTTGTAAATGCCGTCTTTTTTGAAGGAGTTGCTCGGCCCGCGCCAGGAACCATTATCCTGCAAGCCGCCGTACACATTGTAAGGAAATTCATGGTCATAACTGATATGATAAAATTGTCCAAGGGGAAGATTCGCCACAAATTTCCATGATTTCCCGCGGTCGTAACTGATCGCGATGCCGCCGTCATTACCGGCGATGATAAACTCACCGTTGGGATGGATCCACATCGCATGATAATCCGGATGAATTACCGTCCACGGAGCTAGGCCGGTGAAGGTCTTACCTCCGTCCTCACTCACACTCAGCAGGAATTCCAGGCGGTAGACGATGTTCTCATTTTTCGGATTGACCGTGACATGGCCGAAATAAAACGGGCGGGGATTGACGTCGAATGCCTGGTTTACCGTTTTCCATTTGAACCCGCCGTCCTCGGAACGCAGTAAAACATTCTGTTTTGCTTCCACCAGTGCGTAAACGATATTTGACCGGCTCGCGGCAAAAGCCAATCCTACGCGGCCTATATCCCCTTCGGGCAGTCCGTCCTTGGCGGATAATTTTTTCCATTTCTGTCCGCCATCGGTCGTGACATAAATTCCGCTTCCCGGTCCGCCTGATTTAAAAAACCAGGGCCATCGGCGGTGTTCCCACATCGAGGCTATGAGTTTATTCGGGTTGTCCGGATCCATAGCCAGATCCGCCGCTCCGGTTTTTTCATCCACGTATAAGATCTTGATCCAGGTTTTTCCTCCGTCGGTAGTCTTGAAAACGCCGCGCTCCGGATTCTCGCCCCATGTCGTTCCCAAAGCCGCAGCATAAGCGACGTCGCAATTATTCGGATCTAGGATAATTTTGGAAAATTTTTCTGTTTTTTCCAATCCCAACCGCGTCCAAGTTTTGCCGGCATCGAGCGATTTGAAAATGCCGCGGCCTACGCCGGCGCTGTTGCGCACATTCGATTCGCCCGTTCCGATCCAGACGATATTCGGGTTGGATTGGCAAATTGCGATCGCGCCGATCGAAGAAACATTTTGTTCGTCAAATACCGCCGTCCAGCTAACGCCGTTGTTCGTTGATTTCCACACGCCGCCGGTTGCCGCGCCGACGTAAATAATATTCGGGTCAGCGATCACGGCGTCGATCGCAGCAATACGCCCGCTCATACCGCCCGGCCCTATGCTTCGCGCCTTCATGCCGACAAACAAACTCGAATCAAATTGTGAGAAAAGCCCGGGGGCAAGAACCATCGTCATGACCGCAAACCGGCGCACGATGGCGCAAAAATTATTTTCCATGAACGTCTCCCAAAAGCTGTTTAGAACAATTAAGAAGTAAGACGGAAAGACTAAGAAAAAATTTTGATTTTTTTTGAATTCTCTGTGCCTCCGCGGCTCTGTGGTGAGAACTAACTCATCTCCAGCATTTTCCGGATCGGCTTGAGCGCCCGCTCGCGGAGATCTTCATCCATAATAATTTCAGGCGCTTTGTTGACCATGCAGAGATATAATTTTTCCAGGGTGTTGAGTTTCATGTGCGGGCATTCATTGCAGGCGCAGGCATTATTCGGCGGAGCCGGGATGAAAGTTTTATCCGGACACGCTTTTTCCATTTGATGAATAATGCCCGCTTCCGTGGCAACGATAAATTCTTTTTCCGGCGAGGTCTGAACGTGCTTGAGCAAAGCGCTGGTGGAACCGATGAATTCCGCCATATTCAGGATCGAATCCTCACATTCGGGATGCGCGATGAGTTTTGCATGGGGATGTGACTGCTTGATCTGAACGATTTTTTTCTCGGAAAAGATCTCATGCACCATGCACGAACCCTGCCACAACAGCATTTTACGCCCGGTTTTTTTAATAAGATACGCGCCGAGATTCTTGTCGGGAGAAAATAAGATCGGGCGATCGGCGGGTATCTGCGAGATCAATTTTTCAGCATTGCTCGACGTACAGATCAGATCACTCAGCGCTTTGACTTCGGCGCTGCAGTTGATGTACGTGATCGCAAAATGATCCGGGTGTCGCTCTCGAAACAGTTCGAATTGGTCTCCCGGGCAGCTATCCGCGAGTGAACAGCCCGCGCGAAGATCCGGCAAAAGAACCAGTTTATCGGGATTCAGGATCTTCGCCGTTTCCGCCATGAAATGCACGCCCGCAAAAACGATAACCTCCGCTTTCGTCGAAGCC
>CAZLWA010000004.1:0-10278 GCA_964563165.1 uncultured Bacteroidota bacterium | reverse complement strand
TCTTAGATACGGGTAGCCGCAACCGCTTGCCCTGAGGATCGTGGAAGCATATTAAGATTTAGGGAAATTTTAAACACAGAGGCACGGAGACACGGAGGTTTTTAAGGCTCTTAGATACGGGTAGCCGCAACCGCTTGCCCTGAGGATCGTGGAAGCATATTAAGATTTAGGGAAATTTTAAACACAGAGGCACGGAGACACGGAGGGCTAACCGTTCTTGTTAATTTGCTATTGGATTCGCGTTTGGCTAAATTTTTTTGAACCCGGAAAATAAAATGTCCGCAGTTAATAGCGGGTCGCAAATAGAAATTTTAGAAATGAAAAAAAATACTTCATTGGCGAGCTTATTTATGCCATTCGAAAAAAAACGGCCTGCAGCCGCTTACCTTCTCATCTTTTTATCGGTTTGGAATTTGCCGGCATTTACCCAGGATGAGAATGAATATTTCGTGTCCACGCTTGCAGCGCATGATGATGAAATTTATGTCGGAGGTCATTTCAAACAAATCGGCGGTATCCGGGCTAACAATATGGCCGTGTGGAATATCAAGACACAAAATTTTTCCGGTTTCCAAAAAGGCCGGGACAGTGCCGCGTTCCCGATGGCAGGAGACAAGCGCGGCGGCGCGTTTGCCTCAGGATACTTAAAAGGTCAGAGTTTTACGTTGAACAGCTTCCATGTTAAGAGCTACAGCCAGAATGCGGGCATGGATGCCATGGCCGTGTCCGACCAGGGCGAGATGTACGCAGCTTACAGTTATTTTTATCGTGAAATAGACATCAGCTGGACGCGGTACGGTTTGGCCAAATGGGACGGGGCGGCTAAACAATGGTTTCGGACAAATGTTCTATTTAACGGTTCAGTTAATGCGATGCTCATAAAGGACAGCCTTCTTTATGCGGGAGGCAGTTTCACTACTATCAATGGTAATTCTGCTGAACTTTTCGGACAATTGAAACTCTCCGAAATTACTTTCGACCTGGAAGAGGAAGCAGCGTATGAACAGCCCCCGCTTATGGATGAACCGCCGGTCTCATTCAAGATAATTTCAACATCGTCCCGTAAGGATTCCCTCGCTGTGGCCAATTACCTTTATGAAAAACTGGGATCGATCGACTACTGCTATAATAATGAAAGGAAGAAAGACCCCACGCTGAAAGGCCAACTAAAAATAGGCGTCAAGGTCAATTCAAAGGGACAGGTGATCGGTGTTAATACACTGGAAAACAATACCGGCGGCGCGTTACTTGCCAAATGCATCGAAATGAAAATACGATCATGGCTGCTGCCGAATTCCAATAATGGCGGCACCAACCTTCAATTGGAGTTCACATTAAAACTTCCACAGTAAAGAATAGAATGGCACCGGGATTACATTTTAGAATCTTGCCGATAATTTTTTTCTTATCGTCTTTGTCTGAAACTTATGGACAAGAACTGATCTATGAAAACGGCGACAACCTGATCGTCAGGGCCGCCCAAAAGTTTGTCATTCATCCTTTTCGGTATGATTTCTCCATGAGCTATTATCCCACCGCCTATAAAGACAGCCTCAATACGGGCCGTGCGATATATCCGCAAGGCGATATCGATCCGGCTATCGGCGTGTGCACCGATCTGATCGTCCGCACATTCCGTGCACTCGGATATGATCTGCAAAAATTAGTTCACGAAGATGCCCGGAAAAATTTTGCCGAGTATCCTTACGGTATCTGGGAGCTAAAGCAACCGGACGCAAATATCGATCATCGCCGCGTGCCGATGCTCAATACTTTTTTCAAGCGGTTCGGGAAGACTCTGACGGTCGAAACGACCCGGGATAAATTATCCGAATGGAAAGCGGGCGACATCGTCATCTGGGATCTCACCAACAGCGGCAAGATGGATCATATCGGCATCATCGCCGACGCCCGCATCAAAAACTCGAATCGCCCGCTCGTGATCCACAACTACCCCGATCCCGGATATGTCGCGATGGAAGACGTACTCAACACCTGGACGATCAAAGCCCATTACCGCTTTCCAAAATAATTGCGTCTGCGGAAAGATCCTCAGTTCCGGAATGAACCAATTTTAGATTTTGAGATTTCATATAGAATTTCACACGCATCTTCATTAGATTCCTAAAAGATTTATACCTCAGGGCGGCAAAGTAAAATTAAGAAGACTTTGTGTCTTTGGGACTTCGTGGCAAGAATTTAAGATGTCCAAAATCAAATCTAATTTCGTCTGCCAAAATTGCGGTTATCAGTCCGTGAAATCGCTCGGCAAATGCCCCGAATGCGATAAATGGAATACGTTCGTCGAAGAGACTATGTCCAGAAATGAATCGCCGTCGCGCTCGCCGGACAAAATCTTGAACGGCTTCAAGAATATCGACAGTTCGACCTATGTGGATCTGTCCGAAGCGGCGTTGACCTTAGATCAAATCGAGATTCAAGCCGATCACCGCGTCACGACCATGATCCCGGAATTTGACCGCGTGCTCGGAGGCGGAATTGTCAAGGCTTCCCTCGTGCTCGTCGGCGGGGATCCGGGCATCGGCAAATCCACGCTGATGCTGCAAATGGCGGCGCAGCTAAAGAACAGAACGCTCTATGTTTCCGGGGAAGAATCGGTTCATCAGATCAAATCCCGCGCCGAGCGCATCACGGCGTCGAAAAACGGAATGCTCGTTCTTGCAGAAACCAATTTGAATAAAATTATCGAAGTTATTTTGAAAACGAATCCGGAAGTTGTGATCGTCGATTCCATTCAAACCCTTTACCGCGACGAGATCGAAAGTGCGCCGGGAAGCGTGAGCCAGGTTCGCGAATGCACGGCGCTCCTGATGCACTTGGCAAAAACGCGCGGGGTTTCGGTATTTCTTGTCGGCCATGTCACCAAAGACGGCGTGATCGCCGGGCCGAAAGTTCTGGAGCATATCGTGGATACGGTTCTCCAATTCGAAGGCGATCAAAACCATATGTTCCGCATTTTACGCGCAACAAAAAACCGTTTCGGCTCGACCAATGAGATCGGCATTTTCGAAATGCGCGAACAAGGCCTGATCGAAGTTGCGAATCCGTCCGAATTGTTTCTATCGGAACGCTATTTGAATCACTCCGGATCGGTCGTCGTGCCCGTCGTGGAAGGCTCACGTGTTCTGCTCATCGAAGTGCAGGCGCTGGTGAGCCCGACGAGTTATGGTATGCCGCAGAGAACCACATCCGGATTCGATCTTCGGCGATTGCAATTACTCATTGCCGTTTTGGAAAAACGTGCGCACATTCCCCTCGGCCAGCACGATGTGTTTCTGAATATCGCCGGCGGGCTCAAAGCCGAAGAGCCTTCGATGGACCTCGGTGTGGCGCTCGCGATCGCATCGAGTTATAAAGATTTCGTCATCGATCCATATACGATTGTCATGGGCGAGGTCGGTCTCGGCGGGGAGATCCGCGCGGTGAGTTTCGGCGAGCGGCGCATCCGTGAGGCGGTAAAACTCGGATTTGAAAAAATGATTGTGCCGAAAAGTAATTTGAAAGATCTGCCTGTGATCAAGAATGCGGCGATCACCGGCGTGCGAAGACTGGAAGAAGCGATGGAATTAATTTTGAAAAGCGGTAAGTGAGTAGTAGTCGTTCTGAATGTAGTCCCGCTTCGGGCGGGACGAAGTGAAGAATCCCCTGGAATCAGGGGATGCTTGGATGAGGACGAAGATCAAACAGTCATTCTGAACGTAGTCCCGCTTCGGGCGGGACGAAGTGAAGAATCTGCAAGGAATCAGGGGATGCTTCGCTTCGCTCAGCATGACATACAAATAAAAATGGAAAAACAGTTCTGCGTGTATATTATCACCAACAAGCACAATACCGTTTTATACACGGGCGTTACTAATGACCTTAATCGACGAGTCTTCGAACATAAAAATAAGTTGAACCCGGGCTTTACAAAACGTTACAATGTTTGCAAATTAGTCTATTACGAAGTTTTTGAGGATGCACAAGCGGCTATTATGCGGGAAAAACAAATCAAAAGATGGTTACGAAGCAAGAAAAACAAGTTGATTGATAGTTTGAATTTGGAATGGAAAGATTTAAGTGAAGACTGGAACGTCTAAGTCATTCTGAACGTAGTTCCGCTTCGGGCGGGACGAAGTGAAGAATCCCCTGGAATCAGGGGATGCTTCGCTTCGCTCAGCATGACGTACTAATCACCCGTTTCACATAACGATTATAGAATCAGTAAGAAAATATCAACTCTCCTAACACGAAAGACCGAACATGGAAACAGAAATGATCGATTTGCGCGATCTGATCATGATGATCAAAGAGAAAAAACAAATGAATGCGAATTTTGCGTTGGAATTTGATTGCCGGCTCGAAGTGGAAGATTACAAACCGCTCGTGAAGGTCCTTAATTACGCGATCAACTACATCGGCCAATTGACGGATCAGCCGATGCAGATCTCTCTCAATGCCGGCGACAAGGGCTACATGCTCGGGTTTACGGCATTCACGTCGAAATCGGAATTTCCTGCGATCAATCCCGAAGTGGTCGAAGCCCTTAAGCCTTACAAAGCGACCGCGGCCGTGAGCGGCGAACCCGCAAAATATGCCAAGCTGCTGATAACATTTATCAAATGAGTCACGACTCATGCAACAGCTGAACTCTTAGAATTGAAAGTCAAAGTATGATCGACCTCCGCCAGCTTATCATACTTATTGACGATAAGAAAAAACTTCCGACACATTTGTGCATGGATCTGGATTGCAAGATCCGGCAGGACGATTCCAGGCCGCTGGTCAAGATCATTAATTATATTCTAAATTATCTCCGCGCGCTGAGCGATAAGGAGATCCAGATCGACCTCGACGCGCACGCGTCCGATTACCGGCTCGTGTTCATCGTGCACAGCGACCGTTCCGAAATTCCGCCCTTGAATGATTCTTTGAACGATATATTGAAGAGCTACCGTGCAACCCTGGAGTTCAGTCACGAGCCGGCGCGTTATGTGAAATTCCAACTGACTTTTGAAAAATGAATATACAGAGTCACGGCACCGGACAGATACCGCGGCTCATCTGCCAAAGAAAAGAACCGATGACGGGAAGAATTATTACTATTTTAAAGAGGCGTATCATAATGCGTGGTATGTTCCCGGATCAGATCCAGTGAATAAAATGATTCACGAATGAGCTGAACGGCTCCGTAGATCAAGCCCAGAACGCCTCCGCAGGTGAGTACCTGCACGATGATCTGAGGAAATCGATCCCGCAAAGAGGATAGCCCGCCGATAAACCCGGCCATCGAAAACAATCCTACGCTGGTGTAAAAACTGACCGGCGCATTCCGAAACCACACGGCGCGCTTCATGAGCCGGTCGCTCGCCGCACGCGAAAGTAATTCGGTACGGTGGAATTCATTGTGCAATTTCCCGTACCGGATAAATGTGGACATCAACAATAGAGCCGCGCCCGGGAGTAAAACCAGCGGCATTATCCAAAAAGTCATTTCTTGCATTGTATTTCTTTCTCATTTGAGGATGCAGTAATTTTACTGCCATTTTTATTGTCAAACAATCCCAATTTGTAAATTTGATCGCCCGGGGGCGCTTCTTTTTAGCGCTAAAGTTTATTTTAAAAAAATCTTTTTAAAATTCTGTTTTGATGGAACTTTTTGCCGGCGGGCGGCGTTATTGATAAAAACAGGCAAGCGCGTTAAGATTTCACTTGACAATGGTGTGCGTTTGATTGTAATATGCGGCGATCAGGATAGATAACGGAATGATGGGTTTTATGTTTTTTCATCATTCTTATTTTTTAATTAACTGAAAGGATCTTATTTTGAGTCCCAGATTAATGAAAATGATGAAAGTGTTGGCTTCAGCAATGTTTTGTTTGCTGGGCATTTTCATGCTCTCCGGTTATTTGAACAACGGCGCCCTCATGGAGCAGCAGCAGAACATTCTTGAAAAGCTGCGCAATGAAAATCGTCAGTTGAGAATTGAAAACTCCATTCTCACCAAGTACAAAGATGACATGGAGCAGATTGATTCGCGCATCACGGATTTGAAGACCAGCGGTTACAGGCCGGACAAATTATTGGTCCGGTACATTCAGAAAAAATCGCGCGAGATGAATATCAAAGACGATTTCGTCATCAACGTCTTGAGAACGGAAAGTTCGCTGTGGCAGTTCACCAACGGTGCGCTCGGCGAGTTGGGCGGTTTCCAGATTCTGCCCAGCACCTTGTATCACTACGTGGGTCTTTTTGGGATTGATTCCTCGCAAATCCGTCTGGAAGATTATGCGGATCTGAAAACAAATACCGAATGGGCGTATCTGATGTTTTTGGACATGAAGCATAATAAGAAAAGACTGGAGTGGAAAGACTGGAACACCGGATTTCAAGAACCGGTCAATCCTAACAAAGAGAAGGAACTGGCGATGATGAAAGCTCTGCAGTCGGCTAACTAGTTTTCTTTCTTATATATTTTTTTAGAAGAATCCTCTCGAACAGGTGTTTGAGAGGATTTTTCTTTGCTGAAAAGATTATTACACTCATTGTGACGCAAATCACAACTGCTTTGATGGCGTTGTTCTAACTTTAGAAGTAACCAATCGGTTTGCATTGTGAGCTTTCCGGAGATTCCCTGGAGATTCTTTAAAGAAGGAGATTTTATGAAAACGTTTTTAGGTTCAATGTTGCTTGCAGTAGTATTGACCGTGGCTGTCATGTCCTGCAGCGATAACGGCAGCGGCGCCAACGCTACTTTCAGCATGAAAACCGATAATACGGTGAGTAAGACAGGCATCGCGGACACCGTCATTATTGATACAGCAAAGGTTCTGATTACGCGTCTCAAATTTAATGGCTCCGGAGGCGACTCGAATGATATACGTGTCGGGCCGTTCGTCGTCAATTTGAATCTTTCAGGCGGCATTCAGACGGCGGCCTCCGCCAGTATCCCTCAGGGGACTTATGACAAAGTTAAATTCGAGCTCCACAAACCGGACGCCTCGGAGTCACTGCCCGATCAGGATTTTATCGACGGGCCGGCATCCAATCAGCGCTATTCCGTAATCATCATCGGACGCTTCAATGGGGTGCGTTTCGTATATAAATCGAAGAGTACCATCAATGAAACGATCGACATCAATCCCCCTTTGATCGTGGCCGACAGTATTGGCACGGCCAACGTCACGCTGCTGGTGAATCCGACTTTGTTTTTCAAGAAAAATAGTGTCTATCTTGACCCCAGTGATACCGGCTCCGGCAACATAAGCGATATTGATAACAGCGTCAAAGACGCATTTAAGAAAGCGCTCCGGGATGATCACAAGACCGGCCTCGGCAATTAGAGAAATTTCTTTCTGATGATTATAAGATCCTCTCGAAAATACATTTTGAGAGGATCTTTTATTTCCACCTTATATATATACTTCATGACCTGAATCACTATTGATCGCGATTAGATCATGATGTTCTCAGACAGTTAACGGTTACTAAATTCGACGGTAGATCTGCTGTTTTTTCGGTCTTTTTGGATGTCTTATACTGAATTTCTCTATGAAAATACGCGTATGTGATCTTTATCACAACTTTATCATGACCGTTTCTCTATCCTTTAGTACCATTAAGATATGGTCTAACTCTAAATATTATTAAAAATACCGGAAATGTGACATACGTCATTGCTTCCATATCGCTGTTCCTTTACATTGTTGAACAGTTAAAAATGAAAAATTTCACAAACTGTATCCGGCTATAGGTTTATAGCCGGGAATTTATCATCAACCAAAGGATTCTTTATGAGAAGAACAGAACTGAAAAAGTTGCTGACAACCGGTATCGTGGCAGTATCCATGATCATGTTGTCGGCTTGTAAAAGCTCGAACAGCAGCAGCCCGGGCCAATCGCTCAGCATGATGGTCGACTTCACCGCGGCTAAAGCGGCATCCGATACCGTCATTCTGAGTTCCGCCAAGGTCCTTATCAAGGAAATCGAATTCGAGAATGACGCCTTAGAGGATTCGGCGGAATTGGAGATCGGACCATTTCTAGTGAATCTGAATCTGGCCGGCGGATTAACGGAAATCGCCACGGGTGATCTTCCTAACGGAACTTACGACAAAATTAAATTCGAAATTCACAAAGCGGAAGACGACGGCGAAACACATGGCGATACGGCCTTCTATAACGGGCCGGCCGATGATGAACGATTTTCATTCATTATCAGCGGAACTTATAATGACACGGCCTTTACTTATAAATCCCAGAAAGGCGTTGAACAGGAATCCGACCTCAATCCTCCGATCGTCATCTCCGATTCGCTCAAAGACGTCAATGTCACCTTAATTGTAAACCCGAGCGGATGGTTCAAGAAGAACGGAAATTTCCTGGATCCCCGGAACGAAGCCAATCGGAGCGATATTGATGATAACATCAAGAATTCCTTCAGAAAAGCCGTTGAAGATGACGACCACGACGGCCATGAAGATTAGCTGGATTATTTTCATGCTTTATTTGCAAATCCCTTCTCGCTCGAGAAGGGATTTTTTTTTTGCCCATAAAGAATTAAAGTTGCCTTAGTTTTCTTTTTCATGTAAATTGACCCCTTATTAAAAAACGGCTTTATGAAGAAAATACTGCTGATCCACACAGGCGGAACGATGGGCATGGTGCACCAGAACGAAGCATCGTTGTCGGCCAGGCCTTTTGTCGACGAAGTATTCGCCCACATTCCCGGCGTAAAGAATATTGCCGATATCGATTTTAGAAGCACATTCAAAATTGACAGCTCGAATATTTCGATCCATCACTGGATTCAGCTGGGAACGATCATCGAAGAGCAGTTGGATGCCTACGATGGGTTTGTGATCATTCACGGTACGGATACGATGAGCTACACCGCATGCGCGCTGTCGTATATGCTGACGCATTTGTCCAAGCCCGTGATCCTCACCGGCTCGCAAAGGCCTCTCTCAGCTATCCGTACCGATGCAAAGAATAATTTGATCAACGCGATCGAACTTGCCACGCACGAAATTCCCGAGGTCTGTATCTTTTTTGATTATAAGTTATTTCGCGGCAACCGTACCAAAAAGATCAGTATTGAAAATTTCGACGCGTTTGTTTCCCCCAATTATCCTCTGCTGGCCGAAGTGGGCTTGCGGGTCGAAATCAAGAATCATCACCGCACGCCGGCCGGTATTTTCCGTCTTCATAAAGAATTCAGGAATGAAGTCCTGTGCTTCCGGCTTTTTCCGGGTATTGATCCCGAAGCGCTGGAAGGCCTCATTCAAACGCCCGCCCGCGTATTTGTTTTAGAAGCGTTCGGGGCCGGCAACGTGCCGGCAATGGATCGATCGGTCATTCCGTTTATCGCGAAAATAACTGCGGCGGGTAAATTGGCTGTGATGGCCAGCCAGAGCATGAACGGATCGGTAGACCTGAATTTATACGACGGCGGAAAGCAGGCGCTGCAGGCCGGCGCGATTTCCTGCGGCGACATGACCGTGGAGGCTGCGGTCATCAAAGCCATGTATCTGCTCGGTCAGTTTGAAGGGAATGTTCAAAAAATAAAAAATAATTTTCAGGTTTCCATTGCTGGGGAAATCTCAGAGAACTCTTAACGGTGATGTTAATAATTAAATTGAATGAATTCCCGCCGAAAGCGGAACGGAAAAGATAATCTGAATGGAAATCATCAGGAAGCCTGAAGAAATGCGATCCTTCGCAGCCTCCGCCCGGCGAAAGAACCAGCGCATCGGATTCGTTCCGACCATGGGCTATCTGCATCCGGGTCATTTGAGTTTAGTGGATATCGCGCAAAAAAGCGGCCGATGCGGTGTTACCGTAATGAGCATTTTTGTGAATCCTCTGCAATTCGGACCGAACGAGGATTTTGAAAAATATCCCCGGGATCCGGAGCGCGATGAGAAAATGGCGAACGACGCCGGTGTGGACGTTCTATTTTGCCCGGACCGCCGGGATATGTATTTACCCCATGACAAGACCGTGGTCGAAGTCAGGGAAATGAGCAAGGTAATGTGCGGCGTCTCGCGGCCGGATCATTTTCGGGGCGTCACGACGGTCGTGGCAAAATTATTAAATACGGTCGAGCCGCACGTGGCCGTATTCGGACAAAAAGACGCGCAGCAGTTTATCATTATCCGCCGTATGGTTCAGGACCTGATGATGGACGTCGAGCTCATAATGGCGCCGGTCGTTCGGGAAAAAGACGGCCTGGCCATGAGTTCACGTAATGTTTATTTAAGTTCCGAAGAACGCGC
>CAZLWA010000003.1:0-9019 GCA_964563165.1 uncultured Bacteroidota bacterium | reverse complement strand
TAGTATTCTCGCTTTAGCAATAAAAGTAGGAGTGGATGTATGACTCGCATCATTTTGAAATCACACCCGATACGGATCGCCGCGCTGCTGCTGCTCTGCGCGAGCGCCGTTTCCGCACAATTGCGCGTGGCGGTTTTTCCGTTTCAGAATATCTCCAAGAGCCCCAAATACAACTGGCTCGGCAACGGATTTTGCGAATCGTTGAATACCGATATCGGCGATGCGTCGGATACCATCACCGTGACCGAGCGGGCCGAATTGATCGCGGCGATGAAGGCGCAGGGGTTTCGCCTGCCCGACCTGGCCGATGAAACCAAAGCGCTGCAAATTGCCAAACATTTGGGCGTTCAAAAAATGGTCATGGGAAGTTACGACGTTACTATTCCCGACGTGAAAGTGAGCGCGAAGGTCATCGATGTTGCCTCCGGTCAAGCCGACTCGAAGAACCTCTACTCCGCCGCGGGCAAATTCGGAATGAATAATATTTTTGCGATGTACGGCCAGATCGCCAGAAAAGCGCTGGTCAGTTTCGGCCAGAAAGTCAATGAAGAAGAAACCGGCGCAACCAATAAAGCCACGGTCAATATCGACGCCTATGAGCCTTACATCAAGGCCGTCGTGCAATTCACCGAGAGCAGCACGGACAAAGACTATCAGGAAGCGATCGATCTGTTTCAAAAAGCGATCGCCGTTGATTCGAATTACGCCTTCGCTTATGCGGGCGCGGCCAAAGCATACGCGAAGATGGGAAGGCTTCAGGACATCAATTTTAAGACAGAAGAAAAAACGAACAGTTACAAAATGGCGACCAAGTACGGACAGCGGGCCGTTAAACTGGATAAAAACTTAGGAACGGCGTGGGTGTCGCTCGCTCTGATCTACCGTGAAACCAAAGAGCGCGATAAACTGGTGGAAGCGGCGCGGAGAGCTATTCAGATCAAGCCTTCGCAATATGACGCCTATGACATTCTCGCGGACGCCTTTACGAAAAAATTCTTTCCCGACAATGCCAATATTGATTCGGCGATTGCCAATCGAAAACGCGCCGTGGATATCGAGCCGAAATTTGCGGCGGGCTTCCGGGGATTGGGCAATGATTATTTGGAAAAAGGCGATTACAAAAATGCCGAACTGGCTTACAAAAAAGCGATCGACCTCAATCCCAAGCATGCCGGATCGCATGACTTTTTGGGACAAGTCTATTTCAACAAAGGCGATTTTGATAACGCGAAAAAAGAATTTCTAGAAGCGCTGTCGCTCGATAAAAAATCGGCGTTCGCCGCGTCGCACCTCGGTGATGTCTATTCACTCGAAGGCAATTATAAAGAGGCGATCGAAATGTACCGGGAAGCGCTGCAATCCAATCCCAATGCGGCGTTTGCGCTGAACGGTTTGGCATGGTTGTACATCGGCGCTCAGGACAAGTCGTTTCGGGATGCGACTAAAGCTATCGAAAATGCGGCCGCCGCCGTGAAATTTTCGAACAACAAAAATGCCGCGTACATCAGCACGCTGGCCGAAGCCTATCGCGCGGCGAACGATAACGACAAAGCGAAAGTAGTCGTCCAGGGTTCAGCCGACCTGGAGCCTAACAATCTGGATTACAAAGAAAGCCTGGGCAGGTTCTGGAACAACGAGAAAGAAAGTGAATACATTTACGCGCTGCGCCAGGGCACGGAATTGGTAAAGCACGGCCGCCCGGATGACGGCATCAAAATTCTGCAGGTGGCGGACAAACTCAAGCCGAAATATCCGCCTATTTTGATAGCGATGGGCAAAGCGTACGAATCGAAAGGCGATTTCAAACAGGCTTACGATGCCTATTATAACGCGCGCGTCGCCGACAAAGAAGGCCGCTACAAAGCGATCGAAAACGCGAAGTTGAATGAATTGGAAAAGAAGAAATAGTTTTCCTCAAATATTTACCCGAAATCCTCTCTAACCTTTTGGAGAAGATATTTTCTTTCTTATTCGCAGCACGATCTGTGATAAGCTTTTTCTTGACTTGAGAAATTGATCTCTTTAGCTTCCCTTTGCACCTATCATGAGGATCGCAGCTACGTCACGTCTGAAAAAAATCAATAATAACCTCTAAATTTAAATTAACATTAAGATGAAAAAGATACGTTGGATTTACCTGTTAATAGCGATGGGATTCGTTTTCATTCTTATCAATAGCTGTAAGAAATATACCGATACCGGCGATTACACCATAACTGATGTTGAAGGAAATATTTATCACACAGTGACCATTGGTACACAGGTATGGCTGGTCGAAAACCTAAAAGTTTCCACTTACAACGATGGCACAGCCATTCCCCTGGTTACCGATGAAACGGAATGGTCAAATCTGACAACCGACGCTTATTGTTGGTGCAATGATGATTCACTAACCTATGATACGTATGGAGTGTTGTACAATTGGTACGCAGTGACCTCGGCTAAACTATGCCCCACCGGTTGGCATGTGCCCAGCGATGCCGAATGGACAACCCTGACAGACTATTTGGGAGGCGAAAGTGTTGCCGGAAACAAGCTAAGAGAAGCCGGCACTTCCCATTGGCAAAGTTCTAATTATGGTGCGACCAATGAAAGCGGTTTTACAGCCCTTCCGGGTGGTTGGCGTTACACTTATGGAGTCGACCTTTTTGGCTACGACGGATTCTGGTGGAGTTCTTCCGAAAATTACCTTAATGCCTATGCCCGCTTCATGGTGCAGGGTAGCAGCGGCGTATATAGAGACGACTACATTAAAAAAAGTGGTTTGTCAGTTCGCTGTTTGAGGGATTAGATTATGTGTCTTATAGACTAATTAGTGATTTCCGGATTCGATCGTTTTTTTTGAAAAATGGCCATACAGAGCCGGTTGCTTGGTTCACCTTTGATGCCACCCCACCGAACATACCCTACCACCTGTTTTCCACCAATCTTTGTCGTACTGAGATCAAGTCCGCCCCTGACAGCGCTAAAGTATTTTCGGAGCCTGTCCCAAAGAGTCATTTAGGATTCCACAGACGACATCATACCTATCGCCCCCTGTTGTCCGGATCGTAAAAAAAGAGCCCGGCATGATTTGTGTCATGTTATTTACGCGGGGACTCTGTATTTTAAGCCACAAGCAGATCGCATATTGGGATCTGCACACCCGTCAAGATCTTGCTCATATGGACGCACAAACAAACAAACGTATCCAGGAATTAGTGCAGGAGGAAATATCAATCGCTTCCTACGATCCGGCGTGGCCAATGATGTTTAAAAATGAAGCCGCTTTTTTGCGCAGGACTTTGCCCGGGGATCTCGTCAAAAGGATTGAGCATTTCGGCAGTACGGCTGTCCCCGGTCTTTCTGCAAAACCGATCATTGATATCTTAGTGGAAGTTGCAAGCCTGGAAAAAACCAGAAAACAAATTGTTCCTATTTTGGAATCCGAGAGGTATGAATATTTTTGGCGCCCGGCATTTGGCGATGATGGCCCGCCGTATTACGCCTGGTTCATCAGGCGAAATCCCCAAGGCAAACGCGTATGTCATATCCACATGGTTGAGGCCGATTCCGGGTTATGGGATAGGCTGTATTTCCGGGACTATCTGAGGGAGTTTGAAAGTGAAGCCCGGAAGTATGGGCAATTGAAAATTGAACTTGCGGAGCAATTTCCGAATGATCGGGTCGCTTATACAAATAGTAAGGCGGCGCACATTGTATCGGTCACAGAGAAAGCTAAGTTGCACTACTTGAAGTGAACCCAGTCGGTTACGTCGGGTGTAATTTGAAATCACAATGAGGAAATGCGCATGGCGCGACTAAAGATCGGTTTCAGTAAATCGCTGATTTGAAATGAAGATCCCACCCATAAATTGGTATGCCCTGCTTTTGCCGGCTTTCATGGCCTGTTCTTCTTCGAAACAGTTTGTGAGGCTGACCAACGACCACGGAAAAACGAAGATCATTCGCGTTCAAAGCGGTTCGTTCTTTGTGATCGCGATTGACAGCTTGAGAGTTGATTCATCGCAATACCGGCTTTTTAGCTTGAAGAAAAGGATGGATGGATCTGTCGATGCGCGCTCTTACTGGGCTGTCAGCACGATTGATACCGTGCAGCAAAGCATTACGTTCAGAAATTGCGGGAATGATACGCTGCGTATTGCCTTGAGGAAAGAGCAGATCAAATACCTCGTGCGTGGCAGTTCGGCGTCACCTGTCTCAGCCCGCAAAACCGCAGCCGATATTGTTGTCATGCCGGCCTTTTTTTTTGGAACGATCGCTGCCGCCTGGGGGATAATTTCTCTTCCCGTTGCATCCACGCCTTGGCAAGACGACTTAAAAATGATAGCGCGCGGGGCGGCCGTGTTGGGAATTTTTGGAATAGCGGTAATGATCATCGACGAACCTGCAGAAGGTATTTTTGAAAAGGACAAATATGAAATTGATAGTCTGCACTGACGATCTGCGCATGATCGGAGCTGTCGGATATAGATGAAGAGGATCTTATGAACATCATTGGCAGAACAACCCTCAACCCTGTTTTGTTTTACACCGGTAAGTTATCGGGCTACCTAACATGGCTTGTTTTTCCATTATCGTTTCTGCATGTTTTCAATTTTGCCGATCACGCAGTGGTTTTCCTGAAATATATTTCGTACGTTTTGATCGCATTCGGCTTGATCATCACAACGGTAAGTCTGATCAACTTAGGCCGGTCAACGCGGGTAGGATTACCGACGGAAGAAACGATCCTGAGAACAAACGGGCTTTACAACATAAGCAGAAATCCTATGTATGTTGGACTTAATTGTTTTACTCTGGCCGCCATGTTATTCACGTTGAACGCTATCGTCATGGCATTGGGCCTATACAGCATCGTCATTCATCATTTCATAATTCTTGGCGAAGAAAAATTTCTGGAGAACAGATTCGGCAAGGCATATATGGAATATAAAATCAAAGTGCGAAGATACGTCTGATCAAAAATAGAAAGATAACTCTGCCGGCTCCGGCCGAGGCGGGCGTTTTAGCGTACCATAAACTTTGACAACTAAAAGCCGGCTTCTTCGTATACTCAGAAGCTGTTGCCGATAATCATATGATGAAAACACGAAGTAAGTCATCGAACTCAGGATCGCCGGGAAAGAAAGCCGGAGCAAAGTGCCCGCCGAAGTCCAAGCAGGGGAAACCGGAAAAGAACGTACCGGATTCGTACCGAACTCTTACCGAATATTTTAGAATAGGGGTCTATCGGACCACACCGGGCCCTCAGGGTAAGTTCATTGAGGTCAATCCCGCGCTGGTCAAAATGCTGGGCTATGAAGATCGCGCTGAAATCCTTAAACTTCCCGTCTGCCATTTCTATCAAAACCCTCAAGAGCGCACGCTATTCAGCCAAGAACTTTCACGACAGGGGGTCTTACACAGCGAGGAATCAACCTTCAGAAAAAAGGACGGATCTCCTATCGTCGTGTCCGAGATCGCAGTAACCGTTCGGGACACTAAAGGAGACGTCATCTATTTCGATGGGCTGGTCGAGGACATCACGGAACGCAAACAATCCGAGAAGCAATACGATCTCCAAAAAACATATCTTGAGAAGCTTTTTAACGCGGCTCCGGAAGCGATCGCCCTGCACAATGATCTTGACCGTATTGTGGACATTAACGATGAATTCACATTGATATTCGGATACACGCGTGATGAAGCTATCGGAAAACAGATCAATGACCTCGTGGCCCCGGAGGAATTGATCCGGGAGGCAGCTGACATCTCACAGCGGGTCATAAGAGGCGAAAGGATCGAACTCGAGACAAAACGAAAGCGAAAAGACGGCACGCTGATCGATGTGTCCGTCCTCGGGGCGCCAATATTTCATCAGGGCAAGCAGATCGGCGACTATGCTATCTACCGCGACATCACGGAACGCAAGAAAGCAGAAGAAGAAATACGTATCCAGAAAACATACCTGGAGAGCCTGCTTAACAGCGCTCCGGAAGCCGTCGTTTTTCACGACATGGACGATATCATTGTAAGTGTCAACGACGAATTTTTGAGAATGTTCGGCTATTCACGCGAACAGGCGATCGGAAAACCGGTCAATTCACTGGTAGCTCCCACCGAACTTGCAGCAGAAGCAGAAGGCCTTTCACAGAATGTCGTGCATGGACGGCGCGTTGAGGTTGAAACCAAACGGCGCCGGCGCGATGGAACGCTGTTCCATGTCTCCATACTCGGCGCGCCAATCTTTCATCAGGGAAAACAGATGGGAGTATATGCCATTTATCGGGATATTTCAGACAGGAAAAATGCCGAGCAGGAGATCCTGATACAGAAAACCTTCTTTGAACGACTTTTCAACAGCGCACCGGAAGCGATTCTGCTGCATGATAACGATGATCGTGTCCTTAATGTGAACGAGGAATTTGTCAGAATGTTCGGATATTCGCGGAACGATGCCATCGGCCGGCAAGTCAACGATCTGGTTGCTCCGCCGGAATTCCTGGACGAGGCGTCCCGCTTCTCCCGGATGAGCTTTCGGGGTGAACGCGTGGAGGCGGAAACGAAGCGGAAACGGAAAGACGGAATCCTCATAGATGTTTCGATACTCGGTGCGCCGGTGCTGCATGAAGGGAAGCAGATCGCCGTGTACGCCATTTACCGCGATATCACCGAGCGTAAGAAAGAGGAAGAAGAGCGTATCCGTGCCCAGGAAGAAGCCCGCATGGCACGCAACATCCAGATGAACTTCCTCCCGAAGTCCAACCCGGAGATCGCGGGCTACGACATTGCCGGAAAAACGGTGCCGGCCATGAATGTCGGCGGAGACTACTATGATTTCATCCGGCTGGATGAGCACCATCTCGCGATCGGTATCGGCGATGTCAGCGGCAACGGCCTTGCAGCATCTTTAGTGATGGCCAACGTGCAGGCGACGATCCGCGGCCAGGCGCTTGCCGGATCCGATCCGGCTCATTGCCTTCAACAGGCAAACAAACTCCTCTACCGCAGCACGGATGCCAGAACATTCGTCTCGATCTTTTACGGCATACTCGATACCCGCAACCATTCCATCTCCTTCGCGAATGCCGGACAAAATCTCCCGATTCTGTTTTCTAAAGAGGATCCGCCGGTATCTTTGTCATCACAGGGCGTTGCACTGGGATTAATGGAAAATGCGTCCTATGAGGTTCAAACGGTCACTATTCGTCCGGGTGATACGCTTCTGCTTTTCACCGATGGAATCATAGAAGCCATGAACGCTGCTATGGAAGATTTCGGAGAAGAGAGAGTCAAAGACCTTATCGTCCGTAATAACGCCTCTTCCGCTTCGGTCATTGTCGAGACGTTGTTCAGAGCTACGCACGATTTTGTCGCTAACGGCGCACCGCAGGATGATATGACTGCAGTTCTACTCAAAAAGACTGTATAACTACGGACTTAGAGGTCACGAATGCAGAACATGTTAACACAAGAATACTTCTGGAACATGGTGATAGCGGTGATCGCTTCGGCTTCGGGATCTGCCGCAATCGCCATGTCGTTTTTCCGGTGGCGGCACAGGGATAATTCGTTGATAACATTCGGGGCAACTTCTTTGCTCTATGAAATAATAAACCGGCAACTATCGTGGCCTTCACAATCTGCTTTTTCATAAGAACTCCTAAATAGTTAATCTCCGTTAATCTACTGATTACAGGATATCGCGCAATGAATTCAGTCATGATTTGATATTCAGTCTAAATCAGACGGAACTGAGATATGATATCCGTCATGAAGCCGGTGAGCGGCGCATACCCTGGCGGGGAACTTGCTCTAAGGGGACAGTCTTGGTTAGCCAATCCTGGAGCTTCATGTTGTTCTATGAATTTCTTTGCCGACAGGAATCGGCCTTGTCTTTGGTCCGCATTAGTGAGAAAAGTCATTCTCATTCTGTTGAAAAAGCTTTATTATTACTACGTGAAACTGCATTTGCTTCTTAATGCCTGCTTACCCTGTTCGAGTTATTGATTAATCAGAAAGGAGCCGCGTCATGGAAAATCCTCTGAATGCTCAGACGATGGCAAGAATGGACGCCTATTTCCGGGCTGCCAATTACCTCTCGGTCGGCCAAATTTATCTCTACGACAATCCCCTTTTAAAAGAGCCTTTGCGTCGTGAACATGTCAAACCGCGTCTGCTAGGACATTGGGGAACTACGCCTGGATTAAATTTCATATATGTTCATCTCAACCGGATCATCAAAGAGCGTGATCTGAATATGATCTACATCATCGGCCCGGGCCACGGCGGGCCCGGCTTAGTAGCCAATGCTTATCTGGAAGGAACCTACAGCGAAGTATATCCCGATATCTCCGAAGATGAAGCAGGTATGCAGTGTCTCTTCAAACAGTTTTCATTTCCCGGCGGCATCCCCAGTCACGTCGCTCCGGAAACTCCGGGATCCATTCATGAAGGCGGAGAACTCGGGTACTCTCTGTCTCACGCTTTCGGCGCGGCATTTGACAATCCCGATCTCCTGGTCTGCTGCGTGGTCGGGGACGGAGAAGCTGAAACCGGGCCGCTGGCAACTAGCTGGCATTCGAATAAATTCTTAAATCCGGTCACCGATGGCGCCGTTCTTCCGATCCTGCATTTGAACGGACATAAAATTGCGGGACCAACCGTTCTCGCCAGAATTCCGCACGCGGAATTAGAGCAGCTGTTCATCGGGTATGGTTACCAGCCGCATTTTGTGGAGGGCAGCGAACCGGAAACAATGCATCGCAAGATGGCAGAGACGCTCGACCGCGTCACGTCCGACATTCAGCAGATCCAAAAAGATGCGCGCAGCGGGCGCGTGGCCGTTCGTCCAAAATGGCCCATGATCATATTGCGGACTCCGAAGGGCTGGACGGGCCCGAAAGAAATAGATGGGAAACCCATCGAAGGAACATTTCGTTCTCATCAGGTTCCCATCGCCAACATGGATAAACCGGAGCATGTCAAACAATTGGAAGTCTGGATGAAAAGTTATTTACCGGAAAAACTTTTTGAT
>CAZLWA010000002.1:0-51817 GCA_964563165.1 uncultured Bacteroidota bacterium | reverse complement strand
GATACGAACCGCAGGCGTCGGATACGAAAAACCCCGTGCTACAGGACGTCGTTTCGATGCTTCAAGCCTCGCACCGCCAGCTGGATAAGATCGTGGATGGTTGTAAAGACGACAAAGATCTGCTGCGAAAGAGCTCTTCGCCGGACGCCAAAGAGGACGAAACCCTGGCGGGCGTGGTCAAGCACCTATCCCAGCATTATTCATATCATTTAGCTCAGATGATCTATCTTCGCCGGGCGCAGGATCGCGAGTGGGAATCGCCGATCAAAGAATGGGAATATGCCACGCACGTCATCGCTGATTTTCTACAGATAAAAACCTGACTATGTCCGCTAAAACAATAGGAGTGCTCGCGCTTCAAGGCGATTTCGAAGCCCATCAAAAAATGCTCGACCGCCTCGGCACCGCGCATGTTCAGGTACGCAAAGCCGGCGACCTGGAACAAATTGACGGCCTCATAATTCCCGGCGGTGAAAGCACGGCCTTAATAAAATTGATGAACGCATTCGGCCTGATCGACCCGATCAGAACATTTTATCGGCAGGGAAAATCTATATTCGGCACGTGCGCCGGTTCGATTTTAGTGGCTAAGGAAATTGCTCACAGTCCCCAATTCCAATTCGGATTCATTGACATTTCCATCGAACGCAACGGCTATGGGAGACAAATCCAAAGTTTCGAAAAAGACGTCCCGGTAAAAGAATTGGGACCTGCACCGTTTCATGCCGTGTTTATTCGTGCTCCGAAGATCCTGAACTGCGGAAAAAATGTGAAAGTGCTGGCGGAACTTAACGGGTCCGCCGTCGCCGTGACGGAGAAAAATATTTTAGTTTCAACTTTTCATCCCGAATTGACGGATGACACGCGGATGCATAAATACTTTGTCGAAAATATCACAAAATAAGAAATGGGAAAGAATAATCAGTCATAAAAACTCCGATGAAGCCGGAGTTTTTTTATGCGGCTCGGGCCGCCCGGAGCGGCTTACCCCAGATAAAAACGACAAACCATGGAACGGCCTTGAATTTTCTCAGAAGAATAATCAATCAGTATCGCATCCCTCCTGAAGCCAAAGAAACTTTCCGGTACGATTTGCGGTACGGGATTTCGAAGGGTTTTGTTTTAGCCGGCTCCGCGAGCATTGCCGGTGTGATCATTAAGAAAACATTTCAGGCTTCGAATTTTGAAGTGGCGCTCCTGTACAGTTCTATTAATGCCGGGCTGCTGTTCAGTATCTTTCTCGCTACAGAAGCCGAAAAATCGAACAAAATGAATTACGTTTTCTATCCGGATATGATCGCCCGCGGGTTATTTATTTGCACCGCCGTCGTTTCTGTTTTCTTCCCCGTTTCCATTGTTTTCACTTTGATCCTCTGTACTGCCTACGCGTTCAACGGACTCAATATACCTGTTGTGACGAGCATCTACCGGACCAATTACCCTAATTACGCGCGCGGCAAGATCATGGGGGTCGTCCGCACACTGTTCAATCTTGCATTCGTGACAGCTTCGTATTTTTTCGGGTTGATACTTCAGATCAACGGCGATAATTATATTTACGTCTACCCGGTCATCGGTCTGGTTGGAATTTGGGGCTGCCTGCAGTTTCGCAAGATCAAGGTCGAGAAGTCGGATGAACTGATTCCCGCCAGAAACCCGTTCGCGGAATTTCGCCGGGTGATGACTCGGGATAAACCGTTCGCCTATTTCATGTGGTATTGGGCGATATTCGGCTTTGCCGTGCTGATGATCGATCCGGTGAAAACGATTTATGTCACCGACCCGGAATTCGGGATCAATGCGAGCTATGAAGAGGCGGTTCTTGCAATCGCGGTGATTCCGCAGGCGGTCATGCTGCTGACGTTCGCATTTTGGGGAAGGCAGATCGATAAATACGGCGTGATAAAAATTCGATTTCTGCTGAATATTTTGCCGGCCGTTAATTTGCTTATTTTTTATTTTACCCGTGACTTGAAATTTATTTACATCGCGAGTTTTCTGCAAGGCATCTCCATGAGCGGCTCGCAACTAAGCTGGCAATTATGTGTGATGGAGTTTGCCCCGAAAAATCAGGTCGGCATCTACATGGGCATTCATACGATGCTCACCGGTATCCGCGGCATCGTAGCGCCGTTTTTCGGCGCGTATCTGATCGGAGCGGTAGGGATCGGAAATACGTTTCTCGCAGCCTTCGGTATGATGGTCGTCAGTACGGTGATGATGATCCGTTTTTCCAGCGGACGGGAAAGGCAGGTCGATTTGCTCGACGAAAATAAATCAAATTACATTTCAACTGCGGTGGCGGAGTAGAACCGAACTAATCCCCTCCTTTTCAAGAGCTTGCCCCGAGCCTTGCGAAGGAACGGGTTAGGGGCCGTTAGAGATCAGTTCGTAGTTCCGGAAGTTTGAATCTTTTAAGACGGTCATTTAAGGACGTTTTTCTCCTTACGATATAGAACCGGTTTCTGAAAAATATTTTTTCTTAAACCACAACGCAACATTGACAAGCATGATTAATGCCGGAACTTCTACCAAAGGACCAATGACGGTTGCAAAGGCTGCCTGAGAGTTGATTCCAAACACCGCCACCGCAACGGCGATAGCCAGTTCAAAGTCGTTGCTTCCGGCGGTAAACGCCACGGTCGCAGATTTTTCGTATGAACTCCCCATTTTCTTTGCCGCAAAAAATGTTGTAAAAAACATAACGGCAAAATACAGTGTATACGGAATGGCTACCCGTATTACGTCCATCGGTAATTCCACTATTTTTTCGCCTTTCAGAGAAAACATCACAAAGATCGTGAATAGCAGGGCCACCGGAGTCAAAGGAGAAATTCGCGGGACGAATTTCTCATGATACCATGTTTTGTCACGAACCTGCAGTACGAGAGCTCTTGTCAGCACTCCCGCCGCAAACGGAATTCCGAGATAGATCAACACCGTTACGGCGATCTCAGAAATGGAAATTTCCACTAAAGCGCCATGCAAGCCAAACACCGGGGGCAAGATCGTGATAAAGACATAAGCATAAACAGAATAAAGAAAAACCTGAAACAGCGCATTAAAAGCCACTAATCCGGCGGCAAGTTCCGAATCGCCTTTCGCAAGATCATTCCACACGAGAACCATGGCGATACATCTCGCCAAGCCGACCAAGATCACACCGACCATCATTTCCGGTTTGTCCGGCAACAGGAGCACGGCTAGAATAAACATCGCGAGCGGCCCGATGACCCAGTTTTGAATTAGCGATAAAATCAAAAGACGAATATTTTTGAATACCTGCGGCAGTTCCTCGTATCGCACTTTCGCCAGCGGCGGATACATCATAAGAATAAGCCCAATGGCGATCGGAATATTCGTCGTACCCGATTTGAAGGTATCCCAAAACCCTGCGATGGCCGGCCAAATATAACCGGCTGACACAGCCGCAAACATTACAAGAAAAATCCATAGTGTTAAATAACGATCAAAAAAAGAAAGCTTTTTCGTGACTTCAGACATAAGGAACCTCCTGTCTTTTCCGCAATATGGTAAATAGTTTGTCGTTTATCAAATGATTTTCGTTACGTTTCTTTAAATCATTGACTTTTGAATGCCGTTTAGCGATTTTTTACCACACTTTATCTGATATCCTACCAAATCATTTACAAAAAGTTAGAGGAGAAAAAATCATGAGAGCTTATGTAATGGAATTCATAGGGACATTTTTTCTGGTATTTGCCGTTGGACTGACCGGAAACCCTTTGGCGATCGGGTTGATGCTGGCGGTCATGCTCTACGCCGGGGCCCATATTTCCGGCGGGCATTATAACCCCGCGGTCACCCTGGCCGTTTGGCTTCGGGGAAAACTGGATGCGAAAGAAGTCGCGCCGTACTGGCTGAGTCAGATTGCCGGCGCGTTTGCGGCCGCGCTGATCATCTATTTGCTAACGGACAAAACATTTGCGCCGGCGCCCGCGGAAGGACTCGCGGCGTGGAAAGCGGTCGTCGCGGAAATGATTTGCACGTTTGCTTTGGCGACGGTGGTTCTGACTGTCGCAACGGCGAAAAAACTCGAAGGCAATTTCATTTACGGATTGGCTATCGGCCTTACCGTGACAGCTTGCGCGTACAGCGTTGGCAGTATCTCCGGCGGCGCGTTCAACCCCGCGGTCGCGATCGGCCCTATGCTCATGGATATGATCAAAGGCGGACTACTGATCGGTAATCTGTGGATCTATCTCGTCGGATGCCTTGCCGGCGGCGGGCTGGCAGCCTATGGGTTCAAGTTCTTGAATGCGGAAGGATAGCACTCCACGGCATTCTATACTCGCCACCCCTGCAGAAAAAAGCCGGGCGGATATCGTTGCGGTTTTTGCGGTATGTAATCGCCGGGGTTGCCTTCATGAGCATGTAAGAAATTTTGCGGTTTGCAAACCTAATAATTGAAAACGCATGTCATCCGATTCAAAAGATTCTACGCTGAGAGTACACCTGGGCCTGCTGTTCGTTTCATTCATCTTCGGCGCCAATTCGGTGACCGCAAAGATCGCCATGAGAGAGATCAGCCCGATGGCGCTGGTGCTTATTCGCGTATCGACATCGGCGGTAATTCTTTTTATTATTCACAGGATTTTTATTAAGGAGAAAATTCAACAGTCCAGAGATTACTGGTCGTTTGCTCTTTTTAGTATCTTCGGCATTGTTATCAATCAGGTCTTGTTCCTAAAAGGGCTGTCTATGACCACGGCCATTAACGCGACGGTTTTGGTCACTACCATTCCGGTCGTGACGATCGTCATAGCGATCTTATTGCGGAAAGAGCCCGCGAGTCTTCGGAAGATCCTGGGTTCGGTCATTTCATTCATCGGGGTGGTCATGCTTCTTGGAAGCGAGAAGATCGACCTGCATGACGATTTTTTTATGGGTAATATTCTGGTCTTTATCAATGCGGTTTCATTCGGGATCTATTTGGTCATCTCTAAAAATATTTTGAGACGGTATCATCCGTCCACGGTGACGTCATGGGTTTTTATTTTCGGCGCCATCGGCGTATTTCCGTTCGGCATCAAAGACGTCGCGAATCTTTCCTATGCGGAGGTGAGCATGACGGCTTGGCTGTGCGCGGCTTTCCTGATCATTTTTTCTTCCGTCATCGTCTACTACATCAATAACTGGGCGCTCCAACGAACGTCTTCCTCAACGGTTGCCGTTTACATTTACGTTCAGCCTGTCGTCGCAACGATCATTTCAACTTTGACGCTTGGAGAGACGCTTACACTCAACACGGCGGTGTCGGCAGCGGTGATCTTCGCCGGCGTCTTTATCGTCAGTCTGAAAATGAGGGAAGAACTCAAAGCCGAAGCGGCCTCGAAAGAGATGGATCTGTTCAAGGGATCGATCGCGTTGAAAGAGGATTGAACCGGGACATTTGTTTTTTACGGAGGAACGCTATGAAAATTGAACGCAGTCTTTTTATCAATTCCCTGGCTGTTCTTGTACTCACGTATTTCATCACGCAGATGTTACATGAGTCCGCCCACGCCTTGACGGGCTTATTGGCAGGGGCGAGTCCGACGCTCTACCATAACCATGTTGAATCCGGTGTGGAGGTTAGCATGTACAAAGAGACTCTGATAGCTGCGGCAGGGCCGCTTTACAGCCTTTTTCAGGCGGCAGTGTGTTTTATCATTCTTCGCCGGATGAAACAATCGGCGGCGGTCAATTTGTTTTGGACGTGGATGATGCTGTGGGGATATATCGGTTTCTTCGGCTACGTCTTCATGACGCCTTTTTTCAAATACGGCGATACGGGTTTTGTCGCCGAACAGCTAAATGTTCCCGACTCAGGGCGCATCGCCATCGGCGCATTCGGAATAGCCGCGTTCTTTTTTATTTCGACGATAAGCTTTAAGAAATTTGCTTATTTATGGCGAGACGGAGAAAAGAAGCTTTTTTTTAATAATGTTATTTTCTTGCCGTTGCCTGCCGGAGTGGCGTTGACAACCTTGTTAAATCTGCCCGTGCCGACATTTCTGAGCTTACTCGCTCCGCTATGCATGCCGTGGTGCGTGATGATGGTGTACGGGAAATTGATGAGCGAAAAAGATCTGATGCCGGAAACGCAAAATCAATCCAACGACCTGAACAATTTCTCAAAACCTCTGTTCATATCTTTGGTGATAGTCTTGTTGATCAACCGGATTTTGGTTTTTGGCGTACGATTGTAAGGTCGATTTTCGCAAAGGCGCTTGGGCACGGTGCGCCGTGCCCTTACAAATTACCTGCGCTTTAACTTACCTTTAGATTTCTTTTTAGCCGGCTTCTTGCTTGTGCTTTTCTTCGCAGCTTTTGCGTTTTTTCTCTTAGCTGCCGGCTTAGCCGTTCCGCCCAATTCCCTTAAAGCCGCGCGCACCGGCGTTCCGTCCCCGTGTTTGATCTTCAACGGCATGCAGATGAGCTCGTATTCGCCGGGTTTGACTTCCGACAGATTCAGCCCTTCAACAACGACGACGTTGTTGCTCAATAATTTCTTATGGACCGGATGCTCGAATTCCGCATGAAAACTTTCAACCGACAAGTAATCCACGCCGACCAGCCTCACTTTTTTCTCGAGTAAATACTCGGCACCCGTAATTCCGACCGCAATAAAATCGTTGTCAAAAACCATATTATTGTTTTTCCAATGATCCGAGTTTTTCGTTTTAAACAATACCCGCGTGTGGCCTTTGAAGTCAAAATGCCGGATATCGTCCTTTTCGATATTAATGGTCTTCGGGCTGACCTCCAGCACGATACAGGGGCCGATATAGGTATCCAGCGGCACTTCGTCGATCCCCTTTCCGTCATCGACAAAGTGGAACGGCGCATCGGTGTGCGTGCCGGTGTGTGCGCCGATCTCCCAGCGGGATACGTTGCAGGCGTCGCCTTTTTTCATTTGTATCGGCAGCTGGATATTGACCTTGGGATCGCCCGGCCAGGTGACAATGTCATTCGAGATCGTAAGAGAAATGTCCCGGATCTTCATGTTTCGTCTCCTCGGATATGATATGTTTTCTGTTCACTTTAATTTCCATGTAGTGCCTTCCGGAGAATCTTCGATCGTAATACCGATCGTATCCAATCCATCGCGGATTTTGTCGGACAACGCCCATTCTTTTTTCTTTCGCAGGTCATTCCTGATCTCCAAAAGCAATTCAATGATCTGCTCGTGCTTCTTGGAGACGCTTTCGGGTTTGGATAAATGGAGAAATCCCAGAAACTCGTTCCATTCCAGGATCATATCCCGCGCGCGTTTCATGACGTAGAGCGAAAAATCATTCAGCATTTTAGGGGTTGTGATCTTGTTCAGGCCGTTGAAAATTTCGAAGATCTTTCCCATGGCTGCGGCCGTGTTGAAGTCGTCATTCATTGCGTCGTGAAATTCTTTTTCCAGCCGGTCCAGATCCTTTGAAAATTGTTCCGCGTCATGGTCGACCGTATCCGGCCGAATCGAACCGCCGAGCGTTTCTTTCAATTCAAGAGCTTGCTTCACTTTATTGAAAATAGTCTCCAGCCGTTTGTGCGCATTTTCCGCGTCACGAATATTGTCCTCGCTGAAATTCAGCGGGCTCGCATAATGTTTTTGCAGGAAAAACAGCCGTATCGCCTCGGGGCGAAATTTTTTCAGCACGTCGCGTACCAGCCAGAAATTGCCGAGGGACTTGGACATTTTTTCATTATCGATATTCAGGAAACCGAAATGCATCCAGTACCTGGCGAACGGATGCCCGGTTGCGGCCTCGCTTTGTGCGATTTCATTTTCATGATGCGGGAAGACCAGATCCGCGCCGCCCGTATGAATATCAATTTGATCCGCTAAATGCGCCATACACATCGCGGAACATTCAATGTGCCAGCCCGGTCTGCCTTGCCCCCAAAGGCTCGGCCAGGAGGGTTCACCGGGCTTGGAGGCTTTCCACAAAACAAAATCCAGAGGATTATTTTTCTTTTCGTTCACTTCCACGCGCGCGCCCGACATCAGATCGTCAACGTTGCGGCCGGATAATTTTCCGTACCCCGCAAATTTTCCAACATCATAGTATACGCTTCCCTCCGATTCATACGCAAAACCTTTGAGAACGAGAGTTTGAATGAGCCGGACAATGTCTTCCACGTGGTCGGTCACCCGCGGCACGATGTCCGGCATGTGCATGCCCAGTTTCGCAATGTCTTCAAAAAACCCTTCCGTATATAGTTGATTGACTTCCGAAAATTCCAGGTTTTTTTCATTCGCTTCGTTAATAATCCGGTCGTCAATATCAGTAATGTTCATAACAAATTTCACTTTGTATCCGGTATATTCCAGGTAACGCCGGATCACATCCGCCATCAGGAACGTGCGCGCATTACCTATGTGAATATAATTGTAAACCGTCGGGCCGCAGGAATACATCATGATTTCATTCGGGTGAATCGTAACGAGTTCTTCTTTTTGCCGCGTCAAGGTGTTGTAAATGCTTATACCCATGCTCTCAATGGTCGCTTTTTTGATCTGTTTTCGGTATTTGCAGAATAAATTTGGATTCGGTATTCGGAAAAATCTGCAATTCAATTTGCTGAGCAGCCAACAAACGCCGTGCATTCACAATTTCGATGTCATAGATGCTGAATTTTGCCTCTTCCGGAATGAGATTATACATCGTATCAAGGTGTGCCGAGGTGTGATACTCCCATTGGCCGGCGTTCACCGCGGGACGATTATCGGAAATTTCCACAAAAATAAATTCTTCATTCTGAAAAGTTTTCACCGTGAGCCGCTTGTCGCCGGATTCTGCAGTAGCTTTCATCGAATGGACGAACAAATCGTAGATTGCCTGGCTGACGTCGCGGTACGTTTTTTTGATTTTCGGAAGGGACGGATCGAGAATAATTTCTTTGGTGATTTTGTGTTTGAAGTACAAACTGGAATCAAGAAACGCCAATTCATTTTGAATCAGCGCATTCAAATCTATGTCTGTTTGACCGGAAGTCATCTCCATCGCGATCTTTGCCGAAAATCCCTTGATCAATTCGGTGGCCTTGTCCACCTGCGCGATGATTTCGGCAAGGCCTTTGTTCAGCTTGGCATTCAGCTGCGGTTCCACGCTTGCGTCTTTGTTAAGGTGATGCTGTAACAATTCCGCCCGCCCGCGGATACCGCCGAGCGGTGTGTTCAGATTATGCGCCACGCCTTGCAGTATCAGCGACATCGGCGCGAAGCGAAAATAACTGATCGCTTCGAGCATTTTATCTTCGTCTACCGATCTGGCCGCGGTTGCCGCCAAGGTCTCCTGGTTCGCGATCTGATTTTCCAGTTTTCTTGTGATGTCCACAAAAAAGCCGTGGAAGCCGTTGACGTGGCCGTTGGGGTCCCTTGTCGGCGTGGCGGTCAATTCGACGAGGACCGTCTTTCCGTCTTTGCGTTTCCAATCAAATATATTCTTATGGGTCGACCCGCGGTGGCCTAAAATGGACAACAGCGAATCGTGATCGCCCGGATTGGCATATATTTCATTGACGCCGCGCCCGATGAATTCCTGTTTGTCCGCGTACCCCAATATTATGGCTGCCGCATCGTTGGCTAAAACAATTTGACCGAGCGCGTCGATAACAAAAATGCCGTCCGGCAGGCTGTTAATGAGTTCGTTATAGCGCTGCTGAATTTCAGTCTGAGTCATAAAAAATCAGTTTAAGATGCCCTTTACTACCCGCTCAACATGGTGATAATCATCGACAATTTCAATATCCGAAAAACTATTTTCCAGCATAATTTTTCTAACTTCCTGCGCCTGATCGTAACCAACCTCAAAAAGCAAAAAATTCTCCTTGCCGTTCTGACGAAATAATTTTATGGCGGTTTTTGAAATATGCCTGAAAAAAATCAAGCCCTCTTCCTCCGCTTTCAGAGCTTCGTGCGGCTCGAAATTTTTGATCTCTTCGGGAAGTTCATTGAATTCCTTGTCCGAGATATACGGCGGATTCGATACGATCACATCGAACGGGTGCACGAAAGCATTGCCGATGGATTCATCAAGAATATTTCCGCATAAGAAATTGACGGATCCGGGCGGCAAAATTCGCTCGGCATTGCGTTGCGCCACCTGTATCGCCTTGGAGCTCACATCCAATGCCGTTATTTCACAAGGTATCGAGTTCTTTTTCAGGAAAAAAGCCAAGGAAACCGCAATGGCCCCGCTGCCCGTTCCGATGTCTAAAATGTAAATCGGCCGTTCCCTAAAAACGTCACCGCGGCAAACCTCCAAAGTTTTTTCGACCAGAACTTCCGTATCCGGCCGCGGGATCAAGACGTCGGGGCCCACTTCAAACGTCAAACCCATAAATTCCGCCGATCCGGTAATGTACTGAAGCGGCTCGTGATCGACGCGGCGTTTGAGGGCTGCTTTAAAGTCTTCCAGTTCATTTTTGTTCAGCGGCCGATCATGATCGGCGTACAGATCTACCCGCTTGCATTGCAGCGTATGGCACAACAGCCACTCCACATTCAAGCGGGAGTTTTCGATTCTCTTCTCGGAAAGATACGGCGTCGTCCATTCCATGAGATCGCGCACCGTCCAAATCCTTTTTGCCTCTTGAACTATCAATGATTTCTTAATCTTTAAGTGCGTGCAGAGGATTTACCGGGCCTTGTCCTTGACCTATTTTCAAAGATTTCCCGATCGCAGCGGTGACAAATGTTTTAGCATGTTTGACGGATTCGATCAATCCAAATCCGTTGGCCAAGTAGGCCGTGATCGCGGCGCTGAACGTGCAGCCGGTGCCGTGCGTATGTTTTGTGCGCAGACGTTGACTCCTAAAATAATAAAGTTTTTTCCCGTCAAATAAAACATCCACGGCATTGCCCGCGAGATGACCGCCTTTTACGACCACCGCCCGGCACCCCATGGCGTGCAAGGTCCGGCAGGCGTTTTCCATATCCCCGACGGAGTGAATGGCTGTTCCCGTTAAAACCTCCGCCTCGGGAATATTCGGCGTGACGACATAAGCCAGCGGAAAAAGTTCACGGAGCAATACGGGTACCGCATCGTCCTGCAAGAGTTCGGCTCCGTTTTTAGAAACCATCACGGGATCAACGACTAATTTTTTTACGGCATATTTCTTAAGGATTCTTACAACGGTTTCGATTATTTCCGAATGAAAGAGCATCCCGGTCTTTACCGCATGGACGCCGATATCGCTCAAGACGGCTTCGAGCTGCTGTTCTACACTATGTGAATCCACATGGTGTATTCCGAAAATGCCCTTCGTATTTTGCGCCGTAACGCAGGTAATGACCGAAGTTCCGTAAACGCCCAACGCCGAAAAAGTTTTTAGATCCGCCTGAATACCTGCTCCGCCGCCGGAGTCCGATCCCGCGATCGTCAAAGCGGTGACTATTTTTCTTCTTTTTATCAATATAACAACGACGCGTCATTCACACCGGGATGGCATGCGCTGCGGGTGTGAGAAATCATCATTCAATTTAATGATTAAGAAAACTCTCGGGAGATCGGATGTATTCCGTCTCTGCAATAGAAGTTTCGAGGAAGGAAAATTATCTCCGGCAATCGTATTCCACGCCATCGTACACGAACGTGTCAAGCTGATAATCTTTCAATTCACGTTTCGCGTATTCCTGCGTCATGCCGGATTTGACAAAGAAATCGACGATGTCTTTGTCGATGTGGCCGTCTTTGACCATGAATCCAAGGATCTTCATGCATTCGGAGATTTTCTTACCGGCTTTGTAGGGCCGGTCGGCCGCCGTGAGGGCCTCAAAAATATCCGCTACCGCCATGATGCGCGCCGGCGTGGAAAGCTGCTCGGCTTTCAATCCGTTAGGATAACCGGTTCCGTCTAATTTCTCATGGTGTCCGCCGGCCCACTCGGTCACACGGCTGAGTTTTTTCGGCCACGGAAGTTTTTGCAACATTTTGATGGTAAGCACGACGTGATTCTGAATGATAAGCCGTTCTTCTTCGGTCAATGTGCCGCGCTTAATGGACAAATTATAAATTTCGTTGTCGGTCAATAAGGGCAGCTCTTCTCCCTCGATCCTGATCTTCTGTACGGCGACACTCTTTGCACGGTCCAGTTTTGCCTGCTCCATGAATTCACCGCCCACATTGCATGTTTTGATGAAGGCAAGGTCATCGACCATTTGCTTCATACGTTCCCGGAATTGCTTTTCCAATTCCGCCACGCGTTTCTTTTTGTCTTTGAATCTGGAACTCTGCAACTTCTGCTTTTGCTGTACAAATTCAATTTCCACTTCGCGTTTCAACAATTCGAATTTCGTGATCACGGTGTGAATGCGGTCGTGAATGGTTTCGAGTTTGGTCGATTTGTCCACGACGTATTCCGGCGTGGTGATTTTTCCGATGTCATGCATCCAGCCTGCGATCCGAAGTTCATTATGCTCGTCTTCATTCAGCCGAAAATCCTTGAATTTACCTTCGCCGATATCGCTCATGCCGCGGGCAATTTGCGATGTCAGTTCCGCAACGCGGCGGATGTGGCCGCCGGTGTACGGTGACTTTTCGTCGATCGCGCTCGCGATGACCTGAATGAACGAATCTAATAGCGCTTTTAAATCGTGAATCAACTGGGTATTCGTGATCGCCACTGCGGCTTGCGAAGCGAGGGATTCGATCAATTCCTGATAGTCGCTCGAAAAGGCGATCGTTTCTCCCGATATAGCGTCTTTCGCGTTCAAAAGCTGCAGCACGCCGATGATCTCGTCTTCATGATTACGCATCGCAACGACCATCATGGATTTGGAGCGGTAACCTGTATTTTTGTCAAATCCTTTGGTGCCTTGAAAATCAAATCCTTCGATTTCGTAGACGTCGGGAATATTTACGGTAAGTCCGGTCAGCGCCACGTGAGCCGAAACTTGTTGCTCATTCCGCGAGCCGTCATCTTTGTACAGTTTAACCGGCGGAAACGGAATCGCCTTGCCGCTCGTGCCGCCCATCGCAAAATTAAGCGATTTGGTTCTCAGAATTTTAAAAGCGATGCTGCGCTCGTCGGGCGACATAATATAGAGGGTTCCGCCGTCCGCACGCGTGAAGCTCATAGCTTCGGCCACGATCATTTCAAGCAGCGCATCCAGATTGCGTTCCGCCGAAAGCGCGGAGCCGATGCGGGTCAACTTTTGAGTGAGCGAAAGTTGACGCTCCGTAAAGTTTTTGATCAACGAAATAGCGCCATTCAGCGATTCGCCCCCAACGCCGTCCAATTGGGATACCAGGTCGCCGAGAAGTTTATTAACAACTTCACTCTCGGAATATTTGGTGTATTCATTAACGGCACTCATAACAACACCTTCTTCAAAAGTTATTTTTCAAAAGAATTCTTCCGCGTTTTCCATTTGTTCATTCCGGAAAAAACCATCGCGGTAAACGCACATTTGATAAAATCACCCGCTATAAAAGGAACAAACCCAACCATGAACGCGTTCTCCGTACTGCCGCCGAATATCATATGCAGTTGCAGCGTGCCGAAAAGCAATATCGGGAAACTGCTGATGATACAGCCGGCCACATTCCAGAGTAAATTTTTTTCGCCTGAAACCAAATAACCCGCCGCGAGTGCCGCGATCGGAAAACTCAATAGGTATCCTCCCGTAGGACCCAATAGAACCGCCGCGCCTGCCATACCGCCTGCATAGACGGGCAAGCCGCAAATCCCGTAAAAGAGATAGGCCAGTTGGCTCAGCGCGCCGCGCTTCCCGCCCAGCATCGCTCCGGAAAGTAGAACAAAAAACGTCTGCAACGTCACGGGCACCGGCGAGAGGGGGATCTGTATATATGCGCCCGCTGCCGTCAAGATTGAAAAAATAATAACCCAAGTGAACTGTTTGAGACGCGACACGTCGTTCTCCAGCGAATGAACTTTTGTTCGGAAATTTTCCATCATACGATTTCCTTCCCGGGGAGAAATGAGGAGGTAGCGATTACCGATAACCGAATTTATGTCAAATTAACCAAGATATGCAAGTTTTTTTTGGAATCTTAATTCCCGTTATTGACCGGGGCCATTTCATCGCCGACAATTTTTTCAACCACTTTATTTTCATCGCTGGTCGGCGTCGTGCTGTTCGTATAGCGCACGACACGGCGTTCCCGGATCACGACCACTTTAATCTGTCCCGGATACTGCATTTCACTCTGGATCTTGTTAGCCACATTGGAACTCAGCATTGCGGCTTGCGCGTCGTCCATCCGGTCCGCTTCCACGACGATTCGAATTTCACGTCCCGCAAAAATTGCATAAACTTTGGAAACGCCTTCAAACTGCGTCGCAATCTGTTCCAATTTTTCAATCCGTGCACCGTAAGCTTCCAGCGGTTCCCGGCGAGCGCCCGGACGCGAGCCGCTGATAATATCAGCCGCGGTCACAAGCTGCGAGATCGGATGGATCGGCTCCGCTTCATCATGGTGTGCCAAAACAGAATTAATCACCACCTCATGTTCTTTGCAGCGGGTCGTCACTTCCACGCCGATCGTGACGTGACTGCCTTCCGTATCGTTGCTGGTGGCTTTGCCGATATCATGAAAAAGTCCGGCACGACGGGCCAATTGAATATCGTAACCGAGTTCCGCCGCCATCGTGCCCGCCAGCAGCGCCACTTCTTTGGAATGCTGCAAAACGTTTTGACCGTAACTCGTCCGGTATTTCAGTCGTCCCAGCATGGATTTCATTTCCGGCGCGACATTTTTGATGTTCAACGAATTGAGAACTTCATCGGCGGCTTTCGCCATCGTCGTTTCAACTTGCTTACGGGCCTTTTCGACTATGTCATCCACGAATTCCGGCTGAATATTCGGATTCTCGACCAGCTTCGACATCGCGAGGCGTGCAATTTCACGCTTCACCGGATCGAATCCCGAGAGCACCACGACTTCCGGCGTATCATCCACGATCACTTTGACTCCGGTCGCTTGCTCAAAAGCCTTGATATTCCTGCCTTCACGGCCGATGATCGCGCCCTTGATCCGTTCGTTCGGCAGGTCCACGGTCGTCAGCGTTGTTTCTGAAGTTTGATCGGAGGCCAGGCGCTGGATCGCATCGGATAAGATCCATTTGGCATCAAACGTCGCTTTTTGCTGCGCCTCCGTTTTGATCTGAAGCATAAGTTCCGCGGCTTCCTTTTGCGCGCGCTTGGAAATACTCTCCAGAAATTGTCTTTTCCCTTCCTCCTGAGACAAACCGGTTATTTTCTCTAATTTTTCCATTTGTTGTTTGGTCACCTGGTCAATTTGCTCCGCGCGCACTTTTAATTGTCCTTCCTGATCCGCGATGGTTTTTTCACTGCGCAGAAGTTTTTGCTCATTTTCGAGGACCGCGCTCATCCGCTGGCGTACATCGCGCTCGCGGTTCGCCAGGCGGCTTTCATACAGTTTTAATTTTTTTTCGCGCTCTTCGAATTCGCTCGAAATTTTCATCTTGATCTGGTGCCAGCGCTCTTTTGTTTTGACCTGGCTGTCTTTCTTGATGTTTTCCCCTTCGCGGCGCGCATCGCGAAGAATGTTCTCCGCCATTTTCCTGATTTCGGAAATTTTATTCTTGCCGACGTATTTTGCCAGCGCCCATCCGGTGACGAACATCGCGACGCCCGAGGCGCTCATGATTATTATTGACGTTAAATCCATATAGCGGTCCTTAAGACTTTTTTTAATTGTATTGGTTAATTCCCTAAGCAGAAACGAATTTAAAGTTACAATTATAGGGCTTTAATAGCAAGAAAGTTTTATCGCTCTTGATTTAATTGGCCGGAGAGTATAGCTTAGAAATACATGGTCACTCCAACTCAAGAGTTCAACTTGTATATTCATGTGCCGTTCTGCGAGCGCATTTGCATCTATTGCGATTTTTACGTAACGACCGCGCGGAAATATTTTCAAAATTATACAGACTCAGTCGTTAAGGAAATTGAATTGATTGCGGAGAAATACCATCGTCCGGCCGTTGAAACGATCTACTTCGGCGGAGGCACGCCCTCGTATTTGCCGGAAGAACAGTTGAAAAATATTATAGATAGAATCTTCAATTCTTTTCATGTAGCGGCGGAACCGGAAATCACGGTCGAAGCCAATCCCAATAATCTGACTTTGAAGAAACTGAAGAATTACCGGTCGATGGGGATCAACCGCCTCAGCATCGGCGTGCAGTCGTTCCGCAACAGTGAGTTGAAATTTCTTACGCGCAATCATGACGCCCGTCAGGCGGGCGCGTCGCTCCGCAATGCCAGAAAAGCCGGATTTGAAAACATCAGTTTGGATCTGATTTTCGGCCTGCCGGATCAGACGTTGCAGAATTGGAGATATAATTTGGTTGCTGCGTTACATTTTAGGCCGGAACATATTTCGATCTACAACCTGACGGTCGAGGAACGAACGCATCTGCACAAACTGGTTCAGCAAAAGAAGATCGTTCTGCAGGACGAGGAAATAGAATTGAAAATGTTTTTGGAGACCATTGAAATTTTGAACCGGGCGGGATACGAACAGTACGAGATCTCGAACTATGCCAAACCCGGTTACCGGTCGCGCCACAACAGCAGCTACTGGATGGGCAGCCGCTATCTGGGTTTGGGGCCGTCGGCGCATTCGTTTGACGGAAAAAGGCGATGGTGGAATGTGAGCAATGTGATGAAATACACCGCTCAGCTTAACGACGGTCTGCTTCCCGTCGAGTCCGATGAAATTCTCACTCCCGCCCAGCGCAGCCTCGAGGCGATTTTACTCGGCCTGCGCACAGCTCAGGGATTGTCGATTCCGGAATTTGAAAAACTGACAGGAAAGAAATTTGAACGACAATTTGCCTCCGCCATTGGCAAAACAAGAAATTATCTCCGGATCAAAGACGGATTCGTAACATTGACCAACGAAGGTTTTTTTCTTTACAATAAGATCTGTGAAGAGTTCGGAATGGAAATCTCAGCGTCTTGATTTGCAAATATTTCAAGACCGTTTATGTGTTGACTTTTAGTGTAAGGTATTTTATTTTATTAAGATAACAATTCTTTCGGATTTCCAGATCGCATGCTTTTTATTTTTTCAGCCCTAAGAATTCCCTTCTTCAATTACAAGCCTTATTCTGTCTTCGTATAACCGGAGAAACGATGTGACCGAATTACCCGTGATCGAGCGCTCATTTGGAAGCACTTCCCGTACGGATGCGTGGTGGCTGCAGTCCGCGGCCGTAATTTTTGGATTTTCTGCTTTCATTGCTTATGCGACGTGGTCAGCGCTTCAAGGTACTCATTATACGTATGGCCCTTATCTGTCGCCTTTCTATTCGCCGGAAATTTTTGGCGATTCACCGCACAGCTGGTTTGGCCCAAAACCCGGCTGGTGGCCGCTCTGGCTTCCTTTTTCCCCCGCAATGTTGATCTTATGGGGACCGGGCATGATGCGGTTTACCTGCTATTATTATCGGGGAGCTTATTATAAGGCCTTTTGGGCCGATCCGTCATCCTGCACCGTCAGCGAGCCCCGTAAGTCTTATCGCGGAGAAAATTCCTTTCCTTTGATCCTTCAAAATATTCACCGTTACTTCTTTTACCCCGCTCTATTCTTTGTTTTCTTGCTGGCATTCGATGTGTGGAAGGCCATGTGGTTTATGGATCCCCTTACCGGCAAAGAATCCTTTGGAATCGGCATTGGAACGGTATTGCTAGCAGTCAATGTCTGTTTGCTCGGCAGCTACACATTGGGTTGTCATTTCTTCCGGCATCTGGTCGGCGGCATATTGGATGAAATTTCCCGCTCGCCGATCCGCCATACGTCGTACAAGTGCGTCAGCTGTCTTAATCGCCGGCATATGATGTGGGCATGGCTGAGTCTTTTTACGGTCGGATTTTCCGATATTTACGTCCGCTTATGCTCGATGGGCATCTGGACAGACTGGAGAATCTTTTAATGGCGCAATATGAAAAACATGAATACGACGTAATTGTTGTGGGTGCCGGCGGTGCGGGTTTACGGGCAGCCATCGAGGCTTCCGCGGCAGGCGTAACGGTCGGCCTGATATGCAAATCGCTGCTGGGCAAAGCGCATACCGTTATGGCGGAAGGCGGCATTGCCGCAGCCTTGGGCAATGTGGACGACAGGGATAATTGGAAAGTTCATTTTTCAGATACGATGCGCGGAGGGCAATATTTGAATAACTGGCGTATGGCAGAGTTGCACGCCAAGGAAGCTCCGGACCGGGTACGCGAATTGGAAGCCTGGGGAGCCGTTTTTGACCGCACCAAAGACGGAAAAATTCTGCAGAGAAATTTCGGCGGGCATAAGTTTCCCCGTCTGGCTCACGTCGGAGACCGTACGGGACTGGAGATGATCCGCACATTGCAGGATCACGGCATCCATCAGGGTATTCAGGTGCACATGGAATGCACTTTGATCACTCTTCTCAAAGACGGCGATCGCATTTGCGGCGCTTTTGGATATGACCGCGAAAAAGGCCGTTTCAAGTTATTTCAAGCCAAAGCAGTCATTATTGCGACCGGCGGAATTGGCCGCGCATACAAGATAACCAGTAATAGCTGGGAATATACGGGCGATGGGCAGTCGCTGGCGTACCATGCAGGCGCCGATCTCATGGATATGGAGTTCTTACAGTTCCATCCCACCGGCATGGTCTGGCCGCCAAGTGTGCGCGGAATCCTGGTGACCGAAGGCGTACGCGGTGAAGGAGGGATATTGTTAAACAATAAAGGCCGGCGGTTCATGTTCGATGATATTCCCGACCTTTATAAGAATCAAACCGCAGATAATGAAGAGGAAGGCTGGCTCTACACGCAAGGTGACAAGATCGCACGCCGTCCTCCCGAACTGCTTACGCGTGATCACGTCGCACGCTGCATCGTTCGTGAGATCAAAGAGGGAAGGGGAAGCCCGCATGGAGGGGTTTTTCTTGATATCGCCTGGATCAAATCAAGAGTTAATAACGCCGCTGAACTTATTAAGAAGAAATTGCCGAGTATGTACCACCAATTCAAGCACTTGGCGGACATCGACATTACCAAAGAGCCGATGGAAGTGGGTCCGACGACCCATTATATGATGGGAGGCATCAAGGTTGACGGCGATACGCAAATGTCCACGGTTCCCGGCCTCTTCGCCGCAGGAGAATGCGCGGCCGGTTTGCACGGCGCCAATCGCCTGGGCGGCAATTCGCTATCCGATTTATTGGTGTTTGGGCAGCGGGCGGGCCAATACGCGGCGAAATTTGCAAAAGAAAATGGCGCCGGAAGAATAGACGAGCAGCAAGTAGAATCAGCGGCATATGCGGCGTTGAAACCGTTCGAAAACAGCAGTAATGAAAACCCTTTTCAAGTTCAGCAGAATTTGCAGGATATGATGCAGGATCTGGTGGGAATCGTTCGAAAAGAGGGTGAATTGCAGCAGGCAACGCAGGAACTTAAGAAACTGAAAACGCGCGCCGAACAAGTTGCCGTGACCGGCAATCGTGAATTCAATCCCGGCTGGCATGCGGCGCTGGATTTGACTAATTTGCTTACCGTATCGGAGGCGGTAACCCTGGCAGCCATTGAAAGAAAAGAAAGCCGCGGAGCTCACTTTCGTGAAGATTTTCCGGACAAAGATCCTGAATGTGCCAAATTTAACATACTTATTCGAAAAGGCACAGGCGGTGAAATGAAAGTGGTCCGCCAATCTGTTCAGGAGATCCGAACCGATCTTCAACAGGTCATTAAGGAGATGAAGTGATGGCGAGGCCAACGTTTAGAATATGGCGGGGCGACATACGGGGCGGAAAATTTGAGGAATATCAAACCGAAATATCCGAAGGTATGGTCGTTCTCGATGCCGTCCATCAAATTCAGGCGGAACAAGCCGGCACGCTAGCCGTGAGGTGGAATTGCAAAGCCGGAAAGTGCGGATCATGCTCCGCCGAGATCAACGGAATGCCAAAGCTTATGTGCATGACGCGAATGAATACTCTGCCGCTGGATAAACCTATCACGATCGAACCGATGCGGAGTTTTCCCTTAATCAAAGACCTCGTGACGGATGTGTCATGGAATTTTCGCGTTAAGAAGAAAATCAAGCAATTCAAGCCGCGCAAACCCGATGCGTCCGACGGCACCTGGCGAATGGCCCAGGAAGACGTCGACCGTGTGCAGGAGTTCCGCAAATGCATCGAATGTTTTTTGTGCCAGGACGTGTGCCACGTGCTGCGCGAACATCATTTGCATGACGAATTCATCGGCCCGCGATTTCTTGTTTATACGGCCGCTCTGGAAATGCACCCGCTCGATACAGAAGATCGTGTGGAGGAACTCAAAACGGCTCAGGGCATCGGGTATTGCAATATTACAAAATGCTGTACGACCGTTTGCCCGGAAAATATCATGATCACCGACAATGCCATCATCCCATTGAAAGAACGAGTGGTGGATGAATATTATGATGTGTTTAAGAAACTTTTCGAGTTTTTAAAAGGAAAGATCAGCCACTGAGTTCACAGAGATCACCGAGAAATCGAATGCTTGGTTACAATGTAACTCTAAAAACTCTACGAACTCTGCAGCCTCTGCGGCTCAGTGGTTAAAAGGAGGATGAAGAATGTTCAAACTCAAACGCATCTCCAAAGCAGGCATTTCCGCCGCCCTTGAAAAAGCAGAACGTTACCGTTTGCTCAACGACCCGTCCGAAGCGGAAAGCATTTGTCTTGACGTATTGGAAATCGATCCCAAGAACCAAAAAGCGATCGTCGCTATGATCCTGTCCATTACGGATCAGTTCGGTAAAGGAGCGTCGAAGGAACAGGCAGGACAACTTCTGCCCCGCCTGACGAAGAAATTCGAACGCGTTTACTGCGCAGGCATCATCTGTGAACGACAGGCAAAAGCCGTTTTGCACCGCGGAACGCCCGGGTCCCATCACGACGCTTACCAATGGTACCGTGAAGCCATGGACCATTTCGAAAAAGCACAGAAGTTGAGCCCGCGCGGCAATGACGGCGCGATCCTCAGATGGAATGCCTGCGCCCGTACGATCGAGCGGCACCGGCTTGCCGCCAGAACGGACGACAAATCGGAACATTTTTTGGAATGAAATAAAAGTAAGAGCCAATGCCTGCATTTATCGTGGTTGAAATCGAAGTTGTTGACAACGACCGATACGAAGCCTACAAACTGCTTGCCCCGCCTTCTATCGCTGTTTATGGAGGCCGCTATGTGGTCCGCGGAGGAAAATCGGAGACGCTGGAAGGCGGGTGGTCTCCCAAACGGGTTGTCATCCTGGAATTTCCTTCATTGGAGAAAGCAAAAGCCTGGTGGAGTTCCGAAGAATATGCGCAGGCAAAAGCGCTGCGTCATGCGACTGCCCACAGTAAGATGATCGTAGTCGAAGGATTGTAAGATCTAATATTCTTCCAGATCGTGGCCCGAAACAACTTTTCCATCATAGTCTGCTCCTATCTCCTGCAGTAATTTTTCTTCGCTCGAATCCCATATCAGCTGATGCGTTAAAATGAGCAATTTCGGTTTCGCCAAGGAAGCGATTTTGGCAAGTTCTTTGGATGACGTGTGAAACTGAGAATGATATTTCTGCCATTTTGCAGGCCGCCGTGAAAATCCATCCATAGAATATACTTCGTGGATGAGCACGTCGCATCCTCTTGCATTTTCGATGACGCTTTCACTATAAGTGCAGTCACCGGAAATGACGATCACTTTATCCGGGGTTTCAAACCGAAAGCCGAATGATTGAGGCCATGAACCGTGATTAACGAGAAAAGCTCTCACGGTAATATTGGAGTCTTTGTATATCACGCCGGGTTGAATTTCATGTGCTTCAACTTTGTAACTATCGGAATTCCCTTTTTCCAGGCCGTTAACGCGAATATCGATATCCTGCTCATACGCTTTCAGTATATGATCCGTCATGGATCGGATCCCTATCGGACCGTAAACTCTGAGCGGTCCATCCCGTTCGAGTACCCCGGGAGTAAGAATAAAATCAGCGTAACCCGCCGTATGATCTGAATGAAGATGCGTAATGAAAAGTCTGTTGAGCTTAGATACCTCCAACCCCGTAGTGCCTTTCTTAAAAGCTGCCGCCGCCCTGCGAACCACCCCCGGCCCGCAATCGACTACATAAGGAGTATTACTTACGACAATGGCTAATGACGGCCCGAAACGATCCGGGTCGGCATTGGGCGTACCGGTGCCAAGCAATACAATTTGAGTTTTTGAATTTTGCGCGGAGATTTGGAGCGCGAGTATGAGCGAGATGAGAAAAAGTTTAACAAGCATTCCGGCTCAGTTCTGTTTTTTTTCGCGTTTTGTTCGTGTGTTTCGCGGGCATGTATCCGCGTTCTTTCGCGTGTTTCGCGGGTAACCTGTCTTTAGTGCTTTTTCGTGTATTTCGTGGGCAAATGTATTCCAAGTTGTTTCGCGGGCAATGTATTAATGCCAGATAATTTTCACGGATCTGATCTGATCGCCAACCTGTATCTCATCTACCGCTTCCATACCTTTCCGCACTTTGGCAAAAATAGTATACCGTCCGTCGAGATGCGGCACCGGTGAATGAGCGATAAACCACTGGCAGCCTTCCGTATCCCTGCCGGCACTCGCCATGCCCATCGTTCCGCGCTCATATTTCAAGTCGCTGAATTCCGACCGGATGGAATACCCCGGCCCGCCCCAGCCTGTGCCCAGCGGATCACCGCCCTGGATCACGAAATTCGGCACGACGCGGTGAAAATATCGCCCGTCAAAAAATTTTTTCTCGGCAAGCGCAACAAAATTCATGACCGTCAGCGGTGCTTCTTCCGCGTAAAAATCAATTTCAATGACGCCTTTATTCGTTTCGATCACTGCCGACGGTTTTTTAGTTTTTAATTTTGTTAAGTAAACCCAATCGATAGAATTAATTTTTTTCTCGACAGAAACGGTAATTTTTCCGCCGGTAATTTTTTCAAGGTTTCTAGCCGCGCCTTTGGCAACGACTATATCCGAATCGCCGAGAAACGGCTTCAGAAAATCGGCGGAACTCGCACTTTTGAGATCGCCCAGTGCATCGAAAATATTCATTTGCGCTTCCACGTCAGTGGGCGGTTTGATCTGTTTATAGGATTCAATGATCTTCTGAGAGATCATTTCCGATTTCTTTTTGTCGCCTTTGATCTTCTCGTCACCGGATAAACTTCCCGCTGCGATCGCGAGCAATGTCAGATCGTGCGTTGCCAGCGAACGGATAATGACTTCGCGCGAAGCTTCCGTATTGATTTTGCCCAAAGCTTCAATCGCGTTATTTTGAACCAGTGCGAAAGGATCTTTCAATGCGTTTTCGAGAAATTCCATGAACTTGGAGGATTTTATTTCTCCCATCGCTTCGATGTTCCTCGCTCTCAGGTATCCGTTGGAATCGCCCATCGATTCGGTGAAGAAAAAATGTGAATTGAGTTGTTCCCTGAACATTTGCGCCAGGGCGACAAGTATTTCGCCTTTTTCCTGCCATTCGGCGTTTTTAAAGAATTTGCCTTCAAACGCGTTTATCACATCTCCCTCATCGTCCCCGGTCCATATGTAGCTTTTCGCCATCGAGCGTATCGCAGAAATACGTACGTGCAGATTCTTGTCTCTCTTGCCTTCTAAAATGATGAGAAAATAAACTTTTTTAAGATCGTCGATTTTGAATTTGAAATTCCCCAGCGCAGTCACCGCATTTACGCGCACATGCCAATCCGTATCGTTGGATGCCGATTCAAGAAGGGCGTCAACGGTCCGGTTTCGGATGTGCTCCCGAGTGTCGATAACGAAATGTCCGCCGGAAATCGCCTTTTGGATTTGAAATGTCTCTTCGATCTTCATTGCGCCGAGCGCGCGCGCCGCATCCATTCGCACACGGTAATCTGCGTCTTTCACCATCGGCAGGAGCGAATCGGCCCATCGCCCGTCTGCAGTGCGCATGATCGCATAAATCGCTTTCCAGCGCACATCCGCATTGCGGTTTTTGAGCAACGGAATAACGCACGAATCCATCGACGCGTTTTTAATTTTCCGTATGGCCATCCTTGCAACGGCCATTGCCGCTTCACCGAGGATATTATTGGAAGAGTCTTTCAAAAGGGCCTGGAAAAAGCCAGCCGACGCGAGTGACCCGTTCTTTCCGAGCGCCTCGATCAATTTGATTTTTTGATTCGTGCTTTTTAGCGAAGCGTAATTATTCAAAAGCGCGATTTCGATCCTCGTTTGAGCCGTCATGCTGCCGGAACCATACCCGATCTGGCCCAATGCAAATAAAACTTCTTTCGATAGAGACTGAGAGGGAGTATTTATCAAATTAACCAATGTGTCGATCGCGGCGGTATCCTGCATTTGTCCTAACGCGGCCACCGCGCGGGTGTTTGTCATTTCATTTCGCAAAAACGGATATAAACTGTCCGCAGGAGAACGGCTGTCCTGGAACGACAGAATTTTTATCTGATTTGACGAATCCGTTGAACGCCCGCAGGACGCGAGCAAAACCAACAGAAAAGCGGAACGTAGTAATTTTTGCATTGGATGCTCCTATATTGTCTATGATGTTATTCCAACGGTGTCATTCCGATCCGCCTCTGGCGGAGAGGAATCCCTGAAAGCAACGTTGTCATTCCGAGTGGCGCGTTTAGCGCCGCGAGGAATCCCCTGAAAGCGTCACACTGCCCTGAATGAGGGGATTCTTCGTCCCGATGAATCGGGACTCAGAATGACACCGTTAGTTAAACATTCTCAATCAGCATTGCCAATCCCAATCCTCCGCTGATGCAGAGTGTCGCGAGGCCGAAGTGCGAATTTCGTTTTTTCATTTCGTGAACGAGCGTCGTCGTGATCCGCGCACCGGTGCAGCCCGTGGGATGACCCAGCGCGATCGCGCCGCCGTTGACATTCAGTTTGGAACGGTCGAATTTCAGATCTCGGTGGCACGCCAAAACCTGCGCTGCAAAAGCTTCGTTCAGTTCGATCAGGTCTATGTCGGATAATTTCATTTTGGTTCTTTCCAGAAGTTTTTTTATCGCGGGAACCGGCGCAATGCCCATTTCTTTCGGATCCACCGCGGCGGAAGAGTAGGCTATGATTTTAGCAAGCGGTTTCAATCCGAGTTCTTTCATTTTTTCTTCGCTAGCGAGTATCACGACGGACGAGCCGTCCGTCACGCCGGATGAACTCCCCGCCGTGATCGTTCCGTCTTCTTTAAATGCGGGTTTTAATTTTAACATGTCTTCGAGCTTCGTACCAAACCTGGGATGCTCATCCTGATCGAATAGCGTTTTGCCTTTTTTGGTTTCAATTTCCACCGGAATAATTTCGTCCTTGAATTTTCCTGACTTTATCGCCGATTCAGCACGGCGCTGAGATTCGACGGCGTATTCATCCTGTTCTTGTCTTGAAATTTTGTATGTTTCCGCAAGATCTTCGGCGGTTGCGCCCATGAGCTTATCCGCCATCGGACAAAAATATCCGTCGAGATGATTGGAGTCAATGACCTCCGCATGTCCCATGCGATAACCCCAGCGCGCTTGCATCAGCAGATACGGAATATTACTCATACTCTCCACGCCGCCCGCAAGAACTATCTCATTATCGCCGAGCAAAATAGAAGTATATCCATTGATGATCGCTTTCAATCCCGAGCCGCACGCCTTATTAATAGTATAAGCAGGAGATGTGGTGGGAACTTCGCTCCGGTAAGCAATTTGCCGGGCGATATTCGGACCTATGCCGGCCTGGCGTGCACAGCCAAATATCGTTTCGTCGATCTGCGCGGGCTGCAGGCCGCTGCGCTTGATCGCTTCGCGCGCGGCAATCGCTCCGAGTTCATTCGCTTTAATAGAAGCCAGCGCTCCGCCGAATTTTCCGATCGGCGTCCGCACCGCGCTTATGATGTAAACTGGTTTCACAAAAACTTCCTATCTTGGTATCAACAGGGTCGGCTGTCATTCTGAGACCCGATTCATCGGGACGAAGAATCCCCCGACTTGAAAATCAATTTAGTATTCCGACAACAGTTTAACAATATAATTCTGTTTTTTATTCCGATGAACAAGTGATGTTTCTGTGGGGCGTCAGCTTGACAAACAGAATTTTAATCGCTAATTTTGCTTCATAAATCAAGGTTCGTGTATGCTATCATGAATTGTGGATCGGCCATGAAGATCTTATCCCTCATATTGGCATTTCATGTTTTGCTCTTGTCCGTGAAGCCCTGCTGCTCTGACGACAGCTGCGGTCAAAAGGCTTGTGTGAATTTCAACAACCTAAACATTTTTTGTCAAATGGCTTGATTTCAGAAAAAATACATTGTAACATTATTCATGTCGAAAAATTTATTAAAACTCTTTTTACTTTTCTTCATCGTGATAGCAAGTATGCCATGTGCCGACCGGTTAACGGCCGCTGCGTGCGGCAGTGAGATTCATCTGTGCGAAGATCAATCCACCGACCGGCATGCGGACCAAGAAAGCTTATGCGGTCCTTTTTGTATCTGTCAATGCTGCGGAACGACAGTCTCCCCGGCCAACCAAGTTCATGTTCAATTGTTTTTAACACATTCCGAGCTAAGATATTTTCCAGATGTTCTAACTGCAGACGATCCATCACGTTTCGTATTTATCCCTCCGCGAATTGCTTAATTCTCCATTTTAATTTTCTTATCCACTAATTATTCACTGAAATCAGCGATATCGGCTAAGTCCGTCTTCGGCATGATTCTGCTTAGGAGCACAGATGATTGATCGTATTATTTCATTTTCAATACAAAACAAACTCATTATCGGACTATTGACGCTCTTACTGGTCATTTGGGGTTCGTATTCAGTGACTCAATTACCCATCGATGCGGTTCCGGATATTACCAATAATCAAGTACAAGTTATTTCAACCGCGCCTACGCTGGCGGCTCAGGAAGTAGAGCGCTTTATCACTTCGCCCATCGAGTTTTCTGTCGCTACCATACCGGATATGATTGAATTGCGATCAACATCCCGTTTTGGTTTATCCGTGGTGACTATTGTATTTAAAGACGAAGTGGATATTTACAAAGCCCGTCAAATGGTGTCCGAGCGTTTGAAAGAAGCGGAAGCCCAAATTCCAAAAGGAATGGGAAAACCGGAATTAGCGCCTGTAACCACCGGGTTGGGGGAGATTTACCAATATGTTTTACATACGAAGCGGGGCTCCGAAAACAAATTTACCGCGATGGATTTACGAACCATACAGGATTGGATTGTCCGCCGCCAGTTGCTTGGAACGCCCGGCGTCGCAGAGGTGAGCAGTTTTGGCGGATATTTGAAGCAGTATGAGATCGCCGTCAATCCCGAAAAATTGCGGAGCATGAATCTCACACTTGAGGAAGTATTCGAGGCACTGGAGAAAAATAATGAAAATACAGGCGGCGCGTATATTGATAAGAAACCCAATGCCTACTTCATACGCGGGATCGGGCTCGTTTCCGGTATCGAGGACATTCAAAAAATCGTGGTCAAAATGACGCCGCAGGGATTGCCCGTGTTACTGCGCGACGTGGCGGCCGTTCAATATGGCCATGCAGTACGATATGGCGCTATGACGCGAAACGCGGATGGCGAGGTTGTGGGAGGGTTGGTGCTCATGCTCAAGGGAGCGAACTCTGCGGAAGTGATCGGAGAAGTCAAAAAAAGAATTAAGAACATTGAAAAAACACTTCCGGAAGGGATAGTGATCGAACCTTTCCTCGACCGGACCAAGCTGGTTAACAATGCGATAAGCACCGTGACCACCAATCTTGCCGAAGGCGCCCTCATTGTAGTCTTTGTACTTGTTTTGCTCCTGGGTAACATTCGCGCCGGGTTGGTCGTGGCATCCGTCATTCCCCTTTCAATGCTATTTGCAGTTTCTATGATGAATGCGTTCGGCGTATCGGGAAATCTGATGAGCCTCGGTGCGATCGACTTCGGCTTGATAGTGGACGGCGCCGTGATCATCGTCGAGAATGTATTGCACCGTATCACGCGAAGCCAGCATCATGTGGAGGGTGGGACGATACTTTCCAGAGAACAGATGGATGACGAAGTGCAAAGGGCCTCATCGGTGCTCATGCGTTCCGCCGCGTTCGGACAGATCATTATCCTTATCGTCTACTTGCCGATTCTTTCACTTGTAGGCATTGAAGGCAAAATGTTCAAACCGATGGCGCAAACCGTGTCATTTGCGATTCTGGGAGCATTGATTCTTTCGCTCACCTATATCCCCATGATGTCGGCTTTAGCGTTGAGCCGCAAGACCATGCACACCGCCAATATATCGGCGCACATCATGCGTTTTCTTCATAAACGGTACGACCCCACAATACGGTTTGCCCTTCGCCGGAAAGCGCTTGTGATCGGTTCTTCCGCGATCCTTTTGTTCTTTACTTTTGTTGCATTCTTGAACATGGGCGGTGAATTCATTCCGACGCTCGAAGAAGGTGATTTTGCGGTCGAGACGCGTCTTATGGCAGGCGCCTCGCTTTCGCAAACGGTCGAAACCATGACGAAAGCGAGCGACGTCGTGCTTAAGAATTTTCCGGAGGTCAAAGAAGTCGTTGGCAAGATAGGTACGTCTGAAATTCCGACAGATCCTATGCCTATCGAGGCGGCAGACATGATGATTATTCTAAAAGACAGGGAAGAATGGGTCAGCGCATCTTCACGCGATGAATTAGCTGAAAAAATGGCAGGAGCTCTTTCAATCTTTCCCGGAGTGGAATTTGGTTTCCAGCAGCCTATTCAAATGAGGTTTAACGAACTGATGACCGGCGCGCGTCAGGACGTTGTTATTAAGCTATTTGGTGAAGATATTGATGTTTTATCGGATTATGCAAATCGCGTAGCCAAAGCAATCCAGAATGTTCCGGGTGTGGCAGATCTTTTTGTCGAAAAAGTAACAGGACTTCCGCAGATCCAGGTAAAATACAAACGTGATAAAATAGCCCAGTACGGACTGAATATCGCGGATGTGAACCGAGTCCTTCGGACAGCATTTGCCGGCGAGACGGCAGGGCAGGTTTTTGAAGGCGAAAGGCGGTTTGACATGGTCGTCCGGTTGGACAAGGCATACCGTTCGGAGTTAGAGGATGTGAAACAACTTTATATTTCATTACCCAATGGGCATCAAATACCGATTCAGGAGGTAGCTGAGATACTATTTGAGAAGGGGCCTATGCAGATTTCCAGGGAAGATGCAAAGCGGCGGATTTATGTCGGCCTCAATGTCCGAAACCGGGATGTGGAATCGCTGGTGGAAGAGATCAGTTACGTGATCGAATCAAAAATAAAGCTTCCGTCGGGATACTACATCACTTACGGCGGAGCGTTTGAGAATCTGATCGCGGCTAAATCACGATTGGCGATTGCCGTGCCGGCATCGCTCCTGCTCATTCTGATTCTTCTGTTTTTTACGTTTCATTCGATCAAAGAAACTCTTCTCATATTTTCGGCGATCCCATTAGCGGCCATCGGCGGCGTCTTTGCCCTCCTGATTCGCAGCATGCCCTTTAGCATATCGGCGGGTGTGGGCTTTATCGCTCTGTTTGGTGTGGCCGTCCTAAATGGCATCGTGCTCATCGGTTATTTTAATCAACTTGAAAAAGAAGGGGTCGAGGATATTCAGGATCGCATTCTAAAAGGTACGAAAGGCCGGCTGCGACCGGTCATCATGACGGCGGCGGTCGCATCGCTTGGGTTTTTGCCGATGGCATTGTCCTCATCTTCTGGTGCCGAAGTGCAAAAACCGCTGGCAACGGTTGTGATAGGGGGACTGATCAGTTCAACGCTTCTGACGCTGATCGTTCTGCCGGTTCTTTATGCTATCTTCTTCAAGCTTAGATCGGCTTCGTCCCGCTCCGGGATAACGCCGGTAGTTGGAATCTTGTTTGTGTTTGTGCTAATTACTTCTTCTAGCGTTCTTGCACAATCGCCTGCGACTAAAATCAGCCTGGACGACGCCATCAAAACGGCCGTCGAAAACAACTTAGGAATCAAAGCGGCCGAAGGAAATGTCGATTATCAAAAAGCGCTTCGAAAAACTGCGTGGGATCTTGGAAAAACTGAACTCGGATATACGCGAGGACAGTTCAATTCAGGGGTGACAGACCGGAGCTACTCAATTACTCAGACGATACAATTTCCTACGAATTACCTGCTTAAACAAAGCTACTCGTCGCGTTTGGTCAAACTCAGCGAGACGGATAGATCGATCCGGCGAAAAGAGCTGATAAGAAACGTCCGTCTTGTGTATTATGCCTTGTTAGTTAACCACCGGCGCCAGGTACTGCTGGCGAAGCAGGACAGTATCTATGGTCGATTTGAGCAAGCGGCAAAAGTCAAATTTGATGTAGGCGAGAGCGCCTCACTGGAATTATTGACGGCGCAGACGCAACTGCAGGCGATCAAAATCGAGAAGAACCGGATCGAAGCTGACGGCAAGATATTATTGACGTCACTTAGTTTTCTGATGAATTCGAACGCGATGGTCGGTGTCGACGAAACGACACCCATACAGATGTCTGCTTCATTAGATTCCGTGGCGCAAAGCCCGGTAATTGATTACTATCTTCAAAATGTATCGTTGGCACAAACGCAGCTTAGCCTCGAGCGGTCTCAGTTCTTGCCGGATATTCGAATGGGATTTACGAACACTTCGATCGATAACAAGAAAGGATTCCGGTTTTATGAGATCGGATTGAGCGTGTCTCTGTGGTTTTGGCCGCAAGCCGGGCGCGTGCAGGCTGCAGGCATTGCCAAAAAGAATGCCCAATTGACGTATCAATTTCAAAAGCAGGGTATCGAAACTGAGTATTCTCGCCTGAGTCAGGAACTGAAGAAGAATGAAGCTACAGTGTCTTATTATAAAGAATTTGCGCTCAAGCAGGCGGATCAGATCATCGACCAAACACAAAAGTCCTATCTCGCGGGCAATATTACGTACGTCGAATTTGTCCAAAATACCACACTGGCCTTGCGGATCAAGCAGGATTATTTGGATCGTTTGACGGAATACAACGAGACAGCGATTTTATTGAACTATATTGCAGGAAAATGAACCAAAGGATAAGATTATGAAAAAGCTCTTTTATGCTATCGTTTCAGGATCACTTCTTTTCTCTCTGTGCTGCAAATCGGGCGGTGAAAAAATGAAAGCCGAAGAACACGCCGAAACTGAAATTCACGATGTGAATCACGTCGAAATCACACAGCTGCAGATGGATGCGATCGGCGTCAAGGTCGGCGGTTTTGAGAAAAAGAATCTGTCCACTACGGTCAAAGCGAACGGAACGCTGCATCTCGCGCCTCAAAATCACGCTGACATCAGCGTACTGATGCCCGGCGTCATACGAGAAATTCGTGTTAGAGAGGGAGATTTTGTGCAAAAGGGACAGATTGTGGCAAGTCTTATGAGTATGGAGTTCATACAACTTCAGCAGGGCTTTCTCGAGGCGAAAAATCAGTTGTTCGTGCTCGAAAAGGAATTTGAACGCCAGAAGAAACTGTATGATGAGAATATCAGCTCGGGTAAAATTTACCAACAGAGCGAGGCGGATTACCGATCGGCAAAGGTCAGAATGTCCGCTCTGGAACAGAAGCTTGGGCTGCTCGGAGTGAATGCGGCGGATTTGGGCGATGACCGGATCATGCGGAGTCTTCCCCTAGTCGCACCGATATCAGGTTTTATTAATAAACTGGATATTAATAACGGCCAGGCCGTCGAGGCCGGTAAGGAATTGGCAGAAATCCTCGATAATTCGCGAATTCATGCGGATCTGATGGTATTTGAAAAAGATATTTTTTCTGTAAAGAAAGGTCAGAAAGTGGTTTTTGCCGTAACGAGTTTGCCCGGGAAAACGTTTTCCGCGACGATTTCTAACGTTGGCCCGGCATTTCTAAGTGAGACTAAAGCCGTCCAGGTGTTTGCCGAAATTGACAATCCTAAAGGTGATCTCCTGCCGGGTATTTTTGTGGACGCGCGGATTCAAGTTGATCAAAATGTCGTGGATGCACTCCCGCGCGAGGCGATTGTGAACGAAGGCGATTTGAGTTATATTTTCATCGCTGAGAAATCCAAGAACGCCGATGGAAAACTGCGATTTGAAAAGGTTCCGGTCCGGATCGGCGCGTCGGATGGTGAATATGTTGAGGTCGTTCCGTTGGTTGTGCTTATGAATCCGAAAATTGTTACCGCCGGTGCTTTCTACCTGGCCTCTGCCAGCAAAGCGGGTGAGGGCGGGGATGAGCATTGATCACAGCGGCAAGACGAGGAGTACGTTTAGAAGATCTGGAAGAAACTATCGGCTAACTGACTATTAATTGAGGATCCGTAATCCACGGAAGCTCATCATGCCTAAGAAATTCGATTCCGTGAAATTTCAGCGTGGGCGTCGCGCGGAAATTTCTAAAAAAATTGCAAAGATGAGTCCGGAAGAAATCGTAACCTATTTCAAATCGCAGACCCCGCCGTTACCAAGCAAAAAGCAAGTCAAACTACAACAATCGCGCCCGCAAATGAGACCTCCGATACTCGACTGGCTGCGTAAATTTAACGTGACGGAAGACAAGCAGCTAAAACTCGAATACTTTTTTTACACCAAGACATTGGACAAGGCTTTGCGGGTAGCGGCCGCATTGGAAAATTTGAATTACGAAGTTGAATACGATCTTTGCGCTTATGATAAATCAAGTTTTCTTGTTACCGGCCGGACAACTAAAATAAGAATGTCCGACGAAATTATAGTAACGTGGACAAAGCAAATGGAAGAAATTGCGGGCAGATTTGACTGCGAATTTGACGGATGGGGAACTGAAACAGACCAGGATATAAACTGAATTTAATCATTTTGCCACAGAGGACAGAGCACACAGAGTTTTTGGTTTTTATTATTTATTGATCATTATTCATTTATCATTACTTGGACACCACCAAGCTGGTATTTTCTCCGTGATCTCTGTGGGCTCTGTGGCTTAGTTTGTCTTTATTATTCATTGATCATTATTCATTGTTCATTAATCGAAAGCCTTGACCGTTACAGGTTAGTTCAATATATTTGAAAGAAATTTGAAAATGCCTGAAAAAGTCGGAGTGGCACAGTGAAACCGGAAATACTTGTCTCAAAGAACGCGGAAGCTCTCGCCGAAGATGCGGCAAAGAAAATATTGGAGATCGGGAATAAAGCGATCCAATCCGGCGGACGGTTCTGCGTCGCACTTTCCGGCGGAACCACGCCCCGTGCGGTTTACACGTTACTGGCAACGCCTGCATTCAAAGACAAGATCGACTGGACCAAGGTACACCTGTTCTGGGGCGACGAACGGTCTGTCATCCCGAGCCATCCGGACAGCAATTACCGCATGGCGAAGGAAGCCTTGCTGTCAAAAATCAATATCCCCGAGGAGAATATTCACCGTGTGCAAAGCGAAGAAGATCCGCTGCTCGCATCGGGAGCGTATGAAGAAGAATTGAAGAATTTCTTCGAGCTGGGCGACGTGGAATTTCCGGTGTTCGATCTGATCTTGCTCGGGCTCGGCGACGACGGCCACACGGCTTCGCTGTTTCCGGGATCGGATGCGCTGCGTGAAAAGGAAATGCTCGTGACGGATAATTTCGTGAAGAAATTCAACACGCACCGAATCACGTTCACATTCCCGGTCATCAATAATGCCGGTTGCGTCATGTTTCTCGTTTCCGGCGCGACAAAAACAAAAATGATCAAGCGCGTGCTGGAAAATACCGAGCCGAATGAGATCCTGCCGTCGCAAATGATCAAGCCCGTACACGGCCGCCTTCTGTGGATGCTGGATGAAGCGGCGGCGGCGGAATTGAAACGGTGATCAAATTTAACGGTTTGAATGGAAGTTGAAGGGATTGTTGAGAATTTGAGTTCAGTTAAATCCGTTGAATCCGTTTACTTTGATTATCGTTGAAAAGTGTATTTATTATTTGTAAAATGGCTCTCGAACACATCACTTCTTCCGAATCCGCCACATTCCAATTAGGAAAGTCGTTTTGCGAGCAGCTCGAACCCGGCCAGGTGGTAGCGCTCTTCGGAGAAGTGGGAAGCGGAAAAACAATGTTCATTAAAGGTGTTTGCGAAGGATTGCGGGTAAAGCGCCCAGCAACAAGCCCCACGTTCATCATCATGAATGAATACGAAGGATTGTTGCGTGCCGAAAAAATAAAAGTACGGCATTTTGATTTTTACCGTATTGAGAAGGAAAGCGATCTTAACGAACTGGGCTTGAGCGAATTCATTGGCGCCCCGGGGTCGGTTACATTGATCGAATGGGCGGAGCACATGGAAAAGTTCTTACCGGAAAATTATTGGAAAATCAGATTGGATAAAATAAGCGACAACGAGCGGAAAATTAATTTGGAATGGCATGCATCGTGATCATTTTGGGACTGGACACCTCTTCATCGCTGTGCAGCGTTGGCCTGGCGGAATCCCGCGAAGAGGAAGTCGCATTCATCGGGCAAAATTTCCTGAACATTCCTCATGCGCACTCGGAAAAGATACTAATACTCTTAGACGATCTCTTAAAACAGAAGAATGTTGACAGGAAGAAAATTGGCGCGATCGCTGTTTCTCTCGGCCCGGGTTCTTTCACCGGCTTACGTATCGGCCTGTCCGTCGCCAAAGGTTTGAGTTTTGCTTTGGATGTACCGGTCGTCGGAATCCCGACCTTGGATGTCCTCGCTGAAAAGGCAAAGTCTGACGATAAAACCGTTCATGTGGCGACGGGTTCGCGTAAGAATGAGTTTTATTACAGTTGGTATGAGCACGGCGTAAGAAAATCTGAGTACGCGATCCTGACAACCGCGGAGGTTATCTTAAGACTGGACGCTCGATCCGTTCTGGTAACTGATTCTCCGGAAATATTTTCCGGCCAAATTTCAAAATTCTGCAGGATCATGGGAAAAGAAAGCGGTTTCCCGGATGTGAGTTGTTTGATAAAAATGGCAAATCAAAGGATATTAAGGAATGAATTTGACGCCATAGATTCGCTGGTTCCTCTTTACGTTCAGAGTTTCAAAGGAATTATGGGATGATCGCAGACCCGGTATACATCCGCATGCACAGCACGCTGCGCGCTATGACCAACGGCGACCTCGATGACGTATTGGCCATCGAACGCTCCTCATTCGATAATCCGTGGTCCAGGAATAATTTTCTCGATGAGTTTCAAAACTCCGATCTGTCTGTTCAATTTGTATTGGAAATTGACCGGAAAGTCATTGCGTATTCGGTTATTTGGGTGGTACTGGATGAATGTCACTTGGCGAATATTGCCGTTCATCCGGATTTCCGGCGCCTGGGCATATCGGAGATACTGGTGAAGAAGATCATCGAAACCGCTTTAGAAAAAAAATGCGCAAAGATCATGCTCGAGGTACGCCGCTCGAACGAACCCGCCATTGAGTTGTACAGGAAATTTCAATTTGAAAAAGTGGGATTACGAAAAGGCTATTACCACGACGGGTTTATGAATAGCGAGGATGCGATACTCATGGACCTGGATTTAACCCGCGGGGCAAAATCATGAATTGGTTTCAGCGAACAAAAGACGGTTTGAGCGAGGATACCGAGAAAAAAGAGCTCCCGAATGTGTGGGCCAAGTGCGACCGTTGCGGAGAAATCCTGTATAAAAAAGACCTGGAAGAAAATTTTAATGTGTGTTTAAAATGCGGATATCACTTTCGAATTTTCGCACGCACGTATTTGCAGGTCATTTTGGACCCCGATACGTACGTACCTACCAACAAGAATATGATTTCCGTGGACCCGTTAGAATTCACGGACACCAAGAAATATTCCGAGCGTTTAAAAACGACGATTTCCAAAACGGGGTTGACAGACGCTGTTCACACGGGCTACGGCAAGATCGACGGAAGGCCTGTCGCGATCGCCGTGATGGATTTTGGATTTATCGGCGGCAGTATGGGATCGGTGGTCGGAGAAAAAATTGCACGCGCGGTAGACCTGGCTTATGAGAACAATCTTCCCATGATCATCGTTTCGGCGTCCGGCGGCGCACGCATGATGGAAGGGGCTTTATCGCTGATGCAAATGGCGAAAACGAGTTCCAAATTAGCGCGGCTGCACGAGGCCGGGCTCCCGTTTATTTCCCTTCTGACCGACCCGACCACCGGCGGCGTGACGGCCAGTTTTGCGATGCTCGGGGATGTGATCCTTGCTGAACCGGGCGCGCTCATAGGCTTTGCGGGCCCACGGGTCGTCAAGGAAGCAACGGGCAAGGATCTGCCCGAAGGATTTCAGCGGGCGGAGTTCTTAGTCGAACACGGATTTGTGGATTTGATCGTGAATCGAAAAGAATTGAAACCCACATTGGCGCGTTTATTGACTTTCTTTGAAAAAAATTCGAATGTCGATCTCGATATCTCAAAAATCAAAATAAAATGATTCTTGTGGGAGTAAGCCCGCGCCGCGGCGCGGACCAACGAAAACCAATTTAAATAGGGAATCACCATGAAACATATCTTATTGACAAATGACGACGGCATTGATTCGAACGGGCTTTTTGCACTATACAGGGAATTAAAGAAAATCGGCGAGGTGACGGTCGTGGCTCCGCATATAGAACGCAGCGCGGTCGGGCATGCGATCACCATCAACGAGCCCATTCGCGTGATCGAATTCAGCCGGCCGGATAAATTCAACGGCTACGCCATCTCCGGAACTCCCGCCGATTGCGTGAAGATCGGCATAAAGAAAATAATGCATAAACCTCCGGATATCGTCGTATCCGGGATAAATCACGGGGCGAACACGGCAACGAACGTGCTGTATTCAGGAACCGTATCCGCGGCTACCGAAGGCATTATTATGGGTGTGCCTTCGGTCGCTTCCTCGTTGACAAGTTTCGACCCTAAAGCGGATATGCTCTATGCTGCGGAATTTACGGCCAAAGTCGCACGCAGCGTTCTTGAAAAAAAACTGCCGCCGCACACCTTATTGAATATTAACATCCCTGCGGGAGCGAGGTCGACGATCCGCGGCGTGGAGATCACGCGCCAGGGAAGCGGGCGCTATGAGGAATCTTTCGAACAGCGGTTTGATTTAAGCGGACGAGCCTATTATTGGCTGACGGGCAAACGAATGAATCTAGACACCGAAGATGACATCGATGATGTGGTCATTGCAAAAAATAAAATATCCATTACGCCGATACAAATTGACATGACTAACCATCGGATGCTGGAGGAATTAAGAAAATGGGATATAGGCCTCTAATCGTTGATTTCGGAATACCATCCGGAAGTTTCAAATATGTACTCCAGGATTTGTTCTAACGATTCTCTGCTTTCGTGAGTTAAGAATTCTTGTTCAAAAAGACTCTGCAGTTCCGTTGTTAACTCTTTTTCTTCTCTTGCTCCATCAACTCCGCGATCCACTGATTTTACCCGGTCGGGTGAGGTTCCGGGAATCCCCATTTTCGCATTCGCTTCAAGCATAAAAGGCTCCGTTCTGTTTCGGTCCGGAATGATCCATAGAATAATGACGGCGGCGGCCAGATAATACCGAATTTCTTTGAAGAACATTTTCATCGTTTTTTCCGAATTAAATTCCCCCGGGAACACACGCGGGACAAAAAAGCATGCGCGACAGAAAGAGGGGAGACATCAGGAGGTATTTTTCTCTCTGCCGCGCATCTGATCTGCAATTCAAAGAACAACATGTCCATTCAGACCCGGGATCATCCTACTGTTTTTGATACGGAAAATGCATGGTCAGCGCATTGTAAGGAAGCGTATCATCGAACAAGGTGCTGTGCGAAAAGAAGTCAATGGAGCCCGCATGATAGCCGACAAAATCATTGACATTTTGAACCACAAATTCGACCGTATAGATGCCGTCGTCAGCCTGAGCATCACCATTCACTCCGCTGTCATTGAACGGATGTTTCACGCGGCCACGTTTGAGTCCTCTGGGTTCGCCGCGGTGCAGGAAGCCGATCGGCGGATCCGACAGCTCGCTGTTTGCAATCGCAACTTCCACACGGACCGTGTCCCCGGCCGATGCCGAAGGAAGATTATCTTTGGAAAAATAGAAGTTGACAGGATCCGAAGTCGTGAAATTCTGAGTTTCGCCGCCGCTGCCGCTTTTGATAATAATACTCACGTTGCCAGTCAAGCTCAGAGTTCCGTTCTTTGACTTCCCAATAGCGAAAGTTACGGCGTCCGCTATCCACCTGCGGTGGACATTGTCCACGCTTAAGGCATTCGTGTCAAGGTTCCTAATAAAATGTATCTTGCGTACCATAGTCTGATCGATCGGCTTGAAAATCAAACCTCTGGTCTCTGTCGTCGTATCCTTGGTCTTAATTACGAATAGACCCCTGATACGAAATAATACCGTCGCGACCGCTGACAGGCCGTCATCCGATCTGACGAAATCGAATCTTTCGCGTCTGATAGTGATCCTGCGGCCGTAACCGACAATATTTTCCGGAGGAATGGCTGCGCCGGATTTTTCCAGATTCTCAAGAGCGGTTTCGAGAGCTTTTGAAGGATCATCTTCGGACATCATTTCCACTCCATATAATCCGTCAACGTCTTCCGTAGTTATCTGCGCCTCCGCGTCCGCTACGTCCGCCGGCAGCGATGAACTGTCGCCGCACCCTGCCCACATCGCTACGAAAATGCCCATGCTTATTAACATGAACAAGCTGCTGAGTCTCGTCTTGTGTAACATAATACTCCTTTTTGTTAATGGTTAAGACTCTAATATAATGAGCCCTGTCAATTGACTCGACATTACATACGTCAATTATGATGCCAAAAATTGCATTGCACATAAAATTATGATTATAATAAGCTTAATGTGTACCGTTTTTGAGACGAGTGACGAGAAAAATGTTGCTGACGGGATTTTCGTCGTACGAGTTCTTACAGTTTCAAGCAAAACAGGCTTGTATGTGATACTATGCGGTAGTATATTTTTCAAGAAGAATTAATCCGACTTGGAGGTGAAGAATGAGAAGATTTCTCAAATGGGCTGCCATCATAATTGGAAGCCTTGTCGTGATTACGCTATTGGCCGGGCTTTTTCTCTATTATCGGTATGTCGGATTCGGAGACTATCCCTCCGGTGGAGTATTGTCCGAAAACCAGTCGAAATATGATGTGCTGTTTTATAATATCGACCTGAATGTGAATTCAGGCGAGGAATCTATTTCAGGTTCCGCGGGTGTCAAACTGAGATCGCTTTCTGGCAACCTGGATAAGATCGAACTCGACCTTCTCGATAATCTCAAAGTGTTGAAAGTTACAGCTAATAACTCTGAACTGAAATTTAATCATGATCACTTTAAACTTTGGATCGATCTCCAACGGCCGCTCGCAAAAAATGAAATCGCCGATCTGAATATTCTCTATGGAGGAAAACCTTTGGTTGCCAAATTTCCTCCCTGGCGCGGGGGATTCAACTGGTCAAAAGACCAAAACGGCGATGACTGGATCGGCGTTTCATGCGAGGGTGAAGGCGCAAAAATCTGGTTTCCGTGCAAAGACCATCCTTCTGACGAACCGGACAGCGTTGCGATCAATATCACTATCCCCGAACCATATTACTGCGCTTCAAACGGCCTGCTGCGATCTGTCACGGTTCCCAAAACAGGTTACCGGACATTTCACTGGATCACGCACTATCCTATCAACAATTATTGCGTGAATATCAGTATTGCCAAATATGATATCGTTGAAAGACAATACCTGACGCTCAGCGGCGATACGATGCCCGTAATGTTTTATGTGCTTCCGCAAGACCGGAGCCAGGCGGATACGCTCTTAGATATGGCAGTAGATATGCTGAAAATTTACAGAAAATATTTCGGCGAATATCCGTTTGCCAAAGAAAAGTTTGCATTGGTGGAAACCGACTATTTAGGGATGGAACATCAGACGCTGAACGCTTACGGCAATCACTTTAAATACGCCGCGCTGAATGGAGTCAGATATGATGAGCTGATGCTTCATGAAATGGGACATGAATGGTGGGGCAACAAAGTGACGGTCAACGATTGGGCGGATTTCTGGATTCATGAAGGTATATGCACTTACGGGGAAAGCTTTTACCATCTGGAAAAGGGGGGCGAGGAAGCTTATCACAATTACATGCGCTCGATCAAAAATCGGATCAAGAACGACAAACCGATTATTCCTAAACGCAATGCGTCGACGAGTGAATCGTATTCCGGCGATATTTACAGCAAAGGGGCCTATTTGATGCATAGCCTGCGGTATATCCTTGGCGATTCCGTGTTCTTCAAAACGTTGAGGCAGTTTGCGAATGATTCCGATTACACGTACCGCAACCGGGTTTCGACCGATGACTTTATTCACCTGATCAACAAGAATGCCGGTATGGATTACACAGGATTTCTCACGGATTTTCTTTTTACCACCCATGTGCCTGAAATTCACCTGCGTAAAACAAGCGATGACGAATATGAGATCCGCATTCCGAATATTGATTTCGATTTACCGATGGATATTCGAACTAATGAAGGAACAAAACGAAGTTCACTGGGTAAGAACGCTATTACAATTAAATCCGCTACGCTCCCGGCGGTGGATGAAAAAGATTGGTATTTAAAGACGATGGTAGAAGAAAAATAATTACCGGAATAATTGAGACCTGGTCACGTTAGATTACCTTAGTCAGTTGTTTACAAACTTCCGAAGGATGAATATATGAAGGCCCGAAATGCCGTTTTATTTGCGCTTGCTCTTTTGTTGATATCCTCAACTGTTTACCTGAGTATGAAGCCCGATTCAAAAGAAGTTCTTCGCGTGATCGTACCTGCCGCGAAAGCTTTTGCCCTGGTCGAATTGTTCACTTCGGAAGGCTGTTCCAGCTGTCCTTCCGCGGACAAACTGCTTGGCGAATTGTACGCGGAGTATCACAAATCCAATCAACCGGTCTATGTGTTGGCGTTTCATGTGGATTACTGGGACTATATCGGCTGGAAGGACAGTTTCAGTAATAAGAACTTCTCCCGGCGTCAATACCGTTACGGCGAGGCGTTGGGCCTGCGAAGCGTTTACACCCCGCAAATGGTCGTCAACGGAAGCGAGGAATTTGTCGGCTCCAATCGGGCGAAGGCCGTGGATAGAATTGAATCGGCGCTGAAACAGCCAAAACCTGTTGCGATCACACTGAGTGATGTAGTCATGTCCAACCGGTCGTTAAAAGCCGCGTATTCCATTTCCGAAATCCCTCAGGGAACGGAATTAAATGTTGCACTGGCCGAACGCGGGCTCGTGCGGAACGTCCTGCGCGGAGAGAATGGCGGAAGAAAATTGCAGCACGATAACGTCGTACGATCGTTTAAGACCATGTCCCCCCTTCCGTCGGGTGAAATGACAATTGAATTCCCGGAAGATGTCAATACGGACAACGCCTCTTTGGTAGCGTATTTGCAGGATACGAAAACCATGCAAATTCTTGCGGCCGTGAATCTGGATTTAGCCGGAAAACTTCACGAGAAAAATTAGTCACCCTGGCAGGCTGCTACTTTCTTATTACATGCGCGTAGTCCGGATGGCCTCACCGGTAATGAACTCCACCGGCATTTCGTCCGGTGAAACTCGAAACTGTGTGAAACCCCGGATTCGTTCATGTAAGGAATAGCCCCATCTCTCCGCGTGACGTCTCGGTCTGTGCCGGCCGTACCGCTAAATTCCGCCATTAAGAAAGCATTTATTTTTTTCGAACGAACGTTCGATTTTTTTCTTGACATTCGCTTTTTTTCTGAGTATACTGATACCCATTTATTGAGATTTCGTCTCAATTACTAGCCATGGGAATGGGCGTAGTTTCTTAATTCATAATTGACGTTGATCCCAATTACTTAAAGGAGGCACGTGCAGAATTTCAAAGTATTCCTGAAGCAAACAGCCTTGGCCGCATTCTTTTTCTTACTGGTACCGCACGCAAATGCCCAGGACCGGATATTCTCATATACGTACCAAAGTAACGTATTGCACCCCGGAGAAAGAGAAATCGAACCGTGGAGCACGTTCCGCTGGGGAAAAAAAGAATTTTTCCGCGCATTCGATCAGCGCCTGGAATTTGAGCTTGGGATTGCGAAAAATGTTCAGACATCGTTTTATATCAATATCTCCACGAAAGCGTACAGGCTCGATTCGGTCATTGCGACGGTCAACGGCTTGAGTTTCTCCAATGAATGGAAATTGAAGATCAGCGATCCGGTAGCGGATCCGTTCGGATTCGCCCTTTACGGCGAACTCGGAATCGGCCGAACGGAAATCGAATGGGAAAACAAATTGATATTTGATAAGAAGATCGGCGCCACAACCCTGGCGCTGAATCTGGCCGGTGAGGTGGAATTCGAAAAACAGGTGAAGCAAAATAAGACCCGATCCGAAAAAGAATTCTTTGTGGAAGCGGATTTCGGGATATCGCACTCGGTCACAAAGGGACTTAATGTTGGACTGGAAATACGCAACCACGGTAATATCGAAGACGGAAGGCTGCGGCATGGAGCGTTATTCGCGGGTCCGACCCTTTCTTATTATCAACAAAATTTCTGGATGAACCTTACGATATTGCCGCAAATAGCCGCATGGAAAGGCGCGACCTCCAAAGGCCTGGATTTGATTGAACACGAACGGCTGGAAACACGACTCATCTTCTCGTTCGCTTTATGAAGAAATTCATGAAAAGCCTGATTGGTGCATGGTTTGGGATAGCACTGTCCTCCTGCTCATCCGCATTGTACGTTCCGGATAAAGCTCACGTGCCCGAAGGTATGAGTCTGACGGAATTGACCGAGGGGCGCGCAGTATACGTTGCCCATTGCGGCAGTTGCCACTCCCTGCATCTGCCCGGAGAATTTTCCGTTGACATCTGGAAACAGAATTTAGATGAAATGCAGAAAAAATCAAAAATTTCTAACGAAGAGAAAGCACTGATTTTGAATTATCTGTTAAGTGAGCCCAAAAAACCCTAGGAGAGTTTGTCATGAATCGGGAAACCCCAGCGAAGAATTTCGTAGCCATCAATTATATCTCGTGTAAAGATCACTATCAAAAACGATTTGAAGAACTTTTTGCCACGCGTGCGCATGCGATCGACCGCCTGCCTGGATTTGTGGACATGCAGATCCTGAAACCGAGCCGGGAAGGAGAGGAATATCTCATTGTGAGTTTTTGGGAAAGCGAACAAGCGTTTCAAACCTGGACCAAATCGCCTGAATTCCTCGAAGGGCACAAACGGGGGTTTGAAGATATTAAACAAGCTGTGGCGAAAGGAGAAGAACCGCCGATGAAGTCCAGTTTTAAAACTTACCAAGTGATCGCACGATGAATCAGAAGTACAAAACTTGGCTCAAGAGGATCGGACTGGCGGGATTTTTATTCTTTCTGATCAAAGGAATTTTATGGCTTACGCTTCCTTTCCTCATACCGTTTTTTGTTTGGATACTGCAGTAAAATGACTATGTCGGACTAGTTTCATCGCTTCGTGCCCGCACCGCCCTGGCATTTTCCATTCATCGGGTTTAAATGGCAGGCGCATATTGCATTCGTTGAACCGAATGCGTATTTTTCGGTAAATCTTTATCATCATTCTAACATGATAACCGAAAAAGGTTTTCTGAAAATCATTCAAAAGATCCGTACCTATGCCGATTTTTTGTTTCCTGCCTCGTTGACTATAACCGCGGTTTATTTTTTCTACTGCTGGATTCGCGACGGCCGGTCGGTCTTTCTGATCGCCTGCCTGATCGCTCTCGTTTCGCTTGCGCTCGTCATTTTCATGAACTACGCCAGGATGCCGAGGATAACGAAACAGGCCGCCCGGTACATTCTCACCGCGTTTCTATTGACATTCTTTTTCACGGGCTATTTCTTCTATGAATTTAACCACCGGGTCATCCGGGATGCCGATTTGAATAATAATCTGCAGAGGATCGAACGCTATAATCAGGCGATCGACGACTTTGTTAAGGTTCGTGTTTCCTGGATCAGTGCATTGAACAAACTCCTCTTAATTGCCGAGCGCAAGCAGTATCCCGCGCTGTGTAACGAGTTCTTTGAAAATCACCCCAACGATTTTACTTCCGTATACCTGCTCAACGAACGCGGGATCAGTGAGTTCGGAATTCCTTTTACGCGCAAATACAAAGAAGAATCCGCATTGAAATCGATAGTCACACCCGAATTTGTCGACCCGTCTTTTGCATCAGCCAACGGTAATTCTTCCGTCAAATTCATCGTTCCTTTTTTCACACCGGACAGTGTCCCCCACTATTTGGTTTTCAACCTGCGTTTAAATGAATTGGTTAAGACCATACGTGAGACGTTTGCCGGCTCCTTCTACATTCTGCAAAATGAAAAGATAATTTTTTCGAATACGGATGATCCCGATGACGGGAGCTTTAAAGAATTCCAGAAGCGGGGATATATCGAGGATGGGAACGGCCGCTTTATCACACGGAATAATTTGGTCAATATTTCCTGGCAAACGGTCACCGTGCAATCGGCGGCGGAGGCGTATCCGAGCGTGAATTCAGCCGACGGGGAATTGACGAAAGCCGTTTTGCTCGGCGGATGCGCAGGGATCGCCGCCGGTTTTATTTTGCTCCTCTATTTGAACGTCCGCGTATTGTCTCCCGTTTCCCAATTGAGCTCCGACGCGGCGGCGATTTTGTACCAGCATTTTGAATCGGCTGCTGAATTTCCCATGCCCGTTCATACCGATGAATTCAGCACCTTGACCGTCTTGCTCAAAGTCATGGTAAAAAAATTGAAAGAAAAATCAAGCGAACTGGCGGAGACACAAAAAAAACTGGACACGCAGTGGGAAGCGGCCTATAAAATTCAGGCCCGGCTTTTACCCGCCGAACCGCTGCGCACAGCCGGTTTTGAGATTTACGGTGAACTCATCTCCACACAAAAGAACGTGGGGAAATATTTTGATTATTTTGAAATGGACGAGGATCATGTCGGCATGCTGCTCATAGAAGCCGCCGGTAAGGATATCGCGGCTTCATTTTATGCCGCGTTGATTAAAAATATTTCTGAGTTTTATTTCAAATGTTTTCCAAAAGGAGGTCACGACCTTCATCACTACTTTCGGATCCTGGAGGAACAGTTTCTGGCTGCACGCGATCAGCGCCTGCGAACCGTTGCGGCCTTTTTCGCCGTTCTCAATACGTCCAACGGAATCATGAAAATTATCAACGCGGGATTTGAAAATCCGCTGCTCATTCGAAACGGACTTCCCGAAATCCTGGATCTTAAGTCCCGTTCGCTGGGCGCGCCGCCGGCGTCGGGCGCTCTGGAAGAGATGGAGATAGCGATACACGAAAATGACTATCTGTTCGTGCATTCGAAAAATGTGGATGAGCCGGTAAATACTTTACTATGTGACGCTATCCGTAAGGATGCCGCCGTCTCCGTGCACCATTTGACTCAACATTTATCGGAATGGTTGATTCAGAGAGCCCTGCCCGAAGATGCTGCGGTCGTTTTCGTTCATCGAAGTCCGGCCGTCCGGCAAATCATCCAGGTGGACGGCGCGCCCGATTCGGAACCCCGTTTGGCAGAAACGCTTGGCGCCATCATGGACGCCAGTCATTTCACAGGCATAAGTATTGAGAATTTTAAGACTGTTCTTGGCCGCACGGCCGCACATGTTCTTAAACACAGCAAGGGTCAGCCGGTGGATATAACAATATATTCGTACCCGGGCTTTATAGAAGCCAAGATTTACGACAACGAAAACGGGTTGGATCTGCCGGGTCTTCCCGGCGAGGCTGGCGGGTGGGAAGCCATGGAGAAATTAATTTCGGATTGGTCGTTTCACAATAACGGCAGCGGCACAACGCTGTGTTTAAGGATGTTCGAATCGTAACTTATTTTCTTATTTCTTTGGCGTGGCGCGTCAATTCATTCTTGTAGTTTTGCTCCGCCACGTCGATGAGCTTGACAACTTTCTTATCCGACAAATAGGCCGTAATGTCTTTTTCCATCACGCCGGGATCCGTTTTCCCTCCCATCAAATTATCCCGCCGCGTTTGAAATCCCAAAATGACTTCATCCAAACGATTCGAAAATTCGCTTTGATCCAGACTTTCCAACGTCGTACGGATGGCCTCAAGGCGAAATAATTTCTCCGTCAACGCGCTTAGCAGCTCTCGCTTGACGCGGCTTTGTACATCAACCTGCGTGGCCGCCATCGCCGCATCATTTTGCAGCTGACGGATCGTTTCGGTAACCGTTTCAAAGCTCAACGTCTCCTCTTTGGACTGATCGAGAAGCGCTGAAAGATGCGCCGTAATAAACACGACCAGCAGACTCTTGATAGAAATATTTTCAACGCTGTTGATCTGCGTCTGCAAACGATCGAGCATTTGGTTTTTCGTCATATTCACGTTTCCGGAAACCAGGTATTCGTTCTCAATATAAATTTCCAGTATGATGTTCAATTCAAACGTGTTGATCAGCTCAGGCCAATAATCTTCATCGGCGATTTGAACCAGCCCGGGATTCTCGAACATGTGCTTCTCAAGGCGATCGACGATCGCAAATTGCCTCGCCAGGTCATGGCAATGGGCAAGGCGGCTGCGGATGCTTTCCAATAATTTATGTTTATTTTTCTCCACGTCTTCAAGATACGCATCCAACCGTGAATATAGATAAATCAACACCAAGTGTTTCAGGGCGGGACGCTCACCGGTTTTCTTGCTCGTTTCAGCTAATTTACGCAGTTGGGCGCGGAATGTGAGAATGGTCTTTCGAAAGGAATGATTATGGTGATCGCATTCGCCTAAAATTTCAAAAAACGAAAAGACATCCCGCGTCACGATGCCGAGCGGGCCCAGTTCCGTCGTCAACAGCTTGGTTTGGTCGATCATGGCGAGGAGCTCTTCCACCGTATGCCCGCTTTCTTCCGGATTATCGAGCCGGTAGGTGATGGAAATCACGGCTAAGGTTTCGTCGTTCAATTCACTGACATCGTCAAAAATGTGGTGCGCTTCGACATACAACTCAGCAATTTCCATATCCGACTTCGTCAATTTGTCCTCGATCACATATTGCTCAAGCGCAATTTTCAATTCATGATCATTGATCATTTTGATCCAAAAACTTTCAGACTGACCTTGCGTTTCATCGATCGACGAAGTGGTAAAGAAATAGCGTTCGAGCTGCTTGACGATCATGAATTGCCTGTTCATATTATTGCACAGTCCGAGGCGATGCGCGATCTGGAAAACGATCTCTTCTTCCAATCCATATTCGCTCATGGTTACCTGCAGGAACGTGAACAGATAGAGGGTTATAATTTCCTTGAGGGACATGGAACCGCGCAGCGATTCCTGACGGAGCGCATGTTCGGCAAAATAATTCAATCGGAACGCAAGCTGAATCATTTCACCTGCATTGAGCTCCGTTTCGTCGACGATGCTCGAGAAGCGTGCCGCATCCGCTTCAGCCACGCCGCTCTCGAGCAGAAGGTCGGAAATGTCTTTTGCTTTATGGTCGCGGTAGGTGCCGGTGTGAATAAAGCGATGGAGCTCCTCCGTGGTGCGGCGCTGCAGCCCCTTCACGATATTCTTTGCGGCCCGTTCATTTATGCCGGATTCCACAAGCCACGCCTGCAGTTTGCTCAGGTCGAGAATATCATACAACGATTCCGCCTGAACGTGTCCTTTTAATGAATGCTCACGTTCCATCAGCGTGTCGGCGAGATTTTTGCGGAAAATCCGGAGAAGCTCCGGCGGCTGCACTTCAATTTGACGCAGAAAAGTCCTGATAAAATGCTCATTCAATCGGTCTTGAATGTCAATTTTCAAAATTTCCTCGATGCGTTCGATCTCGGTATTTTTTCTTTGATCGGCCATAGCCCTTGTTGCCTGCGATATGTTTGAGACATAGAATATAAGTATATTTAAGCGGTTTTCAATAATTTTCTCGCTTACCGCGATTGTGTTTAGGAGATATTTTGAATATATTGGTCGAGAATTATTTATAAAATATTTTTATGCCCGATAAGAAAATATTTGCGCAAGTCGCCTTTCCAATCCCGGTTGACAAATTGTTCACGTATGAGGTTCCCCCATCCTTGATGCCGCTGGCGATGGAAGGCAGCCGTGTATTGGCGCAATTCGGAAGAAAAAAGATCACCGGTACTATTATTCATCTGCAGCCTCATTCCGGCACGGGCGATTGTCATTTGATCTCGAACGTGCTCGACACGGTACCGGCGTTTTCAAACGAATTGCTGAGGTTTGCCCGGTGGATTTCCGAATATTACATGACGCCGCTGGGGCAAGTGCTCCACGGCATGCTGCCCCCGGGCCTGGAAAGAGAAAGCGAAAAAATTTATGAATTGAAACCGGCGATCAGCGATTTTGAGATCAATGCCTTAAAAAAATCCAAACCTCTGCAGGCCAAAATCCTAAAGGCTTTATTCGTTTATAAACGGTTGTCTCTGAAAGCCCTGACCAAAAAAGCGGGCTCGGCCCAGCTGGCCAAGAGCATTGGAGAACTTGAGCGGTTAGGGATCATAAAGGAATTCGATACCATCGCCGATGCGGAAGTTTCCATTCGATTTGAAAAATTCGTCCGCCTGTCGGACGCGCTGACGGACGAGCCCGGCCGCTTGCCGGCGACGATAGAATCGCTTCAAAAAAAATCTCCTAAACAGGCGCAAATTCTGGAATATTTCATAGGTCGTCTGAATGAGGCAATTGCAAATACGTCGGAATGGGAAATCAAACAAAGTGATTTGTTGACAGCAACCGATTCAACCTTACCTGCGCTTAAGGGTTTGGCCGAAAAGAAATGTATCATCATTTTTGAAAAAGAAAAAATTCGCGATCCGTACGACCGCGAGTATGAAAAACCTAAACGCATTCAACTCAACGCCGAGCAAAAAGCGGCCGTGGAAACGATTTCTCAATCTATAAGAAAAAATGAATACCGAACCTATTTGCTGCACGGCATTACGGGAAGCGGAAAAACGCAGGTCTACATTGAATCCATAAAGGAGATCCTGGAGGCCGGAAAAACGGCGATCGTCCTGGTGCCTGAAATTTCACTTACGCCGCAGGCCGTCGAGCGGTTCAAATCGTATTTCGGAGACCGGGTCGCGGTACTCCACAGCCGCATGTCCATGGGCGAACGGTTTGATTCATGGCGAAGATTGCACAGCGGCGATTTTAAGATCGTGATCGGTGCGCGTTCCGCCATTTTTGCGCCGTTAGAAAATTTGGGTTTGATTGTCGTTGATGAAGAACATGAGAACACGTACAAGCAAAATGACTCCGTGCCGAAATATCATGCGCGCGACGCGGCGGTCATTCGCGCCAGTTTGAATGGCGCCGTCGTGATACTGGGTTCCGCTACACCAAGCCTGGAATCCTATTACAATGCGAAAACGGCAAAATATCATTTGCTCGAATTGACCAAACGCATCCGTGAAGTTCCTCTGCCGGAAGTGGAAGTCGTCGATATGCGCATAGAAAAAGAGCGGCATACCGAAAATTGGCAGCCGATTCTGTCCAAACCGCTTCGCGACCGCATACGAACAGCTCTGAGACACCGTCAACAGATCATACTTTTCCAGAACCGCCGCGGGTATTCGAGTTTCATTGAGTGCTGCGATTGCGGATATGTTGCCGAATGTCCGAATTGTTCGATTACGCTGACGTATCACAGGTATCAGGATAAATTACGTTGTCATTATTGCGGCTATGCGCAGCCGACTTACCTCGCGTGTCCGAAATGCAAAAGTGAGCATATTCTAAATTACGGCGTCGGTACCCAGCAGGTCGAGGAGCAGCTGAAAAGTACGTTCGGCGATGCCGTGGTGGCACGGATGGATTTGGACACGACCACGGCCAAAGGCGCTCATGGAAACATTCTGGAGAAATTCAAACACAACGAAACTCAAATATTGCTCGGCACGCAAATGGTGACCAAAGGCCTCGATTTTGAAAACGTCACGGTCGTCGGGGTGATATCGGCGGATACGTCGCTTCTGCTGCCGGATTTTCGCGCCTCGGAACGGACGTTTCAATTGCTGACGCAAGTTGCTGGCCGCGCGGGAAGAAAAGACAAATTGGGCCAAGTGATCATCCAAACCCTTCATCCGGATCGTTCGGCAATTGCGTATGCGCAGAAACATGATTATATTGCTTTTTATAAGGAAGAGATCGAATACCGCCGCGAGTTGATGTACCCGCCGTTCGGAAGGCTGGTGCTCATTCAGCTGAAAAGCGGGGATGAGAAGAAAGTAGTTGACCAAAGCTGTCATTTTTGCGATATTCTTCGCCGTGAAGTTGTTCAAGGAAATTGGAATAAGAATTCCATAGAAATTCTGGGGCCTGCGGCCGCTCCGATCTTGAAGATCCGCAATTTGTACCGCTGGCATATATTACTGAAAGTCAGTAAGACATTTGATAAGTCGGGTGGTTGGACAAAAGAATTGGTAATCAGAACTTTGACCGCATACGAATTAAAGCATCATGATCCGAAAATCAGCATCCATATCGAAGTCGATCCGATGAGCCTTTTGTAAAGAGAATAAATTATGAGTAAGCGATTCGAAGAAAAGAAAGAAGCGTTTGAAATTCTTAATAAGGAATTGAGTGATTTAATTCCGCTGGATCAGCGCGTGCTTAATAAACAAGCGCAAAAAGATCAGTCGCCCACGAGTTCCCTCTCTTCCGACTTGAAAAAATCGATCCCAAAAGAATGGCTGGACGAGCAAACGGCCTTGTATGAAAAATATAAACTGATCGAACGCGTCTACCGGTTCTATCGGAATATCATTCAGAACATGAGCAGCAGCCTGATCTGCATGGATATGACGGGCAGCATTACTTTCTTGAACAACAACGCCGCCAAAACCCTGGAATACAAGATCGATGAATTGCTCGGGCGTAATATGATCGACATCGTCGCGGAGCCGGAAAAGAACGGCCGGATCATCGACCTCATGCTGATCACCAATAAGCGTTTTGAAAGTAAAGAGGTCAAACTGACTTCAAAATCGGGCGCGGTCATTCCGATCGGATTCAGCACGTCGCCGCTCGTTGAAAATAAGGAACAAATCGGCGTGATCGTTACATTTCGTGATCTGACGGAAATGAATCTCATGCGCAAACAGGTGGAACGGATGGACCGGTTGGCGACGCTCGGCGAGTTAGCTACCGGCATCGCACATGAAGTGAGAAATCCGCTGGGCGGAATAAAGGCGGCGGCGCAGGTTTTGGAGGAATCGTTCGAAGACAGCGACCGCAGGCTGGAACTGGTGAGCCGCATTGTACGCGAAATTGACCGCGTCAACAATTTACTCATGGATTTTTTCAAATTTGCAAAACCGATCAAGCCGTCTCGTGATTACTTTAATATCGAGACTCTCATCGACAGTATTTACCTGCTGACCGCGATGCAATTGACCACGAAGAAGATTTCCTTCAAAGAAAATTTTTCCGACGTCGTTCCCAATATTTTCGCCGATCAAAACCAGGTGGAACAGGTACTAATGAACATTTTCCTCAATGCGATCCAGGCGATGCCCGACGGCGGCGAACTGACGGTCAAAACCTATACCACCACCGTCGGCGATAATCCAAACCTCCAATGGTCGGACGACGCGTTCGATCAAGATCTTCCTTTTGTGGCCATTGAAATCGAGGACACGGGAAGCGGGATCGCACAGGAAAATCTGGAAAAGATCTTCAACCCGTTCTTCACGACAAAAACCGAAGGCATGGGCCTCGGCTTATC
>CAZLWA010000001.1:0-2312 GCA_964563165.1 uncultured Bacteroidota bacterium | reverse complement strand
CCGCTTGAAAGCGATCGCAAGGTCTTGGCGCGTCGGATAAACGATAGCGGTGTGAAATAGTCCCGGCGAATTTACCGGAGCAGGCGATGCATTTTTGCTGTACCAGGTATTCAAACCTATATGGTGATGATAGCCTCCGGCACTGATAAATGCGGCATCGGAACCGTAGGTCGTCATGAGTTCAAATCCTAAGAGTTCGCAATAGAACTTCAGCGACCGATCCAGATCCGCAACTTTCAAATGGACGTGTCCGATATGCGTCTGCGGTGGAATTTTATAAGTCACGGGATCCGGTTATTTCAAAACCACAGAAAAGACTAATTGTGCGCCCCTATTTCTCACGTCGGGAATGACAGAAATATCCAAATCGCGCCTGAGCTGCTTATTGTGACTGAGAACCCCGAATTGAGCGCCGATCATGCCGCCCAATGTACTTAAAGCTACCAGCGAGGTTCCTCCTTTGCCCTTACTTGCAAGCGCGAAACCGGTTATGTTCAACGCAATCACCCCTAAAGCCATTTTGGTTTGTCCGGCGTAGAAATTACCTGCACCCGCAAGCCCCATGAAAAGCGACCAATAGAGAGCCGTTTTGTGCGATTTGCTTTTGATGTCATACAATCGCACTTTGGAATCCATGCTGAAGCCGGTTTCTTTGGGCAGCATCTTCGCGTCGACAATGGTCTTTTCCCCTTTTTTCGGCGTGACATCCTGAGTCCAATCCTGATAATTAGGCGCTTTCAACAGGAGCGTTACCGTATTTTCGGTCTTAAGAGAGAGGGTCAGCGGCGTATTTCCTTTCGGACTATCATCCAGGAATACGCGGGCGCCTTCCGGCTCGGAAACAACATAGAGCGAATAATTAATGTTTATAGAAGCCTCGATCTTTTCTTCTCCTATTATTTTCTTCGCGGCGTTGACGGCGGCTGCGTCAATGTCCTCGATCGCTCCGATGTAATTCTCATTTTCAATTTTTTCGATTTTCCCTGTGGTCACGTCCACCATTTGCAGGTTAATAATGTATTTTTTTCCGAGAAGGCTGATCGTACCGTAGATCATTTTTTCAACGGCAAGAAGTTTTCCGACTTGTACGGCGCACTCTTTACCGGAGCATGCGTCCGAAAGGCTGAAGTCCTGTTCCTTCAGTATCGTCGACATGTTGTTGCGGTCGAGTATCTCGTACTGTTTGGATTTAAGGAATTCCTGCCGGATCAAATTGGATAAGGTGGCGGAGACGCTTTGCGGGATTTTATCGGCGAACCCGAGATCGAGCAGCGCCACCGTTGTCCTTTTTTGTGCTGTCAATACGGTCACACTAAGCACAAAAACCAAAGCAATCAGGAAAACATGTCTCATGAATCACCTCTTATGACGTAAATTTTTTCAAACACACGTACATTTAAAGAATCGGGGATAAACAATCATTTTTCAAAACACGCGCCATTCGAGAATACCGCAATTGGAGCGCGTGTCGGGATAAACTTCCAGGCGGAGTTCAACCGTCCTGACGGTCTCAAAAATGACTTTGTTGAACTGATCCTTCTCCGCGCCATAGATCTTTTTCGGTACGTAGACCGGTTGCCATTGGCCTTGAAATTTGGCGAGCAGGCGATACGATTTGGGCGCGCGGTAACTTTTTCCGTCGTCAAACCAATACACTTGAATTTCCGAGACTTCTTCCGTCCGTTGAAAGTGATATTCGGCCAGCAGGGTGTCGTTTCCCGGCGGCCACGTGCAGTAGCCGTTGGACGAATCGCTCGAACTTCTGATTTCTTTTTCATCATTTAGGGCGGATGAATTAATTCCATTCGTCAAAATAATTTTACTGGTTGCAGCGACCGAAGGTGCATGCAGAGGTTTGGCTTTGGAAATATCGCGCGCCAGCCACACCGTCATTTCACCCGGTCCCCTGTGAGCCCAGGCGTAGTAGGGAATGGCCGTGAATCCTTGTTCCTCGCCTTTCAGTGATTTGTCGTTTCCGTATGTTGCACCCAAAGCTTTTCCGGTGATCACTTCAATCCCGTTCAGCATTTCCTGATGAAAGTTACTTTGCAATCGGCTGTCGTCCGGCAAAACCAGATTCAGCACACGGCCGTCCTTGTTGTCCGCTCCTTCGGCGCAATAAACGATCGGCCCTCGCTGCAGCGCGACCCTTCCAAGGTCTGCAGCGACATTGGCATCGGCGATCACGCGTCGAACCGGCATCGGAAAATTTATTTCAACGGCGTCGCCTTTTTTCCAACGGCGCCGGAGGTGTGCGAAGCCTTCATGCATGACCACGGGCTCGGGCCGGCCGTTGATCTTTAAGGTCACGG